>JAEUGY010000028.1 GCA_016794625.1 Opitutaceae bacterium
GTGATACGATCTTTCAGCTGGTAGATGCCACCCGAGGCGGCGACGGTGCGCGGCGCCCCCAGCCCGAGCATGAGGCGGGTGGCGTCGATCAAGTGAATGCCCCAGTCGACCAGGTGCCCGTGACCGGTGGTGGCCTCGAGCCGCCAGTTCTTGTGTCCCACCTGGGGGCTGTACGGGATGAGCGGACCCGGGCCGCACCACAGATCCCAATCGAGGCTGGCCGGCGGCGGCTGCGGGACCGCGCTAAGCGTGCCGGCCGTGTAGTGGATGGCCGCGTCGACCTGGACCACCCGCCCAAGTTCGCCGCTGTCAATGAACTGCCGCACCGCCTGGAAAGCGGGGCTCTGCCGTCGCTGGAATCCGATTTGCACGACGCGGTTGCTCTTCGCCGCGGCATCGGCCATCGCACGACCTTCACGCACATCGTACGCGAGGGGCTTTTCGCAATAGACATCGAGCCCGCGGGCCAGGGCATCGATGAACGGCAGCGCGTGCCACTGGGGCGGCGTGGCGAGGATGATCGCCTCAAGTCCCGGTACCGCGAGCAGGTCGCGGTACTGCTTGAACGCCTGGGGCCGGCTGCCCTGCAATCCTTCGATCTCCGCCACGGCTTTGGCCAGCATGTCGCTGTCCACATCGCAGACCGCCACGACTTCGGCACCTCCCGCCCGGAAAGCGGACTTGACGTTGACCAGCCCGTACCAGCCGCAGCCGATCAGCCCCAGCTTGACCTTGCGGGGACCGGCCGTGGCCGGGGCGGTGGTTTGAGCGACGAGGGGGGTGGCGGCGACGGCGCTGACGGCCATCGCTCCCAGGAACTCACGACGATTGAGGGATTTCACGCCCCCACCCTCTCAAGCCGCCGACGGAACGAAAAGGGAAAAAGCGGTGCCCCCGGTTCGCCCTTGGGCGGTGGGGCGCCGCTTTCGACTTGGGCTGACGGGCGGTGCGCGGTAGGGTGATGGGATGAGCGATCCGTCCCGGCCCGCGCCGCCCGCGCCCCGTTTTCCAGGTGAGAAGAGCGCCCGTCAGCTGGCCGAACTGCGCCGCTACGTCATCGCGGATCCCTACCCGTTCGTGATTGATCTGGCAAATTCGCACGGCATGGAGATCGCCACGGTGGATGGCCAGCGGTTGATCGACTGGGCGGGGTATTACGCGTCGAAGTGGATCGCCCACAACCACCCGCGGATGTACGAAACGGACTACCTATGCCGGCTCAGTCTGGCGGCGAACAACAAGCTGGCGAATGTGGACTTTCTCACGCCGGAGTGCCTCGCCTATTACCGGGCGCTCTACGCGGTCGCTCCGGTGTGCATGCGGAACGAGCACCTCGAAGTCTACGCCGTCAACTCGGGCGCCGAAGCCGTGGAGAACATGATGAAATACCTCATCAACCTCCACGACCGCCGACCTGGGGCGAGGCGGGGGGCGCGTCGATTCATTTACTTCGACCAGGCGTTTCACGGGCGCACGGTGTTCGCGCTCAACATCACCGAGCTCTCGCACGACCCAATCATCACCAAGGATTTTCACGGACTGGTTGCGGGCAATCTGCAGATCCCGTTTCCAGCGGTGAACACCGACGAACCCGCCAGCGAAAACGCCTTTCGCACCCAACAGGCCCTCGACCGGGTGGAACGGAGTCTCCAGGAGTACCCGGGTGAGATCGTCGGCATCATCGTCGAACCGATCCAGGGCGCCGGGGGACACCGCGTGGCCGAACGGGCGTTCTTCCAGGGTCTGAGCCGACTGGCCCACACCTACCAGGTCAGCCTGGGCTTCGACGAGGTGCAGACGGCTGGAGGTCAAACCGGCGCCTTCTTCATGGCCGACCTTCTGGACCTGCCCTACCCGCCCCAGGCGATTGCCACCGCCAAGAAAATGGCCAACGGTGTCGTCTATATGCTGCAGTCCATGAAGGACGAGGGCGTGCTCGACTCGACCTGGGGCGGCTCCCTGGCCGACATGGTTCGTTTCTGTCAGGAATGGCAGATTGTGCAGGACGAAAAGCTGATCGAAGCGGTGCCGGCCAAGACGGAGTACCTCGTGGCTCGCCTGCGTGAGCTCCAATCCGCGTTTCCGGGCGTGGTCTCCAACATCCGGGGCGCCGGGCTCTATCAGGGGTTCAGCCTGTCCACACCGGCCCTGAAATCCGCGCTCGTCGACCGGGCCCTGGAGGAGGAGTCGCTGCTGCTGCTGGGCGCTGGACGCCACAGCATCCGTCTGCGTCCTCATTTGCACGTCACGACCGCGGACGTCGATGTGCTCGTCAAGAGGCTGTTGGCCGTGCTCGCACGCCTGACCACCGCGGCCTGAGACCCAGCCCGGGCACTAGACTGGCGCCGCCGGTTTGAGCGCCCGTTCGCGGGCCGCATGCGCCGCCGACACGGCCACATACTTCTCCGCCCAGACTTTCAAGCCCGCCTGTTCCTCCGCCGAGAGCGCGCGGACCACTTTCGCGGGGGTGCCCAGCACCATGGACCCAGGGGGAATGACGGTGCGTGGGGTCACCACCGAACCCGCTCCCACCAGGCTGCGTGCCCCGACGCGCGCACCGTCAAGCACCGTGGCGCCCATGCCGATCAGGCACTCATCCTCAATGGTGCAGGCGTGGATGATGGCCCCGTGGCCGATCGTGCACCACGCACCGATCACGGCGTCGAGGTCGTCAGCCAGGTGGACAATGACGTTGTCTTGCAGATTGGTCCCCTCCCCCACGACGATCCGGGCTATGTCGCCCCGCAAGACGGCGCCGTAAAAGACACTGCTACCCGGCCCCAGAGTGACGTCGCCCACCACCGTGGCGTTGGCGGCGACCCACGAGGCTTTTTGCACATCAGGTGTACGGGACAGATGCTGATCGAGACGTTCCTGGACAGTCAAGGGCATGGGAAGAATCACTTGGTTCTCGCCCCGAACCTTCGTACCCGCAAGCTCGCCGCACACGCATTTCTTGGCGAGAAATCCCCTTCCGGCACACGACTCGCTACGCAGCTTCTTTCGTTCCCGTATGGAAACCACCCTTCACGTCGGCCGCGGCCTGCTCGGCATTGTGGCGTTTATCGGAATTGCCGCCCTGTTTTCGACCAACCGCCGCCGCATCCCCTGGGCCGTGGTCGGCACGGGCTTGGCCCTGCAACTGATCCTGGCGGTGCTCATCCTCAAGGTGGGCGCGATCCGCCTGGTCTTTGACGCGGTCGGCACGTTCTTCGTCAAACTGCTCAGTTTCACCAACGAAGGCAGCAGCCTCGTCTTTGGGTGGCTGTTCAACATTCCCACGGGCGATCGTGGCTTGATCGTCGCCGCCACCACCGGCTCCGGCGCCACCGCCTCCTTCAACACCTTCCCGCCGATCTTCGCGATCAGCATCCTGCCGACGATCATCTTCTTCGCCGCGCTGACGTCGCTGCTCTACCGTCTCGGGATCCTGCAGGTCATCGTCTACGGCTTTGCCTGGATCATGTCGAAGACGCTGAAACTATCCGGCGCGGAGACGCTGTCGGCGTCGGCCAATATCTTCGTTGGCCAGACCGAGGCGCCGCTGCTGATCAAGCCCTTCATCGCCCGCATGACCCGTTCCGAGCTGCTCGCCATCATGGTCGGCGGCATGGCCACGATCGCGGGAGGCGTGATGGCCGTCTATATCACCTTGCTGGGCGGCAGCGATCCGGCCGAACAGGTGCGCTGGGCCACTCACCTGCTGACGGCCTCGGTGCTCTCTGCACCGGCTGCCCTGATCGTCGCCAAGATACTGCTGCCCCAGGAAGAGACGATCGACGCGACGATTCAAATGAACGCCGAGAAGCCCGGTGAAAACCTGCTCGACGCGATCTGCCTCGGCACCACAGATGGACTCAAACTGGCGGTCAACGTCGGCGGCATGCTCATCGTGTTCACCGCTCTCGTCGCGATGGTGAACTGGATGATGGCAAACTGGATTGGCGACTGGACCGGACTCAACACCTGGATCGCCCAGGTGACCGACGGCCGGTACAGCAGCCTGTCCTTGCAGTTCCTGTTCGGCATGGTCGGCGCGCCCCTCGCTTGGCTGATGGGCGTCGAGTCCGGCAATCTCCTGGTCGCCGGCCAGCTGCTCGGGGAAAAGACCGTGCTCAACGAATTCTACGCCTACTTCACCATGAACAAGCTGCAGGCGGCCGGAACCCTGACCGACGACCGCACCCGCATCATCATGACCTATGCGCTCTGCGGTTTCTCCAACATTGTTTCGATCGGCATCCAGATCGGCGGCATCGGCGCCCTCGCGCCGGAAAAACGCGGTGAGCTGGCCAAGCTGGGCTGGCGCGCGCTGCTCGGTGGCAGCCTGGCTTGCTTTCTGACGGCCTGCGTCGCGGCGATGCTGACCTGAGTCGGTCCGTTCGCCTCACGCACCCGTCCGCCCTCGGGCGCCGTTGGCTCGAACGGACTAGGCGAGGTCCTGCAGGTCCATCAGACGTGGCGGACCGACGCGACGCAGGGAGGTTCCTTCGTACCACTCCACGTCGACGTACATCGTTTTGGGGATACGCGGGAGTCCGCTCTCATTGCGGTGCAATTGGCCAATGAGCAGGTCAATCGCCGCCGCGCCGATGCGTTCGGGCCGGTGATTGACGCGGCTGAAGCTGCCCGCTGTCTCGAGAAAATCCGGAATGACCACCCCGACATCCCTCGGCACCTCCAGACCCAGTCGGGTCAACCACGCCGGCGTCTGGTCATTGGTCACAATGATCGCATCGGGTCGTCCACGCTTCAGCCAAACCCGGAAACTCGCTTCGGTCCAGGGTCCAGGTGGCAGCAGTCGCACGCGGTCACGCGGAGGAATCAACCGCTGGTACCACAGGAAAGGCGCCGCGAGTTGGAACCGCTCGTGATCATCGAACTTGGCGTCGAGTTGCAGTCCAATCCGGCGATAACCGAGGGCGCAGAGCTTTTCGAGGCACATGAACATCGCCTGTTGGTTGTGCGCACTGACACGGCTCAGTCGCGGCGCCACCAGCGTGTAGGCCATCGTCACCGCCGGCAGCGAATCCCAGTGCAATGACAGCACCAGCGGTTCGGGCGAACGGGGAATGAACAGGCCGCTGATACCGCGGGCGCGGATGACCCGGCCCAGTCGCGCCTCGGTCATGCCCGGCTCGCGCAGCCACAAGTGGTCCAATCGATAACCACGCTCGGTCGCCCGCATCTCCGCTCCGCGGACAATTTCTCCGTGGTACGCATTGGTGAGGTGAGGGTTCTTCTCCGGAAACCCATGCAGCAAACCCAACGTCGATTGCACGCTGACCGAGCGACCCGCACGGATCTGGTGCATGACGCGGGTGAACGCGGCATTAGGGCGGTAACCGAGCCGCTCCGCCACCGCCGCTACCCGCCGTCGCGTCGCCTCGGCCGTCCGCGGATTGCCCGACAAGGCCAGCGACACGGTCGACTTGGAAACACCCGCTGCCGCGGCGATGACGCGCAAGGTGACAGGCATAAAATTCAACTTGTCCAATTGCGAAGCCGTGGCCAGTCCAAACGCCGCCTGACAGAGCAGGACCCGTCCCCACCCCACTCCCTGATGCATCTCCTCTCTCGTCTGCTCTGCGGCAGTTTTTTTCTGCCCCTCCTCGCAACTGCTCAATCAACCTCAGGCGAACCCGCCGGAAACAAGGAGGCCGACACGGTGCGACTCTCGCCGTTCACGGTCGATACCTCGCGCGACAAGGGCTACCGAGCGACGAACAGCACCTCGGGCACGCGGCTGGACGCGGCGATCAAGGACCTGCCGATACCGATCGAGGTGATCACCGCGGAGTTCATTCGCGACATCGGAGCCAACGATCTACGCGAGGCACTCGCCTACAGCGCCGGCATTCTGACCGAGACGCAGACCGACTTCGCCGCCGACGTGGCGGAGATCTCGGACAACCCTCAAGGCGTCACCGGCGGCAAGGAACAGACGCAGATCAAGCTGCGCGGTTTTGTCACCACCGAGTCCCTGCGCCGGGGCTTCCGCCGCGCCAATTGGTCCGACAGCGCCAACATCGAGCGGGTCGAAGTGGTGCGGGGTCCCTCCGCCCTGCTCTACGGGGTGGGCAACTTTGGCGGGCTCGTGAACTATATCACCAAGACGCCCCTGCCCCAATCGCGTCACGAAGTCCGGGTCGGCGCCGGGAGCTGGAACTACCGACGCGCCGAACTGGACACCACCGGGCCGGTGGGAGGGAAATGGGACGCCGGCTACCGGCTGACCGCCGCCTACGAAACGACGGATGACTGGACCGAATTCAAAGGGCACACCCGGCGTCATGTGTCACCGGTGTTCCAATTCAAGCCCTTCAAAACCACCAACGTCCTCGTCGATCTCGAACACACGGAATTCGACCGCACGGGGATTGGGTTCCAGAGTGTGCGCGGTTCACCCGGCAACATCAACGACCCTTCGTCCCGGCGTCGCAATGAATTCCTCCCCACCCCCGGGAAAGACTTCAAGACCTTCCGCTGGAGCGGACCGGACACCTTTCTCAATGAGGTGAGCCGCAACTACCTCGTCGAAGTGACCCAGCAGGTCGGACGCGACTTGACAGTGCTGGCCGGAGGGCAGTTCACGACCTCCGAGTTTGAGTCCCGGGATGTGAAGCCCTTCCTCAATGTGCTCGCCGCCACGACGCCTGCCTACATCGACCCCGCGGTGGTCCGGACCCTGTCGTTCTATCCGGTGGGCCTGAATCCGCGTGAAAACCGTCGCGTCGCACTCGGCACCACCTGGGGCACCTCGGCCAGCGAGATCCACACCGAGCAGGCCCGCGTGGAAGCGACGTATCGCTTCGAGCTGGGTCGGACGCGCCACAACGTCGTGCTCGGTCATACCGAACTCTCTCGTTCGAACGCCCGCGTCTCGCAGGGCATCAACTTCACGCGGCTGGATCTTTTCACCTACCGCGCCGTCGACGACACCCGGTACTTTCGTTTTGACGAGGCCAAAGCCGGTTCGATCACCAAACAGGAAGACATCAAGGCACGGCAGAGCGACGCGGGCACCTACCTCGCCTACCAGGGCGATTTCTTCTCCAACCGCCTGTATGTGGTCGGAGGCGTACGGCACGACCGCTCGGACGCACGCGTCATCGAGTATGATTTTGTCACCGGAGGCGAACGGGTGGTCACGGGCAGTGCCTCAGGGAAACCTTCCACCAAGACCAGCCCCCAGGCCGGGCTCAGTTTTCGCCTCACGCCCGAGATCTCGCTCTTTGGTCTTTATTCAACAGGCCTGACGCCGAACTACGATCGTTATGACGGCAACCGGACGCCCTTTGCTCCCACGTCGGCCAAGAGCCGGGAGTTCGGCGTCAAGATCGACCTGATCAAGGGACGGATCTCCGGAACCATCTCCAGCTACCATATCGAACGCGAGGGCGTGCCCTATTACGTCTATTGGGCGCCCAGCAATTGGAGGAACCTCTACAATCCCGCAGCGCGGGAGTCGTATCAGATCAACTTTGGCCGTGTTTACTACACCGACGACCCCGCCGACCGCGCGTACATCGCCCGGATCATGGCCGCCCAGGACGATCCCAAAGGCACCGGCCCTGACTACGGCATCCTTCCGACCTTTGGTCCGGGCGGCGGGGCCAACAATCCCACCCTCGACTCCGGCGCGTATTGTCCGGTGAACGACGAGTCACGCGGCGTCGACGCCCAGCTTGTCTTCACGCTCGCGGACAACTGGCAGGTGGTCGCGACCTACTCGCACACCGACCGCACCATCACCGAGGGCCCGGCCTTCGTGAAGTACAAGTATTACACGGGAAACAATTTCCCCCTCTGGTTCGTGCGCACCGACAAC
Organism: Opitutaceae bacterium; assembly: GCA_016794625.1. Taxonomy (GTDB): domain Bacteria; phylum Verrucomicrobiota; class Verrucomicrobiia; order Opitutales; family Opitutaceae; genus UBA6669. Next base: position 7,832 of record JAEUGY010000028.1, read on the forward strand.
ATCAACAACATCTACGGTGGCGGACCGCTCTCGAACTTCACGGATCCGACCGACAGCTCCACCTATAACCGTTCCTTCGCCAAGGGCCTCTCCGGCGATGACACGCCCAGCGATGCGTTCGCCCTGTGGAGCAACTACCGCTTCAACCAGGGACGGCTCAAAGGCCTTTCCATCGGCACGGGAGTCAAGCACCAGTCGCCCCGGAGTTTTCTCGGCGGCGCCGTTTCCGCCATCGGCACCATCAACAAGCCAACACCAGGAACCGCGGGACGGTTCGAGGACACGCCGCAGAAGACTATCGTCGACTTGAATCTCACCTATCGGACGAAACGGTGGCAGCGCGATTGGACCTTTGCCCTGAACACGACCAACCTGCTCGACAATCAGAAGCGCTACGGCGACCTGTATCAGGCGCCGCGGTCGATCCGCTTCACGGCCGGCACCACCTTTTGACTTCCTCCCCGGACGCACAGACCCAGGTGCGGCGCCCCACGCTCCCGGCCCGCCTCGCGCCGCCCGCTCGCATGAATCCTCGATCCGTCCCGGTGACCCTGGAGCCCCAGTGGCGGGCCGCGGGCAGCCCGCTGCGACATTCCTGGGCGGGACACCTCAACATCGACCAATTTCGCTGGTTGGTGCGGGCCGACCTCCAGCAACACCTCTCGCTCGCCCGCGCGGAAATCGGCGGCCGGCATGTCCGGGCGGTCGGCATGTTCGACGATGAGCTCCGCGTCCTGCGGCCCGGCCCGGAGTCCTACGGCCGGCCGGCGCCGAAACCCCGGCTGAACTGGCAGGTGGTGGATGCCGCGATCGACGCCCTCCTGGCCCGGGGATTGCGCCCCGTGTTCACCACGACCTTCGTACCCAGTGTGCTCGCTTCGGGCACCACCACCGTCTTTACGACCCAAGGAGTCACCAGCCCCCCGCGCGACTACGCCGCTTGGGGTCGTTTAGTGGAGGCTGCGGTTCGTCACCAAATCGAACGGCACGGACTGACGGAGGTGCGCCGCTGGTACTTCGAGGTGTGGAACGAGCCCAACCTTAAGGGCTGGTTTTGGGACGGAGATCAGGCGGACTTTTTTCGTCTGTGGCAGTTCACCCACCGTGCGATCAAACGGGTTGACCGGCAGCTGCGGGTCGGTGGACCTTCCACCGGTCGCGCCGAGTGGCTGGAGGAGTTCCTTGCCTTCGGTCGCGCCCGGCGTTGTCCGCCTGACTACCTCGCCCTGCACATTTACAACAACGACGGCGCGGCCGGTGCGCTCGCACCGTTCGACAGCGCCCGGCGCTCCCGCACCGCCCATGCGGCCGAACTCGCCGTCTCGGTCATCCGCGAGCGGACCGCGCGGGCGCGGGAACTCGGATTCAAGGGCGAGATCCATTGGAACGAGTGGGGACGATCCTGGTTGCCGTGCGAACCGGAACGAGAGACGCCCCTTGAGGCGGTCTTCATTGTCCGCACTCTCTCGGAGATCTCCCAGATCGCGGACGTGTTTTCGTATTGGTGTTTATCCGACATCTACGACCAGGTCGGTTACGGGCGCGAGACCTTTCATGGCAACTACGGTCTGCTCAACCTCCAGGGCCTGCGCAAACCCGCCTACCACGCCTTTCAACTCCTCGAGCGCCTGGGACGCCGGCGACTGCCGGTGTCCGCTCCCCGAGGCATCGATGTCATGGCCACCCGCACGGCGGACAGGTGGCAGCTGCTCCTCGCGGTCGACCCGCATTTTGACTCCGCTGCCCGGCGTATCAGGATCCGGGTCAAACTCCCGGAAGACCGGGTTTCGGGCGACTTTCGTTTGACGCTGACCCGTCTCGGTGCGCACGAAAACAACGTGATTTCCCGTTGGAAACGCCTTGGGTCGCCCGCCTACCTCACGCCTCGGCAGACGCACCGCCTACAGCTCCAGAATACGCTTCGCGCCGCGCCGGCCGCTTCCGTGCGACTCGTGCGGAGCGGGAGCGAACGGTACGCGGAGTTCTCCTGTGAACGGCCGGGGCTGGCGCTCTTGGAAGTCACCTCCCGGCCGGCTCCTGCCCCGTCGAAGCGACGGTCGCAGCGCAAACCACGACCGGGCTGAAACGAGGGCCCGGGATACCCGATCGCTTCGACGGACCCTGCATCTTATCCTCGAACGCGGGTTTGCCAGAAACGCGGGACTTCCCCAACCTGCCGGACATACCCCAACGTATGTCCGCCGTTCTTGCTCTCGACCAAGGGACCACTTCGTCCCGTGCCCTCGTTTTCAGCCGCGATGGCACACCCTTGGGTGTCGCCCAGCAGGAGTTTGCGCAGCACTTTCCGCAGCCCGGCTGGGTGGAGCACGATCCCGCCGATTTGTGGGAGACGACCCGGCGGGTCGCCACCGCCGCGGTGGCGGAGGCCAACCTCGCCGCCGCGGATCTCGTCGCGGTGGGGCTCACGAACCAACGGGAAACAACGCTGCTCTGGGATCGCAAGACGGGACAGCCGCTTGCCCCGGCCATTGTCTGGCAGGATCGTCGCACCGCCGCGATGTGTCGGCTCCTCCAACGGCGCGGATTGGAACCGCTCTTCCGTCGCAAGACCGGGCTGATCCTGGACCCTTATTTCAGCGGCACAAAACTTGCCTGGCTGCTTGACCACGTACCTGGAGCGCGACGCCGCGCGCAACGGGGCGAACTGGCCTTTGGCACCGTGGATACCTGGCTGCTCTGGCAGCTCACCGGAGGAAAGGTGCATGCCACGGACGTCACCAATGCTTCGCGCACCCTTTTGTTCGACCTGCGCACGGGGCAATGGGACGACGCATTGCTGCGGGCGTTGCGCATTCCGGCGGAGGTTCTGCCGGAAATCCGGGCCAGCAGCGGTCACTTCGGGGAGATCACGAGTATTCCCGCCTTGAAGGGCCTGCCCATCACCGGTGTCGCGGGGGACCAGCATGCGGCGCTCTTCGGTCAGGCCTGCTTCCGCCCGGGCATGGCCAAGAACACCTACGGCACCGGGTGTTTTCTCCTTTTGAATACGGGCACCCGACTGGTGCACTCGAAGAACCGATTGCTCACCACCGTGGCGTGGAAACTGGGAGAAAAGGGTCCCCTGAAGTACGCACTGGAAGGCAGTGTCTTCATCGGAGGGGCCGTGGTCCAGTGGCTGCGCGACGGTCTGGGGGTCATCCGGCGGTCGGGCGACATCGAGGCCTTGGTGGAAAAGGTGGCGGACAATGGGGGCGTTTATTTTGTCCCGGCCTTCACGGGACTCGGCGCGCCGCACTGGGATGCCGATGCGCGGGGTGCGATGTTTGGACTGACGCGGGGCACCACGGCCGCCCACGTAGGCCGGGCCGCGGTCGAGAGCATCGCCTATCAGGTGGCCGACTTGCTCGCCGCGATGCAGGCCGACGCCGGACGGCCTTTGAAGGAGCTGCGCGTCGACGGAGGCGCGACCCGCAATGATGCCCTGCTCCAATTTCAGAGCGACCTGCTCCGCGTGCCGGTGATACGTCCCCGCACCACGGAGACCACCGCGCTCGGCGCTGCATTTCTCGCGGGACTGGCGGTGGGATTCTGGAAGGATCAGGCCGAAATCGCGTCGCTTTGGTCGCCGGACCGGACGTTCCGGGCCAAGGCGCGACCCGCCGAGGTGGCGCGGCTGCGCCGGGGGTGGGACGAAGCCGTGCGCTGCACGCGGTCCTGGTCCCGACCTGCGGAGGCTCCGCCGGCCCGAGGCGCGTCCCTTCCGCGCCGGAGCCGCTGACGCGCCTTACCGCGGCGGGGACGAACGGACGCGATCGGAACGCCGGTCCGAGGAATCGAGGGCGGCGAATTTTCGCAGGTACTTGAGCGCCACCTCGAAGGCATGCGGCACGGGGGCGGTGATGACCGCAGGCTCCCGGGTGGCGGGATGGTTGACGGTGAGTTCGCTCGCATGCAGCGCGAGACGGTCCAGCAACGGCTTCTCGTCCGTCCGCCCCTTGTAACCACGTTTCAGATCCGAGAGTTTCAACGTCCGGTCAGGCACGCCATAAAACCGGTCGCAGAGGATGGGTGCGCCCACGGCCGCCAGGTGCACGCGCAGCTGATGGGTGCGGCCGGTCACGGGGCGGCACTCGACCCAGGCGTAACTCGCGCCCCGACCGCCGCCGAACCGTTCCAGCGTACGAAAGCGGGTTTCGCAGACCTTGCCGCCCCGCTTCTTGAACACCCGCATCCGCCCCGGGTTGAGTTCGTCCTCCCCGAGGGCCAGTTCCACCGTGAACTCGTCGGGCAGCAGGCCCGCGTCATCACGGACCGGTTTCACCACTTTCATGGCCTCGTCCGCAGGCAGGACCAGCACCAGGGCGTGGTACACCTTCGCCACGGTTTTCGACTGAAACTGCCCACTGAGATAATCGAGCGCGACCTTGGTTTTCGCGCAGAGCAGAATGCCGCTGGTATCGGCATCAAGCCGGTGGACGTTCGCGACCCCCTTGCCGAACGCGGCATGGACCAGCCCCATCAGGTTCTCCCGCGACTTGTCCCAGCGATCAGGCGCCACCAGCAACCCGCTGGGTTTGTCGAACGCGATCATGACGTCGTCGTCATGGAGGATGGGCGGAAGCGGCATCCGGCCATCGGAACCCGGGCCGATCCGAATGACAAGGTCGATGGCGGCGGTCGCCGACAGGTACGGTTGGCGGACGGCGCGGCGTGACGGCCCGGTGACACCGGTAAACTCGAGGTCACGGGGTGACGTTCGACTTGCCTGACCGAGGAGGGCGGGTGAAGGAGCGTCATGCCCGCGTTGAGTTTTGCCCCGGCGCTTTCGCTTCTCTTTGCCCTCGGTCGGGTTCCCGCGCGTCCCTTGCGCACGTGGTGGAGAACCACCGAGCATCGCTTTCGCCCGCCGACCGCCACGCCCCACGTGCCCCGGGTTCGAACCGCCCAGGATGCAGTGCGGGCCCGCAGCGCCGGCATCCCACCGCACGGAGCGAACATCCTGGTTGAACGCCGGCGCGGCCCGATGCCGACCCTGGTCTTGGGAGGCTTTGTGCCGGACGGGGCGGAGCAGGTCTATCTGCTGCGAGGTTTCCTGCTCAAACATGGCAGCCTGTACTACTTCAACTACCCGACGGACGGGTTTAGCGCGGACTTCGTTTTTGCTCAACTCGATGATCTGGTCAGCGAGTTCACCCAGGAGCACGGCCAGCCTCCGACCCTGCTCGCGGTGAGCTTCGGTGCGGGACTGGTGTTGGAGTGGCTGAAGCAGGCCCGCCGCGCCGGAAGGACCCGGGCGATTCGAGGACTGGTGCTGGTCAGCCCCGTCGCTTGCGTGGAAGACATGCTCGCGCCGGGCGACGGCAAGCCCACCACCCTGCTTGGCCGCGCCCTGAAACCGTATTTGACGGAGGATCACGCCCTCGAACCCGCTGTGATGGAGAAATCCCGCGCCCTGTTCACCCGCATGTTCGAATCCGGGGCGCAGAACAAGGAGGCCCTCCGAGGCCTGCTCACGCGCCAAGAGTTGCACCAGATCCGGGACGCCGTCATCGCCACCCTCCAGTCCGTCACCCCACGAGGCGCGTTTGAGCGCGTGCAGGCCCTCCGCCGCATGGAGTCACCCAGTGGCTACTTTTCCCAGACCCTGTTGCCGCTGAGCGAGGCGCCGACCCTCATTCTGTACGCCGAGAAAGAAGGGGCGGTCCTGGCCGACCATGCGCCCAGCCGCTTTGCGCTCCAGTCAGCGCACCGCGCATATTTCCCAAATAGCTGGTGTAAAACGATTACCAACTCTCGCGGCAGCCCGGTCCAACATGCCTCGCTGCTCTTTCATTGTTTCAATTTTCTCCCGCCCATCTCGGCGTTCTATCGTCGGCTAAAAAAGCGTAATGCGTTGAAAGCCGCATGAAAGGACTTGCGACCACACGCCGGGGCACGCTGCCTCGAAGCCGTCCCTACCGTTCTCACGGTGGGACAAGCACCTTAGCCATGTCGGCTCTTCCTCGCAGCCTGCTCCATTTTGGCGCCAGCGTGGCGACCGCGCGCACCTCTCGGCGCCTTCGTCGCGAAGGCGGAGCGTTGGCGGCGCAGGAGAAGACCTACAAGGAACTCATCCGGTCCTATGCGAACACGGCCTTCGGCCGTGAGAACGCAATCGTGGCCCGAATGTCCTACGACCAGTTTCGCACCCGGGTGCCACTGCGGGTTTACGAAGAGTTCATCCCCCACATCGAGCGGATGAAGGCGGGGGAGAAGGACGTGCTTTGGCCCGGGCCATGTTCCTTCTATGCCGTGTCCTCCGGTACGACGTCCGGGCGCACCAAGTACCTCCCGGTGACGGAGGCCATGCTGAAACACTTCCGTAAGGCCGGGGCGGATTCACTTTTCTACTACTCCGCGCGCGTCGGGCACGCCGGTGTTTTCCATGGACGACACCTGTTTCTGGGTGGGTCCACGACGCTCGCTCCCTTGGAGACGGGCAAGTCCCATCCCACCTTCGCCGGCGATTTGAGCGGCATTGCGGCGCTCAATCTGCCCGCGTGGGCCGAGTCACACCTGTACGAGCCAGGGTCAGACATCGCGCAGATGAGCGACTGGCAGGCAAAGATCATCGCGATCGCGGAACGCACCGTGCGCCGCGACATCACGCTCGTGGCAGGCATTCCCAGCTGGCTGCTGATCCTGGCCGAGGCGGTCTTGCTCAAGGGCGGACACGGCAAGGCGCGTCCCACCTACCTGAAGGCCGTTTGGCCCAATCTCGAGTGCGTCGTGCACGGCGGCGTGCCACTCGGACCCTTTGCCGAGGAACTCCGGGCGATTGTCGGCCCGAAGGTGAATTTCCATGAAGTGTACCCAGCGTCGGAGGGCTTTATCGCCACTCAGGACGCCGACTCGACCTTCGGTCTTCGGCTGATGGCCGACGTGGGTCTGTTCTTTGAGTTCCTTCCGATGAAGGAGTTTGTCGAGGCCAAGCTTGGAAACCTCGGACCGCGCGCCGTGCCGCTGGCGGAAGTCAAGGAAGGCGAAGATTACGCGCTCATCCTCACCACGCCGGCCGGACTCTGTCGTTATGTGATCGGAGACGTCGTCCGGTTCGTGTCGACGGATGTGCCACGGCTCCTTTACGTGGGCCGGACGCGCCTGCAGTTGAGTGCGTTTGGCGAGCATGTGATCGAAAAGGAACTGACCGACGCGTTGCTCACCGTGTGTCATCGCCATGGGTGGAGCATCGTCAATTTCCATGTCGCCCCCCTCTTCGTTGATCTTGCGGCCTCGCAAAACCGCGGCCGCCACGAGTGGTGGATTGAGCTGAAGACGCCGTCAGCGGTCACTCCGACCGGTCCGATGATCGCGGCCGAGCTCGACGTCGAGCTCCAGCAGTTGAACGAAGACTACGAAGCCAAACGAAAAGCGCGCGGCCTCGAAGCTCCAGTCGTGCGGCTGGTCATGCCCGGGCTGTTTGAGCAATGGATGCGCGCAGCCGGCAAGTGGGGTGGACAGGGCAAGATGCCCCGCTGCCGCAGCGACCGGCACATTGCGGAAGAGTTGGCCAAACTTGCCCGATTCTCGCAGGACGCGTGATCTGTGGCGGGGCGGGTTGCTCGATTTTGCACAAACCAGTCCGAAAGAGAGCAGGAGCAGGTTCTGGCACGCCGACTGCTTCTCATTAAGGCACATCGCCTCGCCCTGTGCGGGGCCTTGGGGTAAACATGGATAACCGACGCAAGTCGGTAAGAAAACTGAGGGCCCGGCGTAAGGGGTTTCGCCGGGCCCTTCCTTTTTAGCCGAACCGTCATAGACAGCGGGTCCACAGTTTGAGAGCTGCTGAACGACTCTCGACGGGCCGCTGAGAACTGCGAAACCCGGGTATGAGCCGGCGTCGCCCCGTACGACCCGGGCCCCCGATCAGGGAAAGGCAGATTCAGCTCCTCCTCGTCGGGGATGAACGGCGCCCACCCATGCATGTCGCCCGGCGTCCTCCGCCTCGACTCACCCGTGCCAACGTCCCCGTTCTCAACCGGACCAATTAGGGACAGGCCAAACACAGGCAATCCACAGAGGTTGCCAAAGAAGGGACAGGCGGATTTAGAGCAATCTACACAGATTGCAAATAAGGGACAGGCCGATTTCTCGCAACCGATACAGGTTGCTTTAAAGGGACAGGCGGAAAATCGAGCCGCCCGGGCTGCTTCCGGGGAATCGTCCGTTTGTTCAGCCGAAAACCACCAAACCGATGGCGGCGAGCATGAGCGCTGCACCCCCGAGTCGGTTGCGCAAGAGATGCGACGGCAACGTCTGTTCCTCATTGCCGAACCAGTGGCCGACCAGCCAGACGGCCGCGACGCTCCACAATCCCCGCGACGCATACACGATGTTCACTGCTGTGGCGTCTCCGTACACCCCCAGCGCATAGGTCATGCTCGCCGCCTGCAGCGCCAGGATCACCGCGCCCGGCAAGAGCCACGGCCAGGCCGCCCGCGGGATGCTCCGAAGGGGAGCCTGGAATCGCGGAATCAAGGCAAACGAAATCAGTGCCAAGGAGCCGAACATCAGGGGCAAGAATCGTCCCACACCCCACGCCGGAGCCCACTTTTGCACCAGCACATCGGTCAGCGCATAAGCACAGGCAGCCAGCGCCGCCCACAGGATGGTCGCACCCACACGACGGTGGACCATTCCGCGTCCCCCGGAGTTGAGCAGCACGATCGCACCCGTACTCAAGCAGGCTGCCACCCACCACTTCAACGGCACGGGATCCTGAAGCAGCATCGCACTGAGCAGGGCCACCAACAGAATCTTCAGCCCGAGCACCGGGGTCGCCACCGACACGTCACCTTCCAACGCGAGAAAGGTCGCGACCTGCCCGGCAAAAAACAATCCACCCGCCAGAACCGGCTGCCACCACAACCCGGCCGGAATCGGCGGTCCGCCGAGCAACCACAGCGGCGAAAAACAGATGCCCATCGCCAGGTTGGCGACAAACGTCGTCCGCCACAGTCCCACCCCGTACGAGGCCGAGCGCTTGACCAACAGCACCGCCAGCACATAGCCAACGCTGCTGGAAAGGGGAAAGAGCAGGTGGGCCGGGAAGGTCATGCCGGCTCTTCCTGCCTGATCGAACTCACAAGAGAGACTCGATGTGCGCCTCGTAAGCCGCGACGTCCTGCAGCGATCCAAGTTTGCGGTGGCGGATACGCCCTTCCCGGTCGATCAGAAAGGTCGTCGGCATGGCTTCGACCTTATAGGCTTCAGCCACCTCGTTGTCCCCCATCGCGATCACGTAATTCACACCCAGACTCTCCGTGAACGCCTTGACCACCGCCGGACCTTGGGCGTCCAGGGAGAGTCCGACGATGACCAGCCCACGTTCGCCATACTTTTTCTGGAGCGCGATGAAGTCCGGCATCTCCTTGCGACACGGCGGACACCACGTGGCCCAAAAATCCAGCATCACCACCTTGCCCTTGAACTGGGACAAGGTGACGTCGCGCCCGGCGAGGTCCTTCAACCTCCAATTCGCCGCCACACCCAGCACCGGAAGCCCCGCGGCGTCGGTCGCCGGGGCCGCACCACCGGCCGAGGACATCGCCGTTTCGCGGGGCGAACAGCCCGCGACCAACACACCGGCCAGCACCGACAAAGGAAGGATGAGACGAAGTTTCATGGCTGTAGGAGACACAGCACACGCAGTCTCTTCCCGGCGTCAAACCGCACCGTCGAATCCCAACAACTCGGTCACGCCTCCCGCGCCTCGGGAAGATCCATGCCGAGCGTTTCAATGAATTTCTTCATGGCCGGGGTCAGCACCCGACCTTTCCGGTAAAGGATGGCTAGGGGACGGGTGAATTCGCGTCCCTTAAATCGCAGCACAGACAACGTGCCCTGTTTGGCCTCCTGCAGCACGGTGGCCTGCGGTACGATCGCAATCCCATGGTCGATTTCGACCGCCCGTTTGACCGTCTCGATGTTGTCGAACTCCATCACCGGCTCGATCTCCAGTCGGTTGTCGCGGAAGATCTGGTCCACGGCCTTCCGGGTCGGGATGTCCGGGTCAAAACCGATGAACTTCTGGGAAGCGAGGTCGCGCAAATCCACTTCGGTCCCCTGTTTGGCCAGCGGGTGATTGGGATGCGTGATCAAGACCAGCTTATCATTGCGAAACGGCATGGACTCGATCTGACGCTGCTTGATGGGAAAGGCGACCAGCCCGAAATCCACCGAATTGTGCAGGATGTCTTCGTAAACCAGGTTTGAACGCCGGTACTCCACCCGAACATTGACCGAAGGAAAGTCGTTGAGGAATCGCTTGATGTACGGAGGCAGCTCGTGCAGGCCGATCGAGTAGATCGTCGAGATCCGGATCATGCCGCTGATCACTTTCTTCATCTCCTGCAGCTCGGAGGCCAGCTTGTCGTAGGTGTGCAGAATCTCCTTGGCGGATTCGTACACACGCTGGCCTTCCCGCGTGAGCTGAAATTGCTTTTGACTCCGGTCGATGAGCAGCGTCTTAAAATGACGCTCCATCGCCCGCGCCTGCTGGCTCACCGCAGACTGCGTGATGCCGTTGATTTTAGCTGATTTGGAAAAGCTCTTGGTTTCCACCAAATCGGCGAAGATCTTGAAATTATCGATCTGCATAATCCCTCCGAATTGAGCCTATCTATAAACGTTTCTTATCACACGGCAATCTATTAATGGCCCTATTTTAATGCTCCTTTCCTACGACGAATTCCAATCCAACACCGCAGCGGTGTTGGCAACCATCCGCGAAGCCTGCCGCCAGGCCGGTCGCAACCCGACGGAGGTGAGCCTTTTGCCCGTGACCAAGACCCATCCCGCGGAGGCCGTGGACTACGTGCGACGCCACGGCGGCCTGCCCGCGGTGGGAGAAAACCGCGTTCAGGAGGCTGCGGAAAAGCGCCCCCTCACGTCGGGCGGCTTGCGTTGGGAACTGATCGGTCACCTTCAATCCAACAAAGCGCGGCAGGCGGTGGAGGTGTTTGACCGCATTCAAAGTGTCGACAGCGAAAAGCTGGTCGGGGTGCTGGCCAAGGCCGCGTCGACGCGGCCAGCGCCCTACCCCATTTTGCTCCAGATCAACGCGGGTCTCGATCCGGCGAAGTTTGGGGCGGACCCGGATCAGGCGGCCCGGCTCCTGGAGGCGGCCCTCGCGCAGACGTCCCTGCGCGTGGAAGGCCTGATGACCATCGCTCCGCTGAGTGACGATCCCGACGTGGCCCGGCGCACGTTTTCACACCTACGCGAGCTTCGCGACCAGCTTGCCCACCGCTTTCAGGTGCCCCTGCCCGAACTCTCGATGGGCATGAGTGGTGACCTGACGGAGGCCGTCGCCGCGGGCAGCACCCAGGTGCGGGTGGGTTCCGCCCTCTTCGGCCGCCGTCCGAGCGCCCCCTGAGTCCCAGACCCGGTGATCTCCGCTTTCCTGTTTGCACGGGTCGAGAAAGCGCCTTCGCTGAAGCGGTGAACCCACCACCCGACGATGCCGCCCGACGTGAAGCGCTCCTCACGCTGCTGGACGACCCGGCCCCGACGGTGAGACGGGCCCTGCTCGCCCTCTTCGCCGCAGATGCCGCCGGATCCGCCCGGCTGCTGAAGGAGGTCGCCGCCGGTTCGAACCGCGTGCTCGCCTGGCATGCGCGCACCTACCTGGAAGAACTGAACCTGACCGACCCCGTCGGCGATTTCCGCGAATTTATCCGTTCCCTGCACTACGAGTTGGAGACGGGAGCAATGCTGCTGGCGCGAACCGTGTATCCAACCGTGGATGTGGTCGCCTGCGGCGAACACCTGGACCGCCTGGCCGCGCGTTGCCGGGAGTTGATCGCCGAACCGTGCAGCGCCCGCGAAAAGTGCCGCGTCATCAACCGTGTGCTCTATCACGACCACGGTTTTCACGGAAACCTCGAGCATTACACCGACCCCGAGAACAGCTTCCTGCATCTCGTACTCGAGCGCCACAAAGGCATTCCGATCTCCCTCTGCCTCGTCTACCTGCTGGTCGCCCAGCGGCTTGGTCTCACCCTCGAGCCGGTGGCGCTGCCCGGACACTTTGTGCTCGGCTGCTTCCTGGAGGACGCCCCCTTTTACATCGACGCCTTCGATGGCGGCATGCTGCGCAGCGCCGAGGAGCTCAGTGCGCGCCTGGCCCAGCAGGAGATCGCGGTCAAACCAGCCGATCTCGCCCCGGCCACCATCCGCGAGATGCTGAGCCGCAGCTGCCGCAACCTCGTGAACCACTACGCGCGGTCCGGCGACTACGATCGATCCCGCCTCTTCGCGAGTTTTGTCGAGGAGTTCGAAGCCACCCACGCCCGCCACTCGACGTGAGTCAGGGCGCCCGGGCCGGCCGACCGGCGCCCACCCTTTTCCGACCGATGGACTCCGTTCCCACCCTGGCCGACCTCGGCTCCACTCCGCCGCCGGGCACCGCTCTTGCGGTGCTGGGCCACCCCATCCGCCACTCGATCAGCCCGGCCATGCACCAGTCCGCGCTGGCGGAAATGGCCCGCCTCAACCCCGAGTATTCAACCTGGACATACGGTCGGTTCGATGTGCCGCCGGCCGACCTGCCCCAGGCGCTGGACCGCCTGCACGCCCTCGGTTACCGCGGACTGAACCTGACCGTGCCGCACAAGGTGCTCGCCTTTGACCGCATGGTGGCGATCGACCCGGCGGCCCGTCCCATTGGGGCGGTCAACACGCTGCGCTGGACCGCGGCCGGCTGGCATGGCTACAACACCGACGGCCACGGCCTGGCCACCGCGGTCGGCGAGACGCTGGGAGTTTCATTGCGCGGCGCAACCGTCGTGCTGCTCGGTGCCGGCGGCGCGGCCCGCGGCGCCGCGGTGGAGTGCCTCCAGCGGGGCTGCGCCGCCCTGTGGATCGGAAACCGGACCCGGGAAAATCTGGATACCCTGCTGGCCCTGCTTCGCCCGATCGCCGGAGGGTCGACCTTGCACGGTTTCTCGCCCGAACGCCCCCCCTCCGACCTGCCGGCGGGAGCCCTCGTGGTGAACGCCACCAGCGCCGGGCTGAAACCGCAGGACGCCCCTCCGATCGACCTCGGGGCGCTGCCCCGGCCCGCGGGCGTGTACGACATGATTTACAACCCACCCGTCACCCCGCTGCTCGCCCAGGCCGCCCGGCTCGGCCTGCCGCATGCCAACGGTCTTTCCATGCTCATCCACCAGGGTGCCCGCGCCCTGGAGATCTGGTCGGGTTCCACGGTCCCGGTGCCGGCCATGCGCCGCGCCGCCGAACAGGCCCTCGGCCTGGCGAAACCCTGATCCGTGACCAGCGGAAGCCCTCCGGCGGGAGGCAGCGCGTGCGGGATCGACATATCGAGGCTCCACGTTTGACTCCGCCTCGCCCCGACCGACGCCTTTCCCTGCCATGGCCTCCGCCTATTCCACGTTCTTCCACGCGTTTCCCTGGTTCCTTCCGACGGTCGCCGCCCTCCTCGGAGCGATCGTGGGCAGCTTCCTGAACGTCGTCATCTACCGGGTGCCGGCAGGCAAATCGATCGTCCGACCGGGTTCACACTGCGCGTGCGGAACACCCATCGCGTGGTACGACAATATTCCGGTGCTGAGCTGGTTCATCCTGCGGGGCAAAGCCCGCTGCTGCGGACGCCCCTATTCCATCCGCTACGCCCTGGTGGAACTCCTCGTGGCCGGCCTGTTCCTCGCCAGTTGGCAGGCCTTTTCTCCGGCCAAGGCGATCGTGGGTTGGATCCTGCTGAGTGGATTGGTGTGTGCGACCTTCATCGACCTCGACCACATGATCATTCCCGACGTGTTCACGATCGGAGGCGGCGTTCTCGGCGTGGTGCTGTCACTTCTGGTGCCATCCCTGCATGGCTTCGCCAGCGATCTCTGGGTGGCCGATGTGTTGCGCTCGGGAGTGGAGTCCCTGCTGGGACTGTTGCTCGGATCCGGCCTCGTCCTGTGGATTGCCCTGGTGGCGGAGGCGGTGCTGAAAAAGGAGGCCATGGGATTTGGTGATGTGAAGTTTGTCGGCGCCATTGGTGCGTTTTGCGGCTGGCAGGGGGCCGTCTTCAGCGTCTTCGGCGGGGCCGTGGTCGGCACCATCTGGGTCGGGCTCGCCCTCCTGTGGAAACGGGTGCGCGGGGCACGGTCTCCGATCCCAACGGAGGCGTCGGCGGAAAACGAGGAGGGGAAATCCGCCGACCTTGGCTTCGGGGTGCATGTGCCGTTCGGCCCCATGCTCGCGGTTGCCGCCGCGGTCTACTTCCTGCTCGCCCATCGTTGGGTGGACCCCTACCTGCAACAATTCGCGAGCCTGTTTTAGCCGCTAACTCTCCTCACCAAACCCGATTGTCTCACGGGGGTCGCCGTGCGCGGATTAGAAACCACGTTCCTTATCACGAGGCGAGCGCTCGACGACGCGTTCGGAAGACGCACCGGGCGCGCAGGGACTCCAATCCTGGATGCTCCACGCCTTGGGTTGTGAATCGTACCAAGCCGAACCGGACCGCGATCCCCACCAATTGCCCCCGATGTTGGAGCCCGAGTTTGCCATGCAGCCGTTTGCGGTAGGCGTGCACCGCCTGGGTGCTAAGGCCGATCCGGCCCGCGGCCATCTCGTCGTCGAGGCCTTCGCCCAGAATCGCCATGACGTAGAGCTCAACGGGACTGAGGACTCGCGGCACATGAGACAACGGACCGTGGCCATGTAACACGTCC
>JAEUGY010000063.1 GCA_016794625.1 Opitutaceae bacterium
GCTTGTTCGGGCATAGTTCTTGCCCACCTCGACGAGGGCGTCGGAGAGACTGGCGGCGGCCAGGACGTTGACCTCCGCCGCCGCCGCGCCAGCCACCCAGAACCAAACACAGACTCCGCCCCATCGCGTCCAACGCCCAAGCCGAGCGAGACGGCCCTCCGGTACCGAAACCGTACACGCCCGCCGGCGCACCTGTCCGTCTCGCTTTCCCGCGCACCCGATCCATGACTTCATGACTCCAGCTTGATACCGACGCGCCATCGGGCAACGCCGGAGGACGGTGACGCGACCACTTCGGATCCGCAGGGGGGCGTCCGAAACAGAAATGGATGCGCAACATACTGAAATTCAGCAAACAATGGAATATCCGACTCTTCGAAACCACTCCGAAGGTTCTTTTCCCAAGACCGCTCAAGGCATCGGACATTGACCCTGCCGCCAGCGTCCATTTTCTCCTGCCAGACAGGGTCCCCATAGCTCAAGTGGATAGAGCGTTCGTTTCCTAAACGAATGATCCGTGTTCGAGTCACGGTGGGGGCACCAGCACTCCGCCTGACTCCGCTGGCCCCGGCCGGCGACTCCGGCGGAGGCTCGCGCACGCCGGCAAGGGGGCTTGCCCTGCGGTTCCAAGCCGGTAGCCTCGACCCTCTTCGCGCCACGCCCGCTCCTGCGCATGAACGCCGCATCGACCCGTTCTCTCTTTCTTATCACTCATGAGTTCTATCCCAAACGTGGAGGGATAGCGACGTTCGCCGAGGAAATGGCCCGGGCCTCGGTCGGTCTGGGGTTCGATGTCGAGGTCTGGGCTCAGTCCACTTCGGCCCACGCTCACGAAAAACACTGGCCGTTTCGACTGCGCCGGCTGCCGCTGCCCGGCACGCATGATCTGCGCTGTCAGCTCAAGCTGGCGATTCAGCTGGTCGCCGAGCGGCGGCGGTTGCGCTATGCGACCGTTTACCTCCCCGAGCCCGGTCCGATGCTCGCGATGATGATGCTGCAGGGGGTGAAAGGATTCCGGCCGAAACAACTCATCCTGACCTTTCATGGCTCGGAGATTTTGAAGTTTCACAGCAATCCCGTGACGCGCCGTTTGACCTCCCGGCTCATTCGCAACGCCTCCCGCATTAGCACCCTGACCCATTATACCCACGACCTGCTGGTGGAGCACTTTCCGGAGGCGGCTCGCAAGGCGTTCCTGACCCCGGGGGCGCTGCGATCCGACTTCGCAGTCGTCACCGAACCGACTCCCCATGCCAAGAAGGACCGGCTCGTGGTGCTGACGGTCGGCCGCCTGCATCCACGCAAGGGACAGCTCGTGACTCTCGAGGCCCTGCAGGCGCTCGCACCGCGTTTCCGCCAGAAAATCGAGTACTGGATCGTCGGCGGCCACAGTAAATCGAACTACGAACACACCTTGCGGGAACGCGCGGCGGGCAGTGACTTGAAAGTCCGTTTCTTCGGAGAACTGCCCGACGACGAGCTCGATCGAGTCTACGACCGGGCGGACATTTTCGCGATGACGAGCATCGACTACCGGCACAGCATCGAAGGCTTCGGATTGGTCTATCTCGAGGCGGCGGCGCATGGTCTTCCCGTGGTGGCCCATACCATAGGAGGGGTGGCCGAAGCGGTGGTGGACGGAGTCACGGGTCTGTGTGTTCCACCTGACCACCCGGCCCAGTTGACCGCTGCTTTTGAACGACTGATCAGCAACGCTGCCTTGCGCAAGAGTCTGGGCGAGGCAGGCCGGGCCTGGTCGCGGCGCAATTCATGGCTCCAGTCGGCAAACATGCTTTTCAATCCTTCCCCGCCGAGTCCGCATCCCCATCGATGATTCAATCGCGCACCCAAATCGCCGTTCGTTATGCCGAGACCGACATGATGGGAGTCGTGTACCATGGGAGCTACCTCCCGTGGTTCGAAATCGGCCGCACCACCCTGCTCAAGGAACACGGCCTGTCCTATCGTCAGCTCGAGGCGGACGGTTTCCGGCTTCCCGTGCTTGAGGTGACCGCGAAGTATCTCCGACCCGCCCTGTACGATGACCTGCTGACGGTCATCACCACCATGCGCGAGCGCCCGCTCTTGCGCATCCGTCTGGACTACGAGATTCGGCGTGAACAGGAGCTGCTCGCGACCGGCAGCACCACCCACGCGTTCATCGATCGCGAAGGCAGACCGGTCCGTCCTCCTCCTCATTTCGCCCGGACCATGAGCACCCTGTTTGGATCCTAGACCGGGGCGAACGGGGCTGGCCGTACCTCGCGCCCGCCGGCCTCCGCGTGCTCCGCGGCATACTCGGCGCAGACCTCGGGCGCGGTCTCGCTCGAACGCGCTTCGTCCAGCTGACCGCCTCCCCCGAGGCGATGCACCGCCCACACCGCGTGGGCCCGCACCAGGGGCAGGGCGTGCCGGGCGAGGGCAATCAACGCCGGCAGGTAGGATGCGTCGCCCGTATTTCCAGCTACGATACAAGCGTTGCGCAGGATGCCTCCGAGCTTGACCCGCTTGATCGGAGTGCGCCGGAAAATGCGCGCGAACGACTCCGGGGTGAGCGCGAGCAAGTCGGCCAGCGAGACGTCGCGCAATTCCTCGCGCGCACTCAGGAGCTGGCGCCGACCTTCCCGGGCAAATCGGTTCCAGGGGCACACCTCCAGGCACACGTCGCACCCATAGATCCGGTTTCCGATCCCCGCACGCAGCTCCCGCGGGATCAGGCCCTTGTTCTCGATGGTCTGATACGAAACACAGCGCCGGGAATCGACCACTCCGGGGGCGGCGAACGCCTGAGTCGGGCAGGCATCGAGACAACGCGTGCAACGGCCGCAGAGCAGGCCCGCCTGCGCACCCAAGGGATCACCCTCCATGGGCCGCAGGCGGATCGGGGGATCGGCGGGGAGCGGAATCCGGGTCACGATGCTCGCGAGGAAAAGCCAGTTCCCATGGCGTCGGGAAATGAGCATCGCGTTCTTGCCGGTGAACCCCATGCCGCTTCGCGCCGCCCAGCCGCGCTCCAAGACCGGTCCCGTGTCCACATAGTATCGGTAGTCGTCGGCCCCCACCCCGCAGGTCTCCTCCAGCAGTCGACCCACGTTCACCAATCCTGCACGAAGCGTGTCATGATAATCCTCGTAGAGGCTGTAGCGTGCCCAGCGCGGCGCTCCCGCATTGGCCACCGCCGCCGGCCGCTCTTCCGACCAGTAATTGACCCCGAGCAGGATGAGGGAGCGGGCACCCGGCAGGATCAATTCGGGGTTCTCGCGCTTGTCCTGATTCCGCGCCAGCCAGGCCATGTCTGCGTGGTAGCCTGACTTCAGCCAGGCGCCGAGACCTGCCCCGACGGAAGCGTCCGGCAATTGCGCAAAACGGACCTCATCAAAGCCAATCGTACGGATGCGCTGCCGCAGTCCTTCGTGGTCAATCGGCGTCATACCCGCGGGTCCGCCAGCCTCGGATTCATCCGATGCTGGCGCAACCAGTCGCCTGCTTCACGTCGGTAGGAACGCATCACATGGGTCACGATGTCGTTCAGCGGGCGCGCGTCGGTCAAAATCATCGTGCCCGCCTTTCGATAGATCGGTTCACGGGCGGAGTAGAGGTCGCGCACCCGAGCGTCCAGATCATCGACATTGAGCAGCGGCCGGTGTCGCTGCCCCTGGGTTCGCTTCAGGATCGTTTCAATCGAGGCGTGCAGGCATATGACCACCCCTTTGCTTTTCAGCAGTTCCAGCATGCCCTCCGGCACAATCAAACCGCCTCCACAGGCCACGATGTGTCGCGAAGCCGGATGGCCTGATTCGACGAACCTGCGTTCCTGGCGCCGAAACTCAGCCTCGCCCTCCTGGGCAAAGATCTCGGTGACCGGTTTCCCACAGACGCGCTCAATCTCATGGTCGCTGTCAATGACGGCAAACCCCAGCCGCTGTCCCAACGCACGACCAATGGTGGTCTTCCCGGTCCCCATGAAGCCGACAAGGTAGAGGTTTGGTTCAAATTCACTCATGGCCGCTCCCACTGCCAATGACGGCCCCGGCCCGGCCTGCCAACGTCGAAAAAACGCTTCCCCGCCGGCCCGCGTGCGACGACACTGACGCATGACCGCCGTTTCTCCTTCGCGACACGATTACCATTTCGCCAGCGACAACACCTCCGGAATCTGTCCGGAAGCCTGGTCCGCCCTGACCCAGGCCAACCAGGGCCGGGTGCCCAGCTACGGGACCGACGACTGGACCCGGCGCGCCTGCGACCTCATTCGGTCCGTTTTTGAAAAACCCGACGCGGAGATCTTCTTTGTCTTCAACGGCACGGCCGCCAACTCGCTGGCGCTCGCTTCGCTTTGCCAGAGCTACCATAGCGTCATCTGTCACGATTTTGCCCACGTGGAGGTCGACGAGTGCGGCGCTCCGGAGTTCTTCTCCAACGGCACCAAGCTGCTGACTGCGACCGGAGACAACGGCAAGTTGTCGCCCGAGACGGTGGAGCGGCTGATCCTGAAACGCACGGACATCCATTTTCCCAAAGCCCGTGTCCTTTCCCTCACCCAGTCGACAGAATGGGCCACGGTCTACTCGAGGGAGGAGGTCGCCGCGCTCGCCGCGGTGGCGAAGCGCCATGGCCTGGCCGTCCACATGGATGGCGCGCGCTTTGCCAATGCCGCCGCCGCGCTGGCGACGCGGCCTCTTGCCGGGGGCAAGGGCGAAGGGCACGCTCCCGCCGACTTCACCTGGCGGGCGGGAGTCGATGTGCTCTGTTTTGGCGGCACCAAGAACGGCATGAACACGACCGAAGCCGTGGTGTTCTTCAATCCGGAGCTGGCGCGTGAATTTGACTATCGTTGCAAACAGGCGGGGCAGCTTGCCTCCAAGATGCGCTACCTCAGCGCCCAGTGGGTCGGGATGCTGGAATCCGGTGCGTGGTTACGTCACGCCTCCCACGCCAACGCCATGACCCAGCGGCTGGCCGCGGAGCTCCGTTCACTCCCGGGTGTGCGCCTGCTCGCGCAGCCCGAGGTCAATGCCGTCTTCGTCGAACTTGCTCCGCCGGTCGCCCAGGCGATGAGCAGCCGAGGCTGGCACTTCTACAACTTCATCGGTGCCCACGGTTACCGTCTCATGTGCTCCTGGGACACACGTCCCGAGGACATCGATTCGTTCATCGCGGACCTTCGGGCGGCGCTTTCGGCCTGACACCTGCTCTGCGGCTGCGTCTGCACCATGAAACTCCACGTCTCCCACTTCACGCGATATGAGTATGATCGCCCGGTGAATCTCTCACCTCATCTGCTCTATCTGCGCCCGCGGGAGACTCCCCTGCTGCGTGTCAACGACTTCGCGTTCACGATCTCGCCGGACGCCAAGCTGAATTGGACACGCGACTCTCACGACGTGCTGCTCGCCTGGGTGTATTTCCGAGAGCCCGCCGCCCTGCTCAGCATTGGTTCCGAGTTCGGCGTGGAGACCTTCGACTCCAATCCGTTTGATTTTCTCCTCCGGCCCCACGCTTCCACCATGCCCTTTGATTATGAAGCGGTGGAACGTTTCAACCTGAGCCCCTACCTGGCGCTCCCGTTTCCCGAGACCCGCGCCCTGCTGAATCGCTGGCTGAAGGAACGGTTCGCGTCGCCGCCGAAAGAGACGATTCCCTACCTCCTGGCTCTCAATCAGGCTGTCTTTAGCGCGCTCACGTATCAGCGACGGGAGGAACACGGCATCCAGAGTTCCCGTACGACTCTGGAACTGGGTTCCGGCGCCTGTCGCGACTACGCAGTCCTGCTGGTCGAGCTCTGTCGTACGCTCGGCCTCGCCGCCCGCTTTGTCAGCGGCTACCTCTATTCCCCACCGAACGACAACCATCGTACCGCGGGCGCCATGCATGCCTGGGTGGAGGTTTACCTTCCGGGTGCCGGCTGGAAAGGGCTGGATCCCACGCACGGGGTCTTCTGCAACGACGCGTTCATCCCGGTCGCCCACGCCGCCGTCGCCGAGAGTGTGAATCCCATTCAGGGAACGCTCTACAGTGAACAGACGGTGGCGAGCCGGATGCACACGGAAGTCTGGGTGGAACAGCTCGCGTGCCCTCCTCTTTCATGAAGCACCCGCCCTACACCGCCTCCGCGTGGAACCAGATACAACGCTGCGCCGCCGAGGTCGAAGCGGTGATGACCCAAAGCGGGCTCGCTGTGACCATGGGTGGCGAACCCACCTTCATTCCCCTGCGCCCCGAAGGCTCCGAATGGCAGACGGCCGCGCTGGGGCCGACCAAACTTGGTTATGCCCGACAGTTCGCACGGCGCCTGGCGGAACTCCACTTTCCGGGCTCCGTCCTGCTCGAAACATCGGGAAAACACTACCCGGGCGAACCCTTGCCGCGGTGGACCCTGCTGCTGCAACGACGGCTCGATGGCATCGCACTGTGGAAGGATCCGACCTTGCTCAAGGCGGATCTCAAGCCCGGACGGCACACGGCCGCGCAAGGCAAAAGCCTGCTCGAAGCCATCTTCCGCGCCCTCGAGCTTGATCCCAAAGCACTGCTTTCCTGCGCGGAGGAGTCGACCCCCGATGCCGTGGTGGGTTTCGTCGGGCCACTCGACCATACCGGTGAGAAATGGGTATCCGACGATTGGGCCGCCGTGCTCAAACGCCGCACCGTCAGCCTCATACCCGGAGACTCCTTGCTGGGACTGCGTCTGCCGCTGGGACGTTTGCCGGAGGACACCCTGAAGCGCGCGATGACGGTCGAAGTGCGGGAAGGAAGTCTGGCCCTCTTCATCCCACCTCTGACGACGGCCGCGTACCAAACGCTGCTGCCCCTGATCGAACGCTGTCTGGTGGCGGCCAAGCTTCGGGACGTGGTGCTCGCAGGCTACGCGCCGCCCATCGACGGAGCCCTGCCCACGATCGGATTCGCCTCGGACCCGGGGGTGATTGAAATCAATCTGACGCCTTGCGCCACCTGGGAAGGGTATGACCGCCAGTTGGAGCAGCTGTTTGAGGCCGCTCATGACGTCGGCCTTTGCGCCCGCAAGCTCGGCTTCAATGGCCGCGTCTCCGGCACCGGCGGCGGCGCGCATCTGGTGTTCGGTGGACCGGTCGGTCTCGATTCGCCCTTTTTCGCGCGACCCGGATTCCTGCCTTCGGTCATCCGCTATTTTCAGCACCATCCGGCGCTCAGCTACGCGTTCACCGGCCAGTACCTCGGCCCCAGTTCGCAGGCGCCACGCATCGACGAATCCACCTACGAGGCGCTCTACGAGTTGGAAATCGCCTGCGCCGGGGCGGAACAGTTCGGATCGCCGTACAACTACGCGCTCTTTGATCTGCTGTTTCGCGATTTGCTCATGGACCGTTCGGGCAACACCCACCGCGCGGAGATCAGCGTCGACAAACTCTGGAATCCCTTCGCCGGCAATGGACGCCTGGGCCTCGTCGAATTCCGCGCCTTCGAGTCCAACCCGTCACGAGCCGCTCAATCGCTCACGGCGCTGCTGGTCCGCGCGGTCCTCGCCCGCCTGGCCGTCGATCCGTTCCGACATCCTTTTGTCCGCTGGGCGGGAGAGTTGCACGATCGCTTTTTTCTGCCTTCGTTCGTCTGGAGCGATCTCGCCGCCGTGGTCGACGACCTCAAGGCCCATGGAATCGGATTCGATCTCGCGTGGCTGGAGCCCTTGTTCGACTTCCGTTTCCCGAAACTGGGCCAGTTCGCGCTGGCGATCCCGGAGAAGAAGGAAGGTCCGACTCCGAGTCCCGCGATGGAGTTCACGGTCGAGTTCCGCCAGGCGCTGGAGGCCTGGCCTCTGCTCGGAGAGTCTCCCAACGCGGGCACCGTGGCCCGGTCGGTGGATGCATCCATGGACCGCATCGAGGCTTCCGTTACCTCCGCACACGCGTTGGAGAACGGGCTGCTGCTGGTCAATGGATACCCGTGCGAGTTTCGCGCCCTGCCCGCGGGACTGCCGCGTCGCGCCGGTGTGTGCGCCGCCGCGGGCATCCGGTTTCGAGCTTTCTATCTGACCCCCGCCCTGCACCCGCATGTGCCGGTGCATGCCCCGCTGTTGATCGAATGGGTGGACCGGGCCACGCTCACCGTGGTCGCGGCGGCTCGGTGGCACGTCTGGAATCCACGCAGCGAGCCCTACAACGACCGGCCAGCGGACGAGGTGGAGGCCGCGTCGCGACAGGCGGAACGCTGGGAGCCCTGGCCACACACGCTGGGGCAGGCCCGCTACATTCCCAAAATCGACTTCCCGCCCGAAGGCCGCCACACGCTCGACCTGCGCCGCTATTCCGCGCAAGCCCGCTGATAGCGCCCCCGCGCGCACTCATGGCTTCGTCCGCGATACCTCGAGCTGCGCCGCAAACCGGTCGATGACGGCATCCCAGGTGATTTCCAGGGTCGTCTCCCGGGCCCGGCTCCTGATCCCGGGCCAGGCACCGCGGTCTGCCGCGACCTCGCCCACCTTGGCGACGAATCCCCCAGGGTCAGGCAGAGGGACCGTGTATCCGTTATTTCCATCACGCAGATGTTCGCGGGCGGAGGCATAGTCAAAAGCCACGACCACCAATCCACTGGCCATCGCTTCGGTCACGACATTGCCAAAGGTCTCGGTCACACTGGGAAAAATGAACAGATCCGCCGAAGCGTAGTGCGCAGCCAGCTCGTCTCCCCGCCGGACTCCCGCCCAGATGAACTCCGGGTGACGCCGGGCCAGCACGGCGCGTTCCGGCCCGTCTCCCACCAGAACAAATCGCGCGTCGGGCACGACACGCTGCAATGCGGCGAACGCCTGGACAGCGAGCCCCAGGTTCTTTTCCGCAGCGATCCGTCCCACGTAGATCGCGACCGGATCCGTCGCGGCCGCTCCCCAGGTCGCCCTCAGTTGCTCCGAGCGCTTCTGCGGGTGAAACAACGTGGTATCGACGCCCCGGGCGAGCACGCCCACGCCCCGAAACCCCTCTTCGGCCAGCTGGCGCGCTCCACCGGCGGTGGGAACCAATGTGCACGAAGTTCGATTGTGGAACCAGCGAAGGTAACGAAGGGCCAATCCTTTCAGCAGCTCCAATCCATAGTGCCCGCCATAGGCATGGAAATTGGTGTGAAAACTGGATGTCACCGGCAGCCCAAGCCTGCGCGCCGCACTCAGCGCCGCCAATCCCAAGGGGCCCTCTGTGGCCACGTGCACCACGTCGGGCCGCACCTCGCGCCAGCGGCGAATGAGTCGCCCGCGCACCGGCAGCCCCATGCGCAAGCTGGTGTAGGAGGGAATCGCGACCCCTGGCACGACATACTCCGCCACCTGCGGTGACAACGAAGCGAGGGTAACCGGGCTCGCCTCGCCCTTTTGTCGCGGACGGATGACCTCAACCTCGTGACCGCGGAGGGCCAATCCTTTCGCCAGGCGGGCCAACGTCATGGCCACGCCATTCACCTCCGGCGGATAGGTCTCGGTGACAAGGGCGAGTTTCATGAGCCAAAACCGGACCGATCTCGATCAAAACGATACCGTTCGCAACCGTATTGGTGGGCTCGGACTGTTACGAACCGGTCACAAAAAACCCCCGGCCGGGAAGGCCGAGGGTAATTTGTTTGAATCGGTAGGCCGATTATTTGGCTGCCGGAGCCGCCGCGGGAGCGGGGGCCGGGGCCGCCGCCTTGATCTCGAGCAGTTCGACATCAAAAATCAGCGTCGAAGCCGGCGGGATGCCCGGGCGGCCATCGTCGCCGTACGCGAGTTGCGGGGGAACGTAGAGCTTGATCTTGCCGCCCTTGTTCACCTTCTGCAGCCCTTCGGTCCAGCCGGCGATGACCTGGTCGAGCGGGAATTCCGCGGGCTCATTGCGCTGCACGGAGCTATCAAACACGGATCCATCAATCAGGGTCCCCGTGTAGTGCACTTTGACCGTGTCCGTCGGCTTGGGATAGTCCCCCGTTCCAGCTTGCACGACTTCATAGGCCAGGCCGCTCGGCAGACTGATCACACCGGGTTTCGCCTTTACCTCAGTGAGAAACTTCACGGAAGCGGCGAGCCCTTCCTTCTTCAATTCGTCCATGTAGACCTGCTGTTTCGCCTGCATGAACTTGTCCATGTCCGGACCGATTTCTTCCAACTTGTAGGGAGCGTCCTTACCGGCCGCTGCAGCCTGGAGACCCTTGACGATCTGGGCGGTCTGTTCCGGGGTGAACTTCAGTTCCGTGATTCCGATCCGTTTGCCCACAAACCAGCCAAACGTTTCGAGCAACTGGTCCTCCGTGTATTTGGGTGCCGCGACCGGGGCGGCAGCTGCGGCCGGGGCCGCGGCCGCTGTGCCAGGAGCGGGAAACGTGACACCCTGGGCGGACAGGGAGGCCGAAGCGGCGAAGACCACGGCAGGCGTGGCGATGAAACGGAACAAGTTCATGCGGAGATCGAAGATAGTAACGTAGCAGCGGGTTTTGTTGCCGAAAAGTCGAGAGCGAGCCCGGAAACTCCCGGGTTGGCAAACCATTATCCTCGCTTGAGTCGATGGCCGACCGTGGGTTCAGTACGCGCTCTCGACCATGTACGCCGAACAATTTTGGACCAGTCAGGATGGACAGATCC
Organism: Opitutaceae bacterium; assembly: GCA_016794625.1. Taxonomy (GTDB): domain Bacteria; phylum Verrucomicrobiota; class Verrucomicrobiia; order Opitutales; family Opitutaceae; genus UBA6669. The sequence goes on from JAEUGY010000063.1 coordinate 10,577, forward strand.
TTGTCGTGAAACCCAAGGACGATACCACCGTCCTGCTCACGCTCGCATTCTGGCCCCGGAACCCCGCGGAGTTCGAATTCCTCAAGAGCCATCTGTCCGAATTGCGTTTTACCGAACGCAGTACTTTGGCGCGTATCGGCATCGAGATGCTCACGCATGGCCAGCCGACCCTGGATGGCAATCGACTGATCATCGACGCCGAGGCGTTCATCTTCGATCATAGCTTCCCAAACGCGGCCTACTGGCGAAAACTCCTGCGTCCAGGAATCCCGGTCGGGCGCCTCTATTACGCGCCCGTCGCAGCCAAACTGAACACGGAAGAAATTTGGGAAGCGGTCAAAACGAACAAAATCAAGCTGCCCAATACGATTAGCATCGATCGGCTGGGAAGGGTCTTCCTGACCCCGCACCAAGTGGTTTATACCCTGAACCCCAAACTCTTGCGCGGGAGCTTCGAACGATTGGTGAACGGGGAAGCCGGGCGCGCCTTTCTCGACAAGGTGCAGATTCGGAGGGAAGTCTCACCACTCGCCATCCCACCCCGCTCTGGGATCCTGACGAGCTGCTCCATGTACTTGAAGGAGCATTTTGTGGTGCTCAATCAGGGAGAGGGTCACTTCGGCATCCATACGAGCGCAGTCCTCCTGGATCCCCTCAAGACTTTCGGCACCAACATCATGCTGGAGATCTACAACACGGGAGAGCAACCGGTGGTGAACCCCTTGGTGTCCGTGGAGATCTTTCGGGCTCCACCTCCCACCGACCCGGAGATGAAGACGCTGGCCAAACGCCGTACCCGTCTGCTCTCGACCGTGAGCGAACTTTACCAGTGCCTCGATGCCACTCCGCCCAAGCCTGCGCCCGACGCACGGCCGAAGACGCGACTGACGGTCAAGGGTCAGAATGCGATGATGGAGAATCAGAGCCTGTTCTTCGCCGCCGGGACGCCTCCCAGCATGAAGGCGAAGCTCCTCGACGCCAAGGTCGATACCTGCGGCTACAATACCATGGTTCAGGCGCTCGACAACGCCCCGGCCGACGCCGACACCCTGCTCATCGACTACTTTCCCAACCTCTTCGAGAACATCGAACTTCTCACCCGCATCCAGGAGCTGAAACTGCGGCGAATCGTGTTCCGGAAGCCCTCGCGTACCCACGGCTTCTTTCTCTCGAGCAACGCGCACGGGCGGCTGGATAACTTTTCCGCCATCGGGCTCGATGTCTACTGGTACAACGAGGCCATGGGCGATGTGTACCTGCACACGTACAAGAAGGAGCATGGGTTTTTCATTCGTGAGGAGCTGTCAAAGCGTTTCCAAGGAGCCACCATCCTCGCCTTTTACGGGAGCGCGGTGGGGTTGGACGTCGAACAGACAAGGCGCATCTCCACTCTCATCGATACCCTGACCGGATTCATCGGGCCCAATGTCGGCGTCCTGACCGGAGGAGGAGGCGGGGTCATGCGATTGGCCACGGATCAGGCACGCAGCCAGGGGGCGCTCACGGGCGCGTGTTTTCTGGAATTGGAAGCGCAGCCTCCGGAACTCGGCGTGGACTTCTTCAACACCTTCCAGGAAAACAGCCGCCATTTCCGGCAGAAGTGGTTCGAAGTCGCCGATTTCTGTATCTTCAATGTCGGTGGCGTGGGAACCTTGGAGGAGATCGGCATCGAACTCTGCAATCTCAAACTCGGCATCCGCCCTCGTGTGCCTTACGTGTTTTTCGACGCCAAGTTCTTTGCCGATCTCCGTAAACAGCTGAGAGAGATGGTTCGAACCCGGAGGGCACCCAGCTGGATGCTCGACTACATTCTCTTCTCCGACGATCCCGAGGAGGTCGTCGCCTTCTACCGGAAGAAGCTGCAGGTCCTCTGACGCGGCTTGCCACGGCGGGGATCTCCCCCGTTTGCTGGTGGTTTCCATGTCCACTCTTCCCCGTTCCGTTCTGGTCGTTGGTGCCGGCGGGCGTGAACACGCCTTGGTCCGCGCATTGCAGGCGTCCCCGGCGCGTCCTCGCGTGCTGGCCGCACCGGGTAATGCAGGAATCGCCGAAGACGCCCCATGCATTCCGGTCGCAGCGGACAACGTCAGAGGCTTGGTCGAACTCGCTCGTCGCGAATCAATCGAGTTTGTCGTGGTGGGCCCCGAAGTGCCGCTCTCCTTGGGACTCGTTGACGCTCTGCTCGATGCCGAAATTCCGGCATACGGCCCAAAGGCCGACGGTGCCCGGCTCGAGGCCTCCAAGATCTACACCAAGGAAATTCTGCAGAAATACGGGATTCCAACCGCGGACGCTGCGTCCTTCGCCTCGGCCGACGAGGCCATCGCCTATCTTCGCTCTCGTCCCGCTCCGATCGTGGTGAAGGCCGATGGGCTTGCCGCCGGCAAGGGCGTGGTGGTGGCGACCCACCATGATGACGCCGAGGCTGCGGTCCGGACCTTACTCGCCATTCCCGCCAGGCCCGACTCTGCGGAAGAGCCTTCACGCATCCTTATTGAAGACTGCCTCGTCGGCGAAGAAACCTCCCTGCTCGTCGTGGTTTCGGGCCGCGACTACGTTATTCTGCCCACCTCACAGGATCACAAACGTGTGGGCGACCATGACACCGGACCCAACACGGGCGGCATGGGTACGTATTCACCGGCGGAGGTGGTCACTCCCGCATTGTGGGATCGCATCGATCGGGAGATCGTCCGCCCTTCGGTCGATGCCATCGCCTCCGAGGGCATCGACTTCAGAGGCACGCTTTTCATCGGCATCATGCTGACGGCCGACGGTCCTCAAGTCCTTGAGTACAATACCCGCTTCGGGGATCCAGAAACCCAGGTGGTGTTGCCGCGCATCGAGTCCGACGTGCTGGAACTGCTCTGGACGGCGGCCCAGGGAAACCTTGCGGACTACACGCTCAAGGTCCGCCGCGAACACGCAGTGTGCGTCGTCATCGCCGCCCGCGGCTACCCCGACGCATATCCGAAAGGAGACGCACTGGTCCTGCCCGCCAACCTGCCCGACACCGTCAGTCTTTATCATGCGGGCACGGCCCGCGACTCAAACGGTCAGCTGGTGACCGCCGGAGGTCGTGTGCTCGGCGTCGCGGCCCTCGGCCCAACGCTACGAGCTGCGGTCGATCAAGCCTATGCGGTGTGTGATCAGATTGAGTGCCGCAGCAAGTATTTCCGACGCGACATCGGGGCCCGGCAACTGCAGCGGCACCAGCCTTGAGGGTAGCCTGCCTTCCTTCGGACCAAACCAAGAACCCGCTCCCTGCTGACCGCCATGACTCCCTGGTTTCGTTCTATCCGACCGTCGGTTGCGCTCTCCTTGATTGCACGGACCCTTCTCTTGTTCGCCGCAGTTTCGGTCGGAGGGGCCCGCACCGTGGAGCTGTCCGATGGGCTCACTTACCTTCGAATCAAAGAGGTGGACGCTCAACCGATGCCCCCGGCCAAGGCGGCGCTTGTGCTCGACCTCCGAGGCACACGGGCATCGCCGGAGTCCGTCAGCCGGTTCGCCCCTCTTCTGGAAATCCCCGGACCGGGTGCCATCCGGCTGGTGCTCCTCGACCCAGACACGGCGAAGCCGCTTCTCGATTTGTTCAAGGTGAAGCGGCCCGGGGTCCTTACGCTGGCGGCCGCGCACGAAGCCGCAGCCGTCGATATCGCCGTGGCCACCTCCTCGGATGAAGACCGACAGTCAAGGGACGCCATTGACGCCGACTCCCCATTGACGGACTTGCTCGAACCCAAGCGGGAAAAACGACGCTATGACGAAGCCGCCATGGTTCGAGACCATGCCAACGGTCTACCCATCCCGGAGTCACCCCCGGAGAGCCTGGATACGACACCGTCTGCGCCCTCGGGCGCGGGCACCTCGCCGGCAGTGGAACCAAAAAACCGTCCCCGCATCGACGCCGTGCTTCAGCGCGCCATTCACCTTCATCAGGCGCTCCGAGCCTTGGGCAAACTCTAATCGCAATCGCGCTACGACCAACTTGGAACCGGCTCCGGCCAAGGGTTGCGTTTCTACCGAAAGCCTTTTCGTTCATCGTTTCATTTGATGCGCGGAAAACGGTATCTCCTGACGGTCTGCACCGCCAACATCTGCCGGAGTCCCATGGCGGCGGGCCTCTTGTCGCATGCCCTGGCGGCACAAGCCGAGCCATTGCGCTCGCTCGACGTGCAATCCGCCGGCGTCGCTGCCCGCGGCGGAGAGCCCGTCTCCGATCATTCGGTCACGGCCCTCAAGCGGGTCGGTATCGATATTGAACGCCATACCAGTCAGCCACTTACTCAGGAACTGATCGACGGCGCGCTCGCGATTTTCTGCATGACTGAAACTCACCGGGCCATGATCCAATTGCAGTTCGATCCCGTGCCCGAGCATGTTTACTTGTGGCGCGAGTTCCTGCCCGAAGGTCATGACAAGGAAATTGGCGACCCGTTTGGTGGTCCCCTCAAGGTTTACGAAGCCTGCCGCGATGAGATGGTTGAGGCCATTCCCTCGGTCATGGCTTTTCTGCGCACGTTGATCGCAGGCAAAAAATAAATTTTGGTTTCCCCGGCATCGATTTCGATGCTTGCTGGTCGTTTAGGGTCATTGACAACCCATGCCCTCGACCGTCGCACCGTCTCCGACCATGCTCAACACCACGCCGCTCGCCCAACTCGACCCGGAAATTCACGCCGCGATCTCCGCGGAGTTTGCTCGTCAGCAAAGTCATATTGAGCTGATCGCGTCGGAGAACTTCACCTACCCGGCGGTGATGGAGGCCCAGGGGAGTGTGCTCACCAACAAGTATGCCGAGGGCTATCCCGGCAAACGGTGGTACGGCGGCTGTGAGCACGTCGACACGATTGAGACCCTCGCCATCGAGCGCGCCAAGAAGCTGTTTGGAGCGGAGCACGCCAATGTGCAGCCGCATTCCGGTTCGCAGGCCAACTTCGCCGTTTATACGTCGGTTTTGACTCCGGGTGACAAAGTGCTGGGCATGAACCTTTCCCACGGCGGTCACCTGACCCATGGCAATCCCGCCAATTTTTCAGGGAAACTCTATCAGTTCTGCCAATATGGCGTCCGGGAGGACAATGGTCTGATCGACTACGATGAGCTGGCGACCGTGGCGGCCCGCGAACGACCGAAAATGATCACCGTGGGCGCCAGCGCTTACTCCCGGGTCATTGATTTTGCCCGGATGGGTGAAATCGCACGTGGGGTCGGCGCCCTCCTTTTCGCGGATATTGCCCACATCGCGGGTCTGGTTGCCACGGGCGTCCATCCCTCGCCCGTGCCGCATGCCGATTTCGTCACGACCACGACCCACAAAACGCTGCGGGGGCCGCGTGGTGGACTGATCCTCTGCCGCGCCGCGCACTCCAAGGCCATCGACTCCGCGATGTTCCCCGGCGGGCAAGGTGGCCCGCTCATGCATGTCATCGCAGCCAAAGCGGTGTGCTTTGGCGAATGCCTGAAACCCGGATTCAAGGCGTATGCCGAACAAGTGGTGAAAAACTCACGCGCCCTCGCGGCCGCAATGATGAGCCGCGGATACAAGGTCGTATCCGGGGGAACGGACAACCACCTCTTCCTTGTCGATCTCCGGGCAAATCTGCCGGAACTCACGGCAAAAAAGGCCCAGGAGACGCTCGACCTTGCTCATATCACGCTGAACAAAAACACCGTGCCCTTCGAAACCCGGTCGCCCTTCCAAGCCTCGGGCATCAGGATCGGAACTCCGGCCATCACGACGCGCGGCATGGTGGAGCGAGATATGGATGCCGTGGCCGCGGCCATCGATCTGGTCCTCAAGGGCATCAACACACCCGGCGAAACGGCCGCCATTGAGGCCGCCAGAATCCAGGTGGCAGCGCTTTCCGGTCGATATCCCCTGCCGTACCGACGCTGATCGTGCGTGATCGGCGTTCCTTTGCCCTCGCGGGTCTGCCCGGGCCTGGCGCGGTCTTTGGTAAACCCCTGGCAATCTGCGCTGGCGCAAATGCCTGACCCCGGTGGAATGGAAAAATCACCCGCTGGGGACTTGGCTTGTACCGGATCGTCACCATGATGGCTGAAACGGCAGCACCCGCCCGGCGAAACGACGGGAAGTAGTCCCCCAAGATCAAGCGCACCGACCGTGGTGCGTCCCACACGACGTGAATCCCGAACCCTCCGGTACAACCCAGCCTCCTTCCACAGAAAAGCGCTGTGTTCTCATCGTGGACGACGAAGACTCGGTTCGGACGGTGGCAACCCGGATGCTCCAATTGAGTGGCTTCGAAGTGTTGGTGGGGCGTGACGGTCAGGAAGGTCTGGATCTGTTCACAGCCAATCGCGGACGCGTTTGCATTCTGCTTCTGGACATGACCATGCCCCGTTTAGGGGGCGAGGAGGTGCTTGAACGCGTCCGCGAGCTAAGTCCTTCCATGCGGGTGATTTTGATGAGTGGCTATTCACGACGGGATGCGGGTCCGTTGCTTGGCGACGGCCGGATCACTGGATTTCTGCAGAAGCCGTTCACCTTTGCGCAGCTGAAAGAGCAGATGCGCACGCTGCTGGAAACAGTCGCCTGACGTTTGCCGCTTGGCGGTGGGAAGATTAACCGCTCTGCTGGAGGTTTCTGTGTCATCGACCGTCCCTACACCTCAACGACCGCTTTCGCTCGGTGTCATATTCCTGACGCTGTACATCGACCTGATCGGGTTCTCGATCATTTTCCCTCTCGGGCCTGATTTGCTTCACCACTACCTGACTGTTGATGGTCAGGAAGGGTTGCTTGGTGCCATGCTGGGGTTTCTGGCGTCGGTCGCGGCTGCACTGGGCAACGATTCGCACCTTCCGGAAGTGCTTTTCGGCGGCGTGATCAGCTCCCTGTTTTCCATTCTGCAGTTCGTCTTCGCACCGTTTTGGGGCAGCCTGTCCGACAAGCATGGCCGCCGACCGGTCCTTCTTTTCACGGTTGCAGGCACTGCGGCGAGCTACCTCCTGTGGGTGCTTTCGGGATCGTTCTGGCTTTTCCTCGCCGCACGTCTGGTTGGGGGGGCCTTTGGCGGCAACCTTTCTGTCGCCACGGCGGCCGTCGCCGATGTCACGTCGCGCACGGAACGCTCGCGCGCCATGGGGCTGGTCGGCGCCGCCTTCGGACTTGGACTCGTGACGGGGCCGCTGCTCGGCGCCTACTCCGCGAAGATCGACCTCTCGGTTTTGTATCCTGATCTCCGTGACTGGGGGGTGAATCCCTTCTCCACGCCGGCCCTGGTCGCGCTCACCATGAGCCTGGTGAACCTGATCTGGATCGGAGCCCGGTTTTCCGAGACGCTTCCCGCGGCGGCCCGCGGCCGGGCGCGGGAACCGCGCCTGCGCAATCCCGTCGCGGCGCTGCTGGCGGTGGATCGCCCGGAAATCAGGCGCATCAACCTGGTGGCCTTCGTCTACTCCATCGCGTTTGTGGCCATGGAAGCCTCGCTGGTGTTCCTGAGTGCACAACGATTCGGATACACCGCGTCCGAGAATGGCCTGTTGATGGGCTACCTGGGTGTCTGCTCCATTCTGACCCAGGGTGTCGTGGTGCGGCGCCTGCTCGCGCGACGGCCGGAGACGCAGGTCCTAGGCTTCGGCTTGATCAGCTCCACCTTAGGACTGCTGACCATTGGCTTCGCCCCGACCCCCTTCGTCCTTTACGCAGGCGTCGGCCTGCTCGCGCTCGGCAGCGGACTGGTCAATCCCGCGTCGACAGGCTTGATTTCCCTCTATGCGGGTGAGGAAGAACAGGGGCGCGTGCTCGGACTTTTCCGCTCTTTGGGTTCCCTGTCGCGGGCGATCACACCTCTCTGCGCGGGCGCCTTGTTTTGGACCGCGGGAGCCACCACGGTTTTTGTCGCCAGCGCCGCACTTGCCATCCTCGCCTGGGTGGCCGGCCGGGGCCTGCCTCAACCGCGTGCCTGAATGAATGCCAGGCCGGTTGAGCGGGTCTGCCCCCTCCATCACCGCGACCCTTTCCGCCAGGGCTGGTCGGGCCTGCTGCTCGTCCTCGGCCTGCTCCTGATCGGCCCCGGCTGCACCTTGCTGCGCCGGGACCCGACCCCAGGGCGCACCACGTTTGACGCTCCGCTTTCCAGTGTACCGGCCACCCTGACGGCGAACACGCTGATGGTGGAACTAACGTGGGACAAATTCGGCCCTTGGCGTTTTCTCGTCGATACGGGTTCTTCGGTCACCCTGGTCTCTCCCGAATTCGCGGCGCGCTATGTCACCGCCACTCCCACGACCCAGACGCCCAAGGTCAATGTGCGCAGCGCCTCGGGAGAAACCACTCAGTTGACCGGCGTCACCGTGCGTCGCATCTCGGTGGGCGAAGTCCGTTTCGATCAGGTTCCGGCTCTCATCTACGACTTCACGGAGCTTTCCGATCATTTTGGCGAAAGAATCGATGGGGTGCTTGGGTTCCCGCTGTTCCGCCAAACCGTGCTCACACTCGACTACCCGCAGTCGCGCATCCTCCTGACGCGCGCCGCCGGATCATCGACACTCCAGCCCGGCGCGCGCATCTCGTTCGACACGACGACAAAGACTCCCTTGATTCCGATCGATTTGGACGGCCAGACGTTGGTCGCGCTGGTGGATTCGGGTAGCGATGGTGGGCTCCACCTCAACCCGGTCGGTCTGACGACTCGCTTCCTGCACGGCCCGGTGCCTGGAGGTGTGCTGGCCACTCTGTCAGGGGAACGCAGCCAGGAGTTGGGACGCCTCAACGGACTGCTCAAAGTTGGCGCCTATTCGCTTCCCAATCCAGTCATCGACATGACCGATGAGCTTTCGTCGATCGGAGGCTCCATTCTTCGGAACTTTGTCGTCACGTTCGACCAGCTGCGGGGAGAGATCACGCTCTTTCGTGAGTCCCTCGCCCCCATCGTCAGTCCGGCTTTGCGCAGTGCCGGGCTCAGCTTCAAACGCACTCCGGCGTATTGGCGCGTGGTCGCCGTGATTCCTGGTTCACCCGCCGAGCGTGCGGGCGTGCGTGTCGGCGATTTGGTGACGCGCATCGACGACGAACCCGTCGCCGTCTGGCCGCTGCAACGCTACGAGACGCGCATCGCGCAGGCGGACGTGATCGATCTGACCTTTCTGCACGGGCGCGACGAAACCATCCTCACGGTGCCTGTCTTTGAGCTGGTTCCCTAACGAACCGTCGACTCAAGCCCGCCGACGGAGGCGAAACGCGCCGGCCCCATCCGTCCCGGTTTCCCAAGGACGAGAACGGGCCTGCGCCTCCAACGTCCAAAGTCCGCCCGCCGAAGCGATAAACCCCTCCACCACCTGCTCATTCTCCTCCGCGTCGAGACTGCACGTCGAATACACCAAACGCCCCCCCGGCGAAACGAGGGCGGCCGCCGCGCGCAACAGGCTCGCCTGCTGACGCGCATGGCTTGCGAAATCTCCCGGCTGCAGACGCCACTTCACGTCCACTCGATGCCTCATCACTCCCGTATTGGAACACGGCACGTCTACCAAGACGCCAGGGAAGGTCTCGGGAAACCCGCGACGCGCGAGCTCCTTGCCCGGCATTTTAAGCAAATCCACTGCAACGCAGATCGCCTCCACCGTGCGTACCCGGGCGAGATTCTCCTTGAGGCGCTCGATCCGCAGCCCCGGCAGCTCCAGGGCAAAAACCCGCCCGCGCTGCAGACGGTCGGCGATCAACAGGCTCTTGCCACCCGGCGCGGCACACGCATCCACCAGCGCCTCGCCCGGCACCGGTTCGAGGAGGTCCACCGCCAAACGGGTCGAAGGATCTTGCAGGTAGATTTGGCCCGACTTGAGCAACGGCTCAATTTCGCCCCAGCGTCCGGGCGGGAGCTCAAAAAACTCCGGCTGAGAGGTCGGTACAAACCACTCCGGAGGCAACGAGGTTGCATCACGCCACCGTGCGTGCATGGGGCCAGGGGTTTGATGAAGGGCGAGTAGCGACCGGGTCGGCCCCTCGCCCCAAGCGCTGATCCAGCGGCGAACCAGCCACTCCGGATGAGAAAAGGCATCCGCCAGCGCGGTCCCGGTGAGCGAGGAGGCGTCGAGGGGCGCACTCAAACCCACCGCCATCTTGCGCAGCACGGCATTGACCAAGCGTGCCTCGGACGGACTCGCCATGGCTTTGGCCTGTTCGACGGCATGGTGTACGACCCGGGCGACATGGCCATCCTCCCCTCCTTCAATCAACTCAAAGCCCGCCACTAACAAAAGCGCACGCAGCCGCATCCGCGGGGGGCTCGACACCCAGCGCTCCAACTCCCGTTCAAGCCGCCCCAAGTGGCGAAGGGTGCCAAAAAACAGGTGCTGCACCCGGGCGCGTTCGACCCGCGAAAGGTCCTTCGGCAACCCCTCCAGCAGTGAATCGGCCCGTTCGGATTGCTCCAACCATCGCAACAAAAGCCGGACTGCCGCCGCCCAGGCCGGAGAGACCGGAGACGAAGAACGGGGGGGCGGGGAAAGGGGTCGGTCCGACATGCGCGGCCCGGAGGGTGGCGTACCGTGGGTTTTTGCCAAGGCCTATCGCCCAACCGCTTCACCTTTCCCCAGAACGGTCTGGTTGACATCCGCGGGGCGGCTAGGATGTGCTCTCAGGTTCAGAACTCACAAACTTTTGCTTATGAACTCGGACTCTGTCACCGCGCTTTTAGCCAAGAACCCGTCTCTCAAGACGGCCAAATCCAAACTGGAAGCGATGGAACCGGGTGCCTACGTCATCCACCGGAGCTGGGGCTTCGGACAAATCAAGTCCTACGACGATTCCACCCAGAAGCTCATCATCGACTTTGCGTCCAAGAAGAGCCACGCGATGGATCCGGCATTCTGCCTGACCACCATGGATGTGCTCCATCCCAAGCATCTGCTCGTGCGGAAAGAGACCGACTCGGCACAGATCGCTTCGTTGATCGACAAAGATCCCGCCCAGCTCGTCGTGGAGGCCCTCCAAGCCTACCCCAACAACGCAACGACGGCGATCGACCTCGAAATCACCCTTGCTCAGGCCATTGGAGAGGATCGCTTCAAGAAATGGTGGGCGACCGCAAAGAAAGCGATCGCGAAGGACCCGCGGATCGCCGTCCCCGTCAAGAAGACAGAGTGCTACGTGTTGCGCGAAATCCCGGTGTCCGCCGAGGATGAAATTCTGGAGAGCTTCAATGGCACCCGCTCGGCCCGCCGACGTATCCAACTGGCTGAGCAGCTGGTCAACGCCGCCGAAAAGGGCGAAACCAAGACCGATCTCACCGCCATCCTGGCCGGCGTTTCGGAGTCGGTGAAGGACTCCAATCAGCTCGACGCCGCCGAACGTCTCTACGGCGCGGCGGTGCGCGACGATCTTGCCGCGCTGGCCAAAGTGGATGCCACCGGACTTGAGCCGACCCAGGCCGCCCTGATCGCCAATCCGCGGGATTTGCCCGCGATCGCAGAAAAGATCCCGGTTCAGTTTCAGTCGCGCTTCCTCGGCTTGGTCCTCCAGACCCACCCGATTGAGGCGCGAGACATCGTCTTTAACCTGCTCAAGACCTCACAGGGGAAGTTCACCACCGAATGCATCAATTTCCTCGTGGAAAATGGGCATACCGACGAATTGGCTGCCGTGCTCAAGCGCTGGCAAACCGAACAAAATCTGCGCGCGCCCGTTCTCCTGTGGATCGTCAAGAATCGTCACTCAAAGAAATTTGCCAAGCTGTTGAATGACATGATCACCCCTCGTTTGCTCAATGCGATTTTCTTCGCCATTGACTACGAGGCGCTGCAATCCGCCTCGGCGCGGCGCATTCCGCTCGGCGACATCTTGAGTGAGGACACGGACCTCATTGGTGATCTCCTCTCGACCGCCGACCCTGAAACCGCTCGCGATCTCGCCAATACCTTGATGCTGAATCAAGGGTTCGAGGAACTGACGAAAAAGTCGCTGCTCGCGCGCTTCATCAAAATCTTCCCGAGCATCCAATCGTTGGTCGCCACCGATGCGGAATCGAAGGAGGAGCAGCTCTTGGTCTCGCGCGGAAGTTACGAACGGAAACGCGAAGAGTACGAGAGCATCGTCTCGCGCAAAATTCCGGAGAATTCCAAAGCCATTGCCACCGCCCGCGAACACGGAGATCTCAAGGAGAACTCCGAGTACAAGATGGCCAAGCAGGATCAACAGGTACTCATGGCCCAGAAGAGTTTGCTGGAAAAGGACCTCGGTCGGGCTCGGATCACCGATTTCAAGGACGCCACCGTCGACCAGATCAGCGCGGGGAGCATCGTGGAAATCAAGAGCACGACAACGAACAGCGTATCGCGCTACACAATCCTGGGTGCCTGGGACAGTGATCCCGAGAATCACGTCATCGCCTACAAGACACCGCTCGGCCTCGCTCTGCTCTCCAAGAAAGTAGGCGATCAGGTGAAGGTGAAAATCGGAAGCTCGGAAGACAGCTATGTGGTGACGGGCATTTCCCGTTACGCCGACCAGGCCTGAACGCACGGTTCCGTCCGGCCCGTGCACTCCATCGGGGTGCCGGGCACGACACCGGAGGTGGTTCAAGGCGCGGTCAACCCCGAGTCCAAGCCAGCCTGAAGATCGACTTCTCAGTCCGCGCCTGCCATGGCGGACTCTTCAAAGCCCTATCTCGTAACTTCTTACAAAGAAGATGTCGGCGACGGCCCGAGGTTGACCGCATCGAGGAGCCATCGGGTTGACCCGCGTGTGGAGATCGTGAGTCGAACTCATAGCCGGATGGTTGACGCCCGGCAGTCATGTGAACATACCGAACTCCATGGACTCCAGCTCTTCCCCCTCCAGCCCGTCCCCTGCCAGTTCCTCGAATGATGCCAAAACGTGGGCGATGCTCTGCCACCTTTCGGCCCTCGCCGGTTTCATCATTCCTGTCGGAAATATCATCGGCCCCCTCATCGTCTGGCAGATCAAGAAGACTGAATTCCCGCAGGTCGACGACCAGGGCAAGGAGTCCTTGAACTTTCAGATCACGGTGCTGCTCGCCGCGATCGTTTCGTTCGTCCTGATGTTTGTGGTCATCGGCATTTTCCTGCTCGCGGCCGTCGGCATCGCCAACCTGGTCTTCATCATCATCGCCACGCTCCGGGCGAACCAAGGCGAGTTGTACAAGTATCCGTTCAATCTTCGCCTGATCAAGTGAGTCTCGCGTGCGAAGCGTAAACGCCAGCTGGGACCTCCTCAAGCTCCTTGCCGATCCGACCCGTCTGAGGCTTCTGGCGCTCCTGCTCCGGGAAGAGCTTTCCGTAGCGGAGCTTCAGGACATCCTCGGCATGGCGCAATCGCGCATCTCCTCCCAGCTGGCCCTGCTGCGGCAGTCGGACCTCGTATCCGACCGGCGCGACGGCAAGAAGGCCTTCTACTCACTGCGCAGCGGACTGCCGGCCGCACAGTTGAATCTCCTGCGCGCCGCGTGGGATGCGGTGTCGCCCGAACTGGTCGAGGATCAGGGCAATCTCGACCGGGTCCTGGCAAGACGGCGGGCGCATCAGGAGCAATATTTCAACCTCATCGCCGGCAAACTCGGCCGAAACTATTGCCCGGGCCGTTCCTGGCAGGCGATCGGGCATCTCGCCCTCCGCCTCGCTCCGCCCATTGACGTTGCGGATCTGGGAGCCGGTGAGGGCCTCATTTCCCAGCTCCTGGCGCGTCGAGTCAAACAGGTCTGGTGTATCGACAATTCCCCTCGGATGGTCGAAGTGGGAACCGAGCTCGCCACCAAGAACGGCCTGAGCAACCTCACCTACCGTCTGGGCGACATTGAGCAGGTGCCGCTGCCGGACCGTTCAGTCGACCTGGCGATTCTCAGTCAGGCGCTGCACCATGCGAGGCATCCCCAAACCGCGGTGCGCGAGGCCTTCCGCATTCTCCGGGAGGGTGGCCAGCTGGTGGTTCTCGATCTGAAGGAACACGGGTTTGAGAAAGCGCGCGAGCTCTATGCCGATGTCTGGCTTGGCTTCAAGGAGACCGCCCTGCACGGATTCCTCCGCGGAGCCGGCTTTGAACAGGTGGAGGTCTCCATCGTGGCAAAGGAGGACGGAGAGCCGGGATTTGAGACCATCCTGGCGAGCGGACAGAAGCCGACTGGGTCGTCCGTCAGTCCACCTTGACCCGCGCCCGATAGAACGATTCGCAGAGCGCCAGGATCTCCTTCGCCCCTTTCAGCGTCAGGGCCTGCGAAGCCAAAGCGCGGGCATCTGACATGGTCATGGCCCGGACCGCGAACTTCACCGCGGGAAGAAGCGGAGGCGTCATGCTCAGTTCGTCCACACCCAGTCCGATCAGCAAGGGAGCGAGCACCGGATCACCCGCCATCTCGCCGCAGACACTGACCCGGATCTTCGCCCGGTGGGCTTCGTGGACAATCTGACTGAGGGTGCGCACCACGGCCGGATGGGTGGGCTCGTACAGGTGCGCGATGCGATCGTTCACCCGGTCGATCGCGAGCAGGTACTGGATCAAATCGTTGGTGCCGATGCTGAAAAAGTCATTCTTCGCGGCCAGCAGATCCGCCGTGCAGGCGGCACTCGGGATCTCGATCATGCACCCCACCGGCAGCTTCTCGTCGAAAGGAACGCCTTTGGTCCGCAGCTCGTTTCGGCACTCGTCCAGCACCGCGTTCGCTCGATCCAGCTCCTCGCAACCACTGATCATTGGATACATCAGGCGCACGTGTCCGTGCGCGCTGGCCCGAAGAATCGCCCGCAGCTGATCCTTGAACAGTTCGAGATTCTCCAGGCAAAAGCGGATCGCACGGAATCCAAGAAAGGGGTTGTCCTCGTGGGGAAAGAGCTCGGGATTTCCCGTGATCGGCTTGTCACCACCCAGGTCGAGCGTCCGGATCACCACCGGGGCGGGAGCGAGCTGCTCCGCCACCGTGCGATAGGCCGCGTACTGTTCGTCCTCCGTGGGAATGCGGGTCGCATTGAGGTAGAGAAACTCCGTGCGGAAAAGTCCGACGCCCGAGGCGAGATACTCTTTGACCAGCGAGACTTCGTCTTCCTTTTCAATATTGGCCCGCAAGGTCACCGCAACTCCATCAAGGGTGACGCAGGGTTGCCGGTTGGCGGCAAACAGGCGCTGCTCAAAGGACTTTTTCTGGAGCTGGATCTTCCCATAACGGAAGAGCGTTTGCTCGGTGGGATTGATGACGATCACGCCATCGTAGCCATCCACGAGGATCCAGTCACCGTTGCGAACCTGCGACGTCAGATTGCGCGAGCCCACCACGGCCGGCACCTTCATCGAACGGGCCACAATGACGGCGTGACTTGTCTTGCTGCCCGTGTCGGTCACAATCGCCAGTGCGTGACTGCGGTCGATTGATGCGGCGTCGGACGGCGAGATGTCGTTTGCGACGACGATTCGCTTCTCCACCAGGCGAGACAGATTGCCCGCCGCCTGGCCCATCAGATTGGCGAGCACACGCTGGGCCACATCGCGGATGTCACCGGCGCGTTCCCGCAGATACTCGTCGTCGATTTCGGAGAAAGCCTGCACGTACCGCTGCGAAACCGCATTGAAACACGTCTCGATGTTGCGGCCGGTGGATTCAAAGTCCCGGATTGTCTCTGAAATCAGCGCCTGGTCCTCCAGGACCAGCATATGGGCATCGAATATCCGGGCTTCATCCGCCCCAAGGTTCTTCTCCACCTCGTCCCGAATCTTCTGAATCTGCCCCCGGGTGATCAGCAGGGCGTGCTCAAATCGCGCCACCTCCTCGATGCGCTTGTCCGGATCTACCTGGTAGGAGGGAACCTCCAGATCCGACTGCAGATAAAGAAACACCTGCCCGTATGCGATCCCATGCGAGGCGGAGATGCCTTGCACAGTGACTTCAGATTTCGCACGAGCGTTGGCGGGCATGAAAAAAAGTACGTCCGTTCGATGGGGGTGGTTCGACGGCTTGCGAGGTTAAGCGGTGGCGACCGCAGGCGGTCAACGCGGATTTCTTCAAAATCCGTTTCCAACCCCAAATCGGCTGTCGTCAGACCATTCCTACTTCCGCGAAAAAGGCCTCCGTTCCCCAGGCTTCTCGGACCGTTGCTTCCACCGCTGCACCCAGCTCAGGGGTGGCCCCGGCCGGAATCGGGGCGAAGCAAGCGCTGCCACTGCCACTCATGCCCACCTTCAAGCCAAAGCGTTTCTCCAGATGGGCGACCAGCGTCGGCAGCGCGAGGTACTTTTCAAAACAGACCGATTCGAGGGAATTGAAGAGCAGCTCCTCCACCGGGGCCGTTGGCGATCGCAACCAACGCGACAGCCGTTCTTCCGCCGCCGACGGCGTGAGGTAGCTTTCCGGCGCTCGTGCCGCCAACTGGCGAAAGGCCCAGGGAGTCGCAATACTGATGGGGGGCTTGAACAACCAGATGCGCCGCCCCCGCAATCGCTGCACCGCTCCATCGGCCAACGCCTCGAGGTGTTCGCCCCTGCCCCGCATGACCAAGGGCCCGCCGTGGAGAAAGAGCGGGCAATCGGACCCCAGACCCGCCGCCAGCTTCGCCAACGCATCCGGGGTAAACGGTTCACCGGCCAGATGATTGAGGGCAAGCAGCGTGCTCGTGGCATTGCTGCTCCCTCCACCCAGTCCAGCCCCTTGCGGCGTGCGTTTGAGTAGCCGAAAACGCACGCCTTCGCTCCAGCCGGACGATTCCTGAAAGGCGCGCGCGGCCCGGATCACCAGATTGCTTTCATCAACGGGCAGGCCCGGGTCGTCGCAACTCAGCTCAATTTCCCCTGTCCGGGTGACCTCGGCCGAAAGGCTGTCCCCCCACGTCACCGGCGCCACCAACGAAACCAAGTCATGAAACCCATCGGGACGACGGCCAATCACCGCCAGAAACAGGTTGATCTTGGCTGGAGAGTGGAGAGTGACGGAGGACACGGCAACGGAATGGGCCTTCATTGAATCGACTTGGCCGGCTGGTGGAAGCCGAAACACCCCCGTTTCCCGGTTTGATAATCGTCGCAGACGGCCCTTACTCAGTCTTCACCTTCACGATGGCCTGCGAACTCATCCTCGTCCTGGACGAACCGTCACCCCGCACCGTTGCGCCTCTCCTCCGGTCTCTCTCCGGCGAGATCACGTGGGTCAAAATTGGCCTGCAAATGTACACCGCCTGCGGTCCCGACTGCGTCCGGGAGATTTCCGAGCTGGGGTTCAAGGTGTTCCTTGATCTCAAGCTGCACGACATCCCGAACACGGTGGCTCATGCCGTGGAGTCAGCAGCACGCCTGCCAATTCACATGCTGACCCTGCACACCAGCGGTGGCGAAGAGATGATGCGCTGGGCGGTCAAGGCGCAGCAAGCGGCCAAGCCGGATCTGCTCTTGCTGGGGGTCACGGTCCTCACCTCCATGAGCGCGGCCGCGCTGCAGCAAGTGGGCGTCGCCGCGACCCCAGAGGCCCAGGTTTCGCACCTCGCTCGACTGGCCGTCACCTCCGGCTTGACTGGTTTGGTGTGTTCCCCGTTGGAACTGGCTCCGTTGCGACAACAGCTGCCAGTGGGTATCCAGCTGATCACCCCGGGAATCCGACCGTCGGGAGCCAAGGCCGACGACCAAACCCGAGTCCTCACTCCGGCCGAGGCCGTGGTCGCAGGCGCCAATTATCTCGTGGTCGGACGTCCCATTCTTCGCGCACCAGACCCCGTGGCCGCTACTCGTGCGATCCTCGCTGAGGTCCGGGGCGCCGAAGCACGCGCATGAGTTCTCTTTCCTCCGAGGCCTCCGCGCCTCTCCTCGCCGCGTCCGTTGTCCGCTCCGCCTCCATCCGCACCCGTCATCCGTCTCCGTCATGAGCCGTAACGCCGCCATTCTCCTCGCCGCGGGCAGCGGCAAACGCATGCAAGGCGCAGTCGACGATAAAATCCTCGCCCCGATCGGCGGCAAACCCGCGTTTGCCCACTGCGCGGGCGCTTTCCTCGAAAGCGGCGTCGTCGATTTCTACATCATCGTTTATCGTGACGGACCGCAGTCGGTCCAGCTATCCGCCTATGCACCCACGCCCGCACTTTTTGTGCGCGGCGGGCATGAGCGCCAGGACTCGGTCGCACGCGCCCTGGAAGCGCTGCCTGATGACATCGATTACGTCTTTATCCACGACTGCGCACGACCGCTGGTGCGCGCGGAGCAACTGGTGGCCCTGCACAAGATCGTGCGGCGGGAGCATGCCGTGGTTCTCGCCCATACCGTCACGGATACGATCAAGAAGCATCACGAGTCAGGTCACCTGAAGACACTCGATCGTTCCCGGCTTTGGGCCATGGAGACGCCACAGGTTTTCACCCGCGAACTGATCGTCAAGGCCTACCGCCGCGTGGCCAAGAAGGGATTCCGCATCACCGACGACGCACAAGCCGTGGAAAAGCTGCGCCACCCCGTGGCCCTGCTGGAGAACACTCACGCGAACCCCAAACTGACGAGGCCCTCCGATCTTGCGTGGTGCGAACACCTGCTCGCGCTCCGGTCCTCCGAATGAGGTGGCCGCAACCTCCCCAGCCCGCCTGTCTCTTTTTCGTCCTCACCGCTTGCCCTCCCCCTGTCCCGTCCCCGCAGCGACCTCCCGACAGCATACTCCGGCGTCATGAGAATCGGCCACGGCTACGACATACACCGCCTCGTTCCCGGGCGCCCGCTCGTCCTGGGCGGCGTTCGCTTCGAGACAGACTACGGCCTTGAAGGCCACAGCGATGCCGACTGTCTGACCCACGCGATCTGCGACGCTCTGCTGGGCGCGGCCGGCCTGCCGGACATCGGTCATTTCTTTCCCAATACCGACCCGGCCTATCGCTCGATCGACTCCCAAATCCTGCTTGCCCGGGTGGTGTCGGAGCTGCGCACTCGCGGCTGGGCGCCGGTCAATATCGACTCCACGCTGATTGCCGAAAAACCGCGGATTCTGCCGCGGCTGGCAGAGATGAAGCTGGCGCTTTCGCGGTCGACGGGACTTCCGGTCGAGGACATCGGGGTCAAGGCCACCACCAACGAAGGCGTGGACGAAATCGGCCGGGGTCTCGCCATCGCCGCCCATGCCGTCGCCCTGCTGAAGCGACTCTGACGCTCCATGCCCGCCGCTCCTTCCGTCCCACGCGTTGTCGCCGTACTGTGCCTCTTTGCCCTCCTGGCCGGTTGCGGCGTCCGTGAGACCCAGGTCGAGCGCGGGATCCGCGACCAGGTCTTGCATCGTGGCATGGGGCCGGAAGTGGCGGACCTGGATCCGCACCTCGCCACCGCCGCCAGTGATCACACGGTGTTGTCTGCGCTGTTCGAAGGGCTGGTGGCGGAGGATCCCAAGACGCTCGCGCCCGCACCCGGAGTCGCCGAACGCTGGACCGTCTCGGCCGACCACTTGATCTACACGTTTCATCTCCGGGACAATGCCCGCTGGTCAAACGGTGACCTCGTATCCGCCCGGGATTTCATCGAATCGTGGAAACGGGTCCTGACGCCCACGCTCGCCGCCGACAACGCGAATCTCCTCTATGTCGTACGCGGAGCGGAGGCCTATCACAAAGGGCACACGCCGTCGTTTCTCGAGGTTGGATTCAACGCACTGGATGACCGGACGCTGCAGATCACGCTTGAGCGGCCGACGCCTTACTTCCTCTCCCTCCTGCAGCACTGGGTCTGGTGGCCGGTCCATCTGCCCACGCTCCGTCAGCACGGATCCATCGAGGTCCGGGGAAACCCGTGGGCTCGGCCCGGCACGTTGGTGGGCAATGGTCCGTTCGTCCTCGCCGAGTGGCGGGTCGGACAACGCATGATCGTGAAAAAATCGCCCACCTACTGGGACGCAGCCACGGTTCGTCTGAACGCCATTCACTTCTATCCCATGGAGGACATCAACGCCGAGGAGCGCGCGTTCCGGTCGGGCCAGCTGCACCTCACGGAATCGCTGCCCGTCTCCAAAATTGACGCGTATCGCACGGCCTCGCCCGAAATGCTCCGCATCGACCCCTACCTCGCGACCTACTTCTACCGGATCAATGTCACGCGTCCCTTTCTCAATCTAACCAAAGTCCGCCAGGCACTCTCGCTGGCAATCGACCGGAGGGCAATTGTCGACCGAATCCTGCGGGCGGGCCAGCGGGTCGCCACGGCCTTCACCCCGCCCGACACCGGTGGATACATGCCCCCGGAAGGGATTGTCTACGATCCGGCCGCAGCGCGCGCACTGCTGGCCGAAGCGGGTTATCCGGGCGGTCAGGGCGCGCCCAGCCTCGATCTGTTGTTCAACACCTCGGAAAATCACCGCGCGATCGCGGAAGCGATCCAGGAAATGTGGCGCCGGGAACTCGGGCTGGAAGTCCGGCTGTCCAACATGGAAGGCAAGAGCGTGCTCGATGCGCGACGCACCGGATCCTATGAAATCCTCCGGTCGGCCTGGATCGGGGACTATGCCGACCCCATGTCCTTTCTTGGCATCTGGCGGAGCGACAGCGGAAACAACTACACCGGCTGGTCCAACGCGACCTACGACCAGCTGCTCCACCAGGCGGCCCGGACGGCGCAGTCGAAGGAACGGCATGCGCTCCTGCAAAAGGCGGAGTCCCTTCTGCTGGCCGAGGCTCCGTTGATCCCCATTTACACGTACACCCACGTATTTGTGCTCCATCCTTCGGTCCGCGGCTGGTACCCGACCCTGCTCGACCACCACCCCTACAAGCACGTCTGGCTGGAAGCCCCTGGCCCCGCACGTTAGCCCCCCATCCGAGGTGGCCCTCTGCACAAGAAGCGCAGCGTGACCTTGCCGTCGGCGTACTCCTGGTTCTCATGCCCTGATGCTGAACCGACCCCCCTTCCTCGTGCTCGCCGCCCTCGCGGTGTTGGCTGGTTGCAAGAAATCTGAAAACACGGGCTCGCCCGCCGCAGGACAGACTCCGGGTGCCCAGGCGCAGGTCCTCCACCTGGGCAACGGTACGGAACCCCAGGACCTCGATCCCCAGATCGTCACCGGCGTTCCAGAAAACAAGATCGTCAATGCTCTGTTCGAAGGCTTGGTGGCGTACGGCCCCAATGGTCAGGGCACGGTCCCCGCCGCCGCCGCGCGCTGGACGATCTCGCCGGATGGCTTGGTCTACACGTTCTACCTCCAGCCCGAGGGGCGTTGGTCAAACGGTGACCCGGTGACCGCGCAGCACTTTGTTCGTTCATACCAGCGGCTGCTCACCCCCAGCCTGGCGGCGGAGTACGCGAATAAACTGTTTCCAGTGGTGGGGGCGGAAGAGTTCTACCGCGGACAGCTTTCGGACTTCAGTCAGACGGGCTTCAAGGCCATCGATCCGTCGACGCTCCAGATCACCTTGAAGCGACGCACGTCATTCCTCCTGGAATCGATGAAGCACTACGCCTGGTTCCCGGTCCACATTCCCACCGTGGAGAAGTTTGGCGGCCTGGACCGCAAAGGCACGGCGTGGACGCGGGTGGGCAATCTGGTCGGCAACGGGCCCTTCATCCTGAAAGAATGGTCGATGCAGCAGCGCTTGGTGGCGGACAAGTCTCCCACCTACTGGGACCGTGCCGCCGTCAAGCTTAACCAGATCGTCTTCTACCCTACCGAGAACATTGAGACCGAGGAACGCATGTTCCGCACCGGGCAGCTCCATAAGACCAATGAAATGCCGCTCGACAAAACGGACGTGTACCGGCGGGAGCAGCCGGAGTCGTTGCGGATCGACCCGCTGCTTGGCATCTACTTTTACCGCATCAATACCACGCGCCCCCCGTTGAATGACAAACGGGTGCGCAAAGCTCTGGCCCTCGCGATCAACCGCGAGCAGCTGGTTGAGAAGGTCACTCGGCAGAGCCAAATCCCGGCCTACAGCGCGTGTCCTCCGATGGAGGCGTTCACCTCTCCTGCCCGCCTGTCGGGAGACCTGGACGAAGCCCGGCGCCTGCTCGCGGAGGCCGGGTATCCAGGCGGCAAGGGCCTGCGCAAGATCGACCTCCTCTACAACACGAGCCAGAACCACAAGAAGATCGCAGAAGCGATCCAGCAGATGTGGCGGGTCAATCTTGGGGTCGAAGTCGGCCTGATGAATCAGGAATGGAAAGTCTACCTCGATTCGCAAGACACCCTCAACTACGACCTCTGCCGGGCGGGCTGGATCGCGGACTACGTGGACCCCAACACCTTCTTCGATCTCTGGCGGACCGGAGATGGCAACAACGACACGGGCTTCGCCAACCCGGAATATGACCGGATGCTGGAGCAGGCACTGAACGCACCGACACAAGCCGATCGGATGGCGATCTACGCAAAAATGGACGCCCTCTTGATGGACGAGGTCCCGATCATCCCAATCTACTTTTACACACGCACGTATGCGATGAACCCCAAGGTCAACTATCCGGTGAACCTCGTCGAAACACCCAACTGGAAGTTCATCTATCTCAAGGAATGACGAGGCGTTCGCTGCCGCCTTGCCTTCGCCACCAAAGATCGGAATTCTGAGGATGCATGTTACGTTTCTTTGCTTCGCGACTGCTGCAATCCCTCCTGGCGTTGCTTGTCATCATCACGGCGACGTTTTTCATGCTCCGCTTCGTCCCCGGAGGTCCGTTTACGGCCGAAAAGGCGGTGACGCCGGAGATTCTTCGCAATTTGGAGGCACACTACGGTCTCGATAAACCGCTCTGGCACCAGTACTTCGACTACCTCGGCAGCCTGGCAAAGGGCGATTTCGGCCCGTCCTTCAAGTATCCGAATCGCACGGTCAACGAGATCCTGGGCGACAAACTTCCGGTTTCGATCGAGTTGGGAGCGCTTTCTCTCCTGGTCGCTTTGCTCATCGGGCTGCCGCTGGGGATCCTCGCCGCAGTTCGACGCAACACGTGGGTGGACTATTGGGGCTCCACCCTGGGCATGATGGGCATTTCGATCCCGACCTTTGTCGTGGGTCCGCTGTTGGTGCTGGCCTTTGCCATCCATGCGGGGTGGTTCAATGCCTCCGGGTGGTACACGATTTCGGATCGAGTGCTCCCTTGTCTCGTGCTGGGTATCGCCTATGCCGCCCCAATCGGGCGGCTGACCCGAGGAGGCATGCTGGAGGTCCTGAATCAGGACTTTATCCGTACCGCCCGCGCCAAAGGAGCCACCGAGTTGCGCGTCGTTTTCAAGCACAGCCTGCGCGGCGGTCTGCTGCCTGTGGTGTCCTTCCTGGGACCGGCCATCGCCGGCATTCTCACCGGCTCGTTCGTGATTGAGACGATCTTCCAGATTCCCGGTCTGGGCCGGGAGTTCGTGAACAGCGCCTTCAATCGCGACTATACCCTCGTCCTCGGCACGGTCATCCTCTACGCGGGTCTGATCATGGCGCTCAACCTGGCCGCGGATCTCGCTCAAGCTTGGATGAACCCCAAGGTCCGACTCGAAGGCTAGTCCCGGATTCTTCAACGCCCGTATGTCCACGCTCGTCGCCCCGTCCGCCCCCGTTCCACCCGCCCCCGCCGCGGCCCTGGAGCGAGGCAACTCCCTTTGGCACGATGCCTGGCTCAGGCTGCGCAAGAACCGCCTCGCGGTCTTCGGCGCGGTGACCTTGATCGTGGTCAGCCTGGCCTGCTTCCTCGGTCCGTTTTTCAGCCCCTACGGTTACGAGGACCAAAACCTGGATCTCGGCGCCTCGGCCCCGAGCGCGCAACACTGGCTCGGGACGGATACGCTCGGCCGCGACTTGCTGGTCCGACTTCTCTATGGAGGCAGAGTTTCCCTCGGCGTCGGTCTCGCCGCCACCGTGGTGGCATTGACCATCGGCGTCGTGTACGGGGCGGTCGCGGGCTACTTCGGCGGCAAACTGGATGCGGCCATGATGCGCATCGTGGATATCATGTATTCCCTGCCGTTCACCATCTTCGTCATCCTGCTGATGGTCTTTTTTGGCCGTAACATCATTCTGCTCTTCGTTGCGATCGGCGCGGTCGAATGGCTGACGATGGCGCGCATTGTCCGGGGCCAGGTCATGTCGGTGAAACGGATGGAGTTCATCGAAGCAGCCCGTTCGCTCGGCTTTGGCAAACGGCGGCTGATCTTCCGGCACATCCTTCCCAACGTGCTGGGACCCATCATTGTCTATACCACACTCACCATCCCGGGCGTGATGCTGCTGGAGGCCTTCCTCAGTTTCCTCGGTCTCGGCGTGCAGCCGCCCATGAGCTCCTGGGGAGTGTTGATCAAGGACGGGGCGGAGAAGATGGAGGAATTTCACTGGCTGCTGATCTTCCCGGGCACGGTCTTCTCCCTCACGCTGTTCTCGCTGAATTTCCTGGGCGACGGTCTGCGCGACGCACTCGACGTGCGTTCGAGCAAGGACTGAGTTTTCCGTTCAGTCCCGCCCATGCGTTCGCTGCGCCGACTCCAGCCGTACTTTCACTACCTCTGGGACCAGCGTCGCACGGTGCCCGCCGCGATTGTCTACGGGGCGATGTACGCCGCCACCAGCGGACTGGGGCTGCCGACCCTGATTCAGTACGTCTTCCCACCGATCTTCGCCCCGGGTGGGAATCTGGATACCATGACCGTGGCCATGGTCGCCGCCTGCATACCGCTGGCTTTCCTGCTTCGCGCCATCACGGGTTACCTCAATTCCTACTACACCCAACTGACCGGCGTTCAGATCCTTGAAGCGATCCGCCTCGACTACTTTCGGAAACTCCAGGTTCTGCCGTTATCCTTTGTGCAAAACCGGCAGGTGGGCGACCTGATCTCCCGCGGGCTCTCCGATACCGCGCAACTGCAGCAGGCCATCACCCTGATGGCCAACGACGGGATCAAGCAGCCGCTCACGCTGGTCATGGCCATCGGATACCTGGTCTGGCAGGCGTTTGCCGGCGAGGGCGTGGGCATTGTGCTGCTCTGTCTCGCCATCATCCCGCTGGCCATTTTCCCGGTTCGGTTTGTCGGCCGGAAAATCGTCAAACGAGCGCAGGTGCTGCAGGCGCAATTGGGCTCGGCCACCAGTGTCTTCACTGAGAATCTCGCCGCATCGCGGGAGGTGCGCGCCTTCGGCCTGGAGCAACAGCAAACCCAGCGCTTTGGCGCGCTGACTCGCGGGCTCGTGGTGTCGCAGATGAAGATCGTAAAGTACGCCCAGGCGCTCACGCCGGCGATCGAGGTCATCTCGGCCTCCGGGGTGGCGCTGACCATGTTTCTTTCGTACGGCAGCGGCATCTCTCTCGATGCGTTTCTCGCGCTGGTGGGGGCACTGTACTTTGCGTACGAACCCATGAAGAAGATCGGGGCGCTCAACAATGAGCTGAAACGCGCGGGCGCCTCGCTCGACCGTCTTGAAGTTGTATTGTTGGAACCGATATCCATCGCCGATCCGGAAACTCCGGTCCCGGTGAACCGGCTGCGCGGGGAACTCGCGTTTTCCGACATCACTTTCTCCTACAAGACCGGTGACCCGGTGCTCCACGACGTCAGCATGCGCATTCCCGCGGGCACGGTCTGCGCCCTGGTCGGGCCGAGCGGCGCCGGCAAGAGCACGTTCGCCAACCTCGTGCCGCGGTTCTTTGAGGCGACCGCAGGACGGGTCATGATCGACGGCATCGACGTCCGGGCCATGCGCCTGGCCGATCTCCGGCGCAACATTGCGATCGTCTCGCAGGACCCGGTGCTCTTCAACGACACGATCTACAACAACCTCCTCCTGGGTCGACCGGACGCCACCCGCGAGGAGGTGATCGCCGCCGCCAAAAACGCGTTCGCCCACGATTTCATCACGGCGGAGCGCGACGGCTACGACTCCATCGTCGGTGAACGCGGTGTCCGGTTGTCGGGCGGACAAAAGCAACGCATCGCCCTGGCCCGGGCGTTTCTGCGCAACGCGCCCATTCTGATTCTCGACGAAGCGACCAGCGCCCTGGACAGCGAGAGCGAAGCCTACATCCAAACCGCCCTGCAAAGCCTGATGGTGGGAAAGACCGTGTTGATCATCGCGCACCGCTTTTCCACGATCCGCAACGCATCGCTGATCGTCGTCTTCGAACACGGCCGGATTGTGGCGAGTGGCTCTCATGCCGAATTGCATGCCGGAAACGCTCTTTACCGGGGGCTCTACGATCGACAGAGCGGCATGACCTAGAGGAAGGTTCGCTTGGCTCCGCCCTTGCCCGCCGTCGTTCGCAGCTTGCCGATCAGCCAGCCGACGGCCAAATCCACGGGGTGACTTCGCCGGAAACTCCACGCATCCTGGTCATCCGCCGCCGCTACTTGGGCGACATTGTTCTGCTCGGCAGCGTGTTCTTGAACCTCCGGCGGCACTGGCCCTCGGCCCGGATCGGTGCGTTGGTCGAGCGCCCCTACGCGGGAATTCTTCCGCTCAATCCCGAGGTTGACCACGTGCTCACCTTGCCGACCCGGTGGTCCGAATGGTGGGGATTCCTTCGCCAACTTCGGCGCCAGGGGTACACACATGTGCTCGACTTCGACAATACCGAACGCACTGCCTTTGTCACTCGCATGAGCGGTGCAGCGGTGCGTGTGGCGTTCGATCGCGAGTTGATTCCGTTCCGGCAGGCGTGGGTCTACACGCACTCCGCCCGGGTTCGCAACGCCGACTACGATCGCCAGCCCATCACCACCACCTATCTTGCCCTGCTCCGAGCGATCGACGTGCCTGTCGCCCACCTCGCCCCGCGACTGGTCCCGCGACCGGCAGACGTCGAGACCGTTCGGAAGCTGGTGGCGGGAGCCGGGAGAAAGGTCCTCGTCCATCCCGGCACGAGGAGCGCCTACCGTCGCTGGCCAGCCGAACGGTTCGCCACGCTCTGCGATCGTATTCAAGACGAGCTGGGGGCGCAGGTCTTCGTTGTGGGTGGCCCGGGTGAACGTGACGTAGCGCGCGAAATTCGCGACCGGTGCGAGTCCCACGTGGTGTTGCTCGAACAGCCTTTCACCACCGGGCAATTCGCCGCACTGCTCTCGCAATTTGACGTGATGCTCTGCCACGACAGCGGACCGATGCATATCGCCGCTGCCGTCGGCACCCGAGTCGTGGCCCTCTTTGGCTCACAAAACACGACCATCTGGCAACCCCAGGGCGAAGGCCACATCGTCCTGCAGACGCAGCTTCCCTGCCCGTGCCTGCCCGAATCGGAGCGTCCGGGCCCGTGCGTGCCTTCCGACTCCTACCACAGTTACTGCGTCCGCCAGCTTCTTCCGCCCCAGGTCTTCGCTGCCGTGGAGAGGCAACTTGCCTCACCCCGACGTACGGAGTCGCTCAAAGGCGGAACGCAATGATCGTATTGGCGACACCCACAATCTGCGAGAATCGCCCCTCGCGGGTCGCTTCGAAGATCGCCTGCGTCACTCCGGAGGCGCGACTGCCAAAGTCGTGAAACGCCATCACTCCACCCGGTTTCACAAACGGTGCCCACGCCAGGATGTCGTTGCGACAGCCGTCATAGGAGTGGTCCCCATCCACAAAAATCAGGTCTATCGTCCCCCGCAGCGGCGCGAGCGTCTGAGCCGCTGCGAGCGAATCGCTCACAACCGGCTCGGCCCTCTCACTCAGACCCAGAGCCGAAAAGTTGGCCCTAAAGATCTCGAGCGTGCTGTTCGTGCCGAGCGCGCGGAAATGACGGTTGTACCAAGCACTGTCCTCCCCGCAGGTAGAGAGACCGGCAAAGTTATCAACCGCCCGAATCCTAGCGTTGGGTCCCTTCAAGCCGGCAGCAAGGAAGCAGGTGGAGGCACCCATCCACGAGCCGATCTCAATCACGGATGCATCGGCCGGAAGGTCGCTGGCCAGCTGGAACAGGTAGCCCCGCTCGGGGAAGCTGCCCATGTCGTCCACCTTGAAGTGCCGCGCGATCCGGCGAAACTCCTCCCAATTGAGATCGGGACGGCGTTTGCGCGCGCCCCTCAGAAAGCGCCCGCATTTCTGGGCAAAGCGCAGGTCGCGCACCAAGGGCCACGATTTGAACGACATACCGGGACTTCACGGCACCGGAGACACGGCGGGAAGCTTTTTTTCGCGCACGCCGGAGGCCATCAGACACGCTTGCACCCGTTTCAGGAATGGGGCAGACCCACGTGCTCGCATGGCCGTTGTCGTTCCACGCATCACCGTTGCCATTCCTACCTACAATCGGGCCAACGTGCTGCGCCAGACCTTGGAAGGAGTGATGCGGCAACGTCCGATTCCAGGCGGATTTGAAGTGCTCGTGATCGACAATAACTCACGCGACGCCACCCGGGCCGTCGTGGAGGCGTTCGCCGGTCTTCCGAATGCACCTCGATACCTGCTCGAAACCAACCAAGGGTTGGATCACGCCCGCAACCGTTCCATTGCGGAAGCCAAAGGGGAAATCCTCGTTTTGGCCGATGACGACATCCTGGTCGAACCGGACTGGTTGATTGAGCTCACCGCGCCCTTTTCCCACGCCCACGCCGACCGCATTGGAGCCGTCGGAGGTGAAGTTGTGCCGGTGTTCCCGGATGGCCTCCCGGCTTGGGTGGCGGAGTGGCACGCACCCTTGGCCTTCCGCAGCGATGCGGGACCGCTGCCCATGCACCAGTCTCCCATGGGAGCGAACCTCGCGTTTCCCGTCCGAGTATTCCGTGATCATGGCATGTTCAGCACCACCTTGGATCGCAAAGGCTCTGCCTTGTTTTCCGGAGGGGAAACCGAGATGCTCCGCCGCCTTCGTCGCGCCGGTCTTGAGGTGTGGTTCGCGCCAGCCGCGCGGGTTCTTCACCAGATGCCGGCCAGCCGAACCACGTTCCGCTATGCGACGCGACACGCGTTCGACTCCGCCCGCTCCCGGGTGGTCGAACGTGGCAGCGCATCGTTCGCCTATCTGGCTTCCCGATTTCTCGGCAATCTGGCCAAAGCGCTCGGATTCTTGGTGATGGCGCTTTTGAACCTGCTGCTCCTGCGCACCGGAGGCGCAAAGAAGGCCCTGGTGCGCGCCTGGCGTTCCTGCGGATACCTCTACCAGATTCCCCGGACTGCTCTGGGACGGGTTTAGGTTAGGTCGGCGTTTACATTTGCCTGTCAGTACCTACGTTCGCCCACGTTCGCCTCTGTCACGCTGCTCGCATTCTGTCTCCCTTGGCCCACCCTCTAGCCCTTTCCGTTGTGGTCGTCGCCCGCAACGAGGCGCGCAATCTTCCGCGTTGCCTCGCGAGTGTGCACGGCTGGGTGGACGAAATCATCGTCGCTCTCAACAACACGACCGACGAGAGCCCGGAGATCGCCGCCAGCTTTGCCGCCCGGGTCGAATCGGTTCCTTGGCAGGGCTTTCGGGACACAAAGAACGCCGCCCTGGCGCTCGCAAAGCACTCTTGGGCCCTCTGCCTCGACGCGGACGAGGCTGTTTCGCCAGCGTTGCGGTCAGACATCGAGTCCTTTTTCGCCAGCGGCGCTCATGAGCAGTTCGACGGCGCCCGTTTTCCCCGAAAGGTTTGGTTCATCGACCGCTGGATCACGCATGGAGATTGGTACCCTGACCTCTCGCTTCGCTTGATCAATCGACACCGCGGACAATGGGGAGGTGACGCCATCGTCCACGAAAAGATGGAGTGCCGCGGTCCCGTCCTGAGACTCAAAGGCGATCTTCACCACTTTTCGTTCCCCACGCTGGCCAGCCATGTTGCCAAGATCAATCCGTTCGCCGAGTTGTTCGTCCAACAGCAGCAGGCCCGGGGACGACGATTTTACGTGAGCAGCACCCTCTTTCGGGCCGTCTGGCGATTTTTCCGAGGCTATATCTTGAAGCGTGGATTCCTCGACGGCTATCCCGGACTCTACATCGCCGGTGCCAATGCCTTCGGCGTCTTTGTCCGGTATAGCCGCCTCTACGAGGCAGAACGACGTTGCGACCCGCCCTCTCCGTCTCCATCTCCGTAAAAGCGCCGTTTCTGCTCACCCATCGTCGACCCAACTTGGCGACGGAGTCGATGCCCGCCCCCTGACGATATGCCCGAACGGGAAATCCCAACTTTCAGCAAACTGGCGGAAGACCTCATTGGCTCCTTGCGACGCATCCCCAATGAGGAACCCGCATCCATGCGACGGCGCCCTACCCAAGAACTCTCGCAACTTATTGGGGACCTCAGGGTAAAGCATTCGATTGGCATGGAATCGCCGGAACAGATGATCCGCGATCATTGGACCGAAATTGTTGGACACGCCAACGCAAGTTATTCTCACGCATCCCAAATTGATCCACGGGGCCGATTGATCGTTCTAGCCGCCCATTCCATTGTCAGGAATGAACTTTTTTTGCATCGGAAGAGTATTGTTGAAAAACTGCAAAAGCTACCCGGCTGCAGCCATATAAAGGAGTTATACCTACGAGCAGGCTAGCTGTAAAATTACGCTTGCGCCCTCGACGGAGGCTCGGGAGATTCGCGGCTTGCGTTAGTGGATGCTCGTTCGGTTACGGGCGCCCACCATGCTTGGTCTCGCATCCCGCGGGATTGGAACGGTGTCGCCGGCTAAAGCTGCGGTTCTCCCCGCAGGTGCCGCGGGTGGCACGGGGGCTGCAACCAGCCGCTCCCCTGCAGGCGTGCAACTCCGTCAAACAACCATGTCAACTGTCGTCATAAAACCCGAAATCATCGCCCAGTACAAGACTCACGATAAGGACACCGGCTCGTCCGAAGTTCAGATCGCGCTGCTCACCGCCC
>JAEUGY010000088.1 GCA_016794625.1 Opitutaceae bacterium
GAAGAGCGAAAATCGCCCTAATTCGGCGACGGACTCGATGGTGAAGCGACCTAGGCTGGCAAGCATGGCGGGTGGGGATTCAGCGCAGGGACGAAGCGGGCAGACCTGCACAGGCAGCCAAGGACCAGAAAAGTTCCCCGCAAGTGCGTGAATCGCACGCGCATCGAGCTCCGACCCGACAAAAGGCCCCTGGATGACCCGAGGGCAGTCCATTGAATTCAATTTGCATGCGGGGGTCCAATGTTGGAGCGAAGTCGTCGAGAAAATGCCACACCGAAGATGAGTGTCTCCACGGATACCGCTCCCTTTCGTTCCCTTCCTTTGCCCGCTGGGAGCGGCCTCGGCTCCACTTCAGACCACCTCAGTTCCAGAAATCCCTTCTACTTTAAACCATTACTTTTACCACTTTAATGCAACAAGACACACGATGCAGTTGATTGTCGGGTTGGGCGAATTCAGTTTGCCCCGATGGGTGATTCACTCCGCTCTTTGCTCAGGACATGGGGGTTGAGCCTGGCTTGGGTTGCGCTCGGCACTCCCACCTTGCTCTCGCAGGTGATGCCGACCGTCAGCGGGGTCTCGATCGTCTCCCCTCCCACCATCAGTGCGGGTTCTCGAGCGACCTACGCCATCGCCGTCAAGGCCGGTGCGTACCCTCTCACCCAAATACTTTTGCAAATAAGCCACATCACTGGAGGTCTGAGGCAGACTTACAATTCGTCGCTCCAAGTAGCTCCAGGAACCACGCAAACCGTCAACCTCGACTTGCCCACTGAATCCACCTGGATCAACGGGAGCTATGGGATCGTCTTGCTCAGGGTCACCGACAGCATTGGACGAGCGACGTACTACCGGCCCAACGGCGCAGTCCAGACTCAGCCGGACAACATGGAACCGGCGCCCGGGCCCCATGCACTCCACTTCGAAACCACCACCTTTTCTCTGACAATGGGACAACCGGCGCTGCAGATGCCGAAGTTGACCTCCTTCACCCTCACCTCTCCTTCAGTGCTTCGGATTGGAGACAGGCTCGAATTAAACCCCGTCGTGCTGGAAGGGACCGACGGTCTCTTCCAAATCCAAGTCACCTTTTTGGATCCCTTCGGCAACTCCCGAGATATCATCTTCGACAGCAGGCGCGTCGCACCTGCAGCGCAGACCGTGGTCGATC
This sequence comes from Opitutaceae bacterium, assembly GCA_016794625.1. GTDB lineage: Bacteria > Verrucomicrobiota > Verrucomicrobiia > Opitutales > Opitutaceae > UBA6669. Next base: position 1,172 of record JAEUGY010000088.1, read on the forward strand.
CATCCTGGCTGAACGGGAGATATCGTATTCAATTCGTCGCCGTGACCGACCGGGTCCTTCGGACCGTCATTTATCAACGGAGCGGAACACTCGTCTTTTCGCCAGCCGAAGCGGGTTCTGCCACCCTGCACAATATCAACCTGTCTGCCACAGACTTCGAAGTTCAGGGAGCTGCCGACCAACAAACTTCGTGGGCCATCAGTGACGTTCAGCGGCTTACGCCCCCCGTGGTTTACCCCGGTGAAGCAGCGACGTTTGAGTTGACCCTGAAGATTGGCACCGGGTCCCTGAGAGGGGCTACGGTCTCGCTCGAGAACGAGCAAGGTCTGCCCTATGCGGCCGTCGTGAGCAACACCGCTCCGAATGCGGCCGGCAAAGTACGTTGCACGCTCACCCCCGCCTTCAACTGGTCTCGCGGAAGGTACCGGGTCACCAGTGTCATGATTTCGCCTCCACTTGGCAGCCCGATTTCATACCTTCGGTCAGGTAAGATTGAGTCCTACCCGGTGAATCCCACCACGCCCCACACCTTAAATCTCTCGTCTCTGGACTTCGACTTCTTGAGTAGGCCGGCCCCTCCGGTGATCACCGATTTTCCGTCGGGGATCCGCTCATTTGTCCTGGGCACGCATCCCACGCTGACGGTGACCGCCACCGGGGGAGCCCCACTCACCTACCAGTGGCGCAAAGATGGCCAACCGATCGCAGGAGCAGTATCCTCAACACTGACCTTGACGGACTTTCGCGCCAGTCAGGCCGGCATCTACGATGTCCAAGTCACCAACGCCGCTGCCACTGTCACCTCGTCACCTGCATTGACCGTGCTCGTGGCCAATCCAAGCATTGTGCGGCAGCCGTCGAGCGTCCTCATCCCCGCGGCCAATTCCATCGACCTCTCCGTCGAAGCCACAGGCGCCTCGCTCGTATTCCAGTGGTACGAAGGAATCTCCGGAGACATTTCTGTTCCCGTACCCGACTCCAATCGCGCCGTACTTCGGATCCCTCCGTCACTGCAAACGCGCAGTTACTGGGTAAGAGTCTCCAACTTCGCAGGTGTGGCCGCGAGTGAGTCGGTGCTCGTGCCGCCCCAGACCATGCTTGTCACGCGCCAGCCCGGCCCCTGGACCACGAGCCTTGGCCAAGTCGCACTTTTCACATTCCAAATCAGGGTCCTGGGGGACGCTGCTGCCATGTCCGTCCAGGTCTGGCGAGATTCACTCAACGTCACTTCACGCTTTGTTGAAATCGAACGTACCACGAGCCGGGTCACCGAAAATCAACGTACCTACACCGAGGTCGATTTCAGGTTGCAGACAAACGCGCTGACCGCAGTCGATGCCGGTGCCTATCGGTTCGAAGTGCTGCTCGGGGGCGCAACGCAACCGCTGCTGGTCAGCCAGCCGACCTCGCTCGTGCTCACCACCACCGGCGTGCCCCGGGTGCTGGCCGATCCGGCGTCCCAACGCGTGCGGCGCGGGGACACCGCCACGCTTTCCGTCCAGGCCGTGGCGTCGGGAGCGCTGTCCTACCAATGGAGGCGCAATCGTATCCAGATTCCCGGTGCCACGCAGGCCACCCTGACGCTGGCGGGCGCCAGCGAGCTCACCGCGGGTGATTACGATGTGATCGTCAGCACCGCCACGGGTGCGGTGGTCAGCAGCGCGGCCACGGTGACGCTCGCCACGGACTTCGCCCGGCTGACCAATCTCTCCGTGCGCGGCGTCGTGCTGGGACGCAGCCGGCCCCTGATCGCGGGCTTGGTGATCCGCGATCCGCTCGGCCAGGGCCTGCCCCTGGTGGTCCGCGGCGTGGGTCCGACCCTCGGCCAGTTTGGCATCTCGTCCGCCATGCGGGATCCGGAGGTGCTCACCTTCTCACCGGCCGGCGTCACCCTGGCCGAAAACAACGATTGGGGCGGCGGAGCCACCCTCACGACGGCCTTCGCCCGGGTCGGTGCCTTTGCCTACTTCGAACCCGCGAGCCGCGACGCCGCGTTGCTTCAAACGCCCGGTGCCGGTGCCTTGACCGTGCACCTGCAAAACCGGGTCGAGGAAACGGGCTCCGGTCTGATCGAGGTGTACGACGACAGCGGTCCGCCCAGCTGGGAAAACGAACGCGCACCCCGTCTCATCAACCTGTCCACCCGCGTCCAGCTCGTCACCGGACAAACTCTGATCGCCGGTTTCGCGGTCAGCGGAAACCGCCCACTCCGTCTCCTGGTCCGCGCCGCCGGTCCGGCCCTGCGGAAATTCGGTCTCACCCAGGTGATGGACGATCCCCGGCTCACCGTGTACCGCGCCGACGGCACCGTGCTCGCCACCAACGACGACTGGGAACTCGGGCCCGGCAGCGCCGAGGTGGCCGCCGCCGCGCGCACGACGGGCGCCTTTGCCTTCGAAACAGCTTCCCACGACGCCGCCCTCCTCCTCGACCTGCCCCCCGGCACCGCCACGGTCCATCTCACCGGCTCCTCCGGCGAAGCCCTGATCGAACTCTACGTGGTGGAATAAGCGAGGGCGCGCCCTAGTGCAGCAGGTGGCCGACGAGGTGGTCCAGCGCAACTTCCCACGCGAGGGGTGACCCGGGCAGATCCGTGCGGCGGTGGGTTTGCAGGACCACCTGCGGGTTGTCCGCCTCGCCGATCGTAGTGATTCGACCACGACCGCCCGTGATCGTCTTCGCCAATACGCCCTGCCAGAACGTGGGCTCGCCCGCGAGAATGCCCTCGCTGGCCGCCCGGATGAGTTTGCCGGAACGATCGTAGAGCGCACCGGACAGGGTCAGCACCGCCACCGTGGACTCGAGGTCGTTCATCCATGCGACCGGCACCACGTAGTCCGTGCCGATCGGCAGGGACTTCCGGCCGAGCCAATCCTGCCGCAGGTACACCTCCGCCAGGCTCACATTGATGACGAGGTAATGGTCCGCCTCCGCCTGCTCGAGCAGGGGCTGCATGGCCCGCTTCCAGTCGCGCGACGGGTTGGTCACCGCGAGGGCGGTCCGACGGTTGCCCGCCTCGCGGGGCGCGCCCGTCGCCAGTTCCTCATCCCCCAGCGTGACGCCCGGCCAGTGCGCCGCACTCAGCGGGGGCCCGGCGACCCGGCGCAATTGCGGCATCATGGCGACGCGGGCATCGATCGCCTGGGCAATCGCCGCCAAACCGGTGTCGCCATCAAACACCGGCGATGACCCCACGCCTTCGTACGGTCGCAAGGGAACCACCACCACCGCACCCGTCACCGGGGGTGCCTTCCGGGCAAAGGTATGCCGAAACGGTGGCTCTCGCACGATCCGGTAGTCGATCGAACGCACCTGCGCCTGCGCCGGGTGACTCCACCCAAGCATCACCGCAGCAATGAGAAATACAGTTTGAGCAGTCACCTTTAACATGGCGAATGGGATTGAATCGGGCCTGAGGGCCGCGTCCCCTGCGACCCCGCGGGACGCCGAGGGTTTCCTTGGGGGGCCGATCGGCCCAGGCCACAAGTCCGGCCGCGAGGGCTCGGCCGGCCGGTTTTTCGGTCCGCAGGTCCGCTTTGGCCGGGGTGAGACGGCTTTGCTCTCCCCCTCGTCAAAAAAGTCCGTCACCTTTCCGTGGCTCGCGACCACTTGCTGTTGTGAACCCAATCCTCGAATCTTCTGAACCTCTCGACGCCGACTTGGTCGCGGCGTCCACCCGTGGCGACCGGCATTCCTTCGGCCACCTCGTCACCCGTCACCGTTCCGCCGCCTGCGGCGTGGCCTACGCCGTCTGCGGTGATTTCAATTCCAGCGAAGACATTGCCCAGGAGGCTTTTGTCGCCGCCTGGGGCCAGCTCAAGGGGTTGCGGGAACCGGAACGGTTCCGCGCCTGGATCTGCGGCATCGCGCGGCAGCTGGCGTTGAATCACGTGCGCCGCGAGACCCGTCGGGAGGGATCGCCCGCCCTCGTGCGCGAGGAACAGGAGCTTCCTTCGTCCGACCCGACACCGCGCGATCTGGCCAGCTCCGACGAGGAAAAGGCCCTGCTGTGGCGCACGCTGCACCAGCTGCCGGACTCGTACCGCGAGCCTCTGGTGCTGTTTTATCGGGAACACCAGTCGGTCCGCGCGGTGGCGGATGCCCTCGGCCTGTCCGAGGAAACGGTCAAACAGCGGCTGAGCCGCGGGCGGGTGTTGTTGCGGGATGAAGTGACCCGGGTGCTCGAGGGCGTGCTCGCGCAAACCGAGCCCACGCATGCGTTCACGCTCGGTGTGCTCGGCGCCCTGCCGCCCCTGGTCGCCGTGGCCGCGGCCACGGGGGGCGCCGCCACCGCCAAGGCTGCGTCGCTGGGCGGTGGAGCCTCGGCCTCGGCCACGGGCGGTACGATCGCCTGGGCCGTGCTCGGCACCTGGGTCAGCGGGGCGCTGGGACTGCTGGGACTTTACGTGGCCTACGAGGTCTGGCGATCCGCCCGGTTCGCACCCGGTTACCGCCGCGCCCTGCTTCCGCTTGGTTTCGCTTGGTGTGCCCTGACGGCGTTGGCCGCGACCGGCTTCATCTGGTTCGGAGTCACGCAAGGGGCTCCGCTCCGCAACTACGGCCTCGCGCCGGGCGTCGTTTTCGTGGCGAGTGTGCTCGTCTATGGCTTCGCCAACGTGCTGCTGTCGCTGCTGGCCGTGGTCCGCGTCAAGGCGCTGCCCCGTCCGGAAGCGACCCCGTTTTGGACCAGCCCGCTGCGTCGCACGCAGCGCTACGAGTCGACCCTGCGCTTCGCCGGCCTGCCTCTGGTCAGCGTGGTCCTGGGTCCGCAGCCCGAAACGGGCAAACCCCAGGGGGTCGCCAAGGGTTGGATCGCCATCGGTGACACAGCCTACGCGGGTTTGATCGCGATCGGTGCCGTGGCCGTCGGCCCGGTGGCCATCGGTGGCGCAGCCGTGGGCGGGATCGCTCTCGGCGGTTTCGCCGCCGGAGGGCTGGCCCTGGGCGGAGCGGCGGTGGGCTGGGGCGCCTGTGCGGGCGTGGCCATCGGCTGGCAGTTTGCGCTCGGCGGGCTGGCCGTAGCCTGGGACGTCGCCCTGGGTGGGCTGGCCGCCGCCCGGCACGTCGCCCTCGGCGGCACCGCGTTTGCCGCCCTGACCAATTCGGGAGCGGCCTGGGAGGCGGTTAGATCGCACGCGGTGGTCGGCACCGTGCTGCGCTGGATCCCTTACGCCCCCTGGCTTTCCCTGCTTTCGCTTCCGGGCCTCTGGCTCGCCCTGCGTCAGGTGCGCCGTCAGCGGCGCTGATCGGGCCGGCGGGCGCTCCATGCCCGCGCGGTGCCCCCGGAGCTCGCTCTCCGGGCAGCCCGCGCACCCTTCTCATCCCTTCATTCGCTGCTGCTTCCGGCCTTTTCCGATGTCACACGCGTTTCGATACCCTCTCCGTCCCGCCCTCGTCCTGATCGTCTCGTGGCTCGGCGTGCCCCCACTGTCCGCCGCCCCGCCCTCCCTCTCCCCCGGGCAGTGGCCCGAAGCCGAGCGGCGGCAGCTCGAGAGCGTGGAGGCCCAGACCTGGAGCCCCGCCGCGGCTCGCACGCTCACCTCGGAACAAGGGGTCATCTCCGCCACGGTCTCTCCGCTCGCCGTGCGCGCGGGGCTCGAAGCCCTGCGTCTCGGCGGCAGCGCAGCGGATGCGGCGGTGGCCACGGCGGTCACGCAGGTGACGACCCAGCTGGGTTCCGTGGTGTCCTTCGCCGGGGTGTTCACCGGGCTCTACTACGACGCCCGCACGCGACAGGTGCACGCCCTCGACGCGGGTTTCAACACCTACCTGGGTGAAACCGACCCCGCGAGCATTCCCGTCAGCACGCTTGGCGGCATGAATCCCGCCGGCGCCGGCGGCGACGTCGGTGCGCCGGGTCGCAAAACCCTCGTTCCGGGCTTCATGGCGGGCGCGGAGGCCCTGCAGCGTCGTTTTGGCCGTCTGCCGTGGCGCGATCTGTTTCAGCCGGCGATCTGGTACGCTGAAAACGGCGTCACCGTCTCGCCCGTGCTGGCCACCTTCTTCTCGATGCGCGCCCCGGTCTTCGCCCGCACTCCAGAGGGCCGCCGTTTTCTGGCCCAGGGCAGCTCCGCAGTGCCGCAGGCCGGGGAGCGTTTTATCCAGGCCGATCTCGCCGCCACGCTATCCGCGGTCGCCGCACAGGGTGCCGCCGCCCTGTACCGGGGCGCCTGGGCCCGGACCTTTGTGGATCAGGTGCGCCGGGACGGCGGCCGGGTGACCGCGGACGACCTTGAGCGCTATCAACCCGTCTGGTCCGATCCTCATCGCGCCCTTTTTCTTGGTCACGAGGTCCTCACCCTCGGACCGCCCCACACGGGTTCCTTCGCGCTGATCCCGGGGCTCCATCTGATCGAGGCGCTCGCTCTCGAAACGCAGGCTCCGTATTGGGAAAACCCCTCCGCCTTCCTCAGCCTGGATCGCATCGGCAAGCTGCTCGCGTCGGCCTCACCCGACCCCCGCTCGCTCGACTTCAGTCTTCGTCACCACGGCCTGACGCTCCCGTCGCACCCGCCTCTGAGCAAGGAATTCGCCCGGGCGCTCGCCCCGGAGCTGTCCCGACTTCCCTCCCGGCCAGCGTCGGACCAACCCCGCCACTCCAATTCGATCGTGGTGGTCGATCGCGAGGGCAACATCGCGGCGGTGACCCATACCATCAACACGGTGATCTGGGGCGAGAGCGGCATGGTGGTGGGCGGCATTCCGCTGCCGGATCCGGCGGGGTTTCAGCAGGCGCGACTGGTGGGGATCAAACCCGGAGACCGTCTGCCTCACGAAATTTTGGATACGATTGTCCTCCGCGACGGACATCCCGTCCTGGCCACCGCGAGCATCGGGTCCTCGCTCTTTCCCGAGACCCTGCGTGTGCTCCTCGGTGTGCTCGGACAGAAGCAGGACCTGGACGTCAATCTGGCCGCCCCGCCACTCCTGCTGAGTTTCGACCCCTCGGCCGCCACCCGGATCACGGTGCCGGAAGCCGTCTACCCGGCCCGCCTGCTCGCCGCGCTGCGGGAGTCGGGCGCCACGGTCACGGAGGTACCCGCCGCCACTGCCGGCGCGCTCCGCGGCACCGTGGCCGCCGTACAGATCGACGGCCCGGTGCGCCGGGCCTGCGAGGTGCCGGGGCTCATGGTGTTCACGGGCGCCGAGCCCTGATCCGTCGCGTCCGCCCTCCGGCCCGTCCGCATTTCGCGCGCCCATCCCTCACCGTCCCATCCCGCGCACCGGGCGGGTGAAGCTGTAGCGGACGAGTTCGACGTCTTCATGCGTGCGCCCGCTCCACTCGACCCGGATCTCCGGGCCGCCCGTGTCGATCACGCGCATGAGACCGAATTGACCGGGACCACCAAAGGCCCCGTGACTGTAGGGGCCGCCCTTGACTGAACCCTTGCGGTCGAGCGCGGCGGCATGGAAGACGGGAAAAAGCGGACGCCCGCCCGGGCCGTACCGGTTGTTGGTGCCGTCATCGATCGCCACCATGTGGGCATCGCCGCTGAGCACACAGAGATGATGGATGCCATTCTGCTCGATGAAGGCCGAGAGTTCGGCTCGCTCATGGGTGAAACCCGTCCAACGGTCCTCGTTTTCCGATCCCGTATCCGCGCCGATCCAGGGCACGGAGTTCACCCATACCACCAGCGCATCCCGATCCCGGGCGGCCAGCAGCTCGCGCTTGAGCCAGGCCTTCTGTTCTCGACCCAGCAGCGTGCGCTCGGGGCCGGCCGGCACCTGGGGCGGGTCGCGTTCGGAACGGGTGTCGGTGACCAGGAAGCGCACGCGCCCGATGGTGAACGCATGGTAAATGGCACCGGATTCACTCGCGAACGGATAGTGGGGCACCATCTCCCGATAGGCCGCCCGGGATGCCTCGCGGCTGGGGGACGTCCGGTCGGAGTTGTTGGGACCGAAGTCATGATCATCCCAGTTGTAGTTCACCGCCGTGGAGCGAAAGAGCAGCGTCTGCGCAGCGGACCCGAGAGCCCGACCATACGCACGACGGAAAACATCCACGGAGTTCTCGGCGATGTCCTCGTAGTGCAGATCTCCGGTATGCAAAAAGAGGAGTGGCTCGTGGCGGGCGATGGTCCCGAAGACGGGATGTTCGGAACCCGTCTGGGCACAGGAGCCGAGCGCGATGGTAAAGCTGGCCGGTCCCACCGGATGGCTGCGGAACCGGCCCGTCGACCCGGCCACCGTATAACGGTAACGGGTATCGGGGCGCAATGGCGCCAGTTCATACGCGAGCACGGCGGCTCCGACCTCCGCCGGCCGGCGGACCGCGACCTCGAAGGTACGCGGAGCCTCGCCGTCGGTTTCGAGGAGGAGCGGCGGGGTGCCCTCCCCCACGATCTTCACGGTCACCCGGGCCGACTGCGGGGTCACCGCCCCGGACCACATCCACGCCACGGTGGGAGCCCCCGCCGCGACCACGGCGGTATTCACCAACAGAAACAGAAGGAGAGGAGAAAACGTGCGCATACGAAGAAGAGGGAGAAGGATGTCGGCAGATCCGGTCTAACGAGCCGGTGCGGGCGCCGGCGGCCGGGCGGCGGCCAGGAGGTCGTTCCACGCGTAAAGGTGAAACACGCGGCCGTTGGACATCGCCACAAAGAGCCCGCCGGGGAACCCGGGCAACGCGACAGGGGTCACCTCACTGCCGTCGCTCTCAATCGTCGAGACGTCCACCCGCTTGAGCAGCGGGTGGGCGTGGGCATTGCCGGCCGCACCTTCCCGGGGGTAGAGGTTGAAGGAGTTGTCCTGTTGATTTGACACCACCAGGTAGCCGGTGCCCGCACCGGTGCGATAGACGGAGATGCCCTCGCGGTCTTCCGTGAATCCGTCGAGTCCAAACTCCGCCAGCTGTTCGTCGGCATCCTCGGCCGCCGGGTCCGCGTGGTACTTGCGGATGCCGTGGTTCTCGTCGGCATAATAGACATAGCCCAATTCCTGATCGACCGCGATCGCCTCGATCTCCTTGCGCCCGCTCCAGTCGCCAAACGAGCGCACAAAGACGCCGCGGAGCACGCCCGTACCGTCATCCACCAGCCGATACTGATGCAGGTAGCCCTGCCGGGGTGACTGGTAGTCCGAGCGCGAGACGATCGCAAACAGCGCCCCGTCACCGGGACGGGAGTAGAGCGCGACGCCCATGCAGTCGCGGGCCAGCTCCCCTTGAAACACGGGAATGCCCCCACGGTCGACCGGCGCCAGATCGGGCAGGCGGTACACCCGGAGGCGGTGCGCGTAGCGTTCCGTGACCACCGCCACATCGGTCTTCACCCCGCCCAGCATCACCCCGTACGCAACATCGACATTGTTGGGCCGCACGAGACCGCGGACCACCTTGTCCGCCTTGATCTTGCCGTCCAGACCCCAGACGTAGAGCGCGCCGTCCGTGTCCTTGTCGGTGCCCAGAATCAGGCTCTCCGCCGGGTTTGTCGGATGGACCCAGATGGCCGGGTCGTCGGTGTCATGCCGCGTGGGCTCGGTGATGACGCGAGGTTTGACCGCGCCCGGCACCGGAGCGGTTTTTCCCGGTTTGCCGGCGAGAGGGGCGGCCAGTACCAGGAGGGAGGAAAGGAGGCGGAGATTCATGAGAGAGAGGTGGGAGGGAGGAGGGAGGGAGCAGAGCATGATCCTTCCACGTGACGCCCGCGCGTCACCTGGATGACATAACGGTAAAGAGTACCGGGAGGGAGCCCGAAGCGCGCGGCATGCGCCACCCGCTTCGGGCATTGCCGATCAGAAGTTGACCTTCAGCCCGGCGTTGATCGACCAGCTGTAGAATTCAACTTTGCGTATACCCCCGGTCAGGTTGTAACGCGCTTCGTAGGGTTCCTTGGTCAAATTGAGCATTTCGGCATACAAGGTGACCCGCGAGTTGACCTTGTAGTTCGTGCTGAAGTCGAGCTGTGAATGATCCTGTACGTACTGATCACCCGCCGTGCTGCCGCCAAGGAGACTCAGGTACCGGCTGCGATGATTGAGGGACAGCCGCGCGAAGAAACCATGCTTTTCGTAAGAGAGCGCGACGTTATAGAGCGTCTTGGACTGGTTGAGGAACGGCACCTTCTCGCCGCGACGTCCGCCACCGAGCGTCGATTCGCTGTCAATCAACGTGATGTTCGCAAAGAGGCCGAGTCCGTCGAACGGCGCAGGCAGCCCCGTGAATTGCTGCTGCCAGTCCGCCTCGACTCCGGTGACACTGGCCGAATCTCCATTGAGCGGGGTGGTCAGCGATCCGCCATTGACTCCGCCCCCCGCCACGACTTCCGAGTAAATGAAGTCGGAGATCTCTTTGTGGAAGAAGCCCACGGACATCACGCCGAGTGATTTCGGGTAGAACTCCAGCGACGTGTCGAAGTTCAAGGACCGATAGGGTTTGAGGTTCGGATTGCCGCGCGTGACATCATCATCCTCGGTCAATACACTGCTCGAAGCATCGAGTGGCTTCGGTCGCGCCAAGGTGCTCGTGACGGAGGCCCGACCGATCAGACTCTTCGAGAAGGCGTAACGAGCCACGGCACCAGGCAACACGGTGGTGTAATCCCGGCTCGCCGACGTGCGGGCCAGGGAAGCCGCGCTGTTGTCGACCGCCCGCCAGCCCTGAGTCGAATAATCCGTGGATTCGGTTCGGATGCCGCCGATCAGCGTCAACCGGTCGATCGCCACTTCACCCATGGCATAGGCCGAGAGGATGTTCTCGTCCGAAGCGTAGTCGCCCACCGCGGCGTTCACCGCCGTGTCGTTGGCATTGAGACCAAACCGGCTGGGGTTCGCGGCGTAAAAGGCGCGGAACGCGGCCGGGTTGATGCTGGCGATGGTTGCGGCCGGCCCTCGCGGCGAGAAACGGGCGAAGTCAGCGAGAGTCAGCGTACCGGACGCCAGCGTGACCACGTCGCTCGAGACATCCACCGTGCGCGACTTCGCCCGGTACTTTCCGCCGAACTTCACGCTTCCGTCCCGGGCGCCAATCTTGAGTTCACGCTTGAAGTTCGCGGCCACGGTGAACTCGTCCTCGTCATTGAATCCCTTGTCGAGGGCCCAGGAATTGAAGTTATAGGATGTGGCGGGCAGATTGACGCCCGTGCCCGCGAAGACCGGGTTTTCCGGATTGGACACATCATACGTCCAACTGGTGTTGCCGGTTCGAAACGAGGGCTGGAATCGGAAGGGATCGATCAGCTTGGCGATCGACCAGGCGGCGAGGTAGTCGACATGCCAGTCACCCCGATGGTGTTCTCCACCGGCCGAGATGGAATTCACTTTGTTGTCCTCATACCGATCCTTTAAATCGACCGCGATGCGACTGCCGCTCACCGTGCCCGTCGTGGCGCTGGTCGGTGTGGCCGTGGCGGACGTGCTGCGAAAGCGCGTGCGGAACCGGTTTTCATAATCAGAGAAGCGACTGTAGACTCCCCGCACGTAGTAGGTGTTGTCTGAGTCGGGACGGTAATCGAAGGAGAAACTCAATCCGGTGCGCCAGCGGATGATATTGTACTCTCGATGCTGCAGGTCGCCGCCCGGAACGATGAAACCACCCTTGGCCACCCAGGGGTTGTCGTCCGCCTCGCGACCGTTGGAGCCGAACTGGCGCTTGGATGCGCTATAGGAGATCAGAAATCCCAGTTTTCCGTCCTGAAACTTGTCTCCATAGGTAACACTGTACTTGTAGCCCCATTTGTCCACCAGGTCACTGTATCCACCCTCGACCGAAGCACGGAGGATGCGATGATCAGAACTGAAGGCGGTCTGGGTCTTGATGTTGACACTGCCGCCGATGGCATCGCCATCCATGTCAGGCGTCACGGCCTTGACCACCTCGATCGAGTCGAGGATGTCGGTCGGAAACACGTCGAGGTTCACCTTGCGGCTGTCCTCTTGGGAGGCCGGAATGCTCACCCCGTTCAGCTGGGTGTTGTTCAGATCCGGATCCACACCTCGCACCGAAATGAAACGACCCTCACCCTGGTCACGCTCAAGGGACACGCCGGTGACGCGCTGCATGGATTCGGCGGCATTCTGGTCGGGGAAACGACCGGCCGCGTCGGAGGAGACAATGTTCCGCAGGTTGCCCGAGGCGCGCTGTTCGTTGAGTGCGCGGGCCTGGCCGGAGCGCTGGCCCTGCACCTGGAAGGCCTCCAGCACGAGCACGTCCTCCCCGAGCTTCACCATCAGGGTGGACTCCACGCCCGCGGCGATTGTGACCGACACTTCCTTCGTCGGCAGCCCCAAGTACGAGACCGCCGCCGTGAAAACGCCGGGCGGCAGGCCCGCGAAGTAGTATTCGCCTTCCCGCGTGGTGGAGGCCTCGCGACCATTCTCCTTGAGGGTGACCAGGGCACCGCTGAGCGGGTCCCCCTTCGTATCCGTCACTCGCCCACCGAGCGATCCGGTGTCGGCTTGGGCGGAGGCAAACGGACTGAAAACGATCAGGATGACAAGGGTAAACGCGCATCGACACAGGTCGGCCGCGGCTCGGGACAGAGTACAGATCTTCATGGGGTTTTGTGGTTGGACTTAACTCTAAGAAAGCAGGGTAAAGGCAGGTGAGCGCGGTGTGCCGCGGGTCTCGGCACACCGCGTCACTTCCGCCAGATGTCGCCCTCGCCTTCGGCGAACCACCGCGAGGTGGTGACCTTGGGCTGGGTGTAGAACAAGACACCGGAGCGACCCTGCATGTGCAGGTCGCCAAAGAAGGACTCGTTCCAGCCGCTGAACGGAAACATGGCCATGGGGGCGGGCACACCGACATTCACGCCGATCATGCCAGCGCGGACGCGCTGCTTGAACTCGCGTGCGGCGCCGCCGCTGCGGGTGAATATGGCCGCACCGTTGCCGTAGCTGCTGCGATTGGCGGTCTCGATCGCCTCGTCGAGTCCACCCATGTGGAGCACATTGAGCACCGGTCCAAAGACTTCCTCCTGCGCCAGCTTCATCTCGGTGCGCACGTCCTCGACAATGGTCGCCCCGAGATAGAAGCCGTTCGGCGCCTCGGGCACCCGGACCCCGCGGCCGTCAGCCACCACGCGGGCGCCCGCGCGCTCGCCTTCATCCACGAGGCCGCGCACGCGCTCCCGGTGCGCCGCCGTGATGACCGCGCCCATGCCGGGCTGGGTCTCGACATCGGTGCGGCCGACCGTGAGCGACTGCGCCGCCTTGATCAGATCCGGCATGACCGCGCGCCCGCGGTCTCCCACGGTGAGCAGGCTGGAGCCGGCCATGCAGCGCTCACCGGCGCAGCCAAACGCGGCGTTCATGACCGCCTCGACCGTCTTACCGACGTCGGCATCCGGCATGACCACGATGTAGTTTTTTGCGCCGCCATTGGCCTGGACCCGTTTACCGTGGGTCGACGCCGTCAGGTGCACCGACCGCGCCACCGGTGTCGAGCCGACGAACGACACCGCTTTGACGAGCGGATGCGTCAATAGCGCGTCGACCGCGTCCTTGCCGCCATGCACGAGGTTGAACACGCCCTTGGGCAACCCCGACTCCGCGAGAAGCTCGGCCAGGCGCTGCGCCGTCAACGGCACGCGCTCGCTCGGCTTGAGCACGAACGTATTGCCGCACACGAGGGCGAGCGGAAACATCCAGAGCGGGATCATCGCAGGGAAGTTGAAAGGGGTAATGCCGACGCACACTCCGAGCGGATGGCGGGCCAGCTCTCCATCAATGCCTCGCGCCATGTTCGGGAGCAGTTCTCCGGTGAGCAGCGTCGGCGCGGCACACGCCATCTCCACCACCTCAAAACCGCGGAAGAGGTCGCCCCGCGATTCCGCCAGGGTCTTGCCGTGCTCGCGGGAAATGAGTCGGGCGATTTCCTCGAAATGCTGCTCCAGCTTTGCCCGGTACTTGAACATGACCCGCGCCCGTTCGCTCGGCGGGGTGTCCGCCCAGGCCGGAAACGCGGCGTGCGCGGCCCGCACCGCCTGGTCGACCTCGGCGGCACCCGCCAGGGGGACCTCGGCGATGACATCACCGGTCGAGGGATTGAACACAGACGAGGTCGGCAGTCCGGAGACCGTGGACCATTCGCCGCCCAGGAAGTACGGGCAGCGGGGAAGGGAGGTGGGAGTCGACATGGAGAAAGGAGCCTGGCGTGAGGCCGTGCGAACCGCAGTTGAGCTCGGATTCGATGGAATCCGCGGCTCGTTCGGTTCCGGAAGCGGTGGGAAAGGACGGGGCCTGAAGGCCCCGGAAGGGAAAATGGGGGGGCGTGGTCAGCCGACCATCGCCGTACGCACAAACAACAGCAGATCGGCGTATCCGCCGAGGAACTGCTGCAGGGTGTGCACGGTGGCGCCGTAGCGGAGAAACTCGGGTGGACTCATGCCGTCGGCATCATGGGCGCGGACAAAGTCGGGAAACTTCGCGCGCAGCTCGGCGAGGATCGCATCGTCGACCGGCTGGTCGAGGGTGCGGGCCGGGGCGCGGGTGGACTCATTGAACTTGCGCCACCAGGTGTAGGGCACGGTCTGCAGCACCTCCGGTCCGATGATCTCGGCCCAGTGGCCCTCGTGGCGGTAGGCCGCGGCGAGCAGGGTCCCGGGCCGGCCGCTGGCTTGAAACAACCGATGCGCCTGTTTGAAGACCGCGATCCCGGCCCAATCCAGCAGGCCGGGTGTGGTCGGGATTTTCCGTTCCTCGGCCACGCGCTTGAGGTGGTCGTCGACGCGGCCGATCATCAGGGTGATGTACGGACGGATGGCATCGGCGTTGTGTCCCGCCGCACGCGCCCGTTTCAAGCCCCGCTCCAGCGCGGCCGACACCGCCAGGGCCTGTGGCACAGAAAAGCTGACCGTGGCGTTCACCCGGACGCCGTGGGCGGTCATCTCCTCCATCGCGGCAATGCCGACCTCGTTCGCGGGCGCTTTGATGGCGATGTTGGGAGCCAGCGCGGAAAGCTCGAGCGCCTGCGCCACCATGAGATCGCGGTTCGGAAAGTACTTCGGATTCACCTGCATCGAGAGATAACCCTTCGCGCCCCGGGTTTTCTCGTAGACGGGCAGGAGCTGCGCCGCCGAGGCGCGCCCGAGCTCGTGGATCAGCTTCCAGGCGAGGTCATCCTCGATGGCCGTCGGGTGCTCCGCCATCAACCGCTCAAGGATCGGCAGGCAGAGGTGTGGGTTGGCCTTCGCGGTCTGCGCGACAATCACCGGGTTCGAGGTTCCGCCGACGGCGCCGAGGCTCACCGCCTCGCCAAGTTCGGAGGGCACGCCGGAGTCGTTCCACCAATCGGCGCCGAGCGCGGTCATTTCGCGCATACGGGAAGGAGCTGCGGGCGGGGTCGTGGTCATGAAAGGGGAAATAATGGGAACCTGGGGACGTCTAGACACCGGCCTGGGCCCGGACATAGGCCCGGGCGCGGCGCGCCTTGTCGAGGGCCGGCGCCTTCGCCGGGTCTTCCTCCGCCTCGGCGACGAGCCAGCCTTGATAACGGACGCCGGCGAGCACGGCAAAGAGAGCGGGAAAGTCCACGCAACCGTCGCCGGGAATCGTGAACACGCCGTTCACCACCGCCCGATGGAAGGACCAGCCTTCGCGGCGCACGTGGTCCGCCACCGCGGGACGGACACTCTTGAGGTGGACGTGGCCGATGCGGGCCGCATGCCGGCGCGCCACCGCGACCGGATCGAGACCGGCGAAAGCAAGATGTCCCGGATCCAGCAGCAGCCGCAGTTTGAGCACTCCAGCCAGGAGCCGTTCCAGGTCGGCCTCGCCCTGAATGACGGTGCCCATGTGGTGGTGATAAACAACCGTCAGCCCTTCTCCGGACGCGAGTTCGCAGAGGCGGGAGAGACCGGTCAGCAGGCGGGGCCACTCTTCCTCCGTCAGGCGCGGGGAGAGGCGGTCGCCAAAACCGAGCGGTGCCTCACGATCGCCATGAATGCAACGGGTGCATTCGGCCACGATCACGACCTGCGCGCCGAGGCTGCGCAGCAGCCGGGCGTGCGCGAGGAAATCGGCCTCCTCCCGCGCAAGAGCGCGCGAGGCGAGGTGGGTGCTGTGCCAGCCACTGACGAGGCGGAGTCCGTGGCGCCCGAGCGCCGCGCCCAACGCATCGGTGGTGCGCGGATAGGCATGGCCCAGCTCGGACCCGGCATAACCGCTCGCCGCCATGTCGCGCAGGATCGTGTCGAGCGGGAGGTCGCCGGCGAGTTCGGCGAAATCATCATTGCTCCAGATGATGGGATTGGCGCCGACCTGGCAGCCGGTCAGCACCACGGGAGGAGACGGGGAAACGGAGGCGGACATCAGTAGTGAAAGCGCTGGCGTTGCACGGCCTTGTCGTAGGCGGCGCGGGCGGCCCGCACCGAGGGGACTCCGGACACGGCGGCGGGGGGCACATCCCACCAGGAGAAGCCTTGCATGACGGACTCGGCGGTCACGGGCACATAAATGAGGCAGGAATTCGTCTCCGCCTTGGCCGAAGTGAGCGCCTCGACCAGCTCCTCCTCCGTCCGTGCACTGTAGGCGGTGGCACCGTAGCTGCGGGCATTGTCGGCGAAATCGACCTCGACATAAGCTCCGTCGAGCCGGCCGCTGGTCCGGGAGCGCTGGCGGAATTCGTTGCCGAAACTGCGTCCGCCCTGGCCGCGCTGCAAATTATGAATACAGCCAAAGGCCCGGTTGTCGTTGAGCACAAGGGTGATCTTCCGTCCCTCCTGCACCGCCGTAAGCAGCTCGGTGTGAAGCATGAGGTAGCTGCCGTCGCCGAGGAAGGCATAGACTTCGCGGTCGGGAGCGGCGAGCTTCACCCCGAGCGCACCGGCGATCTCATAACCCATGCACGAGTAACCGTACTCGGAGTGATAGTCGGTCGCGGACTTGCCGCGCCAGAGCTTGTGGATGTCGCCGGGAATACCGCCGGAGGCGTGCACCACGGTGGACTTCCCGTCGGTAAACTCGTTGAGCACGCGGATGACCTGACTCTGGTAGAGCAGGCCATCGGCGCTGGCGCGCGGGGGCGAGGTCATCGCCCGCCAGGGCTTCTCCCAGTCCTTCTTCGCCTTGGCCACGGCGCGCGCGTGGGCGGCCGGCGCCTTCCAGCCCTGCAGAGCCCGGCCGAGGGCGGCCAGGGTGTCGCGGGCATCGCCCAGCAGCGGCATCGCGCCGTGTTTGACCGCGTCCGCCGCGTGCACGTTGATCGCGATGAACCGGACGCGCGGATTCTGGAATTGGGTCTTGGAGGCGGTGGTGAAGTCCGACAGTCGGGTGCCGAGGGTGATCACCAGATCGGCCTCCAGCGCAATCCGGTTGGCCGCCAGCGTACCGGTGACTCCGATACCACCGAGCCCGAGGGCGTGCGATTCGAGCAGGGCTCCCTTGCCGGCCTGGGTCACGGCCACGGGGATGCCGGTCGCCTCGGCAAACGCCTGGAGCTGCGCGCAGGCATCGGAGTAGTGCACGCCGCCGCCCGCCACGATGAGGGGTCGCCGGGCGGCGCGCAGGGCGTCGGCCGCGGCCTCGATCTGGCGGTCGAGCGGCACGGTCCGCGGCACGTCATAGACCCGTTTGGCAAAGAAGTGCACGGGACAGTCAAACGCCTCGGACTGCACGTCCTCCGGCAGGGCGATCGTGACCGCCCCGGTTTCGGCCGGATCAGCCAGCACCCGCATGGCCTCGGGCAATGCGGTCAGGATCTGCTCCGGGCGATTGATCCGGTCCCAATACCGCGAGACGGGTTTGAAGCAGTCATTGACGCTGATGTCCTGCGAGCCCGGGTTCTCCAGCTGTTGCAGCACCGGGGCCGGCCGCCGGTTGGCGAAGATGTCGCCCGGCAAGAGCAGCACCGGCAGGCGGTTGACCGTGGCGGTCGCCGCCCCGGTGATCATATTGGTTGCGCCTGGACCGACGGAGGACGTGCACGCGAGGGTGCCCAGACGCTGCCGCGTCTTCGCAAAAGCCGTCGCCATGTGCACCATGGCCTGCTCGTTCTTGGCCTGAAAATAGGGCAGCGCCTTGCCGCCATGCTCCTCGAGGGCCTGGCCGAGGCCGGTGACGTTGCCATGGCCGAAGATGCCGGTGACGCCATGGATGAGGCGATGGTCAACGCCGTCGCGGCGCACATACTGCACTTGCAGGAAGCGAACAATGGCAGCTCCAACGGTGGTACGGACAGTTTTCATACAGACGGTTTCCAGCCTTGGTTCTTGGAATCGAGCAGCCAGGTGTGATCCGGCGTGAAGGTGAATCCCTTGTAGGGTCGTCGCGGCAGGTGACGGACGATCCACAGGTAATACATGCCGTAGCCCGGCGCCGCCACTTGCGCGTGGTCCAACCCGCCCGGAATCAGGGTTGAATCGCCTTCCCGGACCTTGACCACCTCGTCGCCCAGTTCGGCGTGCCCATAACCTTGCGGCTCGGTGAAGCGGTAGTGATAGACTTCGGGCTGGGGATGGTGATGCGGGGGGTAGCTCGACCAGCGGCCGGCTCGATTGACCACTTCGCCCAACACCAGCTGGGAGTCCTTTTGCGTGGAGTAATCGAAGACCGTGCGGACCGTGCGCCGGCAGGCGTCCTGGGCGAGCCCGGCGCCGCGGTCCTCGTTGGCCACGTCGGCGGGGGAGTAGAGCCGCGCCCCGCGCAGCCTCTCATTGGTCGCGGCCACCACCGCCCACTCCGTGTCGGCGCCGAGCGAACGCAGGGTCACCGCCTCCCCGGCCCCGGCATGCAGGACCGTGGGCGCCTCGTCGAAAAGCGACGTCCGGGTCACCTCCACCCGACCCGCCGCGCTCGTGATCTCGACGCTTCCGCGTAGGAGCACCCAGACCGTCTCCTTCGCTGTGACCGTGCGCAGCACCTGTCCCTTGCCCTGGCGCAGGATGCCAAAGTCCATCAATGCCTTGACCGAGCTCTTCAGGGCGTGCCGGTGTTCGTGCAAGAGCGGCGTGTAGCCACGGGCGAAGCGCTGACGCGCAGGACGGAGCAACCAGGGAGAGCCGTGGGGTGAAGGCATGTCGAAGGTGACGATGTAAACGATTACACGCGGGGTGAATTGTCTGTCCAGCCCTTTCCGCGGAAAGGGGCCGGACAGACGAAAAGACCTACACCACCGGCTCCAGTTTTCCGCTGTGGACCGAACGCGTTGCCGCCAGCGCGACCCGCTGGGCGCCGATGCCATCGTCGCAGCCGATCGGCGAGGGCCGGCCGTGGTGGAGATTGTCCACAAAGTTCTGCAGCTGGGTCAGGTACGCCTGCTCAAACCGCTCGTAGAACCCGGGCACGGTGTCGTGCGAGACGACGTCCTTCTTCATCACGAGGATCGCGGTCTCGCGGTCATAGCCGATCTGGATGGTGCCCTCCGTGCCGACAATCTCGGTGTGGATGCCGTAGCCGTAGATGCCGATGCGGCTCAGGCTGATCGAGCCGATCGCACCGCTGGCGAAGTTGAGCACCGTGAGCCCGCTCTCGACGTCGCCGACGGTGGCGATCGCGGGAAATGCGACATTGTTGCCGACGCTGAACGCGCTCTTCGCCTCGCCCATGTACCAGCGGGCGAGATCAAAATCATGGATACCCATGTCGATGAAGAGACCGCCGCTGTTGGCCGGGCGCAGGTACTCGACGGGAGGCGGGAGCTGGTCCTTGGAGCTCGACTTGAACACGACCGGCGTGCCGATTTCGCCCGCGTCGATGCGTTTCTTCGCCGCGGCGTAGGCCTTGTCGAAGCGCCGCATGAAGCCGAGCTGGAAGAACACCCCGTGCTTCGCCACGGCGGCCTTCATTCGCTCGGCCTCGCTCACCTCGAGGGAGAGCGGCTTCTCGCAAAAGATCGCCTTCCCGGCCGCGGCTGCCGCGATCACCACCTCGCCGTGCAGCTTGGTCGGGGTCATGACCACGACCGCGTCAACCGTCGGATCGGAGACGAGTTCATGGTAGTCGAGGTAGGACCGCGGCGCCCCGGTCTCGGCGGCGACGGCCTTGACCGCAGCCGGATTCACATCCGACACGGCCTGCAGGCGCGCACCGGTGATGCGCGACGTGAAATAGCGGGCATACTGGCTGCCAAGGCGGCCGAGCCCGACGACTCCGATGTTGAGTGGCTTGTTCATGGAAAAGTTACTTCACGAGTTCGATGGAGACGCCGATGTCCGCCGGCACCGGCTCGCCTTTCAGCAGCGCGACGGCACGCTCCACCGCAGTGCGGCCCATCAAGGCGGGATTTTGTGCAATGGTGGCCGCCATCTTGCCGGCCTTGACCGCGGCGCGCGCCTCGTCCTGCGCGTCGAAGCCGATGACCGTCACCTTTCCGGTCTTGCCGGCCGCGGCGATCGCCTCGACCGCCCCGAGGGCCATCAGATCGTTGGCCGCGAACAAGGCGTTCACGGTAGGATTCGCCTGCAGGATGTTCTGAAATACGGTGTACCCCTGATCGCGCTCCCAATTGGCCGGCTGCGAGGCCACGATCGTGATGCCCGGATGGCCCCGGAGGGCCTCCCGGAAACCACGCACCCGGGCGTCGCCCGTCTCGTGCCCGGCGATGCCCTCGAGCACCGCCACCCTCCCCTGCCCTCCGAGGCGCTCGACCGCAAACTGGCCGGCGATCTTTCCGCCCTCGTGGTTGTCGGAACCAATGAAGGTCACGGTCTTTCCCCCCGACGCCTGCAACGCCGCCGCATCCAGACGCGTATCCACAATCAGCACCGGGATGTCCGCCTGGTTCGCCTTGAGCACGACCGGAACGATTTCCCGCGAGCCACTCGGCGCGAGGATGAGGGCGGAGACTTTGCGCTGGATGAGGTTTTCAATGATTTGCATCTGGCGCTCGACATCTGTCTCCCGCTCCGCCGCCTGCACCACCAGGGTGACACCAGCCGCGCGGGCGGCCTCCTCCGCGCCGCGCTGCATGTCGATGAAGAACGGATTGTTCAGCGTCTTCGGCACCAGGGCAATGACCGGCCCGGCGGCCGCGGCACTGCCCGCCGATGCGGCGGGATCGGGTGAGCGCCCGCATCCAGCCAGCAGGCTGAGAGAGACGGCCGCGAAGAGAAGGACAGGCGTGAATTTCATGGGGTAAAAGGGGTCAACGTTTCGAGCCTTTGAAAACGGTATCCAGGAGCACCGCGGCAATGATGACGGCGCCGATCACGACCTGCTGCACGTAGGAGGACACCCCGAGCAGGTTCAGGCCGTTGCGCAGCACGCCCATGATCAAGGCCCCCACGAGGGTGCCGAAGACCGAGCCCTGCCCGCCCATCAGGCTCGTGCCGCCGATGACGGTCGCCGCGATGGCGTCGAGTTCGTAGCTGAGCCCGGCGATGGGCTGCGCCGAGTTCAGCCGGGCCGTGAGCAGCACCGAAGCGGCCGCCGCCAGCCCGCCGCCCAGGGCGTAGATGCCGACTTTGCAGGCCGCCACGGGAACGCCGGAGAGCAACGAGGCCTCTTCGTTGCCGCCAATCGCGACCACATAGCGGCCGAACTTGGTTCGTTTGAGCACGAAGTGGGCGACCCCATACACGGCCAGCATGCACCAAACGGGCACCGGGATGCCCAGCACCTCGCCGGTCGCGAGCCAGCGGAAGGAGGCGTCGAAGCCCGACACCGGACGTCCGTCCGTCACCAGCAGCGCGCCCCCGCGGGCCACACTCATGAGGCCGAGGGTCGCGATGAAGGGGGGCAGCCGTCCAAACGCGACCAGCAGTCCGTTCACCGTGCCGCAGGCCGCGCCCACCACCAGACAGGCACCGATCGCGAGCGGCACCGGCCACCCGGCCTGGAGGGCGAGCGCCAGCACCACCCCGGCCAGCGCGAGCACGGAGCCCACGGAGAGGTCGATGCCCCCAGAGAGGATGACGTAGGTCAGACCCACCGCGATGACCGCGTTGATCACCGTTTGCTGCGCCACATTGAGCAGGTTGCTGGTGGTCAGGAAGTGCGGGGTCAGCACGCTGAGCACGAGGCACAGCACGAGGAACACGGCGACCGTTCCGGCCTGCCGGGCGTTGGCGACAAGAAAGCGGGGCAGCGTCATGGGGCCGGGGGTGAACCGAGGGCGCAGTGGAGGAGCTGCTCCGGAGTCACCTCGCCGCCGCGAAATTCGCCGGCGAGATGTCCGCGGTGCATCACGAGGATTCGGTCGCTCAGCCCAAGAATCTCGGGCAGCTCGGAGGAGATCATGAGAATGGCGCGGCCCTCGCCCGCCAGTCGCTGGATGAGTTGATAAATCTCGGCCTTGGCTCCGACATCGATGCCGCGGGTCGGCTCGTCGAAGATCAGGACGTCCGCCTCGCGGCACAGCCATTTCGCCAGCACCACCTTCTGCTGGTTTCCGCCGCTCAGATTGACCACCCGCTGCCCGAGTCCAGGGGTCTTCACCCGCAGCTCCGTCGTCAGCCGGCCCGCGGTCTCGGCCGCACGTCGGGGTGACAGCACGCCGGCGCGCGTGAAGCGGTCGAGGTGGGCCAGACTGGTATTTTCCTCAATATCACGACACAGTACGAGTCCCTGGCGCTTGCGGTCCTCGGTCAGAAATCCCAACCCTTCGCGGATCGCCTGCCGCGGGGACCGGATCGTGACCGCCCGTCCGCGGAGCCAGATCCGCCCGGCATCGATTGGATCCGCACCAAAGATCGCCCGCGCGAGTTCCGTGCGGCCCGAGCCCATCAGTCCGGCGAGCCCGACGACTTCACCGCGCCGCAAGGAAAAGGAAATGTCGTGCAGCACACCGCGGCGACACAGGCCCTCGACGCGCAGGGCCTCCTCGCCTTGGCGCGCTGTGCGCGCCGGGAACTGCTCGGTCAGCGCACGGCCCACCATCAGCCGCACAAGTTCGTCCATCGTGCAATCCGCCAGCACCCGGGTGCCGACATGGCGGCCGTCGCGCATCACGGTCACCCGGTCGCCGATCTGGAACAACTCCTCCATGCGGTGGGAAATGTAGATCACCGCCACGCCCCGCGCCCGCAAGGAGCGGATCACCGTGAACAGCCGCTCGATCTCCTGCTCCGTCAGCGCGGAGGTGGGTTCGTCCATGACGAGGATACGGGCATCGATCGACAGCGCCTTCGCGACTTCGACCATCTGTTGTTCCGCCACCCCGAGATCCGCTACCCTCGCCTGCGGATCGATGCTGACCCCGAGCGCGGCCAGCTGGCGCGAGGCATCCCGGACCATCGTCTTCTGGTCGATCAACCCGGGCCAGGCGCCGCGCGGTTCGCGTCCGAGGTACAGATTGTCCGCCACCGACAGGTGCGGCACCAGGTTGAACTCCTGGTAGATGATGCTGACCCCGGCCCGTTGCGCCGCGCGCGGATCGCCCAGCGCGACCGCCTCGCCGTCGATCCTCACCTCGCCCGCATCGCGACGTACCGCCCCGGCGAGCACCTTCATCAGGGTCGATTTGCCGGCGCCATTTTCGCCAAGCAGAACATGCACCTCGCCCCGCCTGACTTCGAGGTCAACGCCGTCCAGCGCGACCACGCCAGGGTAGCGTTTCGCGATGCCGCGCATCGAAAGCAATGGGGGGTCAGTCAGTGCCATCAGGCCGCAGGGGTGGGGTGCGGGGGACAAAAACGAGCCTTTTGGAAAAGGCAATGTAAAGGTTTACATTTTTGCGCGTCACCCACGCCCTTTCGACCGAATCACCGGGTCCGACCGCTCCGTCGGATCCATCCCCGCTCAACACGAATTGCGCACAATCAGCCTCGGCCGCAGCCGGAGCCAGGCCGCCGGCAGGGAGCGGTCGCCGAGACGCTTGAGCAGCATCTCCGCGGCGGCACGGCCGACTTCGTAAGCGGGCTGGCGCACGACGGTCAGCGGCGGATCGAGGGCCTCGGCCCAGGGCAGGTCATCGAAACCGATCAGCGCCACCTCCTGCGGCACCTTCAGCTTCTTCATGTGGATCGCCTCCAGCGCACCCACCGCCATGAGGTTGTTGGAAACAAAGAGCGCGGTCGGCCGCGGACTGAGGCTGAGGAGCTCATCGGCGAGGCCGCGGCCGCTGGCCTGTTTGTTGTCGCCCACCCGGATGTACTCGGGCCGGACGGGCAGTTTGGCCGCGGCGAGCGCCTCCTCGTAGCCCCGGCGACGGTCGCGGCTGGTCGACAGATTCGCCCGGCCGGCAATCAACCCAATGCGCTTGTGCCCGAGTTTGATCAGGTGCTCGACCGCCTCGTAGGCGCCTTGAAAATTATCGACCTCCACGGTGTCGATCGAAGCGCCGTGCAAGGTCCGGTCCACCGTCACAATCGGCATGCCCGACTGCGCCAGTTTCAGCACGGCGGCGTCGCGCTCGGCGATGGGCGGCAGGATGACGCCATCAACCGACTCCGCCTGCATGACATTGAGATAGAACGCCTCCTTCGTGGGATTCTCGTCGGAGATGCAGAGGATCATCGCGAACTGGTTGGCGTACGCCACATCCTCCACGCCCCGGGCGATCTCCGCAAAAAAGGGGTTCTGGATGTCGGGCAGGATCAGCCCGAGCAGATGCCGACGCCCACCCTTCTGGCGGAGCCGGCGGGCCACCCGGTTGGGCTGATACCCCAGCTCGTCCATGGCCTTCTGCACCGCCACCCGCGTCTTTTCCACGACCTTGTCGGAGTGATTGATCACCCGGGAGACCGTGGCGATCGACACCTGGGCGCGTTTGGCGACATCAGTGAGGCTGGACATGCAGAGGAGGGCGAAGCCAGAGGGCTAGCCCGCCAGCCCCGGCAAGTCGAGTGGCGTTTGTCACCCCCCTACCCAGCAAAGTGTCATCCCGCCGATGACACTGCGAACCCGGGGTGTTCGCGGTTTCGCGCGGGGAATCAGCCGCGGCCGAGGTTGCGGGCCCACTCGGGCACCACGTCGATCTGCAGATCGAACACGAGGGGGGCGAGGATCCAGACCAATCCGAGGATGATCGGCACCAGCGCCACATTGAGCCACATGCCGGCCGCGGCCATTTGGGGAAGCGGGACCTTGCCGCTGCCGAACACAATCGCGTTGGGCGGGGTGCCGACGGGCATCATGTAGGAGCAATTGGCCCCCAAGGCGCACGGGATGAGGAAGAGCAACGGATTCTGTCCGAGGCTGAGCGCCAGCGCCGCCGCAATCGGCAGGAACGTCGCCGCGGTGGCCGTGTTGCTGGTCAGCTCGGTCAGCATGAGGATGCCGAAGCACACCAGCGCCAGAATCAGAATCATGGGTACACCCTGCAACCCCGAGCAGAGGTCTCCGAGGTAGCGGGAGAGGCCGTGTTTCTCGATGTTGCCGGCGAGACTGAGTCCGCCGCCGAAGAGCACGAGTACGTCCCAAGGCAGGCTTTTGGTCGCCTCCCAGTTCATCACAAACTCCCCCCGGCGCAGGTTGACGGGCAGGACAAACAGCAGCAGGCCGCCGATCATCGCGATGCTGGTATCCGTGAGCAGCGGCACATGGGCCATCAGCCACGGCTGAAAAATCCAGCCCAGCGCCGTGAGCACAAACACCACGAGCACGAGCTGCTCGCCTCGCGACCACTGGCCGAGCTTCGCTTTCTCGGTCTGGATGAGCGCCGTCATGCCCGGTATCTCGGCGTGATCGAGGCGGAACGACACCCGGGTGAGCACAAGCCAGACGACCGGTAGCGTCACGAGCACAATCGGTACGCCAATCAGCATCCACTGGCCGAAGCCGATCGTGATACCGTACACCTTGTTCACATACGCCGCGAGGAGCGCATTGGGCGGCGTGCCGATCAGGGTGGCCATGCCTCCGGTCGTGGCGCCATAGGCCACCGCGAGGAGGAGGGCGGCGCTGAACGAGGGCAGCTTCGGCGTGTGCGCCGGGAGGACCTGGACGACCGAGAGGGCAATCGGCAGCATCATCAACGCGGTCGCGGTGTTGCTGACCCACATGCTGACCACCGCGGAGGCGAGCAGAAAGCCGGCGACGATCCGGGTCGGTCGCGACCCCATCACCGCGATGAGCGAAATCGCCAGGCGGCGGTGGAGGTTCCACCGTTGCATGGCGATCGCAATGAGGAACCCGCCAAGGAACAGATAGATGATCGGACTCGAGTACGGAGCGGTGGTCTGCTGGATGTTGCCAAGGCCCAGCGCGGGGAAGAGCACCAGGGGCGACAGCGCCGTGACCGGGATCGGCACCGACTCACAGATCCAGAGCACGGCCATGAAGAGGGCGACGCCGGCGGTACGCCAGCCTTCGACGCTGAGTCCCTCCGGTGGCGGCAGGAGCAGGGTCACCAGGAGCGCTCCCGGTCCCAGAATCCAGCCCGACCAATGGCGCAACCCATAGCGGGCCGGCTCTTCCACCGCACGCTTCACCACCTCCCCGGCTTCACTCAGGCCGTGGTGGGGAGGGTGCGGGGTGGAATCGCTCATAGGGGTGCCAGAGGAAAGCGTCCCCCTGCCCTGCGGCCAAGCCCTTAGCATGGCGTAATTCTACGCCAAAACCGGCCTGCCAGCCCCTCCCTCTCCTCCCCGACGGGGGCGCCTGCCGGTCAACGGCTGGCGCCGACGGCGCCGGCGCTACTTCACCTCAAGGACGAAGCTCTGCGAGTGGCTGTTGAACTCCGGGGCATACATGCACTGGATCTCCGCCAGACCCGACTGATAGCGGCCTTTGAGCTGTACGCGTGTCGAATACTCAAATACATACGTGCCCTTCCGGAGGTAATCGATGAAGAAGTGGCTGGCGGTGTCGCGGGTGCTTTCATAGTAGGCCAGCCCGTCCTGATAGCGGTAGCGACTGAGCACCGCGACAGGCTCGGTGCCGCTGCCGCGCTGGTCCTTGAGGTGCACATATTCCATGTCGCGGTCGGTGCGCAGTTCCAGGCGGACAACGAGCTCGTCACCAACGGCCAGCGCACCGGTCACGGGTTTGAGGACGCGTCCCTGCGACGTCGTTTCCACCACGAACAGGGTCTTCTTCAGGCGCAGGGGGGTTCCTTCATGGGGGGTGACTTTGGACACGTCCTCCAGGTAGGACCAATGCACGCTGCCCCAGCTGACGCCTTCGTCCTTCTTGCGCACGGAGACGCGCCCCATCGCAGGCCGGATCTCGTCGCGCACGAGGGTCTTTTCGTAATAACCCGTGGCCGGCTCGACGTTCTCGGGGCGGATCGGGGTGCCGCCAAGGGAGACTTCAACCAGGGCGTCGCTCGACAGCAGTGATTTGCCCCGCAGCAGCAGTCCGTAAACGGCATCGGCAGTGGCTTTGGTCGTCTTCCAGGCCTGCGTCTGCTTCTGTTTCAGGAGCCACACCTGGCAGTCGTCCACAGCCTGGGTGTCACGGGTGATCTCGGCAAACGCCTCGATCATCATCGCCTGGGTCTCGATCGGCGCCCGGTGCCACCACCACGCTTCCTCGCTGTCCCGCCAGAAGCGTCCCAGCTCCGGATCAGTGACACTGCGTTCCTTGAGGGAGGCGAGGATCGCGGCCGGCGTGGTCGTGTCGCCCCAGCGGTGCAATGCCAGCGCGAGGTGCGCCAGGCTCTGCCGGCCATCGACCTTCGTCCAGGTCCGCGCCGCCTGCGCGCGCAGGTAGTCGACCGCCTCCCGATGGGCCGGCGCGATGGCCACGTCCTTCAGGTAGAAACTGCGTCCGTAAAGATAGAGCGCATCGGTCGGTCCCGGCACATACGCATCGCGCCGATCGTTCGCCAGGTAGCGCTGGTGCATCCAGGCATCCAGCGCCTGCAGCGCCTTGACCGCGACGGTGGCATCCACGTCGATCCCGAGGTGTCGCAACCGGCCGAAACCCGTCATGATGTAGAGGCTGATGTATTCGCTCGGCGGGCCGCCCGGAAACCAGGGCCACAGCCCTTCCTCCAGCTGTCGTTCCGCCAGCACCGTGAGCTGCCGGGCCGTTTCCTGATCGAGCCGGTTGCTGTCGAAGAGCAGTCCGACCCGGCGGCGAGCCTCGCTTTCCGAGCGGGCCTGGCGAAGCCAGGGGCTCTCTTCCAGCAGGACCGACTTCAGCTCGGGGTTCTTCTCCAGCGGACTGTCGAGCGCCGCCGTGCCCTGCCAGAGATCGAAGATCCGACGGATCTTCGGATCCGAGCCGGCGATGTGCCGTGCGAGCGCCGTGGCATAGAGGCGGTTGAACACCTGCTCACTGCAGTCGTAGGGATATTCCATCAGCGACGGCAGCGCCATGACCGCATACCAGGCGGGCTGCGACACCATCTGCACGGTCAACGCCTGATGACGCAGCGTGGTGGAGCCGGCCGAAGCGAGCAGCTTGGTGAACTCAAACTCCTTCGTCGTCCGTCCCCGGACGGGGAGCGGCAGGGACTCGGACACGAGTATCCGACGACTCAAGACCGGCAGGTACCCTTCCTCGCCATCGCTGGCCCGGGCCGTTCCCCCGACCGCCTTGTAGGTCAGCACCCCCAGCCCGTCCGGCACCTTGATCCGCCACGAGACGGTGCGTGATTGTTTGGCCGGTACATTGAAGGGCTGCTCGCCCCGTCCGAGCCCGAGGGCCGCGTCGACCGAACTCTGGGTGACGGCATCGGCAAAGCTGAGCTTCACCTGACCCGCCTGCGGCTGGTCGGTCTGATTGCTGACCTTGACCGTGAATTCCACGGTGTCGCCTTCGCGCAGGAAACGCGGGGGGTTCGGCTCGACCATGATGTCCTTCGCCGTGACCACCCGGTCCGTGAGAAAACCCGAGCGCAGGTCCCGATCATGGGCAAACCCGAGGAACTTCCATTCGGTCAACGCCTCCGGCATCGTGAACTGCAGCCGGACCCGGCCGTCGCGATCCGACAGAAGTTGTGGGAAGAAAAACGCGGTCTCCTGGAGGTTTTTGCGGGCGGTGATCCGGGACAAATCGACGTTTGTATCCCCACGCTGCGCCAGATCCTCCGCGCTCGATTCCTTGCCCAGACGCATGCCGCCCGCCTTGTCGGCTAGTCCGGCTTCCGGGCTCGCGGCAACCGAGAAGGCCGAGAGGGCGACCGTACCTTCCGCCATCTCCGCCATGCCCCCCGGCGCCATGCCCATGCGGGCGGCGCGCGCCGGGCCGTAGCCGCGTCCCGTGCCGATCAACATCGCCGGAAAGTCGCGGTGGTTCCACGCGGGCGTTTCGGGATGGGCTGCCCATTGACCACGCAGGTGCCGAAAGGACAGCTGGGTATTCTCAAACATCAGCCGCACCGGGTCCGACTCGTGCCGGAATACGTGGAATCCATCGGGCCAGCGATGGGTTTGAAACTGATCCAACGAGGCATCATAAAGCGTCGCCACCATCTCCGCGACGGCCTGGGTGGCATCCGGCCCCGTCACCACCGCGGTCCAGGTTTCCTTCTGTCCGGGTTCGAGCTTGGAGCGGAACTTTTCCCACGCCACCGTCAGCTTCTTGTTGGTCCAGGGCACCTCCACGGTGCGCTGCGTGAGGTAGGCGCGGTTCTCGCGGACATAGGTGACGCGCAGGGAAACGCCCCCACGCATGGCCTCGGTCACCGGCAGCTCGATCCGTTCCTGCGTGCGGTCCGCCGCCGTCCACCGGCTGTGCAGGACACGGCCCTGGGACACCAGCTCCACGAAGGCGCGACCGGTTTCGTATCCGGTGCCCCAGACTGCGGTGAAGGTGGACCCGGGCTCGACCGACCACGAGGAGGCCACGAGGTGCTGCGCCAGCTTGATGCCGGCGCGGGTGTCCTGGGGCTCGATCACCGTCACCGTCTGACGCGCCGTCACGGAGTGACCAAAGCGGTCCTTGGTCTGCAGCGACACCCGATAGATGCCGGCGGGGAGCGGCACGCCGACCTTGGCGGAGCCGGTGGCATCCGTGGCCACGTCCCGGGTCGCCACCACCGAGCCGAGCGGCCAGGAGTCGGGGTTGGAGGGGTCCGTGGGCGGATCGTCGGACAAGGCGGCGTTCCACCAGAAGCGCGGACGCTGCAGGGGCGTGCGCGCCACCGCAGCCGGTTGCTGCAGCGCGTGCACGGTCAGGGTGCCGGAGGCCGCCTGGGCATCGCCATCGAGGGACTGTGTGGTGACCGTGAGTTCGACCGGTGTGCCCGGCGTCTGCCACTCGGCCGCCGCCAGCGTGGCCTGCAAGGCGGTGTAGCCGGCCTGAAGGCTGCGTTCGTCCGACCGGGTCTCACCGGTGGTATCGGTCACGTCCACGCTCACGCGGTATCCGAAAACTGGTTCGTTCTTCTCCGGGATGGAACGATCCGGGGTCGCGGTGAATTCAAGCCGGAACGAGCCGTCCGGTTCGGTCACCGTCGATCCATGGGCAATCGCCTGCGTGGCGGGCGGCTGCCACCACCAGCACCAAGGGGGCAGCCGGACGCTGCGTTCCACCCGCCACTTGACTTTGGCCCCGCCAATGGCGGCCCCGGTGTAGGCGGTGGCCTTGCCCGCCACCTGCACCGGGGCGGCGAGTTTCGCCGCCTCCGCCGGAGCGGCGATTTCCACCTGAAACTTCGGCCGCTTGTATTCCTCGACGCGGATCGTGGCCCAGCCCGGATGGTCGAGGACCTGCAGGCTCATCTGCCCCAGCAACCGGTCGCGGGGCGCGGTGAAGACGCCGCTGAACGAACCGTAGGCATTGGTCCGGTGTTCGGCGCGGGCGATTTCCTGGCCGTTCGCGTCGTTGAACAGCAGGGTGACGGACCGGTTGGCGGCGACACCGTAGGTGCCGGCGTCCTGGTTCTGGCGAAGCGCGATTCCTTTGTAATGCACGCTCTGACCGGGCCGGTAGAGAACACGGTCCGTAAAGATCACCGTCGGAGTGGTCGCTCGTTCCGGCTCGTGTGCCCCCGCCAGGTAATGCGCCTGCGTGCTGGCGACGGAATGGCCCCCGTGCGTGGCCTGCACGATCACCTGTTGATCCGCACCGGAAAGGGCAAAGCGTCCCGTCTCGTCGGTCTGAACCGTCTTCGCGGCGACAAACCGGCCCTCCTGATTGCGACTCCAAAGGCGCACCGACGCACCGGCCACGGGTTCACCGGAGCCGGCTTTCAACACCAAGCCTCCCGACTCCCGTTGTCCCTGGCCCAGGTGGAGCACCAGCGCGAGGTCGCTGACCCACACCGACGCGACACTGACCACATTGTCCGCGGTGGAGAACGCCGGATCGTGGCTCGCGAGAATGAAGTAGAAGCCAGGGGCGAGCGACGAGGGCGCCGGCAGCTCTTCCGTGCGCTCCTTGAAATCGGTGGTGGCCGGCAGTTCAGCCGCCCACGACAGAGCCGGAGTGGCGCCGATCAGCTGGTCGCGCAGCGCCGCACTCAGGCCGCCGACCTCCCAGCGCGCCTGGCGCAGGTGCGTCTCGAAGTCGATGCGTACGGCGCGGAAGTGAACCTGGGTGACGTTCCGATAGGTGACACGAAGCGCAGGCCACGGCGCGTTCCACACGCTCTCCGTTTCCAAGGCCGTGGTCTTCCGCTCGATGAGGGCGATTTCGTTCCGGCAGAGGGCCGCTCCGAAGCTCGATGGAAACGCGTCCCGACCACGCTGGGCCACCGCGCGCGCCGCGGCCGGGTCCCCATTTCGGTTGAGGTGTGCTGCTAGCAGGGCGAGGGCGCGCGAGGAGACTTCGTGGTCCGCCGCCTGATCGGCGAAACGACGCAGCGCGGCCTGGTAACGTTCGGACTTGGATTCGCCCACGGCGCTGTTGTCAGCGAACTCCATCCGCGCCAGGTCCGCATCGAGGAAGGCGGAGCGATCCGGGTCGTTGCGGTGGAACGCCAGCAAACCCTGGAAAAGGCGTACCGCCTTGAGCGCGGCCGAAGCTGAATCCGCGGACGCGGGCCGCCATGCGAGGAAGGCTTCGGCGTCGGCCAGAACCGGGCTGTCGGCATCGAGCTCGAAGACATCCTCCGCCGTGACCGCGCCCTGCTCGCCCGCCTGGTAAAACTCCAGCGCTTCGTAGGCAAGAAAGTCATACAGGGTCGGCCGGTAGGAATCCGGAGCCTCGCCCTTTTTTAGAAGGACATCATAGGTCTGGATGGGCGTCGCACGCAGCAGCGCGGTGTCCGCGAGGGCGGCCGTGAACCGCCGGTCGATCTCGCCGAGGATCTGGGTCAGGTCCCAGGTCTGCAGGTCGGTCCCGGGAGCGGAGGCGGCCTGGGTCCGCTGAAGGAACCGCCAGCGGTTCTGCTGAAAATACTGCCACGTCCAGTGCGCCAGGATCGCTTCCAGGACCGGCTTCATCTCCCGCGGCACCGTCGCCAGCGCGGCACGCAACCGGACGATCTTCTCTTCCGGCCGGTTGCCCTGAATCTGTCCCTCGAGCGCAATCTTCAGCCCGAGCGCCTTGATCGCTTCCGCATAGTCTTTTTGCTGCATGGTCTCGGCGAGGATGGGCTCCAGGGCTGCGATGGCGGATTGGGGGAGGCGTTGCGCCAGGGCGTCATTGACCCGCTTCCACGCATCGTCCCGCGGCGCTCCCGCCAACGACAGGACCGCAACGAGAGACGCGAGCACGCCAAGGAGAAAACGGGGCTTCATAGGGAAGGAATTCGTGGCGCAGGTAATTGGCAATGATACCGGCAAGTCCCGGCGAGGCGACTCCATTGTCCGCCGGATCTGCGACCAACACCCGGGCATGAAGTGCCCTCGCCTTCCGCCAAAAACCCGCGATCTCCCTCTCTCCATTCCCGGCTCATCCATGGGGGGATCGGAGGGGTCGACGACGCCGTCAGCGGGACGGCAACCGGTCCGGACCTCTCCATGGTCGGGTCCACCCGGGGGCCGGTTTTCTCCTCGCCGCAGATCGCGCATTCCGTTAACGCATGGTGGTCAGTCAATTGCTTACCCTGTTCAGCGTTGTCCCCATCATGAAAAAATTCCTGTTCGCCCCGCTGCTGGCTGCACTCGCCATGTTCTTCTGGGGTTTCGTCTACTACGGCCTGAGCGGCATTCCGTACAAAGTCCTCGGCACGGTCGGTGACATCGGCCCGGAACTTACCAAACTGTTCCCGGCCGACGGCACCTATATTCTCCCCGATCCTCGCGGCACGCCCGAGGCGATCTCAGAGCAGATGAAGCGCGGTCAATTCGCGACGGTTCACATCAAAAAGAGCGGCGTACCGGAAATGGACCCCGCCGTCATGGGCAAGGGCTTCGCGCTCGAATTCATCACCTGCCTGCTGCTCGCCTTCATGGTGAACAAGGCCGCGTCGTCGTTCCAAGGCTTTGGCGGGCGCGTCCTGTTCAGCCTCACGCTGGGCGTGCT
The DNA here is from genome assembly GCA_016794625.1 of Opitutaceae bacterium. GTDB lineage: Bacteria > Verrucomicrobiota > Verrucomicrobiia > Opitutales > Opitutaceae > UBA6669. Next base: position 34,298 of record JAEUGY010000088.1, read on the forward strand.
GCTCACCCTGTTTGCCAACGGAGGCCAGGCCATCTGGTGGCACCAGGACTGGGGGTGGCACGGGATGACGATGTTGCATGATGTGGTCGCTTTCCTCCTCGCGGGTGTGGTCATCGCGCTGTTTCACACGCCGAAGACGACGTGAGCCAAAGGTATCACTGAGCTGATACACGGATCCTGCGATCCAGCCTGATCCGTCTCTCGGCGTCGCGCGGGTGAAACCCACACGACGCCCACCCACCCAAAAACGAATCCCGGGGCACCGCAGTGCACCCGGGATTCTTCGTTTCGGAAAAACGGCACCGGACGCTGTTCAACGTCCGCCGCGGAATCCATTGGCTCCACCGCCACCCATCCCGGCGCCACCCTTGCCGCCACGACCACCGGGTGCGGCTATCATCCCGGCGAACTCCTCGGCCGAGAGAACCTTCGGCGCATAGACGACGCCGCGTGCGGCGAGATTGCGGACAAAGGCCGAGAGGTGGTTCACCGAAGCGCTCGAGAGCTGGGCAATCACCGCCTTCGACGCCTCGTCCGTCGCCCGGAGAGCGAGCCGCCGAAGGTCGGCAATGTCCGTTTCCTCAACCAGAGCGCCGGCCTGCAGCGCCGCCGTTTCCGACTCATTGACGAGGGCCAGCAGCTGGGTGTACAGGGATCGCAGATCGTCGGTGACGTACGCACCCGGCTGGGCCGGTGGCGGCTGGACTCCCACCGTCGCCGCCAGCTGGATCAAGGCGTCCGCGTGCCGGGTCTCGGACTCGGCGATGTTGGAAAACACGCGGAGATTCCAGCGCGCAAACGCCGCCGCATAAAGGTCGTGCGCCACGCGCTCTTCTTCGATGGCGAAGGTGAGGTCAGCGACGCCCAACGACGTGGGCTGCGCCGGGTTGATCGCGGCCACCGGACAATCCGAAGGGCTGCCGGAATTCGGGCAAGGATTGGACGCACGGACACCGGCACCAGCACCCACGCCGACACCGGCGCCTGCACCAGCACCATTGGACGCACCGTTGCGATTTTGCGCACTCACGGCCAGGGCCGGAACGAGGAGAAGCAGACTGAGGAAGGTTTTCATGATTGGATTTTGATTCACACAATGAAACCCCGGGAATTCGCCGGCATTACAGCCCGTCCAACGTTTTTCTTGGAAGACGGGCCGCTCCGCGCGGCCGCGCCTGCTCGCTCCACCGAGACCTACGACAGGGGCGGGACCGAAGGTCCCGTCGCGGCCTCAGCGAGGCCACCTCCATCAAGGGGAAAGCCTCAGTGAGGCGGCGGCCAACGAGGGACAGCCTGATTTCGCTCCTGTCAGCACAAGACTGCAGCCCATCTGCCGACCCTTGGCGGAGCGGAACGAGGTCTGGGGGCGGAGGCGCCTTGTTGGCTGGATCGTGCTTTTGCTGAGCATTGCCAACACGAAGCCGGAGCCCCCAGGCCTCGTTCCGCGGCTTCGCGCCTTCGCGTGAGACCCTCTCCCGGGACCTACGACAGGGGCGGGACCGAAGGTCCCGTCGCGGCCTCAGCGAGGCCACCTCCAACGGAAGAGAGGCCTTTCTCGCGGCCACGCACTACGCCGACGCGCGGGCGCGGCGGCGGTGAGCAGCGCTTCACCCGACCTCACTTCTTCTCCGCCCGGGCCTTCAGATAAGCCTCGACGAGCTCCTGGCGGTATCGGGTTTTCTCGGACGGCCCGAGCGACTGCAACATCGCCTGGATCTCGGCGCGGCGCTCCGGAGTGCTGCTCTGCATCATCTCGCGCCAGCCTGTCTGCAGGTCGGCCGAGACCCCGCCCCAGCCCAGACGCAATTCCTGTCGCTGCGGCTCAGGCAACTGCCGGTACGAGGCGATCTCGCGTCGCAGCGCCGATCGTTGTTCGGGCGTCATCGCCCGAATCCGCGCGATCACCGCTTCCATTTGCGCAAGCTCGGCGTCCGAGCGATTGAGAAACTGCTCCAACGCTGCGAGCTCACCCGGCGCCGGGGCCTGGGCGGCGCGGGCGGGCGGCGTCTGTCCCGCCACCGTCCCCACCACCAGCACGAGCGTGAAACCAAGGCAGACGAGTGTTTTCATGGCGATAGCTCCGAGGGTGACGACAGGGGTTAGCGAAGCGTGGGCGCCGGCAGGTGCAGCAGGGCGTCACGGGTCTCTGTTTCCAGCAGCAGCTGCGCCGGCTGGAGGGCGGCATCGAGGGCGAGCAGTTCCTCAAACAGGACGCGCGTCTCCGGCCGGAGGGGCGCCGGCCCCTGCCGCAGGACGAGAGCCACCGTGAGCGACGCCAGCGTGAGGGTGCCGAGTCCCGGCCACCACCACGCGCGTTTCCAGCCCAAGGTCGGGAAACGTCGCGGACGGATCAGGTCGCCCCGGAGTTCACGCCATCGCTGTTCAAATTCAGGCGACGTGCGCTTGAGCCGGCTGCCGAGTAGACGATCGAGTTCAAAATCGGTCGGAGGACGGGGAGAATTCGAGTTCATCGCGAGGAAGACATCAGAGATTTGAGGTGCTGACGCACGCGGTGCAGCTGCACGCGCAGGTGGTTGACGGTGATGCCGAGGGTCTGGGCGGCGGTCGGATGATCGAGTCCTTGCTGGTGCACGAGGAGAAGAAGCGTGCGCTGTTCCTCCGGCAGCTGCGTGAGGGCGAGTTGGAACGTTTCCTCCAGTTCCCGCATCCGGTGGGCCTCCGCCCCATCGGGAGCCACCAGATAGTCGAAAGCTTCGGGCGGCACGGCTTGCACCGGTTTCCGCCGGCGCCGGCGCAGTTCGTTGCACAGGAGGTTGCGGGCGATGTGAAAAAGAAACGTCGAAAAGGCCGCGCGTCGCTCATAGCGGCCGGAGGAGCGGTGCAGACGGACAAACACCTCGAGCGTGAGGTCCTCCGACTCGGCCATCGATCCGAGAGAGCGATAGAAAAACGCGAGGAGCGGACGCTTCCAGCGGTCAAACAGCTCCTGCCAGGCCCGTTCATCCCCCGCCGCCGCCCGGGTCAGACACAGCACATCCTCCGGCTCTCCCTCCGCCGGGGCTTCCGGCTCCGCCAGCATCGACTGTCCGCCGGCAAACCAGCAGAGCCAGTCGTACCAGGGAAAGAGGAGGGAAAACACGCCCTGCATGATGAGAATAAACCCCGCCAGACCGCTCCCATTACAAAAACCACCCAAATAAAGGCGTTTCGCGGCGCGAAACGAGAGAGCCAGTTACCGGGATTCGGAGTCTACCGTCGCCACCGCCGCCCGGGTGCGGCGCTCAGCGCGCTCGATCAGGAAAAACACGACCGCGGCGATCACCAGCAATGTCGCGAACCAAACCAGCGCCGGCACTCCGGTGACGTCGGGCAACCGGACCTTGCCGAGCGCGCCCACCGGAAGCACGTGCTGCGCAATCCAGGGAAAACTGAAGGCATAGAGCGTGCCGCCCACCAGCAGCCCGGCCAGACCGACCAAGGCATGCAGACTGCCGGAGGCCGCCGCTGTGATTGCCGTGCCGGGACAATACCCGTAGACCACCATGCCCACGCCGAAGATGGCCGCACCCAGCGTCACACCGAGCATGTTCGCCGCCTTGATGTGATAGTTCGCAAGGCCGGCGGAATGGAGCGCGAGCACGCCCAGGCCGCCCACCAGGATGGCGGTCATCATGATCTTCAAGACCGTGAAATCGCGAAAACGAAACTGATTCACGATGGTGTTGTAGTGGGCGACCCCACCTCGGTGCAGCAGGACACCAAAGATCGCACCAAAAACGAGGGAGGCAATCAGCGCGGACGAGCCGGAGACCGGAGCAGCGACAGCAGCAAGGAAAGGCATGGTGAAAGGGGGACGGGGCTGGAGTGACTACGAGTTCGAGGAGCGCCGGGTGCCGAAGAGAAGCGCGGCGGTGATGACCCCGACGGCAAACAGGGTCAGGAAAAAGGTCCATCCTCCCACTGCGAGCTGCAGGCTGCCGCTGATGCCATTGCCGCTGGTGCAGCCATCGGCGAGCCGAGCGCCATACATGGCCAGGATGCCGCCGACAAACGCAGCCGACATCCGTTTGACTACGGAGCCGCCAAAACGCTCGCGCCAGACACTCGGCACCGCCTCTGCACGGAACGTGCCGGCGAGGAGGGACGAAAGGAATCCGCCCAGCGCAATACCGCCCAGAAACACCATGCCGTAATCCCACTTGAAGGCGTGCGCCTTGAAGTAGTCATTGGAGGCGATCGCCTCCGCGCCGAGCACCGGCACCGCACAGGCGCCCGCCAGTCCGGTGAGCGACGTCGTGACGCCCAAGGGTTTGTCGACCAGCGCAAAGACGACCCAACTGAGGACGCCAATGGCGGCCCCGACAGCGTAGGGATTCCAGCGCGACTGCCGCAGGAGCCCGGGTTTGGCAACGGGAGTGGACATAAGGAGAAGAAGAAACGGCAGAAAGCGGAGGGAGGACGATCCGAGGCGACGTTACGAAATTGCGGACGGCCCCGCTTCCGCCGCTGCGACGGTCGCCGATTCACGGCCAACATTGGTCATGTAGTAGAGCACCGGCACCGCCATGCGGCTGATCAGCAGAGAGGCAATTTCGCCAAACATCAGGCTGATCGCGAGCCCCTGGAAAATCGGATCGGCGAGGATGACACTCGCGCCCACCACGACCGCCAGCGCGGTCAGCAGCATGGGGCGGAATCGCACCGCGCCAGCCTCGACCACCGCATCCTTCAGACTCTGTCCGTGGCTGCGACGCAGTTCGATGAAGTCCACCAGAATGATGGAATTGCGCACCACGATGCCCGCACCCGCCATGAACCCGATCATCGACGTGGCCGTGAAGAACGCACCGAGCGCCCAGTGCGCCGGCAGGATCCCGATGAGCGAGAACGGTATCGCCGCCATCACCACGAGCGGTGTGATGAAACTGCGGAACCAGCCGACCATCAGCATCGCGATCAGCACGAGCACCGTGCCAAAGGCCAGGCCGAGGTCGCGGAAGACTTCGAGTGTGATATGCCACTCACCATCCCACTTCAACGCAGGTTCATGGTCATTGAGCGGCACGTTCAGGTGATAGATGGCGAGCTCCGGCTCGGTCGCCCCGAAGCGTCGGGCATCCAGCGCCTGAATCTGCCGGTGCAGCCCGGCCATGGCGTAAGCCGGACTCTCGACGGCACCGGCGACATCGGCTGTCACATAGGTGACCGGCTTCAGATTCTTCCGATAAAGCGAACGCTCGCCGACCGTGGTCTCCATGCGCACGAGCTCGGACAGCGCCACGAGGGGTGCCGTCGGGTCCAGGTCGGAGCGCACCTGCAACGCGAGCAGGGACTCGGCTTGAGACCGCTTGGCCGCCGGAAGTTCAAACCGGATGGCAACGTCCTCGCGCTCCGCCGGACGGTGCAGCAGCCCGACCGCCTGCCCCTGCGCCGCCAGCTCAAGCGTGCGGGCGATCGAGGCCTCCGAGACGCCGTGCAGCGCCGCCTTCACGCGGTCGACGACAAACCGGATCTTCGGCTGGTCGGCCTCCACGTACCAGTCAATGTCCACCACGCCCTCCGCGCGCTCCATGATGCCCCGCACTTCGCGGGCCAGCGCGAGCCGCTGGTTTTCATCGGGTCCGTAGATTTCCGCCACGATCGACTGCAACACCGGCGGACCGGGCGGAACCTCCGCCACCGCAACCGAGGCGCCGTACTTTTTCGCAATTGCCGCCACCGCCGGACGGATCCGCTTCGCGATCGCGTGACTCTGGTCACTGCGCTCGTCCTTGCCGACGAGATTCACCTGGATGTCCGCGAGGTTCGGTCCCTTGCGCAGGTAGTAGTGCCGGACCAGTCCGTTGAAATTGAAAGGCGCCGACGTGCCGGCATAGATTTGAAAATCCCTCACTTCCGGCGCGGTCCGGATGGCGTCGGCCATCTCCCGGGCGATGCGGGTGGTCTGCTCCAGCGAGGTGCCCTCGGTCGTCTTTAACATGACCTGGAACTCCGACTTGTTGTCGAACGGGAGCATTTTGATCTCCACCGCACCGACGAGCACGAAACCAACTGCCACCAGCAGCAACCCGACAATGCCCCCGAGGAAGGTCCAACGCCAGAAGCGGCTGCCCAGGAGCGGGTCCATCACACGGTGATACAGCCGCGTGAACCAGTCGCTCGGCGCCTCGTCGTGGCTGTGGTCCGTCGCACCATGTCCCGAGTCCGGCGTACCGCCGCCGAGACGGCGCTTCAGCACCCGGATCGCCGCCCAGGGCGTGATCGTGAAGGCGATGACGAGTGAAAAGAGCATGGCCGCCGTCGAGCCGATCGGGATCGGGCGCATGTAGGGGCCCATCAGACCACCGACAAAGGCCATCGGCAGAATCGCCGCGATGACCGCCCAGGTGGCGAGAATGGTGGGATTGCCGACTTCGTCGACCGCCTCGAGCGCTGTCTGGCTGAGCGGCTTGTTCGCCGAACCGGGCAGTCGCACATGGCGGACGATGTTCTCCACCACCACGATCGCGTCGTCGACCAGGATGCCGATCGAAAAGATCAGCGCAAAGAGGGTGATGCGGTTCAACGTGTATCCATAGAGATAGAAGACCACGAGGGCGAGCGCGAGGGTGGACGGGATCGCCAGCAGCACCACGAGGGATTCACGCCAGCCGAGGAACAGGAGAATCAGCACCGCGACGCCAAAGACCGCGATTCCCATGTGCAGGAGCAATTCGTTGCTCTTCTCGGCCGCAGTGTGGCCGTAGTCGCGGGAAATGGTCACGCCGACATCGGAGGGAATGAGTGTGCCGCGCAGCGCGTCGACTTTGGCGAGCACGGTGTTCACCACATCGATGGCGTTCGCTCCGGGACGCTTGGCCACACTGAGCGTCACCGCCGCCTCAAGGTCGCCCGACGTCCCGCTGCCGTGCAGCACATAGTTCGCCGGCTCTTCGGCTGCGTCCGCGATGGTGGCCACGTCGCGCAGGAACACCGGCTGGTTCGCATGGACCCCCACGACCACGGCGCCGACGTCTCGGGCATCGCGCAGAAAGGCTCCGGTCTCGAGGAGAACCTCGGTATTGCCAAAGGGCCGCGAGCCGGCCTGCAGCGGCCGGTTCGCCTGCTGCAGTGCCGGAATGAGCTGGTGGATCGACAGGTTCCGGGCGGCGAGCGCGGCCGGATCGATCGCCACCCGCACGGCGCGGCGCGTGCCGCCGATCAGCACGGTCTCGGCCACCTGCGGCACCGACTTGACGGTGTCGTCGAGTTGCGCACCGAGGCGCCGGAGCGAAAGGTGGTCATGGACCCGGCTGTGCAGCGTGATCGCGAGGATCGGCACATCGTCGATCGAGCGAGCCTTGATCAGGGGAAAACTGGCCGGGGACGGAATCCGGTCCGCGCTGCCATGCAGCTTCTGGTTGAGCCGCACGAGGGCGGTCTCGGCGTCGCTGCCCACCTCGAACCGGACGATCACAAGCGCGCCGCCGGGACTGGAGGTGGAATACACATACTCCACTCCGGGGATCTCCCAGAGCAGTTTTTCCATCGGACGGGTGACGCGGTTCTCCACCTCCTGCGGGGAGGCGCCCGGCATGCCGATGAAGACATCGATGATCGGGACCTTGATCTGCGGCTCCTCCTCGCGAGGCAGCATGAACACGGCAAAGGCACCGAGCAGAATCGAGGCAATGATCGCGATCGGCGTCAGCTTCGAGGTCACAAACAAGCCGGCGATCCTCCCGGCGATGCCGGGCTGCGCGGGGGTGTGCTGCGGGATCGCACTCACGGCTGAACCTCCAGGGACTGACCTTCCTGCAAGGACGCGGGGGGCGCAAGCACGACGCGTTCCCCTTCATCCAAGCCTGACAACACCTCCGTCCGGGCACCGCGGACTCCACCCGTCCGGACCAGGCGCAGCACGGCGAGATTGCCCTCACCGGCGACAAAGACGCGTTCCATTTGTCCGCGCGGTGAAAGCGCTTCCGTCGGAATCAGCACCACCCGCACGGGTGATCCTGGAATTTGAATACGCACAAACTGGCCAGACCGCACGGCCACGCCGGCCGGCACGGCGAGTTTGACCCCGATCGACCGGGTGGCCGCATCGGCCGCCGAGGACACTTCGCGCAGCACGGCGGAGAAGCGGGTGCCAGCGACGTCACACGCGAGCGGGGCGTTCGGGGTCAAAGCGGCTGCGAGCGACTCCGGTACGCTGGCCTCAATCTCGAAATCGCCGATCCCCTCAACCTCCACCAGGGGCTGGCCAGGTGCAGCGAGGTCGCCGGTGTTCACCCAGGTGCGGGAAACGACCCCGTCGAACGGGGCACGAATCTCGGTGAAGCCCAGCTGGATCTCCGCCTCCCGGAGCTGCGCCTCGCTTCCCGTGAAGCGGTCCTGCAGGTTGCGCACGGTCTCAGCGGTGCTGGCTCCCTTGGCCAGGAGTTCGGTTTCCCGGTCGAGATCGCGCCGCGCGGCGTTGAGCTGTGCGCGGGCCTGGGTGACGCGGGCGGCGGCGTCCTCCGAGACGATCTTCACCAACAGATCCTGGGCCGCCACCCGGCGCCCCAGCGTCACCGGTCGGTCGGAAATCGCGCCCATGACCCGGGCGGCGAGCACTGCCCGGCGCACGGGTCGGACGGTGCCGGTGACGTCGGTGAGCAGCGGCAGCTGCTCCACGACCACCGGGGCAAGGCGCACGCGGACCGGTGGAAGGGAAGCCTGGGTCGAGGCGGCGTGCTCCGGGCGAGCGCAACCGGCGACCAGAACCACGGCGAGCAGAGAGAGGAGGGTCGATTTCATGACGGACAAAAAAGCGTTTAGGGGAGGGCGATCGGGCTTAGACCGAGAGCGCGGCGAAGGTCGATGAGGGAGCTGCGTTCGTCCGCTTCCGCGAGCGTGCGGCTGAGCCGGACCTCCACCAAGCGTCCCTCGCTGCCAATCAGTTCGGAGGCGAGCAGGCTGCCCTTTTCAAACCGGAGCCGGCTGAGGGTGGCGCTCTCCTCGGCTTGGGCGACGGCAGCCGATGTCACGGCGAGCCGCTCCCGGGCGTCGGCATGCGCCAAGCGCGCCTGCTCCACCTCGAGGCCGGCCTGCAGGGTCGCCTTGCGCAGCTGGCCCTTGACCTGTTCCAGCTCGGCGGCGGCCTGCCGGATCCGACCGGAGACCTGGCCGCCATCAAAGACCTTGAAGTCCACTATCACGCCCCCTTGCACGCTGTTGGCGTGCCGGTCCGACACCCAGCCCTGATCGTACTGGGCGCTGACGAAGGCATTCACGTTGGGCCGGCCGCCGCCGCGCGCCGCCGCCACCATCGCCTCGGCCGCGCGCAAGCGTTCCCGCAGGCCGAGCAGTTCGGGCCGCTGGGTGACGTCACTGGTTTCTGGATTCGCCAAGGCTGCCAGCGCGGGATCGTGTTCGGCCAGCTCGATGCCGTCGCTGCTCGGATCGGAACCGAGGATGAAGACAAAGGCCTGCGCCGCCAGCGCCGCACCGCGGCGGGCCGACGACAAAAGGGCGCGGACCTGGGCGGTTTGCACCTCCAGGCTGAGCAGATCGGACTTGAGCAGCTGACCCGCCTCGAAACGCAGGCGCGCATTGGTCAGCAGCGCTTCGTGCGTTTTCACACTCACCTCGAGGGCCGCGGCACTTTCGCGCGCCTTGCGCAGCTGGAGGAGCGTCTTGACTACCTCCGCGGAGAGTTGCAGCTGCACCGTGCGCAGGTCCATCTCCGATGCGCGGATACCGGCGCGGGCCGCCTCGCGGCGCGCCGTCGCCTGGCCGCCGCTGTAGAGGGAATAGGCCACGGTGCCGGTGAGGTTGAGGTTGTCGACCGCACCGGGACGGTTGAAATTCTGATCGAAGCTGAAGGCCCGCTGGTTGAGCGAGTTCATCAGGCCACCAAGGGCACTGTTCGTTCGGGTGTACCCGCCCGAGAGCGTCACCTGCGGCAGCCAGGCGGCGTCGGCCTGTTGGACCATGGCCTCGGCGGCCGCGATGCGTTCGCGCGCCAGTGTGGCATCCGGATTTTGGCGCAAAGCCGTGGCGACCGCGGTTTCGACCGTCCATACGGGACCACCCGAAACGGAAACGCTCACCGATGGCAGGAGAAGCAAAAGGGACAGACGAAGCGGTGACATGGCAGAATTCGACCCATCAGTTCAGGACGCGCACCGACCCGGCACCGCCGGTTCGGCGAAGGGAGCGTCAGCGCTGACCACCCCAGTGAATGACATCCTGGGCATCCACCCACCCCATCTTCCGCAGCAGCCACGTCGGCGGGCAGAACCCGGTGACGGCCGATTGCAGGAGATTCAGCCCGACAAAACACGTGAGCAGGAGCCACACCGGGCCGAAAAAGTGAACCAACGCCACACTCACCAGCGTCATCGTTCCGGCCAACACGCGAACCAAGGTTTCAGTTTTCATGGGAGATTGATATGTGATCAAATGCGCATACACTCATGTTGTCAAGCGCGCCTCTCCCACAAATCTGAAGTGTAAAAAAACCTCCGCCCCACCTCCGTTGGAGCTGGCCTCACCGAGGCCGGGTCATGTCAACAGGCCACGGGCCACCCGTGTCGTCTAGGCCCGGGTGGAGGGCGTCGCTCCGTCGACGCCGCGGCTTCGGTCGTCTCACCCCCGCGCCCGTCCGTTTCGGTTCTCGCGACGCGCCACCGGCGCCGACGGAGCGGCGCCCTCCAGGGGAGAACCCTGCGGGTACCTTGTTGTAGGCGGCCTCGCTGAGGCCGCGTGAATTCAACAAGCCGCAGGCCACCCATATAAACTAGGCCCGGGTGGAGGGCGTCGCTCCGTCGACGCCGCGGGTACGGTCGACGCACCCCCTCGCCCGTCCGTTTTGGTTTCCGCGACGCGCCACCGGCGCCGACGGAGCGGCGCCCTCCAGGGGAGAACCCTGCGGGTACCTATGGTAGGTGGCCTCGCTGAGGCCTCGTGAATTCAACAGGCCTCAGGCCACCCATATAAACTAGGCCCGGGTGGAGGGCGTCGCTCCGTCGACGCCGCGGCTTCGGACGCCTCACTCGCGCGCTCAATGCGCTTTCTCGTGCTTGCCTTCCGCGGGCTTGGCCGCACCGGGCTTCACCTTGGCGAGAAACTTCGCGGGCTCCTTGAGGAAATCTTCCTCACAGCCTTCGCAGCAGAAAATCACCAGGCGATCCGGCTGGCCGGCGACGCGGTAGGCGAACTCCGGGGACTTGCCCATGCTGCCGAGGTCCTCATCGGAGACGAGGCAGTGCTTGAGCGGATAGGCCTTGCGGGCCTTCTCCAGCCAGGCGGCATCGAGTTCAGACGCGGGCACCAGCTTGCCCGCCGCCGACGCCGTGGCCGGAGCTTTCTCTTTTTCCTGGTGCGACGCCGCCGTCACCACCGCGGGAACCAGACAAACGAGCCCAAGCGCAATAACGCCCAGGCGATAGGAGGAGGATGAGATCATGGTCATAGGAAAAGGGAGAATGGCAAAAGGGACAAGACCGCGGCGCACTCCGCACGACCGTGAACCCAGGTCCAACGGCCCGCCCGGAGGCGCCCCGTGGGTCACGGTGGATTCGGCGCGGCGAGCGCGGGCGACGTCGCCGCGGTGGCCTGCTCACGTCGTAGACGGTGCTCCCAATACCAGGTGAAAAACACGGGCACGGAAAAGAGCGATACGATGTCGAACACCATGCCACCGACAACCGGCAGCACCATCGGGAGCATCAACTCCGATCCGCGACCTGTCGACCAAAGCACGGGCAACAGGGAGAGCATGGCCGTGGCATTGGTCATGATGGCGGGGCGCCGTCGGCGCAGTCCCGCGAGGAAAACCCGGCGATGCACCTCAGCAACCGTCCCGGGATGGGTCCGGAACTGCTCCTGGATGTAGGTGCCCAGAAGGATACCATCGTTGAACATCACTCCGAGAAGCACCAGGAAACCGACGACCACCGCGGTGGTCATCTCGGCGTCCCAGAGCCAGACAAAGAAGAATCCACCGGCGGTGGTGACGCTCGCATTGGCCACAATGATGATGGTGGTGATCAACCACGACCGTGTGCCTAAATAGATCAGCACCACCATCACGAGCATCGACGCGGAAATGATCCAGCGCAGCGTGGAGTCTGCCTTGAGCTTCTGCTCGTAGCGACCCACCCAGCGGTAGGTCGCCCCCGCCGGGAGGGACAATCGGCCTTCGGCCAACGCTGCCCGGAGCCGGGCATCTGCATCCTGCACCACCTCCACCTCACCCCGCCCTCGGGCGTTCAGCAGAACATACTGGGTGCGCTTTCCGCCCTCGGAACGAATTGCCATCGGGCCAATCGTGTAGGTCAGGCCCAATTCGCTGGGACGCTCCCGGACACGTTCAACGTCACCGCGATCCAGCGCTTCCTGGACCACGGCGGGCACGCGATCACCCGCGGCAATGGTCAATTCCGCACGCCGGGCATCGAGGAGGACAAAGTTTCGCTGCGCCGCCAAGGGCAGCTTCGCGAGGAGAGCCGCAGCATCCGGGGCTCCGGCCCGAAAGCTCAACTCATGCACCGTCGGGACGGCGAGGAGGTGAACCAGCGGAATCGCTCCATGCCCTCCATCCATGGCTGCGACCTGAATTTGCAGCAGTTCATCCGGATCGTCCCGACGCTCGCGAAGGTAACGGATGCGCACCGGATACCGGAGCGCACCCTCTACGGAATAGGTCACGGCCATGCCTCCCAGCGCGGATTCGACCGACGCCATGACCTGCTCGATCGACAAGCCGAACCGCGCGAGCTTGGCGGAATCAAGGCGCACCTCGGCGTAAGGTTTGCCTCCCTCGCGCTGCATCTGCACATCGGCCGCACCCGGCGTCGGCTGGATCACCTTCTCGGCTGCCTCGGCAAACGCCTCCAGCGCGTCGCTGTCATCGCCGAGAACCTGCAACGCGATCAAACTGCGGATACCGGTGGAGAGCATGACCACCCGTGTCTCGATCGGTTGCAACCAACTCGGCGCCACCCCGGGGATGTCCGCAACCGCAGCCAGCGCCTGCCGCACTTCGGCCAGAGTCCGGGGCCGGCGAATGCTGCCTCCGTCGGGGGTGCTCAGGTCATGCACCGGCCATTGGGCGTAAGGTTTGAGGAGAATGACCGTCTCGATCATGCCGAGTGGCGCTGGGTCGAGCGCGGTTTCCGCCCGTCCCATCTTTCCCATGACACCGGCCACCTCCGGCACCGATTCGATCTGGCGATTCTGCGCCAGCATGATGCGCTGAGTCTCCCCCAGGCCTCCCGTGGCCGGGATCGAAGGCATGAACAACAGGCTTCCTTCGTCGAGGGGCGGAAGGAAACTCGATCCCACGCCGGGGAACAGCCGCGTCAGCGTGGCATCCAGGGTGGTAGAGGAGAGATCCGCTCCCGCCGCGGAAAAGAGCTTGCGCAGCGGCCAGCTCAGGGTCGGCCAGCCGGCTCCGAGCAGGTATCCGCCAAGGGCCATCGTTGCAATGGTGAGGGTGAACGTCACACGGTGACGCTGGATCCGTTCGTACGCCCACTCATAGGCAACATGGATGGCCCGGCTCATCGGATTCTCTTCATAATTGACGAGGCGTTCACGTCCGATCCGCCAGATCGTAAGAGCCGCCACCGCCCCGAACACCGGCGCAAACAGCCAACCTGGAACGGTCAAGGTCCAGCGACCGTACTCCATCGGCAGGCTCCATCCATCTCGCACAAACCAGCCGAAGCCAATGCCGCCGCCGAGTCCGGAAAGCACGATCAACAGAGGCTTGCGCACATGCCAGGGAGGAAGCAGCAGGCGGCAGAGGACCGGGACCAGCAAGGTGCCGAACAACACCGCCCCGCTGATGGCAAGCGACTTGGTCAGCGCGAGCGGTTCAAACAACCGTCCCGCCTGATCGCTCAACGCAAAAATGGGGAGAAAGCCGATGACCGTCGTGGCGGCGGAGGTCAGCAACGGGCGGGCCACCTCCTGCGCAGCCCTCACCACGGTATCCGTGATTTCAGGATCAAAGGGCGAGGTCGGCATCGGCCGGTTCTCCTTCCGGCACCGCTCCTGCAAGTCCACGAGGTGCTGCGTGATGTTCTCCGTCATGATGATGCCGAAATCCACCATCACACCAATGGCGATCGCGATTCCGGCCAGGCTCATGATGTTCGCCCCGATGCCGAATCCGTGCATGACCAGGAAGGTGAAGAGCATGCCGAGGGGCAGACTGATCGCGACGGCCAGACTGGCGCGGACGTGGAGAAGAAAGGCCACCACCACAATCACGGTGGTCAGGATCGCCTCGATCAGCGTGTGCGTGACGGTCGCCGTCGTTTCCAAAATCAACTCGGAGCGGTCGTAAAATGCGGTGGTGGTCAGCTGCTCGCGCGCCAGCGCCGGCCGCAGATCGGCAAGTCGCCGCTTCACGGCATCGATGACGGTCTTGGGGTCCTCGCGAACGCGCATGCCAATGATCGCACCCACATGCTCCTGATAGCCGTCCGCCAGCAGTCCCTGCCGGAACTGTCCGCCGAGATGAACCTCCGCCAGTTCGCCGAGACGGACCCCGGCCCCCTTGGTCCGGTCACCCCGGATGACAACTCCCTCCACGTCCGCGACGGAGCGGATGAAGCCCACCCCTCGAATCATGGTCTCCACTCCGCTCTGCTCGACACTCATCGCTCCCACATCGCGTCCCGCCTGGCGCACGGCACTCATCACTTGGTCCAGCGTGATGCCCTGTTCCTCCAGACGCGTGGGATCCACATCAATCTGATATTCACGCGCCACCCCGCCCGCCGGAGCCACCTCGGCGACACCCGCCACGCCGCGCAACGCGGGCACCACGATCTGGTCGAGCACGTAACGCTTTGTTTCCAAATCGCGCGGTCCCTGCAGCGTGAAGGCATAGACCTGTCCCATCGCGGTCGCATCCGGACCGAGACGCGGAATCACCCCGGTCGGCAGGATGCCCTGCAACTGCGACAGCCGTTCCAATACGCGGGTGCGGCAGTCGTACAGGTCTCGGTTCTCCGCAAAGATCACATAGAGATAGCTCGCGCCATAGAGGGACATGCCGCGCACGGTCTGCACACCGGGAAGTCCCTGCAGCTCACGCGCGAGTCGGGACGTCACCTGGGCGTCCATGTCCTGCGGGCTCTTTCCCGGCCACTCCGCCCAGACGATGACTTGATTGTCACTCAGATCGGGAATGGCATCCACCGGCACGTGACGCCACGCCCAGATGCCTGCGACCGTCAAAGCCAGCGTCGCGGCGAGGGTGATGAAGGCATTCCGAATGACAAACGAGAGCATGGAGGTTCGCGTCCTTAATGCACGTGCGCGGGCGCGGGCGTCTGGGCCACGGCGCCCTGCGGAAAGAGCAGGCTGGGTGTGCCGGCAAGCTGGGCCTGGCTGTCGATGAGAAACACGCCCTGCGTCGCCACTTCGTCACCGGGCTTCAGGCCCGCACGAACGACATAGACGTCGTTGCCAAACTCATCCTCAAGCCGGGGGCCAAGCGCCAGCGGAGCCAGCTCAAAGCGCAGGCGTCCATCGCGCTGCCGCTCCGCCACGCGCCAGGCAACGGAGCGGACGCCGGTGGAGAGCACCGCCGTCTTCGGCACAAGTGGGAAGGACCCGAAGGTCTCGGGATGCGCCGGATCCGCCGCCTCGAGGTCCGCGGCCAGCGTGCTCTCGAAGCGGGCATTGACGAGACTGCCCGGGAGGATCCGTCCGGCCGGGTCGCGGAGGTGCAGGTGCACCTCTCGGGCGCGGATCTCGAGGTTGATTTCCGGCGCGACCCACGCGATCTCGGCCTGAATCTCCGGGAGGGCGCCCTTGTCATCCGAGGAAAGTCGCACCGGGAGTCCGGAGCGCACCCACCGGGCCTGCAATTCGGGGACGTGCACCACCACCATGTAGGCGTCGGGTTCAACCAGGCGAAGCAACGGGGCATCCGCCATCACTTCCTGTCCAATCTGTGGCAGCCGGGCCTCCATCGCACCCTCCTCGCCTTCGAGGGCGAGCACCGTGCGGCCGGCAAAAGGGCTGCGAATCGTCACCGTATCCACGGGGGCTCCACCCCGCAGGATGGCCTCGGCCACTTCGGCAAGATTCCACCGCTGGAAACGGTCGGTGAGGGCCCGTGTCGTCGACTGGTCGTTGAGCTTGACCGCCGCCGCCAAGTCGCCCTGCGCGGAATAGACCTCCGGACTGTACAGGTCGACGACCGGGTCGCCGACCTCGACCAACGTGCCGCGGTGACGCGACGCGTCGTGTCGCTTGACGATGCGGCCCCCGACCCGCGGGATCACCACCTGCAGCGTGCGGTCATCGTAACGCACCGCTCCATACGCCCGGACCACAACCCGGGCCCGTCCCTCAGTGACCTTGGACACCTGCACATCCATGCGGCGCTGCTGCTCACGGGTCAGTTCACCTGCCGTGACCTTGGTCATCTTCATGCCGCACACCGGACAATCGCCCGGTTTTTGTCCAATAAAGTCCATCATGGGACAGGCCCAGCGCTCTCCCGGTGTTTCCGGCGCCGCTGACTGCTGCTGGGTTTCAACAAAGAGTGACGCCTGGGGCAGGAGGAAAATCACCCCTGCGCCAACCACGAGCCCGGCGACGCTGCAGAGAAGTCCGGAGAAACGCATGGGATTACCGTTTGATGACTTCGTTGCGCAAGTAGTACGGACCATAGCGATCCGGATCGGCCTTGAACTTCGGCGGACACATCTTGCAGCCGAACCCGATGATCTTGCCCTGGTAAACCGCCGTGGGGAGTTTGGGATTCACATCCATCCCGCAGATGGCGCAGACGGTGTTGACAGGAGCCGAGGCAGACGCGTCCGACGTGGGTGCGGCTGGGGCGGCGGGGCCGTGATGCGCATGGGGATTGGCCGACGCACCGGGAGCGCCGGAGGCCGGGGTGGTCGCGGCGGCAACGGTCGGCGCGGGCAACGAAGGAGCAGACGACGCGTTTGGCGTGAGCGGATTGGTCACCATCGGCGCATAGTCGCCCCCCGCCACCGGATTGGCCGGGGCGTCGCTATGCGGATTGAACCAGGCGGCGCGCGCGACGAGGGCGATGAGTGCGCCGGCGACGAAGGTGACGGCGAAAAGGGTCAGGTTGCGGATCATGGTGAATCAGGGTTGAACGTGAAAAAAGGGTTCCGGTGAGGCGTAGCGCCAGAGTTCCGCCCGCGCGGTGCGCGCGGCGGTGTCGGCCTGGATCACCTGGAGTTCGGTCTCGGTGGCCTTTTCCAGGAGTTCGACGACGAGAAAAACGGTGGACTCCCCCGCGCCGGAGACGCCCGCCGAACGAACCAGGGTTTCGTACTCCGCATTAAAACGCTCCAGCGTCTCCAGGCTGAGCCGCCGCGCCGTCGCGGCCAGGCGTTCGGCGCGCTCCGCCCGCGTGACTGCCGTTCGGATACGATGACGCACCGCCTCGGCATCCGTCTGCGCCGCCATCCGTTCCGCCTCGGCCGCGCGCTCCTCGGCCCGGGCATAGCGGCGGCCGCGCCACGGGATTTCGGACATGAAGGCGACCCCGAGCGTGTCTTCATCGCCCATGCCGGCGCGCTCAAGCTCCAGCCGCAGTCCCACCGCGGTCATGGGGCGGGCGGAGGAACGGGCCATTTTCACCATGGCGGCCGCTTCCGCCGCCCGGGCGGCGGCCAGCCGGACTGAAGCCGCGGTGTCCGGGTCGATCTCCGCCGCGGCGGGCGCGGCAAACGCCGGCAGCACCCCGTCCGGCGGCAGCCCCAGCCGACCAGCCGCCTCCGCAAGGGCATCGGCCCGCAAGCGTTGTTCGTCCTCGATCGCCAGTTGCAGGGAAGCCAGGCGCGTCTGCACAGCGAGACGATCGGTCAGACGCCCGCCACCCGAGGCGAGACGCGAGTCCACGCTGCGCTGCACTGCGTCGAGCCGGCCCCGTTGCGTCTCCATCAGGCGCACGCGGGCCAGGGCTCCCTCGGCCTCGGCGAGCGCCATCGCGGTTTCCGCCGCCATCTCACCGGCCATGACGGCAAATTCAGCCTCGGCCATCGCCACCACGGCCCCCGCCCGCTCGCGGTCCGCCGCGCGCTCTCCGCGCTTGGGCAGGGGCTGGCGCACATTCAATTCCCACATGGTGCTTCGCTCATTCATCGGACCCACGCGCCGCGATCCCATGCCCTCCACCTCCGGATCCGCCCAACGGCCCGACGCCTCCACCCTCGCCTGCGCCGCCTGAATCCGCTGACGCGCCGCCGTCAACGTCGGCGCGTGGGAAACCGCCTGGAGCAACGAGCCCGGCGACGGCTCGGCCTGCGCCACCGCAAGAACCGGGACCAAGACGAAGAGAGCGAAGGAGCTACGCATAAAAAGAGACGTTCCAGAGGGGACCACTCCTGGAGGGCGCCGCTCCGTCGGCGCCGGTTGCGCACCGCCCAACGTTCTCACGCCCAGTTCCATCCCATTCGCCGTGCAAACAGACCAAGCCCGGTTTGCATCACGCTGCAGCAGCGCATGCAGCGGCTCCGTTGGAGGTGGGGTCGCCGACCCCGCGGCGTGTGACGTCGCACCCACAGGATGGACGTCGGAAGCGGGACCGGCAGGTCCCGTCGCGGCCTCGGCGAGGCCACCTCCAACCGAGGCGGCATCCCTTTTGTTCGCTTCTCGAAGGGAGACCCCCACGCGGGCCCGTTCTCCACCCGGTTGCAGGAACCGGGAAAAAAGGCTGGGCTGGCTCGAAAAACGAGGCGTCATCCCCCTCACTAACCCTCAGATCTCAGAAACCCTCAAAAAACCTTGAGGGTATTTCGTCGCCCGGGGGTAGTGTAGGTCAGAGTCCACCATGAATCCTTCTCCGCCCAACGATCCGCTCCCGCCCCTGTTGGCGACCTGGCGGGTCGGCCCCAAGGTCAATCCTCACTTCCGCGCGCAGGTCTGGTCCCGGATCGGAAGCCACGCGCGGCAATCCTGGCCCGCCTATGTCCGTTCCCACCTGGCGCCGTGGTCCTTCGCCGCAGCCCTGGTGATTGTCTCCGCGGGCTGGCTCGGCCATGTCGCCGGCGAGGCGAGGATCAGCGCCCGGCGCGAGGCCATGGTCGTGAGTTATCTGGTCGATCTCGATCCCCGCGTGCAGGCCAAACTGCGGCCGTAGTCTGCCCTCCGCGCATGAAGCACCTGGTCATCACCCTCACCGTGCTCTCCCTGGTGGCCGCCGCCGTGGGATTCACCGCGTTCCACACCGCGGGTGACGCCGACGTCAAGGCCGCGTTGGAGCAACGCGACGCCATGGCCTGGTTGCGCACCGAGTTCTCCCTGACCGACCCGCAATACCAGCGGATCAAGACTCTGCACGACTCGTATTCGCTCGAATGCGCCGACCACTGCCGCGCGATTCAGGAGGCCGAGCAAACCCGGGATGCGCTCAAGGCCGCGGGCGCCGATCCCGCCCGTTTGGCCGAGGCCAACCGCACCCTTCAGCACCTGGAGCTGGTCTGCGAAACCGCCATCGCCGCCCACGTCCGTCGCTGCGCCGCCGAGATGTCACCCGCCGCCGCCGAACGCTACCTCGCTCTGGTCCTGCCCAAAATAGCGGACTTCGACCACCGCGCGCCCCCGGACGTCGGCATCAATCCCCACCGTCATTGAAGCCGGCCCCCGCCGCGACTTTCTCCGCTCCCGGGCTGTCCCTCGCGGGCCCGCCTTCGGTTCTCCGCGCCCAAGACCGGGCCGGGGCTCCTCCTGTAGGGCTGCCCCTTGCGGGCATGCCTGGCTTGGTTCGCGGACAGTCCCAGGCATGCCCGCAAGGGGCAGCCCTACCTCCGGCATGAGCGCACCGCCAAACCCCGCGCTCCCGTCCGAGCCCGATGACGCCGCGTTGATGCGTCGTATCCAGGCCTCGGATGAAACGGCTTTTGCCCTGCTCATGCATCGCTGGGAAAAACCGGTCAAGGCCGTGATCGCCCGGATCGTGCTCAACACCAGCGAAGCCGAGGACCTGGCCCAGGAAACCTTTGTGCGCCTGTGGCAGCACCGCGACCGTTTCAATCTCTCCCAGGCGGTGAAGCCGTGGATCCTCGGCATCGCCGTCAACCTGGCCCGCAATCGCCTGCGGTGGTGGCGACGTCGGCCGAGCATCTCCTTGGACGACTGGACGGAGACTCCGGAGCCCGGACCCGCCGCCGGGGCCCACGGCTTCAAGCCACTCGAGCAGTCCGAGCAGGCCCGCGCCGTGCGCGACGCCCTGGCAGCGCTGCCGCCGGACTTCCGGGAGGTGATCGTCCTGTTTGAATACGAAGGTCTTTCCTACGCCGACATCGCCCTCGCCCTCGGCACCACCCCCAAGACCGTCGAAAATCGACTCGCCCGCGCCCGCGAGAAACTGCGTCCCCTGCTTCGGCGGTGGCTCTAGATCCACCGGCTCCTCCGCCCTCCGGCGGGCCTGGCGCTGGCGCCGCTCCCGCGTGGTCCCGCATCGACCACACCGGCGCGCTCACGCGCCCGCGATCTGGAAGGGATAAATCGACCCGAGCCCGAGCAGGCGGGTGAGGTCATCGAGGGCGGCACGCGTCTCGGTCAGCAACTGCGGATCGGCCAGGTCGGCGGGGACGAGGTGGTCACGGTAGGATCGCTTCACCCAGTCGGTCAGCGCGGTGTAGGTGGCGTCAGTCAGCAACACCGACGGCGGCAGGGCGGCGATCTCAGACGGGGTGAGCACGACGCGCAGGCGGAGGCAGGCCGGACCTCCTCCGTTGTGCATGGACTGCCCGAGGTCGAAGTAATGCACCTCGCGCAGCGGGGGACAGCCTCCGGTCAGGAGGTGTTCGATGTACGCGCGCACGCTCGGCGTCTCCGCGCAGTGCTGGGGAGCAACCAGCACCATGTGGCCGGGGGCAACCGTGACGAGCTGCGAGTTGAACAGGTAGGAGCCGACGGCATCGGCCAGCGAAACGCGGTCCTGCGGCACCTCCACGCAAAGCAGGTCCGCACCCTGGTGGAGCGCGGCGTAGTGGCGGCGCAACTCATCGATCACCTCGGAGGAACGGACGAAGGCGCACTCGTGGTGAAGCAACACATGCTCGTTGCCCACCGCGATGACGTCGTTGTGGAAGACCCCGGCGTCGATCGCCTCCGGGTGCTGCTGCGCGAACACCTGCTGCGCCGGATCAAGGCGATGGCCGCGCGCGACCGCCTCCGACGCTTCGCGCGCCTGCCGGGAGGGAAAACGCCGGACCCGGGCCGGCGCCACGCCCGCGGCGAAGGCCTCGTGTCCATAAACGAAGAAATGCAGCCCGGGACCGGCGTGGCCGGGCGCGAAGCGCGTGTGGTTGGCCGCCCCTTCGTCCCCCATCGCCTGCCCGCCGGGGATAGGGTCATGCACGACAAAGCGTGCCTCGTCCCGAAAGAGTGCGCGGAGGGTGCGGGTGGTCTGCGGGGGTTCGATCGAGCGGTGGAACTTGGCGGTCAGATTGGCCGGGGTGAGGTGCACGCGGCCGTCGGCGGTGTCCGCGGACGGAGCGACCGTGGCGGCATTGGCCACCCACATGCTCGAAGCCGATCCACACGCGGCGAGCAAACCCGGGGCCTGCCGGGCGGCCGTCTCCAGAACCGACGCGTCATCGCGTCCCCCGAATCCGAGCCGGCGCAACACGTCGATCGCCGGCCGTTCATGGGGCGGCAGCACGGCTTGCGCCACGCCGAGGTCGGCGAGGGCCTTCATCTTCGCCAGCCCCTGCAGTGCGGCCGCACGCGGGTTCGACCCGGCTCCGCGGTGCGTCATGGACGCCAGGTTGCCGTGGGAGAGACCCGAATACGTGTGAGTGGGACCGACCAGACCGTCGAAATTGACTTCGCGTGCGCTCATGGTTGCAGCCCCGGGGGCCAGGCGGCGGGTCGCTTGAGTTCGGCCACCTCGATGCTTGCCACCGGATAGGCGCAGTAATCGGCGGCGAAGAAACCGCTCGGTCGGTGGTTGCCGCTGCGCCCCACCCCGCCAAAGGGCGCGGCGCCGCTGGCGCCGGTCAGCGGCTGGTTCCAGTTGACGATGCCGGCCCGGACCTCATCGCGGAACCGGGCATAGAGCGCCGGATCGTCGGCGATGAGTCCGGCGGCGAGTCCATAGCGGGTCGCATTCGCCTCGGCCAGGGCGGCCGGAAAGTCAGCGACCCGGATCACCTGCAACAGAGGACCAAAGACTTCCTCGTCGCGCCGCTCCCGCACGGCGGTGACATCGATCAGTCCCGGCGAGACCAGACCGGTCCCCGGCCGAAGCGAACGCAGGGCCACCAGCGCGGTGGCGCCACGGGCAATCCAATCCTCCTGTGCGGCCAGCACCTGTGCGGCCACGGCGGCGGAAATCACGGGTCCCATGAACGGCTCCGGCTGCTGCGTGAACGGCCCCACTCGGAGGGTTCCCAGGAGACGCACGAGCTCCGCCAGGAACGCATCACCGGCGGCTCCGACGGGCACGATCAAGCGGCGGGCGCAGGTGCAGCGCTGCCCGGCGGTGAGGTACGCGGATTGAACGACGAGCACGGCGGCGGCGGTCAGGTCGCGCGGCGGCCAGACGACCAGCGGGTTGTTGCCACCCAATTCGAGCGCGAGGATTTTTTCCGGGGTGCGGGCAAAGGTCTCCGCGAGCTGGAGCCCGGCGCGCGCCGAGCCGGTGAAGAAGAGTCCGTTGATGCCGGGATCCTCCGCCAAGGCCGCGCCGGTATCACGCCCCCCGGGCACGACTTCGAGCACCCCGGCGGGCAAACCGGCCTCCCGCCAGGCGGCGGCGTAGTGCTCGGCCACCGAGGGCGCGTACTCGCTGGGTTTGAAGACGACCGTGTTGCCGGCCAGCAGGGCCGGGACAATGTGGCCGTTGGGCAGGTGGCCCGGAAAGTTGAACGGCCCGAGGACCGCCACCACGCCGTGCGGACGGAACCGGGTGACAGCGGGCCCGCCGGTGAATTCCGCGGTGCGCCGGGCATGGGCCGTGATGGCCAGCTCAATCTTGCCGATCATGGAGGCCACCTCACTCAATGCCTCCCACGTGGGTTTTCCGACCTCACACGAAATGGCCCCGGCCACCTGCAGACGGCGCGTCTCCAGCACCTTGGCAAACGTCCGCAACAAGGATTCGCGCGCCGCGAGGTCGGTGCGCGACCAGCTCCGCGCCGCCGCGGTGGCGCGGCCCACCGCCTCCGATACCTCGCCGCGCGAGGCAGCGCGGCCGGTCCAGACGATTTCTCCGGTGGCGGGATTGTAGGAAGAGAACAGTGACACGAGAAAGGAGGGATCGAGGGCCGGGGAGGCGGACCGCACCGGCCGGGCAACTAACGCAAGGGGGCGTGGGTGATGCGGTCACCCGGCCCGAGACCGAGGGCCGCGGCGGAAGCGGCATCGATCGAGAGGGTCCCGTCGGCCCCCTCGACCCCGGACCCTAGGCAGGCACAAAAGTCAGGTGAGGTCCGGGCGAACAACCGCGGCAGACCGGACCCAGCGGGAAGGTCGATCGCCTGCACGCGACCCGTGCGCATCGTCCGCACGGTGCGGATCTCCCGGGTGGCGGCGCGCAGCAGCGGGCCCGCATCGAAGATATCGACCTCGTTGGTGCGGGCAAATCCCTCGGCTAGCAGCAGACGGAGGGCCGGCTCCGTGTTCGTATGCACCTGGCCGATGACCTCCTGGGCGGCGGCGGGCAGGAGGGGCACATACAACGGGTGATCCGGCATCAGATCGGCAATGAAACCTTTGTCACCCAGCCCGCTGAGAAAATCGGCGGCGTAGAAATCAAAGGCAAAAAAATGCCGGCCAACCGCTTCCCAAAACGGTGAGTGACCCTGCTCGTCGAGCCGGCCGCGGAGCTCGGCGACGACGGTCTCATCGAAACGGTGAGGGAAAGCCCCAATGAAGAGAAAGCGGGCCAGCGACAGGAGCCGTCCGGCGCCTGCACGGCGACGATCGGGGCGGAGGAAGAGCGAGCAAATCTCCGTCGGGCCTCGGTGCAGTTCTTTCAAGTGCAGCACCGCGATCTGCTTGTCGACCTTCAGCGGCGCGTGTTCGAAGCGCTCCGTGCAGATCTCGTAACTGTAGAAGGGCTCGTAACCACCCACGCGGGCGGCGAGACCGCTCGTCCCGATCAACTCGCCCGTGGCCGTGTCCTCCAGCACAAACAGGTAGTATTCGCCGCCCGGCTTTTTCACGCGGGTGGAAAAGGCCCGCAACGAGTCGGCGATGCGGTCCTGCAAAAACTCCTCATTCGCCGGCAGCGTGGTCATGCCACCCGCAATGGAGCCGGCCAGCGCGACTAGGCCGGGGAGATCCGACTCACGGATGGGGCGAAAGAGGAGCATCCGGGGAGGAGGTGGCGGGAGGCGTCACGATCGGCGCATCCGGGTGGAGACGCGTTAGGGCTTTTGGACGAGGCGGCCCTGGACCACCGAGACGGTCGTGAGCGCCGCCGGCTGGCGGATCGAGAGTGTCTTCAGGTTGCAGCGACTGTCGGGGTCAAGGGCGATGACCCGGATGTCGCGAAAGGTCAGCGGCTGGCCGGCGACGAGGACTTCCGGCGGGGTCGAGGGCAGGAGCAACCACGCGCGACCGGCTGGATCGGTGGTGAACACCCGGCCCTCGCCGTCGGCTTCGACGCAAAGCGCGGTCTTTTCATCGATGCCCAGGCCCACCAGGCGAGGCTGCGCGGGATCCATCAACCGGGCCAGAAAGACCAGCGAGCGACCAAGCCGGGCCCGCGGGGTGAAATGGCTGTCGGTCACGATGCCGCGCATCACCTCGAGGTGCAGGAAATCGCGCTCCAACGTGATCTGCCGGTCGAACGGGTCCTGCAGGGCGATGGCGCTGGTCAGATTGCGCGGTTCGAGGGCGCTGTAGACAAACTGGCCCATGACGGCCAGACCAGCGCTGGTGCCGCCCAGCGGTTTGCCGGCGCGGACATGGGCATCGAGCGCGGCGGCGACCGGCGTGTCCTTCCAATAGTGGATGTAGTTCGACTGATCCCCTCCCGCGAGGAAGATGCCGTCAGCCCCGGCGATGATCTCCAGGACGCGCGCATCGGTGGAGGCGGCGCGGCGGTGAAAGACGAGGGTCTGCACGGAATCGACCCCGCCGATCCGGGTGAACAGGTAATCGTTGTATCCGTCTTTGCCGGACGCTCGGAGGATGACGATGTCGCCCCCGCCCGCACAGGAAACGAACCAGCGGAAGGCATCGTCGTTGTCGCCCCCGCCGCCCGAAAGCAGGAGACCGCCCGTCGTCCGGGCCGGGCGGGCGTCCGCCGCGTTGCCGGTCAGATAGGAGTCGTAGTCCGCGGCGGCAGCCCCGGCGGCCAGCAGCAGCAGCGGCGCGAGCAGGCGGAGGAGGAACGTCAACGACATGCCGCCAGTATCGCACAAACGCCGTCGGGTGACCCAAGGCAAAACCCGCCCGGACGCACCGAATACCACCTTGGATGTATGGTTTTGGAGGTGCACGCGCCGTTCGGACAGGCACCATGCCGTGACGTTCCGCTGCTTTCCCTCATGAGCCTTCTCCTCCGTGTGTCTGTCCGCGCCGGCCTGCTCGCCCTGCTGGTCCTGCTTGCCGCGGGTTGCGATCGCCGTGAACCGCGGGTGGAGCAAGGGTTGCGGGAGGGGGTGCTTTACCGGGGCAACAGCTCGGAACCGGAGTCGCTCGATCCGCATTTGGTCCGCGGGGCCGTGGAGTGGACGTTGGTCGGCTCCCTGTTTGAGGGGCTGGTCACGGCCGATCAGGAGACCCTCGAACCGCGACCGGGGGCGGCGGAGCGCTGGGAGGTGTCGGCCGACGGTCTCGTTTACACCTTCCACCTGCGGGCGGGTCTTGCCTGGAGCGACGGCCGGCCGCTGACGGCGGCTGATTTTGTCTACAGCGCCCGGCGGATGCTGGCCCCGAAACTCGCGTCGTCGCACCCGGAGAACAACCTCTTCTTTGTACGCAACGCCCGGGCCTACCAGGCGGGCCGGATCACGGATTTCGCCGAGGTGGGCGTGCGGTCGGCGGACGAACGCACGGTCATCATCACCTTGGAGCGTCCGGCTTCGTTCTTCCTGTCCGCCCTCACCCTGTTTTTCCCCGTGTCGCAGACCGTGATCGAGCGTCATGCACCGATGGACCAGCGGCAGAGCGATTGGATCCGTCCCGGCAACCTGGTCGGCAACGGTCCGTTCCGGCTGAAGCAGTGGCGCCCGCACCAGGATGTGGTGATCGAACGCAATCCGCACTACTGGGGCGCGGCGTCCGTGCGCCTGAACGAGGTGCGTTTCCAGCCGATCGAGAGCCCGACCGTGGAGGAGGCGGCGTTTCGCAACGGCCTGCTGCACATGACCAGCACCGTGCCCGGCCAGAAGATCGACGTCTATACGCGCGAACAGCCTGAGGTGCTCAAGTCGGCCGATGACCGCGGTGTGTACTTTTATTCCCTCAATGTGGCGCGGCCGCCGCTCAACGACCGCCGCGTGCGGCAGGCGCTGTCGCTCGCGATCGACCGCGAGCGCCTGACCGAACGCGTGGTGCGGGGGGGAACGCGTCCGGCCACGCATTTCACGCCAGATGGCATGGGCGGCTACACGGCCCCGGATCGGCTGAGGTTCGATCCCACCGAGGCCCGGCGGCTGCTCGCCGAGGCCGGGTTTCCGGAGGGCCGGGGATTCCCGGCGGTGGAACTGCTCATCGACTCGCGGGAACTGCACCGCGTCGTGGCCGAGGCGGTGCAGCAGATGTGGCGGCAACACCTGGGCATCACGATCACCTTGCGCAATGAGGAGACGCAGGTGCTCAACGCGAGCAAGCGGACCATGGACTTCCAGATGGTCCGTGGCTCTTGGAACGCCACCACCTACCAGGATCCCATCTACTTCCTCGGAGCCTGGCAGACCACCGGGCTTTACAATGAAGCGAAATGGTCTAACTCCGCGTACGATCAGCTGATCGAGTCGACCTGGACCAGCGACCAAGCCCGGCGGACCGCTGCCTTCGGGCAGGCGGAAACGATCTTGCTCGAGGAGCTGCCCGCCATTCCCCTGTTTTTCACCCGCCAGGTCATCCTCGTCCATCCGATGGTCAAAGGCTGGGTGCCCCGGCCGTTCGCGGACCGACGGCTGAAGCACCTCTACCTCGAACGCTAGGCGCCCCCCCGGACGTGCACCGGACCGGGCCACGTGCGCCCGGTTGACCGGAGGAAACGGTTGCATAGGGTGGTCGTCCATGACCGCCCGCGCCACGCCAGCTCCCGCCGCCCGACCCGCGTCCTGGGAGGAGCACCTGTTCCCGCTCCATGCGGCGACCGAGGTGGACGAGCTCTGGCGCGCGGTGCTGCCGCTGCTGCGCGCGGCGTTTGCGCCCTGCGTGCGGGTGACGCTCTTCCTCGGCCACTTCAACATGCGCGAGGCGCGGCTCGTGTTCACCGACCCCGTGATCAAACAGTCGGCGGACTGGTTTCGCGAGCGCGGCCGGATCAATCCCTTCACCCCCTACATTCTGAGTCACCGGCGTATCCGGCACTACGTGTTTCGCGACATCATCGGACCGCGCGAGGAGTTCATGCGGACGGAGTTCTACCAGCGCTTTGCCCGTGTCGAGAAGTGGGACAAAGGCATGTCCGGCCTCTGCTGGGAAGGCGACGACGTGAAGTCCATGTTCAGCATTTACCGCGCGCCGCGCGAACCCGAGTTCACCCCGGCGGACGTCGAGCGCCTGCACGCGTTGCTCCCGCACATCGAGACCGCCATCGATCGCGTGCAGAAACTGCAGGCCGAGCGCGCGCACCGCAAGGTGCTGGAGGAATTCAACCGCTACATCCCGGTGGGCATGGTGCTGCTCGACTGGGACCTGCAGACCGTCTTCGCCAACAACGAGGCGCTCAAGCAGTGCACCGTCTGGAACCACGGCCGGCAGGCCGCGCGCGGACTCGCGTCGCGCGAGTGGTTCGAGCTGCCCGCCTCCCTGCGCGCCGCCTGCGAGCAGATCCGCGACGAGATCCTGCGCCTGAACGCCAAGGACCGCTTCGCCGTGCCGCCGGGCTTGAAGCACGTGCCGCATCCGGATCTTCCCGGGCGCCAGGCGAGCATTTCCGTGCTCAACGCCACGCCCGGCCTGCTGGCCAAACCCGGCTTTATGCTGGTGCTGGAGGACCGCAGCCACGAGCGGCAACCCGCGGCCGGCCTGAGCGAGGAAGCGAAACGCCTGCTCTGGACCGTCTCGCCGAGCGAACGCGAGATCGCGTTGCTGATCTGTGAAGGCGCCTCCAACGCGGAAATCGCCCGCCGGCTTTCCAAGAGCCTGCTGACGATCAAAAAACAGGTCACTTCCCTGCTCGCCAAACTTTACGTACCCAGTCGCGCGCGATTGATGGCCCGCCTGCGTTGAAACCGCCGTCCAAACCACTCCGCCCAAAGGAGACCTGGCTTTCGCGCGACTGCTTTTGCGCGTCACCCCGAAGCCGCTCTGGATGAATGGAGGGCCGTCCCTCGCGGACGCGCCTCGGTCTCGGAAGCAGGTCTCACGCGGAGGCGCGGAACCGCGAAACGAGGTCTGGGGGCTCCGGCTTCGTGTTGGCTGTTGGAGGTGGCCTCGTTGAGGCCGCGACGGGACCCTAGGTCCCGCCTCTGCCGCCCTGCAACCGTCGGAGAAGTCGTGGATCGAGCGTTGCGGTGACCCGCTACGACAATCGATCCCTGCCGCGGAACACCGCCCCGGGTTCGCTTCGTGCCTTCGCCTGAAAACAGATCGGGCGGTGGCGGGACCGGGTAGTCCCGTCGCGGCCTCAACGAGGCCACCTCCAACCAGCAAGCTCCCACTTCGACGCCCGCTCTCTGGATCCGCGTCGCCAGGCGAGGCGTGGCCGCGAGGGCCAGCCCTACATCCGAAAGGCGAAGCCCCATCTTGCGGGGTCGGCGACCCCGCCTACAACGAACCCCGCCTACGGTGTGGCGGGTTCCGCGTAAATCGCGACAAACCTGGCCTGACCCGTGAATCGGTGGGCCCGATACATGCCGGGGGAATTGAATTCCATCGCCAGATTGCCGCGGGCATCGAGGGCGATGACGCCACCGTCGCCGCCGAGTGCGCCTACCTTGGCCATCGTGGCCCGGGCGGCCTCGGCCACGGAGCGGCCGGCATACTCCATCTGCGCGGAAATGTCGCGCGCCACTCCGGCGCGGATGAAATACTCGCCCCAACCGGTGGCGCTGACGGCACAGGTGGCGTTGTTCGCATAGGTACCGGCCCCGATGATGGGCGTGTCGCCTACGCGGCCATACTTCTTGTTGGTCATGCCGCCGGTCGAAGTCCCAGCGGCGAGGTTGCCGGCCTGGTCCAGGGCGACGCAGCCCACGGTGCCCCACTTGAACTGGCGCAGGAGGTAGGCGTCCTCCGGCTGCAGGGCAGCGGACTTCTTCGCCTTGGCCTTCTCCAGTTCTTTCGCCTTCTGCAATTGCTGCCGTCGGTGGTCCGTCTGAAAATAGTCCGGAGCCATCATCTCGTAGTCGAGGGTGCGCGCGAACTGCTCCGCGCCGTCGCCGACCATCATGACATGGCCGGACTTCTCCATCACATCGCGTGCGAGCCGGACCGGATTCTTGATGCGGTGCACGCCGGCCACCGCGCCGGCGCCGAGGGTGCGTCCTTCCATCACGGACGCATCGAGCTCGCAGATCCCGTCGGCATTGAGCACGGAGCCTTTGCCGGCATTGAAGAGCGGGGAGTCCTCCAGGATCGTCACGGCGGCCAGCACGGCATCGAGCGCCGCGCCTCCGCGCTCCAGGACCGCGTATCCGGCGTCGAGCGCCTCGGCCAGCCGGGCGCGGTACTCCGCTTCCCGCGCCGGGGTGAGTTCATCGCGGGCAATGACCCCGGCGCCGCCGTGGATCACCAGACCGTACTTGGAGGAGGGGGCGGAGCTTTTGGCAAACACAGGGGTAATGGCAGTGCCCAGGAGGAGAAGAAGGCAGGGGAGAAGACGTGTCATGGGAAAGGAACGGGCGCGGCGGAGGCGGCCCGGTCAGTTCCGGGTCACAGGTTCCAACGCACACCGAGGACTGCACTCCAGCCGGTGAACTCGTTGTAGTCCAGCCGGAGACTCTCGCTGCCATTGTAACCGTGGCTCGGCTCGTTGGTCAGGTTGGAGAACTCGGTGTAGACGGTCCAGTTGCGCCAGAAGCGGTAGCTCGCGGTGAAATCAAGCGTCGTGCTCGGCGCCTCGTAACGGGCGAGGGCGAGCACATTGTCGGTGGCGAGGTCAAAGAGCACTTCGCCGCGGTGGTGGAGCGAGAGGCGGAGGCGCGCCGGGCCTTTTTCGTAGTAGAGGCTGGCGTTGATGGTGTCGCCGACCTGGTCGAAGAGCGGCAGGTCCACTCCCGCGAGGGCGGGCAGGCCGGAGTCGAGCTCGGAATGGGTGTAGGTGTAGTTCAACGTCACACCGAGTCCATCGAGCGGCGCGGGGAGGAACTTGAGCTGCGAGTCAAAGGCGAGCTCGACGCCGGTGAGGGTGCCGCCCTTGGCGTTGCGCGGCTGGGTGACGCGCGCAGGTTCGTTCTCGAAGATCTCGGACTGGGTCGAGCGATAGACGCTGTTCTTGATCTCCTTGTGGAAGAGGCCCGCCGAGAGGTAACCGACGGAGCCCAGGTAGCGCTCGACCGAGAGATCGAGGTTGTGCGCGTAAACCGGCTTCAGGTCGATGTTGCCGCGACTGACGGTGTCCGAGGTGGTGGAAATGGTCGCGCGGGGATTGAGCTGGTTGAAGGTCGGCCGCGCAATCGTCTCGGTGTAGGCACCGCGGATGACGAGGTTCTTGCTCAGATCGTACCGGACGTGCAGGCCAGGCAACCAGTCGGTGTAATCCCGCTTGGGGGAGATGGCCACGGGCACGCCGTCGATGACGTTGAAGGTGTCGAAGCGGGTCCGGGTCTGCTCGGCGCGCAGGCCGGCGAGCACGGTGAGGCGGCCCCGGCTCGTCTGGCCCATGAAATAGCCGGAGGTGATGTCCTCGCGGGCCGAATAGTCATTGTAGAGGCTGTTGAACGCATTGCTGGCGAGCGGGGTGACCAAGCCCCGCGCGATCAGCGTATCGGATACACGACGTACGACCGAGGGATCGAGGAAGTATCCGTAGTCATAGCGACCGTCGCTCGTGCCGGTGGCCCGGTAACCGGCGATGAGGGAGGGTATGTCGGCCTGGCCGGTGTACCCGGTCAGCGACCAGTTGGCGTTCTGGTTGTAGCTGCGCACCGTCTCGTTGAGGTCGCGGGTGCGGGAACGGATCTTGGCCCCGGCCTTGAACTGCACCGGCAGGCCGGCGAGCGTGAGGTCACGGGAGGCATCGACGCCGCCGTTGAACTCGTCGTCCCAGTACTCGCGGGTGCCGCGCAACAGGTTGCGCATCGTGTACACCCCGGCAATGGAGGGATCGTTGCGATCGAGGCCCGAGGAAGTCTGCACGGCGCCGATCGAGGTGAAGTCGGCGTCGCCCGGGGTGACGTTGTAGCGGGTGGTGAAGCCGGCGTTCTGGAACTGCGCCTGGAGCGAGGAGTTGCCACCGCCGTCCCAGTTCGCCCAGTTGTAGCCGGCGATGTAGTCGAGGCGGGTGTCTCCGATCTTCGAACGGCCTTCGAGCGCGACCATGCTGGTCCGCTGGAGTTCATCAAAGTCGCGGACCTCCCGGCGCACGGTGTTGCCGGCGGCCGCCAGACTGGTGTACGTGTCGCCGGTCACAACCGGGGTGCCCGTGACATTGCCGATGGAGCCGTCGCTCAGGCGGAAGAGGGGGAAGAACAGCACCTGACGCTGGCGGCCGCGGTTGGTTTCGCGGGCGTTGGTCGACGCGAGGAAACGGATGCGGTGGTCGTCGCTCGGGCGCCACTCGAGGGAGCCGTTGAGGCCCGTGCCCTGAATGTCGTCGAAGTAGTGCTGGAGCACGGCGGAGTCCATGACGAATCCACGGAGTGGATTCACGGTGGAGGAGGTGCCGAGCCGGTAGCCCAGGGTGTCGTTCCAGCCGGTGGTGCTGTTGCGCTGCTTGAGAAAGACGCGGTCGCGGATGTTGGCGCCGAGGGAGAAGCCGAACTGCTGCTTGTCGCCCAGGAGATCGGAGTACGTGAGGGCGGCCTCGTAGCCGGTCTCGTCGAAAGGATAATTGGAGGTGTACTCGTCGTGCAGGGACGAGGTGTTGACGCCGCCCTTGAAGGTGGCGGTGCGGCCTTTCTGACTGAAGGCGCTCCGGGTGCGGATGTTCACGGCGCCGCCAATGGAATCGGCGTCCTGGTCGGGTCGGAGCGCCTTGGTGACCTCGATCTGATCGGCCACGTCGGAGGAGACGACGTCGAGCGGCACGCGGCGGGTGATGCCGTCGAAGTCGGTGGCGTTCACGCGCACGCCGTCGATGGTCACCGCGTTGAAATCGGCCGACATGCCGCGGAGGGTGATGTAGCGACCCTCGGCGCCGCCGGTGTCGCGATCGGTCTCGACCGTCACGCCCGGCAGACGCTTGACGGCGTCGGCGATGGTCTTGTCCGGAAACTGCCCGGCGAAGTCGGCGGAAATGATGTTGGAGATGTTTTGGGCTGAACGCTGCTGATTGAGCGCGCGGGCCTGGCCGGTGCGTTCACCCACAACCCGGAAGCTGCCGAGCTGCACGACCTCGGTACCGAGCGTGAAATCCCGGCTGATCGTGGCGCCGGCGGTCACGGTGACCTCGGCGGTGCGCGGCTCGTAGCCGAGATAATCCACCGAGATCCGTTGGACGCCGGCGGGCAGGGTGAGCACAAAGGAGCCGTCCGCATCGGTCGTTGCCCGGGTGGTCGAACCGGCCACGGTGATTTCCGCGCCTCGCAGCACGGCACCCGAAGTGGAGTCAAAGGCCCGGCCGGTGACGACTCCGGTCGACTGGGCGGACGCGGACAGGACGAGGAAAAACGCGGACAGGCCAGCGGCAAGCCGGCGGAAAAAGGAGGCAGACGCAGGACTCATGGTTCGTTGGTTGGGTGATCGGTCGGTCGGACACGACAGCATAGCGGAGGGACTCCCCCGCGGCCATACCACCTAGGAGGTAATCACCTCGCCCTGCCCAATCGGCCTTAATGCAATGATATTGCCTCTTCCATACCCACCCTTGCCAGCCGGGAAAACCGTCGTTGACTGGCAGGGTCTCCCCCGAATCGACCGCGGATGCTCACCGAACTCCTCCAGGATCGCGCCAGCCTTTACGTTTCCGGTCTCCTGACCGAAACGGAGCGCGAGAGCTTTGAAATCCTTCTGGAGTACCAGCACGAGTTGCAGGCGCTGGTCGCCGCATTGCGCGACACCACGGCGGCGCTCCAGCTCGCGCGCCTTCCCGCCATGGGCTCGATGCCCGGAGGCCTGAAGGACCGGATCCTTTCCTCGGTCGCGGGGCGGCCGCAGAAACGCGAGCCCGACGCGCTCGTGGTGACCGACGCGGAGGGCCGCGTCGAATGGGTCAACCCTGCGTTCACCCACCTCTGCGGCTATTCGCTCGGCGAACTTCGAGGCCGCAAACCCGGCCGGCTGTTGCAAGGACCGGAAACGGATCCGGCGGCGGTGGAGCACGTCCGCTCCTGCCTGCGCGCCGGGCAGGCCTGCCAGGTCAATCTGGTCAACTACCACAAGAATGGCGCGCGCTACGTCGCCGAGCTCCGCATCAGTCCGTTCCTCGACGACGAGCGGCGGCCGATGTGGTTCATGGCCCGTGAACGCAAGCTCGCGGTCCACTGAGGGATCCATCCGCCCCGGCCGTGACCGCGGGCTGGCCGCATGTAAGGGCTGGCCAAGACGCGCGCACTGATCGAATCTGCGGCCCTCGCCGCACTTCCCACCCCGCCCTTCGCCTTCCGTATGCGCTTTCTCCTCGTCGCCGCGTTCTGTTCATCGCTCCTGTGCGCGCTTCCAACCGTCGCGGCGGAGAAGCCAAACGTGGTGGTGATCATGGCCGACGATCTTGGGTATGGCGACCTCTCAGCCTACGGGGCCACCGCGTTCCAGACGCCCCACATCGACCGCCTCGCGGCCGGCGGCCGACGCTTCACCAGCGGCTACAGCACCGCCTCGACCTGCACGCCCACCCGCTATTCCTTTCTCACGGGCTCGTACGCGTTCCGCCGCAAAGGCACCGGGATCGCACCGCCCAACGGCCACCTCGTCGTGCCACCCGACGCCG
This sequence comes from Opitutaceae bacterium, assembly GCA_016794625.1. Taxonomy (GTDB): domain Bacteria; phylum Verrucomicrobiota; class Verrucomicrobiia; order Opitutales; family Opitutaceae; genus UBA6669. Next base: position 68,406 of record JAEUGY010000088.1, read on the forward strand.
TGACCGTCGCCGATCTGGCCCGGACCGCCGGCTACCGCACCGCGGTCATCGGCAAGTGGCACCTGGGACTCGGGGCCGAGGGCAAGGGGCCCGACTGGAACGGCTCCATCGCGCCCGGCCCCCGGGAGATCGGCTTCGACTACAACTTCCTCCTGCCCACCACCAACGACCGCGTGCCGCAGGTCTTCGTCGAGGGCGACCGGGTCGTCGGCCTCGACCCGCGCGATCCTCTTTGGGTCGGCGACCGGATACCGTCGCCGGATCATCCCACCGGCATCAGTCATCGCGACACCCTGAAGCTGAACTGGTCCCACGGTCACAATGGCACCATCCACAACGGCATCAGCCGGATCGGCTTCTACACCGGCGGACACGCGGCGCGCTTCCGCGACGAGGACCTCGCCGACGCCTGGGCGGCGAAGGCGGACGCGTGGCTCGAGGGCAACCGCAGCCAGCCCTTCTTTCTCTTCCTCGCGTCGCACGATCTGCACGTGCCCCGCATGCCGCACGAGCGGTTCCAGGGAAAGTCCGGACTCGGTTTCCGCGCCGACTCCATCCTCCAGCTCGACTGGCAAGTCGGCGAGTTGATGAAGTCCCTCGACCGCCTCGGTCTGACCGAAAAAACCCTGATCGTCCTCTGCTCCGACAACGGACCCGTCATGGACGACGGCTATCAGGACTCCGCCCTCGAGAAACGCGGCTCGCACCGTGCCGCCGGTCCGTATCGGGGAGGAAAGTACAGTGTCTTCGAGGGCGGCACCCGCACCCCCTTCATCACCTACTGGAAGGGCCGCATCGCGCCGGGCGTGTCCGACGAGGTGGTCTCCACCATCGATCTCGCCGCCTCCTTCGCCGCCCTCACCGGCACGCCGCTGCCGGACGACGCCTGCGTCGACAGCGTGGATGTCTCCGGTGTCCTGCTCGGGACGCCCGGGGCCCGCGGCCGGAAGGAACTTGTCCAGCAGGACAACGGAGGCAGCGGCAACTTTGGTTTCCGCGCCGGCTCCTGGAAACTGGTCCGCTCCGACAGCCGGTTCGCCCACAATCTCGTCGTCGAGGAGCGCCTGGCCCGGACGCCGGTGCCTCCGTACCAGCTCTTTGATCTGTCGCAGGACCCGTACGAATCGACGGACGTGCTGGCCCGGCACCCCGAAAAAGGCGAGGAGCTGAAGGCCCGGCTCGCCGCCATCATCGCCGCCGGCCGGAGCCGCTAGGCCCGGGTCAGCCCGGCACCGCCTGCGGGCGGCTCGATCCGGCTCGGCAGGCTGGTGCCGTCCACCCAACGGCCTTCCACCAGAATCCGGCGGCAATAGTCCGGGATGCCGCGCTCGTTCTGCTGGATCAAACCGGCGAGCGTGGCCATGGCGACGCGCCCCACCTCCTCGGACTTCTGGTCGATCCCGGCGTCGAAGCGGCCGTCGAGCAGGCTGAGCGCCGCGACCCCCAAATCCTCCGGCACGCGGCAGCCGACCCGCTGGAGCAGCTCCGGCAGGGCGGGGACCACCGTGATCACGCCATCGGGTTTCACGGTCCTCAGCCATCGTTTCAGGCTGCGCTCGTCCGCCAGCGTGTTTTCCTCCGAGAGCGCGAGGGGATCGAGGTGCCGGCGCAACGGCACATGCACATCCTGCGCGCTCAGGTACCCGGCCCGGAAGTTGCCTCCGGTATTGCGATCGTGGCGACGGGAGGTGAGGTACCCGATGCGCCGATAACCGCGCTCCCACATCCGCTCAAACGCCATGACCGCGCACCGCAACTGGTCACTCGTCACGATGTGCGCCCGCGGATGCGCGACCGAGATGCCAAAACGCACCACCGCAAACTGGCTCCAATCAAACCCCGGCAACGAGAGGTCGCTCGAATGGGGCGGGATGAGAATGCCGCGAATCGTGCGTGCCAGCAGAATCTGCTGCAGGCGCTGCGGGGACATGCCCGGGCCGGCGATGAACTCCTCCAGGCGGTAGCCCAGGCGGGTGGCGTAATCGCGAGCACCGTTCCAGTAGGCATCAAATTCCTGAAAGCTGCGCAGTTTCTTCGGGTCCTCCCACTGGTTGATCCACGCAATGGTCGCCTTGATCGAAACCGACTGCTTTGCCTGCCGGTAGGCGGAGAGCGAGGTGAGCATCGGGTCCGGCGAGTAGCCGAGCTCTCGTGCGGTTCGCTGCACCTCCTCCCGGCGCGCCGCCGAAATGCGGGGATCGCCGCGCAGCGCCAGGGAAACGGTGACGTGCGACACCCCCAGCTTGAGCCCAATGTCGCGCAACGACACACGCGGGCCGGAAGCGGAGGGAACGACGGAGGCCATGCTCACCGCCTAGATGGACCGTCCAATTACCAGTGTAAACCGCAAAAGGGTCGGCGTCGCCCCCCGACAGGGCTGGAGTGCACGTGCCGGTCACGTTCTCCCCTGTCACCCCTGCGATGCACGGAACGGCCGGTCCGCCCATGTCTCACGTCGTTCTTCTTCTGTCCTCCGAGGCCCTGACCCTCGCCTATCCGGAGCCGGTGCTGGCGCGCCTGCGCTCCCTGGCGGACAGCGTGCAGGTCATTTCGCCGGCCGAATCCTGGAAATCTCACCCGGAGGTGCTGCAGCGCGCGGACGTGATCTTCTCGGGCTGGGGTGCGCCGCGTATGGACGACGCATTCCTTCGCCACGCTCCGAATGTCCGGGCCATCTTTTACGCGGCCGGTTCGATTCGGTACTTCCTCACCGACGCGGTCTGGCGACGGGGTATCCGCATCACCACCGCCCAGGCCCAGAACGCGGTGCCGGTGGCCGAATTCGCCGCCGCCTCGCTCCTGCTCGGCTTGAAACGGGTCTGGCACTACGGCCGTATCACCCGCGACACGCGCGCCTTTCCGGCTGATCGGCCGATGCCGGGGGCCTACCAGTCCACCGTCGGTCTGATCTCCTACGGCACCATCGCCCGGCTGGTGCGGGAACGCCTGCGGGCACTCGACGTCAAGGTGGTGGTGTTCGACCCTTTCCTCACTCCGGAACTCGCGCGCACCGAAGAGGTGACCGCGGTCAGCCTGGACGAGGTGTTCTCCCTCTCCGACGCCGTCTCGGTGCACACGCCGTACCTTCCCGAGACCGAATGCCTGATCCGGGGCCGGCATCTGGAGCGACTGCGGCCGGGCTCCTTTTTCCTCAACACGGCGCGAGGAGAAGTCGTGGCGGAATCCGAGATGATCGACGTCCTGCGGCGCCGCCCCGACCTGCAGGCACTTCTCGACGTCACCGCCCCGGAGCCACCGCCCGCCGACTCCCCGCTCTACCAGCTTCCCAATGTCCTGCTGACACCCCACATCGCCGGCTCGATGGGTGCCGAGTGTGAACGCATGGGCATGGCCATGGTCGACGAATGGGTGCGCTACCGGGCCGGTCAGCCCTTGCGTTGGGAAATCACGGAGGATCGAGCCGCTCTCTCCGCCTGATCTCTCCCATTCCGCCCTTCCCACCCCGAGAACCCGCACGATGTCCACCTCTCCGCACGCCACGCCGGTTCACCGGTCGTCTCCACGCTCTTGCCCATCTCCGCACCTCCCCGTTTCCAGTGAAACCCAACGGGCGGTTGAAGTTTGAAACCACCCATCGGATACCCGTGATCGCCCCCCGGAACCTTGTCGTTCCCTCTCTCCCCCATCGCAGTCCCCTGCCCTATCCCATGACTATGATTCGTAGTGTCTTCGCGGCGCTCCTCCGCCACCCGTCGGATCTACCCTCCCGGCTGTCTTCCCTGGCGGGTGCCGCGCTCATGCTCGCGAGCGCGAGCGCACAACAGGTGGCTCCTCCCGCCTCCCCCACCACCGAGCCGAAACCGGTCCCGGTGCAACTCCAGATTGCCCCGCAGCAGAAGAGCGCGGACAATGAGGTGGTCGTGCTCAATCCCTTCGAGGTGAACACCGACAAGGACGACGGCTTCGTGGCCACCAACGCCGGCAGCGCCACCAAGCTCGGTCTCGACATGGCGGACATGTCCGCCGCCTACTCCGTGATGACGGGCGAATTCATCGAGGCCCTCGGCATCACCGATCTCAAGGAGGCCATTCTCTGGAGCACCAACGGTTCGCCGGTCTTCGACGGCCAGGGCGCAGACCTTTTCAACATTCCGTCGCTCGCCAATGTACGCGGCGTCGGTCTGCACACGGGTCAGCAGCGCGACTTCTTCCTCACCGGATCGATCAGCGACACCTACAACACCGAGCGCATCGAATTCGGGCGGGGACCCAACGCGGTGCTCTTCAACGTCGGCGCGAACGACGCCCTCGGCGGCGGCATCAGTTTTGTCGGCAAGCGCGCGCGATTCGACCGCGACAGCACGAATCTCAAACTCACCACGGGGTCGTGGGACTACTATCGCACCGAGATCGACGTGAACCAGCGCCTGACCGAACGCTTCGCGCTCCGCCTGAACCTTCTGGGGCACAACCGCGGAGGCTACATCGACGGCGAATTTGAGGATCGCTACGGCATCACCCTCGCCGGCACCTACCGGTTCCGTCCCAGAACCGAACTGCGCTTCGAGGTGTCCTACGACTACACCGAGCGGAGCAATCCCGGCCTCGGGCTCTACGACAACCTCAGCGGTTGGGACGGGTCGACCACGTTCAACGGCCGTCTCACCAACGCCATGTTCAGCGGCAACGCGACGCCCGGCACGGTCTACGGGCTGACATTCAACGGCGAACCCCAGGGCGTGAACCGCGAGACGAGCAACCGCTACATCTACGACCCGACAAGCGGCACCATCATGAACTGGATCCACACCGCCATGACCCGGCGCGGTGACGACACCAATCGCACACCGATCTACCTCGATGGTGTCACCCGGTGGACCCGCGACGGCAACGCCTTCCTCCTGCCGGTGAACAATGGCGGCGGCAGTGGCGGCAACACGCGCACGCCGGGCATGACGGCGGCCAATGGCGGTCAGGCTCCCTTCTATTACGCGAACGGACTGCCGGATACGCGCTTCAACCGGCAGATCAACGGTTCCTCCTTCCGCGTGCCCGGTCCGCGCCAGACCATCTCGCCGGACGAGCCGCTCTTCACGCAGAAGAATGCCGCCGCGACGCTCGGCTTCACCCACCAGATGGGCGACAAGCTCTTCTTCGACGTCGGTGCAAACTTCACCCGCACAGCCAATCTTCCCGTCAACCACCAGCTCGGCATGCGCACGCTGGCGATCGACCTCAACCGCACCCTGCCCAACGGAGCGACCAACCCCAACTACCTCCAGGCGTATTCCCAGGCGGACCCGCGGTACTATAAACGCACCACGGACAACGGCGCGATCCGGGCCAACGCCGCCTACATCACCGACCTGGGCAAGTGGGGCAACTACACCTTCAGCTTCACGCTGGGCGGCAACATCCGCGACACGGTCCACCGGCAGTACATCCGCAGTGTCGCCCTCGCGACCGACCCGCGCGAGTGGGCCGCCCAGACCCTGACGATGCGGTACTACCTGAACAACGACTTCCGCTCGTTCATCGACAGCAACGCCACCTCCCTTTACGACGTGCTGCCCCTCAGCGGTGGCAATAGCGGATACACGACCAGCAATGTCACGGTCCGCCCGCGCTGGGTACTCAACGACTGGTACAATCAGGACGAAAGCACCCTCAGCGCGATCTTCGCCTTCGCGGGCAAGTACTTCAACAACCGCCTGGTGGTCACCCCGGGCATCCGTCTCGACCGGCAGACCACCTACCGGCGCAATCGTCCCACGAACGCGGGCTTCTTGCCCAGCGATCCAAACTGGGACGGCGTCACCCTCACCGACGCGTACTGGCGTCCCGACGCTCCGGACGGGTGGCTGACCATGCGTCTCGGCAACCGGCCGACCAGCGGCGGCGTGAACAGCGTGAATCCGGCCAATCCGGTCTTCAATGGCATCCCCTTCCGCAACGACTACAATGCCCCGGAGTGGTCGAAGGACATCCTGGCGAAGAACGTCGGCGCGACGTACCATCTCTTCAAGTGGGCCTCGCTCAAGTTGAATTGGGCGGACAGTTACAAGCCCTCCGATGCCGGCCGTCTCCAGATCACCGGCGAATTCGCCGATCCGGAAACGGGCACCTCCTACGAGGGCGGCCTGACCATGTCGTTCTTCGGCGGTCGCTTGATCGCCACGCCGCGCTACTACTGGAACAACGTCGACAACCTGCTCGGCGATCCGCCGACCACCTCCCCGATCAACACCCTGATCGGCTCGAAGGCCTGGAACGAGCCCTCGGCCTCCGCCGTCAATCCGTTCGACTACGCCGGGGTGCCGGGTCAGGACGCATTCTCCCGGACCAACAAGGGCGTCGAACTGGAGCTGGTGGGCCGCATCACGAAGGCCTGGCGCCTGTCCGCCAGTTTCGGCAATGCGGAACGCACCGATTATGATCGCTGGCAGAACACGCAGGCCTACGTGTCCGGGCGGGCGAACGAATTCAAACAGGTGCTCGAAGCCGCGGGCGGCCGGCTCGACACGTCCGGCAGCTTCTCGACCTTGCAGAGTCCGAGCGCTCCGGGCTACGCGGTCGCCGACCCGGCCATCACCAACGCCATGATCACCGCCGCCGGCGGCAACACCACCACGCGCACCAACGCGGTCACCGCGTACAACAACATCTGGACCCAGTACGATGTCATCTCGACCCTCAAGGACACGGTGGGCTTGAAACGCTTCACCGTGAATCTGTTCACCGACTACGCCATCCAGACCGGCCGCCTGAAGGGGCTGCGCGCGGGTCTGGGCGTGCGGTTTGTCGACAAGGACATCGCGGGCTATCGCTCCGGCGACTCGATCGCCAATCCGGCCTTCAACGCCGCCCTGCCGGTCTCCGCGACCAACACGCCGTACATCGACGATCCCGCCGTGGATGCCAATACGCCGGTCTGGATCAAGCGTCCGTGGGAAGCGACGCTGACCCTCGACTACACGCGCCGGCTCAAGTCGGGCTGGCGTTACCTCGATGGCAAGGAGGCGACCGTTCGGCTGATCATTCGCAATCTGACGAACAACCAGATGGTGTCCTACCAGGATGACGGTGTGGTCCTGCGCGCGCCCAATGGCGACTACAGCCTCGGGTACCGCGAAGCCGTCCCGGGACGCCTCGCGAACTTCCAGCGTCCGATCAACTTCGAACTCACCGTGGGGCTCAACCTCTGACGCGGACTTCGCCCGTCTGATCCGCCGCTCAACGGGTTCTCGCCAACGGCCCGGCTTCGTCCATTGTCGCTGCCGGGGTCGGGACGGTCCAACCCCGGAGAATTCCCTCCCCTCGCGCCCATGAAATCCGCCGCCTTCCTCGCTTTCATGCTGTTCCTCTCCGTGGTGGCGGCGCCGGCGGCCGAACGGGAGGTGACCAGCCTGGCTGAGCTGGCCCAGGCGGCGGCGCAGGATCATCAGCAGCTCCGTCTGCGGCCCGGCGTCTACCGGATGGCCGACTACCTCACCCCCGAAGTGCTGGCCGCCATTCGCGAAGGCGTGGACCGCAACCATCGCCGCCCGCCGGTGCCCATGCTCGTGTTCCGGGGCCATCACAATCGCATCGACCTGCGCGAGGTCGTCATCGAGATCGACACCCGCCTTTATCGCCTGCTCCCGCAAGGCGGGTACACGCGCTGTCTCATCGTCGCGGGCAGCCACAACCACCTGCTCGGACTCACCATTCGCAACACCGGCCCGGAACAGGGCAGCGGCGGCAACCTCCTCTCGATCGCCGGCGACGGCACTACCATCGAGGACGTGACGCTGCACGTGCAGGGCTCTTTTCCCTACGGCTACGGAGATCTCCTCGGCAAAGGCGGCCCCAATCTGGTGCCCCTGCAAAAACAAAGTGGCATCCAAATCCTGGGCTCCGGCACCCGGATGTTACGCTGCAAGGTGTTCAGCCGCGCCTTTGGCCACTGCTTCTACATTCAGGCGGGCGACAACATCCGGCTGGAGGACTGTTACGCCGAGGGCAGCATGCGGGCGACGACCGACATGCTCCGCGATACGTCCGGGCCGGCCTTCAAGATCCACTTCCGCTCCGTCTATGCCAATCGCGACGGCCGCTACCTGATCACCCCCGGCTACATGAAGAGTCTGTCCGAGGACGGCTTTCGCACCTACGGGGGCGCCGGCAGCGTGACCCTGATCAACTGCACCGCGGTCAACACCCGCGCCGGCTTCGAGATCGGAGCGCGGGACGACGCACCGACCAAGACGGTGATCGAGAACTGCGTGGCCCGCGGCTGTGAGCGCGCCTACCTGATCGGTTCCCACACGATCGTCCGCCGCAGCCGCGGCGACACTGAACACGGGCCACTCCTCTACCTGCGCGGAGGGCGTGAGTCCGACGTTGAGCTCGAACTCACCGGGCCGGGGCCGGCGTCACTGGTGCACGTGCTCGCCACGATCGCAGGCGAGAATCACCGCGTGCGTCTGACCGCCGCCCCCGGCACTCCCGCCGGGCCTGCCCTGCCAATCCTGGCCGGCTTCGGCATGCCGGCCCATGGGGAAATGGCCAGCGCGATCGCGCCCGCTCCCACCCCGAACCTCACCTTGATCACGACGCTTGCTTCCAGTCCGGTGATCACCAGCGACACGCTCCAGGACGCCAAGATCGAGACCTCCGGGGCCACGCTGACGGACGCCTCGTTACGCGCGAGCCCGGGTTCGTGGCAATAAGTTGAGCCGACCGGGACGAGGGATCGGCGCCGGTGTTGCGGTCCGGCCTTCCCTTCGTTGGTGTGACCTCGGCCCGGCCGCATCCGGCCGCCGACCTCCGGTCGATCGCCCACCCGCATGACATCGTTCTCCCTGCCCGCCGACTACCGCCGCATCCAACGGGTGTCGAGTTTCCATGAACTCGTCACCACCCCGTTCGCCGATGGTGTCAACGCCCTCTGCTGGCCCCGGGCCCTGCCGGGTGATTTCGGGGAAGTGGTCCGCCTCCTCGGCGTCAACGAGGGCATCGTCACGCTCGACGAAGCCCGCCTTCGCGCGCTCCCCGTCGGAGCGGCAGGCCGGGCGGCCATCGCCGTCTTGCTGGAGGATCAGCAGCGGCTTCGGGACCACGGGCTTTCTCCCAACCTCGACTGCATTCTCGCCTACCCACGCGACGACGAACCCACCGTCGTCCCGATCGACGTGCACTCGTTCCATGCCGACAGCGCCACGGTCGAGACCGACACCTACCTCTGCACCTACCATGGAGCGGCGAGTGAAGGTCTGCGCAACGAGGAGGCCCGCCGGCATGTCGATGATCCGAGACTCCTCGCCGAATTGCGCAAACACCTGGGTGGCGATACCGAGGCCGAGTTCGTCGCCGTGTTGCACGAACTGGGTTACGACCTCCACTACTCCGCGGCCCCGCAGGCTCAGCCGTTCAGTTTCGGTGTGGGCAACCTCTGGCGCATCGCGGTAGAGTATCCGGGCAGTCCCGTGCCCCCCTGTATCCATCGGGCGCCGCTCCCCGACGCCGGTTCGTCTCCGCGTTTGCTTCTGATAAGCTGAGGCGGCCGGCGGCCCCGACTTCCTGACCCGTTCGACCCGCCCGTGCCGGAAGCCGGGAACGGCGCCGGCGCAGGTACCACACGACGGTGCCGCTGATGGCCAAAACCGCCGGGGCGAGGCCGCCGAGGGCGTAGAGCCACTTCACCGGGGTCGAGCCGTAGAAACCGAAATGAAGCGGCGCGAGCACCGACCGCCACTTTTCCGCCGGACTCATCTCGCTCGCGCGCACCGTGCGCAACCACGCGCCCGTCTCCGGGTCGAACTCCATCCGGCTCTGCTTTTCCCAGACGGGCGCATCCCGATGGAGGACGCGGACTTGAACCCGGACGCCCTTGTCCCAGGGAAACACCACCCGGTTCAGCTCGGATCCCGGAAATTCGCGGGCGGCGGCGGCCAGCGCGGGCTCCAGGGGAGCGAGTCGCCGCAGGTCGAACGGCGGGGCCAGTGCGGGGGGCGGTTCCCGTCGAAACTGTCCCGGGACAATCAGGATGGCAAACCACAGGCCGGTGCCGCCCAGCACCACCGTGAAATAGAGTGAGACCATTCCGACCCATTTGTGCAGCTCACCGGCCGCCACGCGACCGCCCCGGCCGCGGCGGAAGGGGCGGCGCAGGAGCGTGGCCCACCGGTCCCGGGTGATCCAGAGGCCAGTGAAACTGAGGCCGACCAGGGCGACCGCCGCCAGCCCGGTCACCACATAGCCCCACTTCCCCGCATGCAGATGCATGTGCAGGTGAAGCAGCCACGGGGTGATCAGGGACTGGTCGGAGCCACGCCAGAGAATCTCACCGGTCCACGGGTTCACGTACGCCGACCAGCGGCTCGTGCGGTCGGGTCCAACAAAAATCACCTTGTCGGACGCGGTGGCACCGTGACCGGGTTCGAGTCTCAGAGGACGGAAGCCGGCGGGCGCCTCCTCCTGCAGGCGCTGAAGGATCGGCACCAGCGGGGCGCGGCCGACTCCCGGGGCCGGTGCTTTGACTGCATGGCGCTCTGGATACAAGATTCGCTCCCACTCCCCATGCAGGACCAGCAGGCTGCCGGTCAGACTGAGCAAAACCAGCACCGCCCCCAGGCCCAGGCCGAGCCACCGGTGGATCCGCCAAAGCCAGAGATGCGCACTCCAGCGTCGCAGGCGTTGCGCGGGTGACAGCGGGGTGGTCATCCGAGGCGCTCAGAAGCTAATCCGGTAGCGGACGCTGAGCGTGCGCCCGCGGCCGGCGTAGAAATTGGCCGCGGTGGCGGTCGAACCCGTCAGCGTCCGGGAATAATAGCTGATGTAGTCACGATCGAGCAGGTTCTCGACCCCGACACTGACGGTCTGATCCTCCCGCACCCGCCAGTTCGCCAGGGCGTCGACCAGGGTGTAGCCATCAAAGTCACCCGCGGCGATGCCATCCGGATCGCTGCGACGGAGCAGGGTCATGGTCTGCAGCCGGGTGGTGAAACGCGGGCTCCACGACTTGTCCCAGAAGAGCGCGAGTTTGGGCGCGCTGATGTTGGCCCCCGGCAGACGGCGATCGACGGCCCCGTCACCATCTCGGTCGCTCTTGCCTTCCAGCAGCGCGAGGTAGCCGCCGACGGCACCGAGGCGGCCGGGCAGCCGAACGTCACCGGTGATCTCCGTGCCGTAGGTCTCGCTCTTTTCGCGAACGACGTCGTAGATGCCGGAGGGGTTCGCGACGAGCCGGGCACCCAATTCGGCGGTGGAGAGGAACGCGCTCCAGCCGAACTTCCAACCGTTGCCGTGGAGCCGGACGCCGGCTTCCCAGTTGTCGGTGACGACGGGATTGAGGTTGATGAACGTGTCCACATCCAGCCCCGGTGTATTCACCGCCCGGAGGATGCGGCCGATGTCGGCCATGCCGTAGCCTTGGGCAAAACCGCCAAACAACGTCACCCGGCGACTGACCCGCCAGTTCGCGCCGAGGTTGACGAGGGGTTCCTCAAAACTGGGATTTCCGCCCCGGACAAAGGTGCGGCCCGAGGACTCGAGCGTGGTGAAGTCGTCGACCTCCAGCTCGGCCAGCTCGTAGCGCAGTCCTCCGGACAGCGTCAGATCGCCGAAGGGCTTTTCGAGCTGGAGGTAGGGCGACCAGCCAAGGAACGTGGTGTAGGGGACCCAGGTGCGCCCGGTGAGCACGAGGACCTGGGCCGTTTCGTCGGCCAGGTAGTCAAAGCCGGTGACCACGCCGAGGTCACCCGCGTCGGAAAACGTCCGGGCCCAGGTGGTGCGCACGCCCTGCTTCTCCGCCACGATCCGGGACTGGTCGAGTGTAGGGACTCCGTTGAGACGGAAGGTGCCGTTGGCGCTCGTCGTGGCGCCATAGGTGGCCGTGAAGTCCTGGCTGAAGACGTTCAGGGTGAGTTCGCCGCCGAGGAGGTCCCGATCGGTGAAGGTCAGCGCGGCGCTGGTCACGTCGTTCTCCGCCGGCCGTCCCGGAGAGGAACCACGCACCGAGGTCGTGGGCAGCCCGGCCGCCCGGTTGCCATTCACCGCAGCCCAGTTGAGGTTCTGCTCCAGGGCAAAGCGATTGACCATCAGCTCCACGCGATGCCGCGCACTGAAGTCGTAGCCGGCCTTGGCGAACAGGCTCCACGCATCCGAGTCGAGGGTTTCGCCCTGGACATTGTCCACCCCGAGGGGGCGGCCATCGCCATCAAAGCCAAACGGCTTGTGCTCCCAGCTGGCCCCGGCCACGACCGACGCTTTTCCGACGCGCGCCGACGTCAGCGCGGCGACCTTTCCGCCATAACCACCCGACTTGAAGCGGGTGGATGTGACGCCACTGGTTTCGAACAAGGACGTGACGCCATCGCTGGCGGGAGCGGCACGGGTCACAAAGTTGATCAGCCCTCCCGTCGCCCCCATGCCCTGCGTCGCCGACGAGCCATGCACCGCCTCGACCCGTTCGAGAAAGAACGGATCCACCGTGATGCTCTCGCGTTTTCCCGCACGCAGGGGATTCGACTGCGGGATGCCGTCGACCAGATAGAGCGGCTCACGGCCGCGGAAACTCTCGCCCGCGCTGGAGAGCTTCTGCCGGGAGGGCGAATAGCCCGGGATGAACTGGGCCAGCGCGGTGCCCACATCGGACGAAATGGCAAACTGCCGGTCCAGCGACGTCACGCCGACCACTGTGGTCGAAACCGGGAGCGCGCTCGCGATTTTCTCGGTGCGGGTGGCCGCGGTGATCTTGAACGCGTCCAAGCTAAGCACCTCGGAGTCATTGGCTTGCCTTTCAACAGAGGCTTGCGCCCAAACGAAGGAAGCACCGGCTGAAAGGACGCCGAAGCCCAAGGTCGCGGCGAGAAGAAGAGATCGGGTTTGCATGGTGAAACGAAATCTAAGGCGACTGAGACACAGTCTCATACAGGCGTCAAGATGCTTCTGAGATTCATTCTCATACAAATGCTCGAACTTCCCTTTCTGGAGGAGGTTACCGTGGGCGAAACCTGCTCAGGCCTCTCCGAGGGCAGGAGGGCGGCGGAGGATGCCCGCCGTCGCGGGTCAGTGTGCGGAAACGCCAGCCTGCGCTCGTCTTCGCTTCCTCCCTCGCCCAGGGTCGGCCGACGCCCGGTGGACCGCAGTGCGAACCGGAACCTCCCCCCACCCCAAGCTCCGGCGTGTTCGGACGGCTCTTCCCTCCCCTTCAACTCTCCCCATGCCCCACACCCGCCGGACATTCCTGCACCGCACCTCGCTCCTGGCGGCCTCGCTTCCGTGGGCCGGACCAGCGCTCGCGGCGGGCGGCGCGCCCGTCTCCCCCGCGCCCGCGCCGGCACTGGGAGCCGGGGCCGGCAGTCCGGGCGTGCTACGCGAGGTGCTCTTCAGTCCGGGCAACATCACGGAGCAGAAGAGTTGCTACGACCGGTACGAACCGTTGCGCAAGAGCCCGCTGAATCCTGTGCTGACCGCGACGGAGCCGTGGGAAAAGAGCGGACTCGGGTGGGGCAGCGTGCTCCGTTCGCGTCTCGACGGGAAATTCAAGTTCTTCTACGGAACGGATTTTCCCGGACGCCAGGAAGGCGCCGTGCTGGTGGACAATTCCATGCAGGGTAAAAACCACTGCGTGGTCTGCTATGCGGAGTCGGACGATGGCCTCGTCTGGCGCAAACCCGCGCTCAACCTGCACTTCAAAGACGAGCATCCCGGCAACAACATCATCCTCACCTGGGCCTCCTACTACAACGATGCGCCGTCGGTCATCGAGGACCTGCGCGATCCCGACCCGGGCCGTCGCTACAAGATGCTGATGTTTCACATCGACACCCGGGACCGGGATCTCACCGGCGGCTGCCTCTTTGTGTCGCCGGATGGCTTGCGCTGGACCTTCACCGGCACCGTACTGCCGTCGCAGGATGCCTGCTGCCTCTGGCAGGATCCGCAGACGGGACGCTACCTGGCGTTTCTCAAGGACCGGCGCGGCAACGCGCGGAGCCGCATGATCGTGCACAGCGACGATTTCGTGCACTGGTCCGAACCCCAGTGGTTGTTCACGCCCGATCACGGGGACCACGATGGCACGAACTTCTACAACCAGTCGGCCTTTCGGATGTGCGGACACGCGCTCGGGTTTCTGAATCACTATGACCTGACGTCCCAGACGACCTGGGTCGAACTGATCGAGAGCGGCGACACCCACACCTGGAGGCGCATGCCCTCGCGTCCGCGACTGCTGCAACCCGGATCGCCCGGCACCTACGACAGCGGCGGGGCGTACGTCGGCCTGGCCGAGCCGATCCTCGTCGGCGACGAGTATCGCTACTACTATTACGCCTCGGCCGACCGGCATGACGCGGCCGATGTCGGTGGCAACCCCGCACAACGCCCGTCGCTCGCCTTCGCGACCTTCCCGCGCCACCGGCTCGTCGGCCAGCAAACGGAGCACGATGGCTCCTTCGCCACCCTGCCCTTTCTCTGTCCCGGTGGCCGTCTCCACCTCAACATCGTGGCCCGGGGCGAGGTGCGCGTGGCCATCAAGCGCCACGGCTACGGCTCCGACTTCGAGGGGTTCCGCACCGAGGACTGCATCCCTGTGACCGGTGACAGCCTGCGCCAGCCCGTCGGCTGGACGGCGCACGCCACCCTCGACGCCCTCAAGGGCAAATACATCCGCCTCCGCCTCTCCGGCCGAAACCTCCTCGCCTACAGCGCGACCTTCGAGGCGTGACCAGAACCGCAGGACCGCGGAGCGGTGGAGGGCGTCGCTCCGTCGACGCCGGGGGACGCTTCACCGCATCGCTGCGCCCGATCGTTTTGGTTTCCGCGACGCGCAACCGGCGCCGACGGAGCGGCGCCCTCCACCCAAACAGAACCGTGGTCTTCACCGCTCTACGGGTTCCTCGCTGGCCCTCCCCCCGACGTTGCCGCAACTGCGCGCCATCGCGAAGCGACAACGGCGTTGACCGTCGTTCGCGCCAGCTCTCTGATCCGGCTTCGATGCACCCCGTTCACGTCGCTTGTCTCCTTGCGCGATTGCTCGTTCTCCCAGGCGTCCTGTCCGCGGCGGACTTTCGCTACACGGAAGCAGGCCTCCGTGCGCGGGTCGGGCTGGAAGTCGAACAACGGATGGACTGGGCCGAGACGTCAGCGGACGGCGCACCCGCGTTCTCCCGGCACGGGATCGCGGTCGAATGGCATCACGCGCCGGGTCAGGTCTCCGCCACGCTGCGCAACACCACGGCCGCCCCGATCAAGCTCGGTCGTTTCGTCCTCGCCCAAGCCGAAGCGGTGCCGGGCCGCGTCGCCTTGGTCATGAGTGGCTGGCAGCTGCCAAACCTGGTCCAGCCCACGCAGGGGAAAAAGCTGGTTTCGAAGACGCTGCTGCAACTCTGGGATGGCGACACCACGACGGCGCTGCAGGTGGGCTTTGTCACCTTCGACCGCATCAACACCGAAATCGAACTCGAGCAGGGCGTGGTCACCGCCCTCTGTGACTTCGAAGGTTTTGTGCTCGCACCTGGGGCTGCGATCGAAACGGAGCGCCTGCGGCTTTCCCGCGGCACAGATCCCGTGGCCAGTTTGCACGCGTGGGCGGATGCCGCGTCCGCGCACTACCGGCCCCGCATCTGGCCCACCACCCCCGCGGGCTGGTTGGGCTGGTCGTGGGTGGATCCCTTCCACATCGAGACCTACGAGGACGTGGTGCGTCGCAACGCCCGCGCCATCCGACAGAAACTGCCGGGCTCCGGCATCGACTACATCTGGATCAGCCTGGGCAACCTCAAGGACCGGGAACCGGGCAACTGGCTGGACTGGAATCGCAAGCTGCTGCCCAGCGGTCCCCAGGCGCTCGTGCGCGATCTGGCCGCCCAGGATTTCAAACTCGGACTGTGGGCCGGCGTCTTCTGGATGAGCTCGCGGTTGGAAGCGCGCTCGTCCTCCCTGCGCGACGCCTTCCTGCTCCGGGACGGCAAGCCCATGACGGTTCCCCACCGGGAACTCGGCGACCAATACATCCTCGATCCCACGCATCCCAAGTCGAAGGCGTGGTTCGAGGAGGTGTTTCGCACCTGGAGGGAGTGGGGCATCCGCTACTACATGCTCGATTTTCTCTACTCGATCTCGGGCTCCACCCCGGGCAAGTACCGGGCGGACCACTACCACAATCGTGCCCTCGTGCCGGGACCCGAGGCGTTCCGCGACTCCCTCGCGGTCATCCGCCAAGCCGCCGGTCCGGACACCTACCTGCTGGTGAGCACGGGGCCGACGTTCCAGACCGTCGGACTGCTCGACGCCGTTCGCGCCGGCTCCGACTACGGCGAGGGACGTCCGTTGGACGGGCCGGGCAAGGGTTTCTATCCCGCCACCTTCGTCATCAACAAACCCGACTACTGGACTTCGCACCAGCAAGCGGTGCAGGCGTGGGCCACCCACTTCTTCGTCCATCGCAAGCTCTTCATCGCCGACTCGGGCAACGTCCTCACCCTCGACAAGCCCGTACCACTGAACGATGCGCAAATCAGCGCCACGATCTTCGGACTCAACGGCAGTCCTCTGATGATCGGCGACGACGTCGATCGCATGAGTGACGAACGGTTAGCCCTGCTGCGCCAGCAGTTTCCCCGGCTGCCCGAGGCCGGCGAACCGCTCGATCTCTTCACCAGCGCGCAGCCCGATCACCCCAAGCAGTTCCGTCTCCGCGTCACCACGCGCTGGGACACCTGGGATCTGTTGGCGGTCTTCAATTTCGGTCCGGAAATCTTGCGTCAATCGATCCCGGCCCGGGGAGCCGTCTGGGACTTTTGGGAGGAGCGTTATGCCGGCACGGCGAACGGTGTTTGGGACGTGATCGTCCCGCCGCGATCCGTCAAATTCCTCCGGGTCGCACCCGCGCGCGCCCATCCCTGGGTCCTCTCCACCGACATCCACATTCGCCAAGGTCAATGCGAGCTAACCGATGTCGCCTGGGATGAGCCCACCCGCCGGCTTCACCTCCGTGCGACCCGCAGTGGCAATGTCCTGCTCCGCGTGCCCAAGGGCTTTCGCCTCGAGAATCCGGGAGGACTCTGGATCGCCAAGGACGGCAACGACAGTTCCCTTGTGGTCCGGGTACCGGTCACCGAGGGCGAGCGCGTGGTCGGTTTCGAGCGACTCTGACCCCTCCACTCCGCCGCGCGCAGCCCTTGATTCGCAGGGACGGCCGGGTTTCGCCAAGTCTCCTCCCCCCGGAAAGCACCTCCCTCCGCGCCCTCGGGCGCCTCTCCTGAGTGAGCGGACGAGCGGTGTCCCTTGGCGCCACCGCGGACCCCGAAGCTAGTCCAATATGTCGCATTTGACATATGTCCCAAACGACATATCTAGGACACATGCCGAAAGCGGAGAAACCCTTGGTCTGGCTGGCCGGAGAAATCAAATCTCCGCCCTTCACGGTTGAGGGCCGCATAGAGGCCGGCACCTTGCTGCGCCGCCTTCAGCAGGGCGAGAGCCTCGGCCCGCCTTCGTCCAAGCCCATGCCCATCATCGGCCAGGCGTGCCACGAGCTGCGCATACCCGATGCCGGCAAAAATTGGCGCATCTTCTATCACCTCGACGCCGACTGTATCGTGATCCTCGACATCCATCAAAAGACGACGCAAAAAACGCAGCAGCATGTGCTGGATCTGTGCTCCCGCCGCCTGAAACGCTACCATACCTGCTCATGAACTCCGCCAAAAAGAAACGCCTCGAAGCCGCCGGCTTCAAAGTCGGCTCCGCCACGGAACTGCTCCAGCTCTCGGCCCATGAAAGTGCTTTGGTGAACATGCGCCTAAGCCTCGCCAAGGCCGTCCGCCGCCGTCGTTTGGCCCAGCATGTCTCCCAACAAGACCTCGCCTGCCTGATCGGCTCAAGTCAGTCCCGCGTCGCGAAATTGGAATCAGGCGGCAAAGGGATCACCATCGACCTCATGGTAAGGGCCATGCTCGCCACAGGAGCCGAGCCGAGAGAGGTAGGCAGGGTCTTAGCAACTGCCGGGCGATAACTCGACCTGCGGCGCAGGAGGCACAGTCGCTCGTTCAGGAACTCCCGGATTGCACCGGCGCTCCGGACTTCAAAAGACCAGTGCTCCCGTGATTCCGGCCAATGCCACGACGGCGGGGACGACGAATCGCGATTTCCACCGGTATAGGACGAACAACGCCGCAAGCGCGATGGCCAGCGACGCCACCGACGGGATGGCTGCGCGCGCCAGCATCACCGTGGTCACCCCAATCAAGCCGACCACCGCCGCCGTCACCCCTTCCAGAAAATGCTTCAATTCGGGATGATCGATCACGGCCACGAGGTGGCGGTGAAACAGAAGCGTAAACGAAAAGGCGGGCAGGAATACACCCAGCGTGATGGCCAGAGCGCCCCAGGGTCCTCCCCCGAAAAAGCCAACGAAGGTGGAGAAGATGATCAAGGGCGCCGGCAGCACGCCGGAGAGGGCCACTCCATCCAGAAAGTCGTGCTCGGTCATCCAGCGACCCCGCTCCACCGCATCTTCCTTCAGAAAAGGGATGGCCGTATATGCGCCGCCGAACGTGAGCGACCCCGCCCGCAAGCCCGAGAGGAAGAGCTGGCCCGCGCTCGCCCGCCCCGTCTCACGGACGTCGAGGGGTGCGGGCACCGACGCGCTCGGATTCGCCGGCGGACGTTCCCACTTCGCATTCACGACAGGCGAAAACAGCCCGACTGCCACCCCGAACACCACACCCACGACGGCCGCGGCCAGCCAGCGACGCCGGGCCATCGCTAGGTAGGCGACTCCGGCCAGCGGGAGCGTGATCCAAAAGGAAACGCCCAGCCACTCTCCCACCCCAGCGAGGATCGCCACCGTCCACAGCGAGCCGTCCACCAGACAATGGCCGCCGATCCGGTGGCAGGCCCGCACCATCAGGGCGATCACCGCCGGTTGCAGTCCGAGAAACACCGCCTGGAACGCGGTCGCCGTGAGGTCAAAGGCAAGATAGACCCACGAAAGGAGAAACATGAGCACGAACCCCGGCAGCATGAACCCAAGTCCCGCCAGCACGCCGCCCAACCGACCCCGCGCCAGCATGCCGAAATGCACGCACATCTCATGCGCCTCCGGCCCCGGCAGCACCTGATAGATGGCCAGCAGGCGTTTGAAGTGACCGGGCGTGACCCACTTTTCCCGCACGACCAACGCTTCCCGAATCATGTCGATCTGCGCCACCGGACCACCCCACGCGAGCGACCCGAAACGCAGAAACCGCAGGAAAAGCCGTCCATACGATTCAAACGGAGGACTCGCCTCAGGTTTACCTTCCCGATCCGGAACCATGGGGGCGCCAGCACTCATCGGGAATCCCGCACGGTTCTCATGCCATGGGGCCTACTGCGGTGGAGCTGCGTGACAACAGGAAAACAACCGTGCCCTCAGAATCCCACGCCCGCGAGCCACTTCAGCTGCAACTCACAATCCCACGTCACCCGGTGTGCGAACGTCTTCTCCCAGGTCCAGGCGTGAAACATCGGCGTGCCGGAACGGTAAAAGCGTCGGGCCGTGGTCATGAGCTCCTCATAACAGGATACGGAAGACTCCATTAACTGTCGGAAACGAACCAAGCCACGCTTGTCGCCGGTCAGTTGGAAATGCCTCTTCTCAAGGGCCGCCGAAACTTTCAGACGATAGTAGTCAACCGTGAGCAGGAGGCACTCGCTATCCTGGAGAAATCGCCGGAGTTCGGCCGGGTCGTTCCCTCCGAGGGCAACCGCCTCCTGCGCGAGGTCGCGCGACTGCCGAGCCATCTCGTGGTAGAGATCGAGCAGATGGTCCGGTCGGACAAAGCCCGCGCCGTTGCGTCCCGCCACCAGCTCGCCTGCGAGCTGGGCCACGGGCAGGCTGCGGAGGTCGCTCAAGGGATGGTTGTCGTGGCGGGCCCGGTAGAGCTCCAGGGTGAAGGCGTCGATGGGCTGACTATAGTATCGCTGGTTCGTCAGTCCGGCGGGTCCTTCGGGCCGGGGATCGTCGAGACAGGTGCGATACGTCAGGAGGTCGTCCACCGTGGCCTGCACGCTGGCAATGGCCGTGGGGAAGAAATTCCCGAAGCGCACCGCGGTGAGATTCTGAAGACCGGGCAGGATGGGACCGGTGAGATCATACCAATCCGTCAGGAGCGCTCCGATCCGCTCGTGCCCGAACTTGCGCCCGAGCCAGGCCGCCGTCCAGGCCCGCTCGCCGGCGGGGTCGCGGTTCGCCCGCCAGAGCGAGCGCCCTTCCAGGAGGTGCCAGAGCTCGTCACGCTCGAAGTTTATCAGCGGCTTCTGACCTTCCGGCAGCCGGTCAAGCGTGTGCGGCCAAATCCAGATCTGGGGCGCATAGAACCACGCTCCCGTGAAGCAACCCGCATCCTTCCAGCGACCCACCATCTCGCCCAGCAGCCGCGGACTGCCCACGCGGTAGGGCGTGGCATCGGCCGGATCATGGAGATTCACAATGTGTCCGGCGAGCACGCCTTTCCACGTCGCATGCCTGACATCCGGCCAGGGACTGGTGATGGTCTCGTCATTGTGCTTCATCTCCGAATACAGATTCGGATACATCGCAGGCAGCGCCCGCTTGAACCCGGCGTCGAGGGTCCAGTCACGAATGATCAGCAGCGGGTTCTTGCCGCTGTCGCCCGCCGCCCGGAACACCACCTCGCGAAACCACGTCTGCTGCTCCTCCAGGGCCAGCGACTCACCTGGGCAGATGTACAGTCCGACCTTGGGAAACTCCGCGAAGTAACGTCCGAGAATCGTCCGGTAGTACCCTTTCACAAACGCGTCGGGTACGACATAGCGGGTGGCATCCGAATCGGCCGTGCCCTGGCGCCCCAGGGCCTTCGCCAGGTGCTCGGTGACGTGGATGTTGTAGAAGTGCGTCAGGATGCTGATGTTTCGTCTCGCCGCCTCGGTCGCAAGCCACCGGAACTGCTCCTGATTGCGGCGGATCTCCTCCGGCGAGAACTGCGACGCGTCAGGATACTCCGGCAATTCAAGGATGTGTGGAAACAAGTGGCCCGACCACAGGACAAGAATGTTCAGGCGCGCGGAAAACAGATAGTCGAGGTACCGCGTCATGAACGGCCTGTCGAAGAACCACGGATACACCGTTGGACTGAGGTCGCTTTGGTAGGCCCAGCTGGCCCCAAGCAGCATGAGCACGGCGCCGCGCAGGTTGAAGTCAGGCCGGCCTTCAGCGTCGACCACGCTGTGCGGCAGCCCCAGTTCTTGCACGCCGTAGAGCACGCCCGCGGGTCCGCCCGCCACCACCTCCACTCCCGCCCCGGAACGTTCAATCCGAAAGGCCTCGGGGTGTCCGAGTGCGGGATCGATGCGGCACTGCACCGCGTCGCCGTGGCGGCGAAGGGTTTCCGCGTGTCGCAGAATCAAGCCGTCATCCGACCAGGACTCAGAGGCAGGGGCCAGGGACGACCGGGTGGTGTCCGGCGTGAGAGGGGTGCGGGGCATGGCGCGGCCGCACAGGGCGGAGCGGACTAGAAGGTACCCTTGACTCCGAGTTCCCAGAAGCCGCCGAAACGGGCGTAACGGGCCCAGGCTTCCTCGCGACCGACGTAACTCCAGAGCGGCTCGTCGAAGATGTTCTTTCCGTTCACGAACAGCGTCACCCGCCGGTTGATCCGGAAGCTGGCGGTCACATCGCACATGAGACGTTCACCATCGAAGTTGTACCAGCCGTTCACACCCGTGTTGGTCTGGCGCTTTCCGGTGTAGTTGGCCCGGAACTGCGCATAGAAGGGCCCCTGGGAGTAACTCACCCCGGCATTCCAGGTGTCCTTCGATGAATTCAGGTAGTTGTTCCAGGAGTCGAAGTGCAACCGGGTGTAGTTGGCGAACACGCCGATGCCCTTGAGTCGTCCGGGCAGAAAGGCGAGTTGTTGCGCATAGTCGACTTCGAATCCGCTGGTCTCGGAACTGGCCACATTGTCGGTGATCGAAAGGGTGTAGCCCGGGTAGACGTCGGCCAGATAACTGTCAGTGACCGGAATGTTGGTCAGGGTGCGTTGCAGGTCTTTGATCTCGGACTTGAACCAGCCGACGGTGATCTGACCGACCGGCTCGAAATAGTACTCCAGGCTGAGGTTGTAGTTCTTCGAGGTTTCCGGCTTCAGGTCGGGATTGGTGGTGGTGAGGGTGAACGTGGACTCGTTCACATTGCTGATGCCGGGGATCAGATTGGCGATGTCTGCACGGGTGATGGCATCGTGATAGGAGGCCCGGACCATCAGATTGTCGTGGATGCGGTAGGTGCCGTGCAGGTAGGCCAGCGTGGTGTCATAGTCCGAATCACTGGTCAGCCGGCCGCCATAACGAGCATACAGGTAGGCATCCGAGGTGGCGGACACGGTGGCCGGGCTGGACGGATTGACCGCCCTTCGCGCGGCGGCATCACCGATGTCCTTCAGGCCCTTGCCCCAGGACTCGGTGCGCTCGAACCGGACTCCGGGTGAAAGATCGAGCTTGCCGAAGGTGAAGATCGACTGGAGGTAGGCACCGTCGATCTGCTCCTTGAAGTCCCAGCTATTCTGCAGGCGGGTCTGCAGATGCTGGGCCGTGTTTGCGGTGAAGTGGCCGGGGTTGGAGGCGTAGTACTTGGCGAGCGCAAAACGGTCGAACACAGGCAGACCGTTGGCGTTGCCGCCAAAGCCCCAGTCGGACTGGAACCGGGATTCAACCCAGTGCAGCGGGCGGTCGTTGTCCCCGGAGTTGACGATGCCATCAGCCCCGACGATCATGTACTGCATGCCTTCCTGGCGCTCGACATCACGCACATTGAGCGTGGAATTGAGCCCGGTTTTAATCGTGGTGCGCACGTTGCCGAGGTTGAGTTTGTACCGCAGATCCACCCGGCCCGACCAGATCTGGTCCTTGCTCCGACGTTTCACCGTGGTGATGCTGTTGTTGTTGAACGTGTAGTTGGCGGGGTTGCGCGCGTCCGCGCCCGTGAGCTGGGTGTACGTGATGTTGTCCGGGCTGTCCGCCGAGGGACGCGACCACGACCAGTTGAACGCCGGACTGTTCGCGGTCGTGTTGTCGAACCAACCGGTGCCCAGGGCGTCGTACCAGTTGTCGGCGCGCGAAAACTGCGCCTGCCCCGTGATCTGCAGGGCGTCGCGCTTGAATTCAAAATTGCCGTTCAGGATCATGGTGTCGCCAAACTTCGCGCGGGCCGTGCCTCCGTTGGTCATCTGCCAGGTGCCGCCATAAACGGTCTGGCTGCGGAGCGAGTACTCGACGCCCGCCACCTGGGGACCGCCGGGGGAGTTGACCACACCGGCGGTGGCGGAGTTGGCCGGAATGTTCATCTGGAAGTTGCGGTTGAGCGACTCGTTGTAAAAGGTGTTGTAGTCGATCTTGAACCACGCGGAGAGCTCCGGACTGACCTTGTAGTCGAAGCGCAGGTTGCCGTTGGTGCGCAGCGTCGGACGCAGACCGTGCTGGAACTGGATGCTGTTGGCGCGCGGGACCTCGGTGTCATTGTTGGTCAGATTGGCGTCGACGTTGTAGGCCGTTCCGCCGCCACCGATCCAGACATGCTGCTGCATGCTGTACACATCGGAGCGACTCAGGCCAAGAATCACGCCCAGCTTGTCCTCCAGCAGCACGTCGGAGTACTCGAAGGCGTAGTTGGGCCTGATCTTGTAGTGTTCCTTGTCGTCCCAGCCATAGGTCTTGCTGAAGTCCAGGGCCCGCGAGTTGCCGGTCAGACTGAAGGAATAGTCGATGCGGCGGCCCTTGCGATCGAACGCGCTCTTGCTGCGCAGGTTCACGGTGCCCGCCGCGGTGGACGGCTGATCGGGCGTGGGGGTCTTGGACAGCTCGACGGTCTCGACGGAGGAGATGGAGAGCTGTTCAAACTCGAAGGTCCGTCCCGTGCCAATGGTCGATGAACCCGCCATCGCCACCCGCGCCCCGTCGATCATGACCGAGGTGTACTTTGGATTGTAGCCTCGGATACGGATGGCGCGGACGTCGGCTTCAACGTAGTCGCTGGTCACCCCGGGCATCATCTTCAGGAACTCGCCGACATTGTTTTCCGGCACCTTGCCGAACACATCCGAGGCGATGACCTTCTTCATGTTCTCGGCGTTGCGCTGGTCCATGATCGCCTTGGCGTTGCCTTCCCGTTCCGTGGCCACGATGAACGTACCCAGGCGGATCGTGTCCTTGTCATAGGCGGCACTGGTCAGGTTGACATCCTGCCGGACAACTTGCCCTGCTTGCACCGTCACCTGGATCACCTGGGTGTCGAGACCGAGGTAGGTGACCACGAGTTCGGCCGGGCCGGCCGGCACTCCGGTAAGGGTGTAGCCGCCACCCCCCTCGGTGATGGTCGTCACGTCGGTGCCTTTCACTGCGACAGTGGCATTGCGCAGATACTGGCCGGTGCCCTCGTTGAGGACGCGACCGCTCACCGTGCCGGTTCCCTGCGCCTGCGCCAGTTGCGGCGCCAGCAGGGAGAGGACCAGGGCGAGGAAGAGGCGAAGCCAGACGCGGCAGCAGCAATCGTTACGGATCAGGGGGTTCAGACGGGTATGCATGGGTCGGAAATCGAGGCGCAGGAGTCCTCGGCCAGCGAACGTGGGGATGGCAGGTGGGGCAGCGTCTTCGCGGCGAAAAGGGGCACGTCGCGCCGACGCGGCCACTGCTCTGCCAGCCCGCGGGTGGACCGGCTACACTGCGCTTACGAACATC
The DNA here is from genome assembly GCA_016794625.1 of Opitutaceae bacterium. GTDB lineage: Bacteria > Verrucomicrobiota > Verrucomicrobiia > Opitutales > Opitutaceae > UBA6669. Next base: position 93,093 of record JAEUGY010000088.1, read on the forward strand.
GTTGCCTGGACCGCGGTGACGTCCCGCCATCCGCGTTCCTCCTCCGACCGATCAAGCGCGTCAGCTGTCTCCCACCCAGATGCCGTCGATCAAAACGCAATTGGTCACGGTCGGGCTTCCTCGTTCGTTCCGGTGGAGCTGGCCGATCACCCACTCAACGGCCGCCGCGCCCAACAGCTCGGACCGGTAGTCAATGCCCCACACCCCGCGTCGGATCGCGTCCAGGGCCAGCCACGCCACCCGGACCGAGGTGGCTCGCAGCTCACGCAGCCAGCGCGCCACAAAATCCTCGGCCGCGAGCAAGGCGTCGGGCTGGTATCGCTCCAGCCACCGGGCAAAGGCCGCCCGCTGATCGGAGCCGACGAGCAGCGGAGGCAGCCACTCCGATTTCGGCCAGGCCTGCTGCTGCACGAGGTAAGCGGCGCGCCACTTGCCATCCGCCCGTTCATCGTTCCACGGACTGAGGACAAAGCCAATGCGCCGGAAACCCCGCGCACGCAACTCCTGGCAGGCCAGCATGCCGCCATGATAATGGTTGTGCGACACCCGATGCATTTTCGGTTCGCGCAGGCTCGTGCCGATGGCGACTCCACAAAGCCCGCTCAGGTCGAAGGGGTAATGCAGCGCGGGTTCCGGCACCGGCGGAAAGAGCACGCCGCACTGGGAACGGGTGAGCAGGATCTGCCGCAGCCGGGTCGGGCTGATCTCGTCGCGGGCGATCGCGTGGACCTCCACTTCGTAGCCCAACTCCTGTGCCCGTCGGCGCGCACCGACCAGCGCCGGCGATCCACCATGGCCCAGCGCGCTCTGCACTTCCTTCGTCCAAAAATTGAGCCACGCAATGCAATGGGGGTCATTGCGCCGCCGCTGGCTGTGCAGCTGGGTCATCAGCGCTGCCACCAAAGGATTCGTGCGATATCCGAGCTTCTCAGCGGCCTTCCTGATTTCCTCGCGGCGGGCGGCGGGAATGGTGGGATCCCCGCGCAGGGCCTTCGAAACCGTCGACGTGGCTACTCCCACCACCCGGGCGACCGCCTGCATCGTTATGGGAGTATGTGCCTTCACCGCATCATGTTCGGCGTCCGTCCCGGTTCCGTCAAGCCACGCTCCGTCCTTGTCTCTGACCGCCGATGGACCCGGGAGCTCGTCGTCAGGTCGCTCCGGTCACGTTCGCTCCCGGGGTGGGCGCCGGTGTCGCGGCGACCGGTGCCGACTGGCGGGCCTTCAACAGGGCCTTGATCTCGTAGGCGCGCTCCTCCGTCAACGGGTACCGGTAGAGCAACCCCACGCTGACGAGACAAAGCGCAGGCGGCAGTCCGATCTCCCACACCCGCAGCCAGTACAGGGTCGAGTCACTTTGGCTCGGCGCGCCTTCGACAAAGCCGGTGTACCGCTGCAGGTAGCCGCTGGCGACGGTCGCAATCGAGACCGCAACCTTCCACCACCAGTTGTACACGGCAAAATAAACTCCTTCGCGACGGATGCCGGTGGCCAACTCGTCCTCGTCACAAATGTCGGCCAGCATCGCGTTCACCAACGAAAACGCGATCACCATGCCCAGCGAGAGGCAGGCGGTCGGAATCATCGTCAGAAAGGGGAGCGTCGGTTGGTAACAGAAAATCTTCGACAGATTGCCACCGATGATCAAAGCGAGCGCGAAGATCACTGTGCGTCGTTTGCCCTGGCGCCGGGAAAGCCACGCCATGGGAAACGCGCCCGCGAGCCCGACCACCGCCCAGAGCGTTCCGTTGTAGCCCATGATGCCGGAGGCGGCCTCCGTATTGCCGGCAAAGAGATAGAAAATCGTGATGTAGTTGTTGAAGCCCATCACGAGTTGGAAAGCGACGATCAGCAGCACGAACGCCGTCACGACCCCGACAAATGTCCGGTTCCGGTAGGTGATCTTGAAGCTCTCGATCAGGGGTACGCGGGCCTGCGCGCGCGCCTGCTGGAGCTTGCCTTCCTTGCACAGCAGGGCGCAACCCATGGCTGCCGCCGTGAGCAGCACGGCCATGCCGAGGCACACCCACTTGATTCCGTTGACCGTGTCACCGCCGAAGACCGGACGGTTGGCCAGATAGTAGACCCACGGCAGCGTCAGCGCTCCGATGTTTCCGATGAAACTGGCATAGGCAAAGAGGTTGGTCTTCTCGTGATAGTCATCCGTCATCTCCATGCCCAGCGCGCCGTGGGGGATCGCATAGATGGGAACCACGGTGTAAAAGAAGAGCGAGGTGACGATGAAGTAACCGAACATCCACTCCTTGCTCCAGTCGCGCGGCACCCTCCAGAGCAGCGCGAACGCAATGCCGATCAGCAGTCCTCCCACCACGAGAAACGGAATTCGACGGCCGTAGCGGGAACGGGAATTGTCCGAGAGATGACCGATAAAAGGGTCAATGATCGCATCCCACAGTCGGGGGAAGGCCTGCGCCCAGCCGATCCAGATGGCGCTGATTCCCAGGCCAACGATGTAGACAAGGTTGGTGAGCTGCACCACCGAGTTCACCGCGACAATCGTCACGACGGCCCCCAGGCCGTAGGCGACCTTCTGCGAAACGGGAATGCGATCCGCTGCGGCCGTGGCGTGGGGTGGTTTCGGTTTCATCACCGTCAGGTCAAAGTACGATTTCGATCCAATTCCGGGCGTGGCTCAAAAGGGACAGGAGGATTTCGCGGTCCACCCGAACACCGCCCCTCCGGTAAGGGTTCGAGTCGCGACGCGATACATCGAGGGCGGCCCCGTTGACCGTGATAGCCTCCGGTGCATGGGTGCGGTGACGCACCGCATAGGTCAGCTGAACCGGCCGGCCGCACAGGCGGACTTCCGCACGCAGGCCATCGAGGCGGAACGGGAGGACCGGATCAAAGACCACCTCGCCGAACGACTCGCGCACTCCGAGCAGGCAGGAACGCACCTTGTGCACATAAAGTCCGGGGCCGCTGGAGTAGAGTCGCCAGCCACCCCGGACCGGGACGCGACCCGCTCGCAGTTCAGGCCAGCGCGCGGAGGCCTCCAGACGATCGGAAAAATCAGCGTCCGAGCTGGAAAAATACACATTGCTTTGCCGAACCACGGCGCCGGGAACCACCCGCTCGAGGCCCACCGGATTGACCACCTGCAAAGCCTCCCACAGACGGTCGGCCTCGCCCAGTTTCGCCATGGCCTCCGCATACCGGAGGTGGGCGTGAACGTACTGAAGACCGATCTCGCGGCCGACATTGGCCGCGGTGTCTGCGCGCTTGAAGAGGGTCTCCCGCCCGCCTCGATAGACCGCGGGTTCACTCATCAACCGCACCCCATCGGAAAAACGGAGTTCGCGTTCAATCACGGCCGCATGGCAGCGCGCCTCCTCGGGCGCAAACAGCTCGGCCAGCAGTCCGCGCGTCATCGGCAGGAGGCGGTGGCGGATGCCAGTGACCGTGTCGCTGGGATGCAGCAGCGGACGGAACACGCCGTCCGACTCACTGACCAGAAACCCCGCCGCCACCCCGCCGGGCAGCGCGAAGCGGGCGAAGTCGGTCCGCATGCGGACGAGCAGGTGCTCGAGTCGGGCCGCCCGGACGGTTTCACCGCAGCGGCGGGCGACTTCGGCGAGCTGGCGGAACGTGTGGAAGGCAAGCCCGACCGTCCAGACGCTGACCATGCGGGTGCGCATCGCGGGATCCGCCGGCTGGAGGGTGTCATCCCAATCGCCATCCCCGTAGTTGATCAACGCGGTGCCGGAGATGAAGCGCGACTCCGCGTGCGCGATGACTCGATCGCAATGGTCCCAGAGGGACTCGGCCGGTCCGGTGGTCGTGAAACACTCCGGGTCGGTGTAGGGCACGGACGTGGCGAGGAACGCGAGGTCATGGCTCGCCTCCACGTAATCGCAGAGCGCCTTGACCGGCCAGAAGCAGACGTCGCCGTGGCTGTGTCTCTGCTGAATGAAGCGGAACGGGGCGAACATGAACCACTGCGGCCAGCAACCGGCGAGGTCCGGGTGACCGGGGCTGGGTGCAAACTGCTGTTCAAACACCGTGGTGAGCACGCGACGGGCGGTGATGAACTCTCCGGACGCGAGCAGCCACTCCATGGATCCCTGCGTGACATCCCGCACCCCCCAGGCCGCACCGCCATACTGCTCAAGGCCGTGCGGGGCCGAAAAGTGGATGGAAGCATTGTGAGTAAACCAGGGGAGAATCTCGTCAATTCGCGCCACTCCCGGATCCGTCGTTCCTTCCACCCGGACCGGAGACTGAGGCGGATACGCCGCCGGCCAACCCACAGCATACTCCCGTCGCGCCCGCGCCACGGCCGCAGGCAGGGCGGTCGGTCCATCGGCCGAGCCGACGAGCAGGAGGGCGCACCTGGTCACCGGCACGGTCTGGAACGCGACGTAGGGGCCTTCGCGCCCGATGCCGTCACCATAGATCAATTCATCACCGCCGGCAGCGGCAAGTGTCTCAGACGAGGCGGAAGCAAGCGCGAAACAGGTGGAGGGCAGATGCCGGGCCGTGAAACTCTCCACCCCGGGCTGCGCAGCGATCCAGCCATCCTCGTGAATCACGATCTCGGCACACGCGTCGAACTCGTTCGCGCCCAGAGCCAGCTGGTGCGTGATCAGGAACCCGGTATCCGGTCCCTCCGTGACCGTGAGTTCGAGAAACGAGGCCGGTTCGCGCGCCGAGCACCAAACGCGGGCTTCGATCACCCGATCTTCAAGCCGGTAGATCCACCGCGCACTGCCGGGCTGCAGGACAAACGCACTGGGGACTCCCAATTGACGCCACGCGTCTCCCACACGGACGAAGACACGCTGGCCGCTGGCGCGTGCGACATTGAGCTGGTTCCGCACCACGCTCAGCAGCCGAGCGAGGCTGGGATTGCCCAGATAGACTTGGGCGCCAAAAATGCCCGCGGCATAACAGGTCAGGCCAAACTGCAGCGGATCCACCCACCGCGAATCGCCACTGCGCAGAACATGGCCGTGCGGACGGTAAACCCCGGCTTCCTTGTCGCGGGACACCACATGGATGTCCGCCCCATGAAAGAACGAAAGAATGCGTCCCGCCGCGTCCGTTTCACGATGGCGGTCCGGCCCCGGAAACCACGACGCCCAATCCGTCGCGGTGGGCGCGCAGCCGTGCGCCCACGGGGCCTGGGTGAAGAGCGAGCCGGGGGCCCGCCGTGACCTTGCCCCGCCACCCGGCGCGGCCCAGGGCATGGTGAGGAGCCGGTTCAGCACCTCCACATCCGCGGGCGACGAGGCGTCAGGATGATCCTCACGGTATGCGGCGACGAAGATGCACTCGGTCTGACCGCCCGGAGGCAGGCTCAGCGTCCGGCTTTGCAGACCGGCAAGCGCACCTTCGTATTGGAGTCGTCGTGACGGTAGCGTCTCCCGTCTGACCGCCTCCGGTTCGCCGGTCAAACGATGATCGGAGCCAAAAAACTGCCATCCGTCGGTGCAGAATGCAGCGGACCCTGGGGAGCAGGCAAAACCAAGCCAGGGATGTTTCCCACCGGACATGGGCTGGTTCTGCCGGGCGAGAATGACATGTCCCCACCGGGCATCGGTCACCGGCAGCAGATCGATGTAGTGGGAAACATATGCCTCGTTGTTGCGCACGGCACTCTCATCCGCCAGTCCCAGATCCTGAGCGTGCAGGACATCGAGGTGAAGCACCTCGGCCGACGTGTTGCGAAGGCGAACACACCACGCCCAGGCGGCCTCGGAAGGATGCAGGCAGAGCGAGGTCGTGAACGCGAGAACCTCGCCGCTCCCACCGCGCCAGGTCGCCTGGTCCGAGTAACTGAAATCCAGCGTCGGACCGACCAGCGGCGCCCAGCCGACGGGTTGACCACCCGCATCGCGCCACCGCACCAGGAGCCGGAAGAGCCCCTCTTCGGCCGGCCCGGGTAGGAGCTGGTTGAGCAGCGTGTCGCGGTGCCGGAGCGCGTACAGCGCGCCCGAGGGCAGCACGTGGGCGCGCAACCCGCTCTTGGATGCCAGCTCAATCAAGCCAAACCCGGCGGCCGAGCGCACGGGGCGCACCACCGGCGCGTGGGCGACCCTGGGGTCAACAGCGGAACCTGAGAGCATGGCGGTGTCCTCCCGCAGCGGGATGGCTCAACGCAAGCAGCGGGCGAACGCCAGCGACGTCCGGCGTCCGCCCAGCCTGCATCAGTACGTGAATCCAACCGTGAACTTAAACGTGCGCGGACTGGGCAGGCTAAAGCCGTTGGCGATCGCTCGGCCGCTGGCATCGCGCCAGCTGCCGTCGTAGCTCGTGACGATCGGATCCGTATCATCGAGCACATTGTTGACGTTGATTGCGAAACGCGTCGGCACGTTGCGCAGCTTGGTGTTGTAGGACAGGGCCAGGCTGGTATTGTCTCGCGCCGCGCGGTAGTAGGTCTCGTTGCGGATGATCGTCGAGTACTGCCGTCCCGTGCGCGACACACCGCCGCCGACCGAGAAGCCCTTGAGCCGGCCATCCGTGAAGGTGTAGTGCACAAACATATTCGCCACGTACTTCGTCGTGCCGGCGACGGTGCGGCCCGCAACGTTGTTGTCGAGCGTGGTCTGCGCGTTGACGAGCGCGGTGCGCAGGTTGGTCGCCGCGGTGTTGGTGAGTCGGGCCGCCGCATCCCATTGCGCAAAGTTACGTGCATAGTAGGCGCGCTGACCCGCCAAAGCGTCGACGATCTCCGACTTCGGAAGCGCATAGCTGGCCTGCAAACGGATGTTCTTCGACGGACTGGCCGTCACTTCAAACTCATAGCCGCGAACGTGCAGCGACTGCGTGTCGTCGTACGAAAGCGAGCCGAGCGCGGCGTCGCGCGTTTCACCCCGGGCGTCGAAATACTGGTTCCAAATCCCGCCGAAGCCGATCTTCGTACCGGTGATCCGGTTGTAGGACTTCGCGTCGTAGTAGATCGCTGTCGCGTAGTACTTGCCGTTCTTTGTCGACAGCCGGAGACCGGTGTCAATGCCCTCGCCCTCGGTGACCTTCAGCGGCTCACCGGTGAGACTCGGATTGCGTCCGGGGCCCAGCGGTTCGTAGTTCTTCGCGAAGTTGGCGAACACTCCGACCGGGCCGAAGTAGTAGACCGCGCCACCCGAGTACGTCGTGCCAGAGGCGTCCGAGGCGGTCGTGGTGGGGATGATCGCGTTGAGGCGATACTGGTCGTACGTGTCGCGGCGCGCGCCCACCAGAACGCTCAGCCGGTCGTCGAAGGCCCGCAGGTGGGTGAACGCGGCCACGTTCTTCAGCGTGTAGTCCTCGTCAAAGTCGAACCAGTTGCTGTCGTGCGAAGCGTAGGCCACGGAGTAGGTGCCGATGGTCGACGGCAAGGCGATGGTGGGATGGGTATCGTCCTCGTAAATGCGGGCCCGGATGATGCGGTTGCCCGCGCCGGTGATGCCGGCGTTGAGGATCTGGGCATTCAGCTGGCGGGCGCGCCAGGTGATGTCCTGCTGGCCGGCGGACACACTGAACGTCTGTCGGTAGGGCAGGCCGAAGAGCTGCCGCTCCCACTTGTAGTTGAGCTGGGCACGGAGTTCCTTGACCTCGCGCTCCTGGGTCTGCGCGCTGATCATGAAATCGCCATAGCGTTTGCCGAAGTTCGGATTCGCCTGCCCGTTGGGGAGCTGCTTGTTGATATCAAGTGCGAGGAAGCCGATCCCCTCGTAATTCTGCGAGTCGCGCGAGTCCGAATAGTAGTAGCCGGTCAGGGCGAGATCGAGATTGTCGGTGACGCGGTGGGTGAGCCAGAGGGTGGCGGTGGTGTACTGGGGCTTAGAGAAGGCGTCCTTCGGGGCGACGGTGAACTCCCGGCTGGGAGTGACGGCGATCTTGCTTCCGTCGATCGTCAGCGTCCCGTTCGTCATCATCGAGGGATACCAGCCGGCCTCGGGAGCGATGGGCAGGAAGATGCCGTTGGAGCGCTGGCCGATGTTCCAGTTGTTGATGCCGATGCCCGGGAGCGTGGGTATGTAGACGTGCCAGTAGGTGCCGCCATCCATGCGCGCGGTGGCGCCGGCCGGCGCCGCGGCCCCGGCGGGAGTCGTCGGAGCGGCACCCCAGGTGTTGGAGACGGAGACGCCGTCATAGCGACCGGTGCCCTCCGGCGCGGTGACGCGGAGGAAGGACCGTTTGGAATGGCTGATCTCGGCATCAAAGCGCACGGAGGTGCGGTCGCTCACCTGATAGTTGAGTGCGAGGTCCGCCGCCTGCTGCTCGTCGATGTCCTGGTCCTGCCAGCCTTTGCGGCGCTCCGCGAGGACGTTGAGTCGGAGGGCGAGCTTGTCGTTCAGGAGGCGACGGTTTGCATCCGCGCTGAAACGGGCGCTGCCATTGCTATCGAAGACGAACTGCGGCGAGACAAAATCCCGGTCGAGCCGGGCCTGCTTGGTGTACGTGCTGAGCACGCCTCCCACGGTGCCGATGCCGAAGAGAATCGAGTTGGGACCGCGGTCAAACTCGATGCGCTCCACGTTATAGGTGTCGCCGCTTTGATAATACGTGAAGTAGTTGCGCGTCGGTCCGGCCCCGCCCTGGAGGGACTGGCCGGCGCCGCGGAAGTTGAAGTCGAAGTCGCCGAACGGGGACGACGTCTTGCCGGCGTTGTAGTCCGACGGAATGACATTCAACGCCCACTGGAGGGACTCACGGATGTCTTCAATCGCCACATCATCGATGAAGGTGCGCGTCAGTGACGACATCGCCGCCGGAGTGAGCTTGATCGGCGTGTTCGTACGGCCGCCGGCGAGGGAATCAACCGCGATGTAGCCGTTGTCCTTGGCGATGTTGATGACGAAGGTTTCCAGCAGCACTTCACGTTCTTCAGTTTTCAGGGGCGGAGCGGAAGGAGCGGCCTGCGCCACCACGGCGGCGGGGAGGCCAAGCGCAAGGCTGAGCGCCAGCGCGAGTTGTTTTTGAGTGCGTGTTTTCATGACCGAGGGGCAGTTGCCGGTTATTGGGCGAAAGGGGAACGTGGCGGGCTGTGCGGTGCTGGACTGGAGTGGGCTCACTGGAGCCGGACGAGCCCAAGGCGGGACTCACCGGGACGCAGGTGGGCGTGGGACCAATTGAGCTTCAAATTGGGCTCCCACTCCCGGGTGCCCTCGGATGTGACCGCCGCGCTCAATCCGAATTCCAAGCCGGGTCGAGGGGTGAGTCCGATGCTGCTCCACGGGATCGATGCCTCGATGGTGTAGCCTTCGGGCGTTTCGGTGATCGAGGCGTCGTTCGGCGCCTGATGAAACAGCTCTCTCGCCCCGGCCCCCCTGCCCACGCGATAGGTGAACTGGTAATCGTTGGGTCCCGTCCACACCAGGCCGTCAGCCGCCGGGTCGACGAACAGCTCTACGAAACGGTTCCGGACCGGCGGAAAGGAATAGCCGGCAGGCGTATCCACCACCTCGGCATGGAAGTGGAGTGCGGTGGCATCCCAAGTGACCGCAAATCGCATCCTCAGAGGGGGGTCCTCCGGGCGTACATCGGCCTGGGACTCCTTGTAGGCAAGTCCCGCCACGTCCTGCCAGGCCCGCTGTGCGGGAGGCAGCGCGGTGGAAACCACTGCGGCGGTACGCGCCGGCGGCAATGGAGGAGCCCCGGACAGCTCCCGCTGGGCGATGACCGACGTATCCGGCCCGAAGGCCGCTTCGCCGAACTCGGCAATCGCGGCACGTCCGGCCTGCACGATCGGGTCCTGCTGGAACACGCGGCGGATCCCCTCCTGGCAAAGCAGATTGGCCGCGGTGATGACCGTGGCGGCGTCGACGTCCGGAGAGGTGGACTTCGTGCACGAACCGCCGCCACCCAGCACCTCGCGGGGAAAGTGGTCGAGCTGCAAGACCGCGAGCATCGGGCTGGAGGGAACCTCGGCGCCGACGAGGCTGGCGTAGGCCAGTTGTGCCGCGGACGCGCCCGTCAGGATCGCCCGCTCGTCGAGCCAGAGTCCGGGCCGGACCGCGCCGTCGGCGTCGACCGGGTCGAGCACCTGCACCGGGCCCACCGGGCGGGTCGACCGCTCCAGGGCGGTCCAATCGGACGCCGGGCGCACCCCTTTCGCTATCTGCAGGAACAGCACGAGCCGTGCATTGGACCCTAAAAACTTGGATACAGTCGACAATTGATTCCAGGCCGCCGCGTCGAGCTGGCGGGTCGCCACCGCGGCCAGCGCGGGCACGGCCTGCCGCAGCGCGATGAGACCGGCGACATATTCCCCATCGTGGAGGCGGCGTGCCTCCAGCTGCTCCCGGGCGGCCGCGAGTACGTCGCGATCCGCAATCAGGTCCAGCTGCGACGCCGCGACGAGTGCGGTCAACTGCAAGCCAGCGGACGCCGGCTGCCGCTGGAGGCGGCCCCAGGCAGCCCGGGCGCGGTCCAGCACCGCTTGCTCCTGGGCGCGGTTCAGGCTGCGCTCCGAGGAAAGAAGGCCTGCTTTGCCCAGAGAGAGCCGGGCTTCGGGCGACTGCATGAAGAGGCGCTGGATCAGGCCCGTGCGTAGGTTTTCGGCCTGCAGCACGGAAATGCCGACATCAATGCCAATGACATCGGGATTCACCCAGCCCGTGTGTGGATTGAAGGCATCGACAAAGCCGTAGCGTTTCCAGATGCGGTCACCGTAGGCGTCGCGCATGTGGTGCAAAACCATCAGCGTCTCCCGCGGGGCAAACGGCAGGGAGCCCGCCGCGGCGCAGGGCACCACCGTGCCATCCAGGGCGTTGTAGCGCGTGGTGCGCGGCGGACCGCCCCACGACTTGTAACCCGTGGCGGAGTCCGAGGCGGTGAGACCCCAGAGCGTCTCACCCCACAACGGAAACTCGGAGCGAAGGTCGATGCTGAACTGGCGTTGCGCCAGGGTGGCCAGGCGGGAGTTGTGGAAGTAGTCCGCGAACGCGTCACGCCGCCCGCGCAGGTCGATAAAGGCATGCGGAAACTGGTTCACAAACAGGGGCGGCTCCTGCAGGTAAACCGCGTTGCCGTAGCGGCCGATGGGATATCGATGCCACCGGTTCCAGTAACCGGCTTCCAGCGGGCGCGGTGAAACACCCAGCGCCAGGAAGCTCATGAGCACGTGCTCGGAGTACCGCGTCCATCGATAACGCGAGAAGCCGGTCTCGTCATGCCAGCCCAGCGACACGAGGTCGCCGTGATTGCGAAACCAGTTCCAATCCACGTCGGCCAGCAGCGCGTTGACGAGGGTGGTGATTTCGGAATCGGCAAAATACTCCCGCGCAACAATGGCGCCGGCGAAGAGAATGGCGGAATCGATGGAGGAGAGCTCGCACTTCCACGCGCGCGCACCGCTGTCCATCTCCATGAAGTGATAGAAGAATCCGCGCTGGCGCGGCGCCTGCCTCGCCAGAAACCCAAGCTTCCTGCGCACATACCGGACCGCCTCGTCGCGGGAGATCCAGCCGCGCTCGACCGCGATGACCCAGGCCGGCAAGGCGAATCCGGAAGCCGCAATGCTCGCCTTGCCCTGGCTTTCGGAGCCGTCCGCCCGCGCCCGGTCCCGCACCAGCCCGGTGACCGGGTGGGTTTGCTCGAAGAAAAACCGGAATCCCGTCCGCTCGATCTCCTCCAGCAACGCGTGGTCGGCCGCCGATATCGCATCCGCCACCGGACCGGCTTGCCCACGTGCCGCCGGGGTCGCGGCGAGTCTTCCCGTGCCGGTCGAAAGCAACAAAGCCAACGCGACGCCCAACAACCACGACCATGAGGACAAAAGGGATGACTTGACCGATGACATGAGGATCCGGCGCTGCTGGATGAAGTCGGACGGATAGGGTAGAAACCGGCCTCGAAGCTCGAATGACAACGTTTGCAGGTCAAGGCAATTTCGGCTCCATTTCAGTTCGCTGCGCGTCCTCGCTTGTTTTCGCTCGTGCGCGTGGACTCCGCCTGCGCGGAAGCAACGCGCGGACCCCACCTCCTTGCGGTTACGATCGACGGCCAACCCGATCAGCGGTGCCGCGTCCGCCAGGGAAACAGCGTTGCCCGACGGACCCCGGAGACCCGCCGAACGCTGCAAACGTTTGCCCGAGGTCCGGGCCGACCGCCGCGTTTACCGGCGTTCGGTTGCGCGCAGGGGCCGGGTCGACTCGCGAATCATCATGGGCGCCGGCATGTCATCCAGCGCCCCGCGATGCACATGACCGGGCGAGTTGGCGGCCTCCACCAGGAGCCCGACGGCGCGTTCGGCGAGGTCCGCCAGAGGCTGGCGGATGGTGGTGAGAGCAGGCTGACAGGCCGTGGCCCAAATCCCGTCGTCGAAACCTACGATCGAAACATCATCCGGGCAGCGCACGCCTTCGAGGTTCGCGGCGGTGATCGCTCCAAACGCGATCTCATCATTGGCGCAGCAGATCGCCGTCGGTCGCTCGGAGCATTGCAGAAATTGTTTGATCCCGGTCCGCCCAGTCTCGGCGTTGAAGGGGCCGGAGAAGATCCACTCGGGTCGGATCGTAATCCCCGCCTTGGTGAGCATTTCCAGGTAACCTTGTTCACGCTCCTGCGCATCGCGCGAGCCCTTGGGGCCGAGCAGGAGTCCGATGCGTTGGTGTCCCAGCTGGAGCAGCAGGCTGGCCACGGAGCGGGCACCGGAGAGGTTGTCCACCCCGACCACCGGGAGGCCGAGATCTCGCACGTCAACCCCCTCGGGCAGGGTCGATTTGGTCAGGACGAAGGGTCGTCGATAGCCACGCAATTGATCGAGGTCCTGCTTCGAGAGGGGCTCCGCCAGGTAAATGATGCCCGAGGAATCGAGGCTGAGGTGCTGCATCGATTCACGAAAGCTCACGCCTTCCCGTCGTCGCAGGGTGCAAATGTGCACACCCCAACCGCGAACCGCGGCGGCGTGCAGGGTGCCGGCGAGGAAGCGGCCGTAAAACTCGGAAAAGAAGATGTTCTCGTCCAAGGGTACCACCACCGTGAGCGTCGTGGTGATGCCCTTGCGCAGCATCCGGGCCCCGGGATGGGGCGAGAACTGCTGTTTCTCCGCGAGGTCCATGATCTGCTTGCGTCGGTCGGCGCGCACCAGGTGCGCCGTCTCCGGGCGGAGGGCCCGGGAGACCGTGGAGGCGGAAACGCCGAGGCTGGCGGCGATCTGCACGATGCCTGTTTTGTCGAGCTTACGCTGGCGCAGACGGTTAGGCATGGAAGAGCGGGAAAGGAAGGACCAACGGCCACGGTAACAGCTACTGCAAACGCTGCAAGCAAACGTGTGCAAAACCGGGTTCGGTCCCGAGGCTCCGAAACGGGAAGGAACCCGGCCCAAGGGCCTAGGATCGGGGCGGTTTTCGTGGGAAGAGAGGTGGTGGAAGGGGGGCGGGTTTGGTAGATTCATGCGTCGCTTCGCCCCTGATGACTGTTTCGCCCCTCCGTCCGCTTTTCCGTTTCCTGCATCGGTCGCATGTCCTGCGGATCTGCCTGGTCTGGGGTGCGGTTTCGCTCGGCCCGTTACTCGCGGCCTCGGACAAGCCGCGCGTCATCGTCACCAGCGACGCCGAAATCGACGACCAGTGCTCCCTGGTTCGTTTTCTTCTCTACGCCAACGAGTGGGACATTGAGGGGATCATCACCACCAGCTCCCAGTACCGCTGGCAGGGTCACAAATGGCCGGGCGATCACTGGATCGACCCCTACCTGGCGGCCTATGCCCAGGTCCAACCCAACCTGGCAAAACACGACCCCGCCTATCCATCCTACGACTACCTGCGTGCGCGCACGGTCATGGGCAACGCCGGCGCGGAGGGCGACCTGGCCGCGCCGTCCCCGGGCTCCGACCTGATTGTGCGCGTGCTGCTGGATCGCTCGGACTCGCGTCCGGTTTGGCTGCAGGCCTGGGGCGGGGTGAACACCATTGCCCGCGCCCTCAAGACGATCGAGGAGCAACACCCGGAGCGCAGGGCGGAGGTGGCCGCAAAATGCCGGCTGTTCCTCATCTGGGAGCAGGACGACACCTACCAGCGCTACATCCGCCCGGTCTGGGGCAAATACGGGCTGCTCACGATCATCTCCGATCAGTTCGAGGCGATCGCCTACCGCTGGAAGCAGGCCCAGCCACCCGCACTGCACCGCTACTTCGAGGGCGCCTGGATGCGGACCCACATTCTGCGGAATCGCGGTCCACTCACCGCGCTCTACCATGCCCACGAAAACGGCGATTTCCGTTCGGAAGGGGACTCCCCCGCCTTCCTGCACACGATCCCGACCGGACTGCGCAACATGGAATCCCCCGACTGGGGCGGCTGGGGCGGGCGCTACGTGCGTGTGCGCGAAAACACCTGGCTGGATCCGGTGCCGGTCCCGGACTACACCTACCCCGCCGGCCGCTGGTTCGGGGATAACGGCTGGGGCCGCACCAGCCTGCGCCCCACGTCCACCTCCACGCCCGAACAACGGGAACGCTACTTCCGGCCTCTCTGGCGGTGGACCGCCGCGCTGCAGAATGACTTCGCCGCCCGCGCCGGCTGGTGCGTGCAGGCCTACGCCGAGGCCAACCATCCTCCGGTCGTCACCCTCACCCACCCGCACGATCTCACCGCCGCCGCCGGCGCCACGCTCCACCTGTCCGCCCGCGGGACCTCGGATCCGGACGGGCACGGGCTCACGTATCGTTGGTGGCACGACACCGAGGCCGGCACCGCCTCCGGCGCAGCGGAGCTGGCGACTCCGGACGGGCCCGACACCGTCGTCACCTTGCCGCGGGGGGCCTGGCCCGGGCAAACGGTGCACGTCATCTGCGAGGTCACCGACCACGGCACGCCCGCGCTCACGCGCTACCGGCGGGTGGTGGTGACCGTGACCGGCGGACCGGACGACGCCGTGGTCCACTCCCCGGGCGGCCGCGGCGCGGTGGCCATCCCTCCAATGACGGCTCACTTCCCCCTCGACGAGGGTCGCGGCCTGGACATCACCGACGCGGCGCACGGCCTGACGGGACGGCTGCATAACGTCGATCCCGCACTCGCCTGGATTCCGGGTATCAGCGGCGGCGCGCTCGCTCTCGACGGTCGCTCCACGCGCGCCGTCGTGCCCGCGCCTACGGCACTCGACTTCGAGGATGGCAGTTTTTCCATCAGTCTCTGGATGCGCTGGCCCCGCGGCCTGCTTCCCGGACGCCAGCATCTGCTGGCCAAGGGCGATCCCACTCCGGCCGGGCCCGGCGAGAGCGGCCGGCGATATGAACTCTTCGTCGACTCCGGGAATCTGTGTTTTTCCGTGGACGACTCCGTGGCCGCCTCACTTCTGCGGGTGCCGCTCGCACCGGTCATCACCGGCGATTGGGTCCACGTCGCCGCGGTGCGCGACCGCAAGGCCGGCCGGTTGAAACTCTACGCCGACGGACGGCTCCTCACAACGGACCGCCCCGGCAATCCCGCCGCCGACGGCACGGACCGCTCGGGCAGCGTGGCCAATTCACACCCGCTGATCCTCGGTGACTCACTTCGCACGAACGCCTCTTACCAGGGCGCTTTCGATGATCTGCGCTTCTTCCGCGAGGCCTTGACGGACGGTCAGGTTGCGGCCATCGCCCAACGGGTTCCGCTGGTCGAACGCGCGACCGAACCGGAGCCTGCACCGGCTGCCGCGGCCTCCCTCACAGCGGCGATGCTGCCACCGCTCACGGTCCACTTTCCGTTGACCGAGGGCGAGGGCCTCGCGGTGCAGGATCGCGCCGGGGGCGGTCCCGGCCGGCTGGTGCGCGTCGACGCCGACACCGCCTGGACCTCGAGCGACCGCGGACTGGCTCTGCGACTGGACGGGGTCGACGACCGGGTCGAGCTCCCGGCGGGCCCCGGTTTCGATTTCGCCGATGAGTCGTTTTCCCTCTCGCTTCACCTACGCTGGACGCCCGGAACGGTCACCCGCGAAGAGACGCTGGTCGCATCGGTTCCATCCACTCGCACGACGGCCGAAGGATCAGCGGAGGGCTGGGAGATCCGGATGTCCCGCACCGGGCTGCGCTTCATCGTGGACGATTCCGTCCATCGCTCCGAACTTCAGGTGGGATCCGATCTCTTCCGCGCCGCCACGTGGGTTCACCTCGTCGCCGTGCGCGACCGGCAGGAGCAGCAGCTGCGGCTGTACCTCAACGGCGAGCGCCAGGCCCCGCTGCTAGCCGACAAGGACGGAACCCATGGCATCGACCGGACCGGCGGCCTGCGTCCTCCGGCGACCATCATCATCGGAGACACCGGCCCCGGCGGCCGCGCCTGGTCCGGTGAATTGGCCGACCTGCGGGTCTATCGCGGCATCCTGCCCGAGAACCAGATGGGGGCCGTGGCCCGGCTCCGGCGCAACGCGGCTGTCAACCCAGCGGAGCGCTCCAACGGGCAGCGACCGGGCCCCCGGTGATTTCACGGAGTTCCTCCGCCAGCCACGCGACTGCTTCGCACCCCATGTCCTCGACAACTGGAATCAACGGATGATGACTGCGTCCGTATCGGCCTTTCAACTCCTCCCTGCAGTCGGCCGCCACCTACGGCTCGCCTTTCTCCTTCTCCTCGTGAGCGGACTGGCCGCCGCCACCGACCGGCCGCGGGTGCTGGTCACCACCGACGGGGAAGTCGACGACGAGTGCTCGATGGTGCGTTTTCTTCTTTATGCCAACGAATGGGACGTCGAGGCCATCATCAACTCGAGTTCCCAGTATCACTGGCAGGGTTCAAAGCTCTGGGCGGGAACGGACTGGGTCCACCGCTACCTCGACGCCTACCAGGCCGTGCATGCGAACCTGGTCCGGCACGATCCGCGTTATCCCACGGCCGAGTTCCTGCGCTCGCGTCTGTACGTCGGCAACATCAAGGCGGAGGGCGAAATGGAGGAGATCACACCCGGCTCCCAGCGCATCGTCGAGGTCCTGCTCGACCGTCGCGATCCGCGGCCGGTCTGGGTTCAGGCCTGGGGAGGCACCAACACGCTGGCCCGTGCGCTCAAGACGATCGAGGAACAGCACCCGGACCGGCGCGAGGAGGTCGCACGCAAGCTGCGCCTCTACCTGATTTGGGAGCAGGACGACACGTACCAACGCTACATCCGTCCCAATTGGGGACGGTTTGGTATCCAAACTATTATTTCAGATCAGTTCATCGTCTTCTTCTACCATTGGAAGAAGTACCTTCCGGCCCGGCAGCAGACCTTTCTCGCCGCACCGTGGATGAACACCCACATCCTCGAGAATCACGGTCCGCTCTGCGCACGCTATCCGGCGCGCCGCGCCGGGGAACCCGGCTTCGCCGCCGGTGACTTTCGCTCGGAAGGCGACTCCGCGGCCTTTCTCCACACGGTGCCCAACGGCCTGCGCAGCGAGGCATCGCCAGACTGGGGCGGCTGGGGCGGGCGTTTCGTCCGCGTGCGGGAAAACACCTGGCTCGACCCGGTTTCCGAACCGGGCTACCAGTATCCCGACGGCCGGTGGTACACACAGACGGCGTGGGGTCGGGCACGCCTGCGCAAGGAGATCCCGAACGACGCGGCCCTCACCGCCTACCTGGAGCCCCAGTGGCGCTGGCTCGAGGCGATTCAAAACGACTTTGCCGCCCGGGCCGACTGGTGTGTCAAGGAGTTCAAGGAGGCCAACCACGCTCCGGTCGTGACAGTCGCCGGGCCGCTCCACCGTACGGTGAGGCCGGGACAGCGGGTGGACCTCGTCGCTTCCGCCACCGACCCTGACGGCGACACGCTCACATGCCTCTGGTGGCAGTACGCCGAGGCGGATTCGGCCGACGCCCGCGTGACGATCGAGGCGGCGGACTCGCGGGATCGCGCCTATTTCACCGTCCCCCGCGAACCGGGTCGGCAGATTCATATCATCCTTGAGGTCACCGACCGCGGCGCGCCGCCGCTGGTCGCCTACCAGCGCCTTGTGTTCGACATCCGTTGACCCGTGAGCCACCGGGCTCGCGCCTCCACTCTCCCACCCCAAACCTCGCCCATGGTCCGACTTCGCCTCCTCCTCGTTCTGTCCTTCGTCCTCGGAAGCCTGACCGCCGCCCCTCCCAAGGCCCGGCTCTTCGTGCTCACCGACATCGGAGGCGATCCGGATGATCAGATGTCGATGGTCCGCCTGCTCACCTACGCCAACCACATCGACATCGAAGGTCTGGTCGCCACGCACGTCAACGGACGGGTCAATCCCGGCCAAATCGAGAAGATCATCGAGGCGTACGGCCGGGTCCGCGACAACCTGGAACGGCACGAACCCGGCTATCCCACGGCAGACCAGCTGCGGGCGACGGTCGCGGCGGGACTGCCGCTGGATCACCTCGAACCCGTCGGCGAGGGTCGCGACTCCCCGGGCTCCACACGGTTGATCCAGGCCGCCGATCGCGAGGATCCGCGTCCCCTCTGGGTCGCGGTCTGGGGTGGACCCAATGTGCTCGCACAAGCCTTGTGGAAGGTGCGCGCAACCCGTACTCCGGCGGAAGTGGCCCGGTTCGTGGCCCGGCTCCGCGTGTACGCCATCTCGGATCAGGACAACAGCGGCCCCTGGATCCGGAGAGAGTTTCCCGGCCTCTTCTACATCGTGACACCCGGGATCAATGCCGGCGGCGGATTCCACCACGCCACCTGGATCGCGATCGGCGGCGACCGCTTCCACGGCCGGTTTGGCGGCGCGGACTTCTCCCTCGTCACCAATGAGTGGCTCGACCGGAATGTCCGGCGCAAGGGTCCGCTCGGAGCGGTGTATCCGCATTGGGAGTTCATGATGGAGGGCGACACCCCTTCCTTCCTCAATCTCATCCCGAACGGCTTGAGTGAACCCGAACGGCCCGACTGGGGCGGTTGGGGTGGTCGCTACGAGCTGTACACGCCACGGACGGAAAAGTGGTTCCTTGAGCCCGAGACCCGTCCCATCTGGACCAACGTGCAGGATGAGGTGCTCGGGGTCGACGGCCACTGGCACACGACCAACCACGCCACGATCTGGCGCTGGCGCACGGCGTATCAGAACGACTTTGCCGCCCGGATGGACTGGACCATCAAACCCTATGCCGAGGCGAACCACCCGCCCGTCGTCAAGCTCGACCATCCCGCCCTGCTGACGGCGCGGCCCGGCGAGCGGGTGGACCTCAGCGCCACCGGATCGAGCGATCCGGACGGCGACCCGCTTTCCTTCGAATGGTTCTGCTACGAGGAGCCCGGCACCCGTCGCATGTCAAATTCCAGTACCGGAGTGAAGCACGACATCGTCGCATTCGACCAGTCGAAGGCCTGGCTTCGGGTCAAAACCGCCCGCGTGGTGCCGCCCGGCGCGGGCACGATGCACATCATCCTCGCCGTGACCGACCACGGCACCCCGCGCCTCACGCGCTACGCGCGCGTCATCATCGACGTGGTGCCGTAAGCAGCCCGCGCCTTCCCGGTCCAT
The DNA here is from genome assembly GCA_016794625.1 of Opitutaceae bacterium. GTDB lineage: Bacteria > Verrucomicrobiota > Verrucomicrobiia > Opitutales > Opitutaceae > UBA6669. The sequence continues at coordinate 112,471 of JAEUGY010000088.1, forward strand.
GCCGCTCTCCCTGCCGCCCATTCGCCCACTAGCCATGACCAAGGGTTCGATTGCCCTTTTCTTGCTGCTTGGATGCTTCGGAAGCGCTCTCGCCGCCACCGACCCTGCGCCGCTGGCTTTCCCGACCGCGGAAGGTTACGGCAAACGCACCGTCGGCGGCCGCGGCGGTCGGGTGATCGCCGTCACTCATCTCGGCGACTCGGGTCCTGGCAGTCTGCGCTCCGCGGTCGAAGCCTCTGGCCCGCGCACCGTGGTTTTCCGCGTGTCCGGCACCATCACACTGGATCGTCCACTGAGGATCCGGCAACCTTTCCTCACGGTCGCGGGTCAGACCGCACCGGGCGACGGGATTTGTATCCGCCGCCAACCAATCGTCATCGAAGCCGACGAGGTGATCCTCCGGCACCTCCGCGTCAGGCTCGGGGACGAGTCGGGGGCCGATGCCGACGCCATCACAGCGCGCTACGTCCAGAATCTCATGCTCGATCATCTCTCGGTGGGCTGGAGCATCGACGAGACCCTTTCGGTCTACCACTGCAAGAACGTCACCGTACAATGGTGCCTCGTAGCCGAAAGCCTCTACGACTCCAATCACGTCAAAGGCCAACACGGCTACGGCGGTATCTGGGGATCCGACTTCGGCACGTATCACCACAATCTGCTCGCCCACCACTCGAGTCGGAATCCTCGTTTCGCATCCGGCTGCGGCCACACGGACTACCGAAACAATGTCGTCTACAACTGGGGATTCCAAAGCTGCTACGGTGGCGAGAACCAGCAGCTCAATGATCCCAGATTCAACGTTTCCCAGATCAACATGGTGGCCAACTACTACCAGCCGGGCCCAGCCACCAAGGAGGGCGAGGTTTCGTTTCGGATCGCCGGACCGTCATCGCGAAGAGGCTCAGGCGACTACGGGAAATGGTATATTTCTGGCAATGTCGTGGCCGGAAATGCGCGGGTCACCGCCGATAACTGGGACGGTGGAGTGCAACCCCAGGGCGGTCCCAACATTCTCTCCGGACTGAAGCTCGACCAGCCGTGGGCCGCGATGCCGATCCGACAGCACACCGCCGAGGAGGCGTACTCTCTGGTCTTGGAACGCGCCGGCGCCACCTTGCCGCGACGTGACGCGATCGACACCCGGATCATCCGGGAGGTGCGCGAGGGTCGCGCCACCTACGAGGGAGCTGCGTACGTCCGCGACCATCCTTCCAACACTCGAACCGGAAAGTCGGGCATCATTGATTCACAGAAGGACGCCGGCGGTTGGCCGGACCTGCGGAGCCTCCCTGCCCCGGCCGACTCGGACCACGACGGAATGCCGGACGATTGGGAGAAGCAGCACGGGCTGGATCCCAGCGACGGCAACGATGGCAACCGCCTGGCCGCCGACGGCTATACCCTCCTAGAGAAATACCTCCATAGTTTCGACTCCCAGCTGTGAAGGCTCCCTCCATGAAACCTACACTTGGGATTTGCGCACGTCGGTTGGTCATCACCCTTTGCGCGTGGGTCCTGGCTCCCTCCCTCTTCGCCATCGAGGCGATCATCGAAGCCGAGAGCGGGCGTTTCTCCGGCTGGATTGACCGCCATAGCTGCTGGCACAACGTCATGCTTACGGACGCCCCGCACTCGACCCATTCGGGTTCAGGGGTGGTCGACACCCCGAACCGGGTCGGTAGTTTCGTCGAGGTCGCCTACGATGCACTCCGCTCCGGGCCGCACCGCGTGACGGTGCGCTATACGCACATCAAACCCGACGCTCGTCCGGGCCAGCTCTGGATCAACGGCAAGGACGGCCCGATCCTGCCCATGCCCCAGAACAAGGCACTGCCCGCCTACAATACCGACTCGGCCGTGGTTCACCTCCCGCAGGGACGAAATCTCATCCGCCTCGCGGCTCTCGCCGAGGGCGGCCTCGGCAACGTCGACTACCTCAAGGTCACCGAGCTGCGCGACCCCGCCCCCGGTGAACTGCCACGTATTGTCGTACTCGAAGCCGAGGACGGACTCTTTGAAGGCAAGGTTGATCATCACAGTTGCTGGAACTACATCGCACAGCACCCGGGCTCGCACACCGGCTTCACGGGCGAAGGCTACGTCGACGCCGACAATACCGTCGGTAGTTTTCTGGAAGTGACGTACGAGGCTCCCACCGCCGGGCGTTACCTGCTGGCGTTTCGCTACACCCACGGCAAAGACGACACCCGCCCCGCCGAAGTGCGCGTCAACGATCGTGTCATCGCTCCCGCCCTCGCATTCAAGCCCACGGGTTTCTGGACCCGCTGGACCTATCTTTCCCTCTCCGAACCCGTCGAACTCAAGGCCGGCAAAAACACCATCCGTCTCACGGCTGGCAGCAGCGAAGGTCTCGCCAATCTCGACCATCTGCGCTTCACGGCCGCACCTGCTTCGACCGCGCCCGTGCGCCTCAGCGAAGTCACCTGGGGCGGCGTGGGCTGCTACAAGATCGAGATGCCCATGGGCACGGTCTACTTCGAAAAGGACAACGGCGTCTCCGGCTTCAAGAGTTTCATCGACCCGGAGGGCAACGACTGGATCGCATCCTACCTGCCACCCGGTCCAAACGGCGATTTCCGTGGTTTTCCCAACAGCGTGGGCAACTTCGGTCATGCCGGACGGCAGAGCGGCTCAACCACCACAATCGTCAACCACCAGACCGAGGGTGATCGCGTCATCCTCGAATCCTCAAACGCCGACTTTACGTTTCAGTACTGGTTCTTCCCTGACCGGATAGCCGTGAAGGTGCTGCGCTCGAAAGGCGACTACTGCTTCCTTCTCGAAACGGTCGCCGGCGGCAGCGCCGATGCCGCAGACTACTTTGTCACCGCCGACGGCATGAAGCGCACGCCGCGAGGCGAGCTCGCCGACTTTTCTCCGGAGTGGATCTACGTGGGCGACCCGAAGGCGAAACACGTTCTCTTTCTCGCCAAGTCGCCTGATGACAACGCGCCGAACGAGAACCACCGCCAGATCCGTCCAGGTGGTCTGCACAACATGGATCTCTACAGCTTCGGCCGCACGGGCCCGGAGCAACGCTATCAGGTTCGCGGCATGAGCGGAAACGATCCTGTCTGCATGATCGGCTTCATCGACGTGGCGGTACCCCATGACGAAATCGTCGCACGAATGAACCGCTATCTCGCCAACCCCTTCGAGTCGGCGGCGATCGCAGTCGTTCCTTGGGGCAACACCTACCTGCGTCACCCGCCTGCCTGGTACCGCTCAACCGAGGCCCGGGCCGTGGCCGACAGCGTACTGCAGTATCAATCACCGCACGGTGGCTGGCCGAAGAGCACCGATCTCGCCCAACCGCCGCGCACCCCGTCCGCTGTGCCGCCTGAGGGTGGCGGTCGAGCCAACAGCTTCGACAACGACGCGACAACGGTGCCGCTCCAGTTTCTTGCCCTCGTCGCAACCGCCACCAACCAAGACCGCTACATCGAAGCCTTCCACCGCGGCGTCGACTACCTGCTGGCCGCCCAATACCCGAATGGCGGCTGGCCGCAGTTCTGGCCGCTGCGGGGAGACTACTACGACCACATCACCTTCAATGATGGCGCGATGATCCGGGTGCTGCAGGTGCTGCAGGGGGTGTCCCGAGGCCGGGCACCCTTTGCCTTCGTCGACGAAGGGAGACGCGTCCGCGCCGCGTCCGCCGTCGCCCGGGGCATCGAGTGTATTCTTCGTCTGCAGATCAGGCAGAACGGCAAACCCACCGCTTGGTGCGCACAATACGACGAACACACCCTGGCTCCGGCCTGGGCCCGCAAATACGAGCCGCCCTCACTTTCTGGAGCTGAGAGCGTGGGCATCACGCGCTTTCTCATGTCGGTCGAATCTCCCTCGCCCGAAATCATCACCGCGATCGAAGGCGCGGTCGCGTGGCTGGGTTCCGTGCCCATCTTGGGACAACGACTGGAGCAGGTGCGCGGCGCCGACGGTCGCAACGAGCGCCGACTGGTCCCCGATCCTGCCGCCCCGCCTCTCTGGGCTCGCTTCTACGAACTCGACACCCACCGACCGCTCTATCTCGATCGCGACTCCGTCTTTCACTACGATTTTATGCAGGTCGGCCACGAAAGACGGAGCGGCTACGACTATCACGGGACCTGGGCGGCCCCGCTTCTAGAGAAAGACTACCCCGCCTGGCGGGCGCGCCTGGCTACGTCCGCTTCATCCGTTCACTAGCCCGGATGTTTCACGAACCGGATTTTGCCGGGTCATTTTTGTTTCGCGGGCTCTACTTCGTCGATTTGGCGCGGGTGTAGGGGGCTGGGATCGGGGTTTCTATACGCAATGAGACACTGCCCCCAATCCCCCATTGT
>JAEUGY010000089.1 GCA_016794625.1 Opitutaceae bacterium
CTACGGTTTGGAGATTTTGCCGACACTGTCGGCAAAATTGGTCCCGGAGTTCGGACCTGGCTTTAGCACTCGAAACCTCGCCCGCATGATTTCCTTCGCGGAGCGCTTCTCAGAACCGAACGTTGCAGCCCGGCTGGCGGAACGCCTCGGCTGGAGTCACCTGGTCGAAATTCTCGCGCTGACCGATCCCCTCGCCCAGGAATTTTATGCCGAAATGGCCCGCGCGGAGAATTGGAGCGTGCGCACACTGCGGCAGCAGATTTGCTCTCAGCTCTTTCTTCGAACTGCCTTTTCAAAGAAATCCGAACCCGAAGCACGGCAGGAACTCGCTCGGATGCGAGAAACCGACCCCCCGTCACCCGATCTCGTGTTTCGGGATCCGTACGTTCTCCGGTTCCTCGGTCTTCAGGACACCCTCGCCGAACGGGATATGGAGGCCGCCATCATTCGCGACATGGAGGCATTCATCCTCGAACTCGGCGCCGGCTTCGCCTTTCTCGAACGGCAAAAGCGGATGATCGTCGGCGGAGTCGATCACTACCTCGATCTGCTGTTCTTCCATCGGCGGCTCCGCCGGCTCGTTGCCATTGAGCTCAAGCTCGGAGCGTTCACACCCGGTGACAAAGGGCAGATGGAACTCTACCTCGCCTGGCTCAGGGAGAACGAGCAAGGCCCGGGCGAGGACACGCCGCTTGGCCTGGTCCTCTGCGCCAAAAAGAACGAGGAAACCGTGCGACTTCTTGGTCTTGATCGTGGAGATATTCGGGTCGCGTCGTACATCGCCGCCGCATTGCCCGAGGCCACGTTGCGCGAACGCCTGCAGACGGCCGTAGTCCGATTGGGGCCAATCCTAGAACAAGAGACCGTAGGAAAGCGCAGCTCAGCTCGTCGATCGAAGGGTGGGCGGAATGATCCCTCCCAAGATTCCCCACAATTTTCGTACCCACTATCCTACGAAGTCCAACCTCGCCATGGAGAATCCAGCCCTACCGCCCCTCCACTCTCCTTCTTTCATGACTCCTCAAGCGCCACTCGCCTCGCCAGAATCCCGTCCAATTGAACGACTCACCTACTCCGTCGACGAATCCGCCCAAGCCCTCGGCGTCAGCAGGCCCACGATCTACCGATTGCTTGCCCGTCGCGTTCTCGTCCCAGTCGCCGGGCTTCGACACAAACGCATTCCTTGTCAGCAAATCCGCCGACTGGTGAACTCCACGGAGCTGCACAACCGGAACTGAGCCCGATCGAAAGCCGTCGGGAGGTACTTAAAACAGCACCTCCAGACTCAACCACTTGGCGGGGTGAGCACCCGAACCTTTGCTGCCGCGATCTGACTGTGCTCGTCGCGCAGATGGCCGTAGACTCTCATAGCCAGAGCCCCGCCATCTGCGTGACCCAACCAACGGCTAACTGTGGGTATGTCCACGCCACTCTCGATGCAAAGGGTGGCAAACAAGTGCCGCATCGAGTGGTGAGTGAGTTTCGACACGCCCAGTCGTTTGCTCGCGCCCGCCAACGCCCGATTGATGTCGTCTACGCGGCTGACTCGGTCGGTTGGGCTTCCAGGTACCAGTCCCACGAGAAAATCCCGGCACTCAGGAATCATCGGGATAGTCCGACGACTCGTGTCGGTTTTTGTGCCTTGGACACGAATGCGACCGTTCTCAAAATCGACGTCTCCCCAAGTTAAGCGGCGGGCTTCGTCCACCCGCATGCCGGTAAACACCAGAAGCCGGGCAAAATCAGCGGCATCTTTGCCGTTACCCACACCTCCCGTCTTGTGGCGCTTGAGCGTCGCAAGGGAAATACCCAACTGGTCGGCCAATTCCTGCTGCGTCTTGCCCTCGACCATTCCACCGCAAGCGCGGACAGCGTCCCGAACGGCTGCGTTGCGAGGATACTGAATCTCGTTGAACAGAGCCCCGACCACACGTCTGGACGGCAATACTGGCACCTTGCACTTTCCACCAGGGAAGACCGCAAACGACGGTACGCTCGAGATGGCATTCAACGTCAGAGCGTGCTTCAGAACCATGCGCAAAACACCCGCCGATTTCTGCAGCGCCCGGTGACTGAACGCCCCCTTCCGAGTCTTGGATCCGGGCGGGGGCTTGGCAGAGAATTTCGCTGCACGCGCGGCCCACGAGTTGATCTCGGCCGTGGTAATCTGTCGCGGTTTCAACAGGCCGAGCTTTGGCCAGGTCTTCTGCAGTCGGAGCAAACAAATCCGGCGGTCTTTCTTGGTGCTCGCGCTGAGGCTAGGATTTTCGACGGTGGCGCTTTCGAACAAGGCGATGACCTGCTCCATGGTGACATCACCGTTTTCCGCCGCGCTCTGGATCCGGGAGTTTCCCTTGTAATCGCGGACGCGATCAGCCAATCGCAAACGAGCAACGGTCACACGATTGGTACGAAGGGCACGAAACCCTTGACGAAAAAAACGCGAGTAGTAGCGTCCGCTGCTCGCGTTCTTAAACAGGTAAGGTTCGACGTAAATCCAAGTCTTGGTGGCTGCTGCCGCATTCGTTGAAGTTTCGCTTTCCACGAAACGAATGTACAAAAGCCATGTACAAGAGTAAAGAGACACCGAAAACACCCTGTGTAAGTGACTGCGAATTAAGGAAATGCCAGAGTAGCTCAGTGGTAGAGCAGAGGACTCATAAGCCTTTGGTCGGCGGTTCAATCCCGCCCTCTGGCACCACCCTTCCGGTCCGAACGACCCCTAGCCCGTGAACCCCAGACCTGCGGACGTAGGAGGTCGACTGCCGGTATTGCCCGCTTCTGCGTGTCCATCATGGCTGACCCTGGTCTGACGACGGCTGAAGGGTCGTCGGCTTCCAGCCCTCCGGTCGGAGCGCCACCCTCTCTCGCAAATTCGCTCCAAGTAATTTATATTTAACAACTTCAGAGCTTGCGGGCCTTGCCAGACGGGTCGACGTTCGCGTGGTATGGGGGCTGCTTCCGACCAGGCCCCGAATCTCGCTTTCCATCAATGATTTCGATTCTGGAATTTCCTTGTCGCCCCACTGGGGGTGCCCGTACGCATGTGCAGCGTTGTCTCGGGAAAACACGGAACACCGTGTGCCTGAGTTGAAAACTCCGTTTCTTCGTCCCAACCACCTATGCCCATCAAAATCATCAGCGGCGTCCTCTTTCCTACCTTGGACGACCGTTCCGTCGGTTCTGCCCGGATCAGCTTCAAAGACGGCAAATTGATTCCGTCCTCCGGCGCGCAATTCAAGGAGGTCAACGTCATCGGCTCCGGCGACTTTACCGGCAAGCCATGCGTTCAGATCAGCCTGCGCCACATCACCATCAAGGAGTCGGACAAGAAGTCCTTCTTTGGCGGCTCGGCCCTGAACAAGGATATCGGATTCAATCTGAACGACGAGTTCATCGTCGAAAACGACAAGCTGGTCGGCATGACCGTTTCCTGGGCGGCGACCCCTCACGAAGACGGCGCGCCCAACGTTTCTCAGATCAGCGAGATTTCGGTGCTGATCATCGGCGAGACCGCCTGAACGGCTGGTTTGTGACAACCGGCGGAGGGTGTCCTTTGCCGGTCACGCGCCCGGACCGAAGTGATTCTGCATTCGGTTCGGGCGAAGCGTGCTACGCCTCGGCTCAGGGGCGCGTGAGGCAGTAGGCATTTTTCTGAGACCGGTAGGCAAAAGGGAAATAGTGCCGATCAGGTGCGCTACTCCTCAACGTATCTACTCGGTGGAGCGCCTCCCGCACGGTAAAGGGGTGCTCATGGATGCGGGTGGGGACGTGTTGTTGTCTTCCTTCCCGCTTCGCCATGAACCTCTCTGTCGGCCGCAAGGTCTCCCTTCTCGCTCTCACCGCCGCCGTCATCCTGGTGGCACTGGCCGCCGTTGCGCATCAAGCGTTTCAGCGGGTCGGGGAGAGCAACTCGAAGGTCGTGACCATCTTCACGGCGCTGCAGAATCACCAGGTCGCCGACATGATGCACGACGCACTCCGATCGGATGTGCTGGCTCTACAGGAGGGCATGCGACGGGGCAACCTCGAGGCGTTGCGGGAAACGCAGGGGGAGCTGCAGGAACACCGCGGGGTGTTCCAAAAAGCCCTGGCGGACAATCAGGCACTCAAACTTTCCCCTGTCGTGGTCACGGAACTACGTCGGGTTGAAGCCCCGCTGGCGAACTACCTGCGTCTGGCCGAGGGATTTGGCGGCATCGCAGCCCAAGGTGACCAGGCGATCGCCTCATTCGAGGCTGCTCTTCCCGGGTTTACGGCGAGTTTCCGCGAATTGGAAGGTGCCATGAGCAGCGTGAGCGAGGCGCTCGAGGCCGAGGCTATCCGCATGCACGCCGACTCCCTTGCCACGGTCCATCGGCTCAATCAGGTCTTCTACCTAGGTACGCCCCTTGCTTTGCTGATCCTCGGCGGGGTGGCCTTCACCGTCGCCCGGAGCATTCCCCGCCCGTTTGCCGTCATTATCCAGGATCTGCGTGCGGCAACGATGAGCAACGTCGAGTCGGCCGCACAGGTGTCGGGAGCGAGCCAGGCCCTCGCCTCCGGAGCCAGCCAGCAGGCCGCGTCGTTGGAGGAAACGAGTGCCTCGCTGGAAGAGTTGACCAGCACCACGCGCCGCAACGCCGAGAGCGCGGGCAACGCCCGCACCGCCACGAGCGCTACACTCGCTTCCGCCGATCAGGGTGTCGTGCAAATGCAAGCCATGCAGGCCTCGATGGAAGGTATCCGCGCCGCCAGCATGGAAATCACCAAGATTCTAAAGACCATCGACGAGATCGCCTTCCAGACCAATATCCTCGCCCTCAACGCCGCGGTCGAAGCCGCCCGCGCCGGCGAGGCCGGAGCGGGATTTGCCGTGGTCGCGGACGAAGTGCGCAATTTGGCGCGAAGGTCCGCCGATGCCGCGAAGGAAACCGCCCAGCGGATCGACGACTGCGTGTCGAGGAGTCAACAGGGCGCCACCGCCAGCCACGACGTGGCCACACGGTTTTCGTCGATTCAGGGCCAGATCCGGCAGCTCAATGAGGTGGTGGCGGAAATCGCCGCCGCCTCGCAGGAACAGAGCTCCGGTCTCACCGAAATCAGCAACGCCCTTTCTCAAATCGATCAGATCACCCAAACCAACGCCGCCAGCGCCGAAGAAACCGCCAGCGCGGCTGAGGAGATGAATGCCCAGGCAGAGTCCATGAGCGCTTCGGTCCGTGGACTCGAAGCTTTGGTGGGCGGTGGGCCTCGTACCTCGCCGTCCCGCTCCCGGACGCGCCGCGACTCCGCCGCGGCGGAGGCCTGTCTGGCCGGCACCGGGCAGCCAGGGGCGGCTGATCGCGATTCATCGGCTCTGCAGCCGGCCTGAGTCCCGTCCGACTTCAAACGGCGCCGGTCGCCCCTCCCCTTGGCCGACCCCGGCACGGGCCCGTCTGGGCTTTCTCGTCGCCATACGCTTGCCCGACCCGGGTTATCACGAGGAATTTGCGCTCTGCGACGACCCGCGTGAGTCCGTCAGTATCAGCATATTACCTAGTCCGATGGATTCGTGCGACTTGTCGCCGATTTGTACGCAAAAGCACTCCTACCACCCCTCCCATGACCATCGGATCCAAAATCATCACAGCGGCGATCGCCGCTGTCGCAGCGACCGCCACGGTCGCCATGCTCGTGCAGAAAAACCGCCTCGAGCATCAGGGAGTTGAACTCATACGCGATACGATGCACGCGACGTTGGTTGAAGCCGAAAACGTCCGGGAAAGCATCTCGGAGCTTGGCGTTGACGGTGCCTTCGATCGCAAGAGATTGCTCGACGAATACAAGGCATCAGGAGATCTCCGCGGTTCAACGCTCTACCAGACGATCCCGGTGGTAGCCGCCTGGACCGCCGCCGCGAAGGGCGCGGCGGAAAACAACTTCACGTTCCGCGTCACCAAACATCAGGCACGCAATCCAAAGAACGCCCCCACGCACGACGAAGAAGCAATCCTCAAGGTCCTCACCGAAGAAAAGGTGCCGGAATACTTCAAGGTCGATCGCGCCACCAATTCGATCGTGCTCGCCCGGCCGGTCGTGCTGAGCAAGGACTGTCTGACCTGTCACGGCGATCCCGCCAACAGTCCAACCAAGGACGGCAAGGACATCGTCGGATTCGCCATGGAGAACTGGAAGGAAGGCGAGGTGCACGGTGCGTTCATTCTCAAGACGGACTTCCAGCGAGTCGACGCGGCCGTCTCCAATGCAATGATGACCACCCTGATGTGGTTGACTCCGTTCGCCGGCCTCATCGCCGGCTGCTTCTATCTCCTGTCGCGGCAACTCATTGTCCGTCCTCTGCGGGCCATCTCGGGTTCGCTGGGCGACGGTTCCAATCACATTTCCGCCGCCTCGGGAGAAGTTTCCGCTTCCAGCCAGCGCGTGGCCGAAGGGGTCAGTGAGCAGGCCGCGTCGCTCGAAGAAACGAGCGCGGCGCTGGAGGAGATGTCGAGCATGACGAAACGCAATGCGGAGCACGCCCGCAACGCAAAGTCCTTTGCCCAGAGCGCACGCAGCGCGGCCGACACAGGCGCGGAAAAGATGGCGCGGATGACCGAGGCCATGGATGCGATCAAAGTATCGTCCGCCGGCATCTCGACGATCATCAAGACGATCGACGAAATCGCCTTCCAAACCAACATTCTTGCCTTGAACGCAGCGGTCGAAGCCGCCCGAGCCGGCGAGGCTGGCGCCGGTTTTGCCGTCGTCGCCGACGAAGTGCGCAACCTGGCGCGACGCTCCGCCGACGCCGCCAAGGAGACGGCGAGCCGCATCGAGGGAGCGCTCGCCAAGAGCGACCAAGGCGTGCAAATCTCCACCGAGGTCGCCTCGACCCTGAATGAGATCGTCTCGAATATCCGTCAGCTGGACACGCTGGTGGCGGAGATCGCCCAGTCCACGGGCGAGGAATCCAAGGGCATCGAGGAAGTCACCAAGGCCATTGCCCAGATGGACCAGGTGACACAGGGCAATGCCGCGGGGGCGGAGGAGTCCGCCAGCGCCTCCGAGGAGCTCAGCGCCCAGGCGCACGAGCTGAACGCACTTGCCGCCAGCCTGCTGTCGATGGTGGATGGCCGGGCCGCCACCGTCGCACCGCGGACGGACATGGAGGTCGAAGCCCCATCGGTCAAACCGACCGCCCAGGTCAGGGCCAAGCAAAAGCCGGCGCGCGCCCAAGCGGCGCTCAAACCGCCGGTCGTGGTGCACAAATCGATCAAGAAGATCGATCCTCCGAAGGATACGCCAAACACCCCCCTGCCCTCCGGTCACGATCCGGCCCTGGACGCCTTCTTCAAGTAACCCCGACCCTTCACTTCCTCTCGTTTGCATTGGCTCCCGTGGGGTTCATCCCCGCTCGGAGCCAATCTTGTTGCTCCGCTCTCCATGCTTCCTTCTACTGAACCCATGGCCCTTACCCTCCTGATTGCCGACGACCATAAGATCGTGCGTGACGGTCTCAGGGTGTTGTTCGAACGAGCGCCTGGCCACCAGGTGGTCGGCGAAGCGGCCGACGGCCACACGGCGGTGCAGCTCACGCTCCAGCATCGGCCCAATATTGTGGTCATGGATATGGCCATGCCGAATCTCAACGGCATCGAGGCCACACGTCATCTCCGCGCCGCTGGATTCAGTGGCGGAATCGTCATGTTGTCGATGCACTCGGAACGGCGCGTGCTGACCCAGGCGTTGTCCGCCGGCGTCAATGGTTATGTGCTGAAAGACTACGCATTTGAACAGCTGTTCACCGCGGTGCAGGCCGTTTCCAAGGGTGAATCCTACCTCAGCCCCCAACTCGCGGCGCTGAAGGAAGACGGGGCCATTCCCCTCGTGACCGACCTGCTGACATCGCGTGAACGCGAGGTCCTGCAGATGCTCGCCGAAGGTCATGGCGCGAAGGAAATCGGATTCCGGCTCGGAGTCAGTTCCAAGACCATAGATACGCACCGGCTTAATCTCATGGCGAAGCTCAAGGCCCACAGCGTCGCCGAGCTGATCCGCATCGCGATCAAAGAAGGCTTGTCCGCGCCCTGAGCCGCGGCGGGGCCTCAGGCGTTCCGGGGTCGCCCGGCATGGATCGCTTGGCCGGTACGCGACAGAAACTCTTGCAATTCAACCGGCTTGCGCAGGAAGGAGACCTCCGGGTGCGCAGCGATGGCCGACAGATCGAATTGCTGCAAGTCACCGCTCATCAGCAGGACCGGAAGGCCGGGACGCAACAGGCGCGATTGCTGCACGATTTCCAGGCCACCCATTTCGGGCATGGCGAGGTCCACCACCAGCAGCTGGAAATCTCCCGGCGATCGCACAAACCGGGCCCATCCCTCGGCGGCCGAGGTGTAAGCTTCGGGCTGATACCGCGCCCGCCGCAGGGCCAGCTCGAGGTACCGGCAGACCGAAGGTTCGTCGTCGATCACCAGGATGCGTTCACCGGCCGGCTCGGGCACCACCGACGCCGCCAGCGGGCACACGGACTCAGCGGACGCACCTCGCAGACTGGGTAGATAAACTTCGTACCGGTTGCCCTGCCCCGCCGAGGGAGGGATCCGCAACTGGCCTCCGGACCGTGCCAGGATGCGACGCGCGACGGCGAGGCTCCGGCTCGGATCCCCGGAAATCGACGGCGCGTCCGGCATGGGACTCCGGTCCCGGCTTTCGAGGGTCAGTCCGAGCGGCCGGCCGGTATCACTCACGACCAAACTCACAAAACCGACTTTGCCTTCGCCCGCCCCGGACTCGTCGCGCGCCGGATAGACGCTCACCTTGAGCAAGCCGGCCCGACCGTCCATCGCTTGCGCCGACAGACTGCACAGACTCATGATCACATGCTGCAACGACCCGGCATCGGCGGAGACCAGGGTCGGTGCTTCAGGCAGGTCCAGCTCCACGGAAAGCGTTGACGGCAGGCTGGCACTGACCAGGCCGGAGGTCTCGCGGACGAGCGCGCCGAGATCGAAGTGCCCGGGCACGGGCTCCGGCAAATCGCGGGCGAACATCAGGATTCGGCGAACGAGGTCGCGGGCGTTCTGTCCCGCCTGATGCGCGAGTTGCAGGCTTTCCCGCGCCTCAGGCGACTCCGTCAACAGTTCGGCCGCCAGCTGCACATGGCCGTTGATCGCGGTGAGGACATTGTTGAAATCGTGGGCGATGCCACTGGCCAGGCGGCCGAGCGTTTCTAAACGCTGGGCATGCAACCACTGACCGTCGCTGAGCGCACGTTCCTCCTCACTGCGGACCTTGGTCTTCGGGTCGGTCAGGAGGAGCAGGTGCAAACCGGGTCGAATATGACTGAAGGTGGTCAGATCCAGCGCCAAGAGCGCGCCCGACGGCGTCCGGAAGTTTGCCATGCCAGTGGTCCGGGTGCCCGGATGTTCTGCGGCCGGAGAACCATGCCCGGCCCGCCCCGACGTGCCCGGCGCACCGATGGTGCTCAGGTCCGCCAGGGTCAGCCCGAGAATCTGCGGCTTGGAATACCCCAACAGCTGCAAGGCGGCCGGATTGGCTTCCTGGCATCGGTCGTGATCATCCGTCACCAACACACCCAACGGCAGGTGCTCCACCACGGCGCGCAGGGCTTCCACCCCAAGCAGGGTCACGCCAGGAAGAGGCTCGGAGGGTTCTGGGGCGGCTTTCATAAGGCGTTCTTTCGTCGCCGGATGACGGAACGCACATGGGGTAATGGGAACGCATGCAAAATGCAATCCACCTTCCATGCAAATCCTCGTCCGTGCCTGCGGCGGCGGCGGTTAGAGGTCGGCTTCGGTCAGCCAGCGAAACGAAGCCACGATCACCGACCGACCGAGCGGAAACCGGGCGGTATCGGCTTGCGCCTGCTCCGCATCGCTCGCCGTTACGCGGGTGTTCCCTTGTTCCAACTCCGGCACGCGTTGCAGCACCGCCTCACACCAGGCGCGGGCCTGGGTCTCTCCGGTTACCGGGTTGACCGCATCGCCGTAGGCACGGACCACAAAGGTGTCCGAGCGACTGGCCAGCACGGGACCGAGCGCCGTGACCACATCGGCCTGGGTCACCCATCCTGGCAGCGACCTGGCCGACGGGGGAAGGGCGGCACTTAGTCCGGCCTCCTCGACCGCACGCGCCAGGACCCCGTCATTAAGGAAGGCGCTGATTGATCCATAGGGACCGGCGCGCGCCTTGAGCTGGCGGACAATGCTCCGCGCGACGGCTTCGATTTCACTGTCCTCAAGGCAGCGCACCCCGCCCCAGTCCGCAAACGGTCCGGGTCCCGCGCCGCGAGGATTGCCCGGAGAGCCTTGGGCGGTGTGGCTGAACCGAAGGTAGGCGTGGCGAAGATCCGAGGTGGACTCATACCGCTCGCCGTGCCGCCAACCAGCAAGGTCAACTCCGCCCAACACGGCCCGCCAGGCCGACTCCTCCAAGGAGTTGATCGAAAAGGCCCCTCGTTGCAGCCCGTGAAGTCCCACCGTCGGCGCGTCCAACATTCCACCCGTGTCCGATCCACGATCACCGGAATCGGGAACGCGCGTGCCGTCCCTCCAGTACACCTGCAGCGCCGGATTCGGCAGGGGCCGGGGTTCGGCGGGCTGCCATTCATAACCGCGGGGAATCGTCGATAGGAACCCACGGTCGAACCAGACATTGAGGGTCGCTCCCCAAGGATTGCCCCACGACTGGGGCCGGCGGGTGATAACATGCTGCAGGCTGCCCAGGGAGACGACCTCCTGGCTGGGCAGTTCGAAGAAAACCCACCGGCGGGAGGGATCGAAGTTCTGGGTGGAACCGGAGGAAAGATCGTCGAGATGAGCTCCGGGGTCCGACGACCGTCGCGGACGATGACGCTCCCCGCAGTCACCCTCCAACCGGGGCCATCGCGGATCACGCGCCTCCACCCGCGTCCCATCTGCCCACGCGCCCGGCTCGTCGCGCAACTGTACTCCATATCCCACCCGCCACGGTCCGCCTGACTCGTTCAAGTTCACCATCCACTGGCCCGCGGCCACCTCCTCAGCGGGCCGCACGGTGGCGAGGGGGCGTCCGCGCACTCGCGTCTCCACCGCCACCGGATGCGTGCCGGGCACCGGCTCCACCCTCAGCTCCACCTGCAATGGCTCGACCCCCGCGGGCACGGTGAGTGTTTCGGGTGGATACCATCGGCTCTCCGCCGGATCCGTCCCCAGCCAGGCCGCCCCACGGAGCACCCGCACCTCCCCGGGCAGCCACCGCTCGATGGCGGCGGTTGAACCCGCGGCCACCACTGCATTGAGATCCACCTCGGCCCCGCCCGACGGGGTGGCGAGCGAGAGTCGCGGGAGGTGCCGCACGTGCACGACGAGGTCACCCGGTTCGGCCTCCAAAATCGCCGTGTAGGGGTTCCATAACTCCACCTGTTGCTCGTAGCCGAGGCCGACCCGCCCGGTTTCGGGGTCGCGCACCACGCGGAAACGTACGAGATACTCCGTCACAACCGGTCCCACGGAAAACACCAAGTCAGGTTCACCTCCCGCTCCGGGCGGATCCTCCAGCACCGACTGGAGGCGGTGCACCGGCCGGGAACCGTCGAACGCCACCGGGCGCTCACTCAGAAACCGTCGCAGGACAGGCGACTCGACAGCCGGGAGATCCGAGAGATCCCGTCTCAAGCCGCCTCGTACGGAATCGGCCAGCACCGCCCGGCTCACGGGTGTCACGGCGCCAAACACTGCGCGCAGGCGCGCAGGCGTGAGTTCCGGACGGACAAAGGCCAGTTGCTCGCGGGTCAATACGCGCGCCAACCGGTCCGGAACCTCGTCGGCCAACGGATCAAATCCAGGAAAGAGCGCCTCAAACCGCGGTCCCCGGGGCACACTCTGAGCCAGGCGCATCCGGTCGTGGATGTCGCTGCTCCAGCGCTCGCCGAGCACAAAACCGCCGGGCAGCGAACCCGACGTGGAACGGTTGTCGTAGTCGGGCAGCGCAGTCCCAGCCGCGAGGGCAAGGCTGGCTTTGACCCCTTCGTCCCCAATCCAATACGCGGTGTGTCCGACCGTCCGCACCGCTCCCGCTTCCGCCCGTTCGCCTCCGGGAAAGAGCCGCTCGGGAATGCGCAAAGGCTGGCGCCGGAGTTTCACGCGATCCTGATCCCGCGCCACGGAGGCGCGGTCCACCAGAATGACCTCGTCCGGGCCGGCCGCGCCCTCCGGGGCCGGCACCGACTGCGGTGTCACCTCCGGGGCAGCATCCACCGCGTTGCCGCTGACCAGCCAGGTGAGCAGGCGGGGTGACGCTTCCTCCGTGGACCAAACTCCCGTCAGGGAATGCGCCACCGGCAGGGCGCCGCCCTGCCATCCCGAGGTCGCGGTCACCCGCTGGTCCGGGCCGGCCGCCACTTGCAGATGGGCACGCGCCTGCTCGAGCGCCACGAGGGCGTGCCGGCGGGCTTCGGCGTGCCGGTCCTGCGCCAGTCCGACGGTGGTGTCGACCCGGGACACCAGGCTCAGCGTGGTGACCAGCAGCAGCAGCAGAGCGAGCAGCCCCAGAACCGCCACCAGCACCACACCCCGGTGTCGGGTATCCGAAAGGGCCGCTACGCCCGTTCCGGGATCACTCGACACCGCGCCCATGGAGAAAAACCGTCCGGGTGAACACCGTCGAGTGCCGCCGCGCCAGCGCCCACCAGGTTTCGTCCTCGCGCTCGCCCGGCGCACCGCGCACGCGGCCCCGCTCAAATGCCTCGATGACCCGGGCGCCCTCCTCGGTGAGCAGCCGGAGGCAAAGGTCCATCCGTTCCGGCACGCCGTAGGCAAGGTCGTCGCCGCTTCCCCCGAGCTCAGCCCACCCGGACGGCACCGCCGCCGGCCGGCTTCCGCGACCGTCGCGCACCGTGCCGGCAAAGCCCCTCCGATCGCGGCCGCGGGCATCCCGCGCGGGAAAGGCGATGACCCGCCGCCCGGTCTCATCCCGCACCCAGACCCGGACTCCGAAGTCGATCACATGCTGGGCCAGCACCTGTTCGAAGCGACGCGGCGTGCGAAGGTTCCCCACCTGGTCGATCCGCGAGGCGTCGCCTTCATTGTAGTCCGGCGCGACCCCCGAGCGAAACAGATCGTAGCCGGAGGCAAAGGTGGAGTTGGTCTCGGGCCAGGTGGGGCCGAACGGCCGCGCCGTGGAACGGTAAAGAACATAGCGGAGCGGCGCCTCCGCTCCACCGGACGACGTCGCGGCGCCCGTGACGCGCCGCCGGATCAGCTGGTAGGCGACGGCACGCGGAGCCGAGTGATTCGAAAGGCGGTCGTTGCTGTCCGGCGGGACGGTGAACAACCGCAGCCAGAGCCCCGCCTGCCCGAATCGATATTCGGAGAGGTCGCCGCTTTCAGGATACAAGTGAAGCGAGGACCCCGGCGCGCCCGCGATGCCATCCGGCGGTTTGACCCGGCCGCTCCAGTCAGCATCAACCACCCCGCCATCTCCCCGTGCGGGCTGAGGGGATCGTTGCAGCGTGGCAGCCAGCCAGACCGACCCATCCCGACGGAACAACGCGCTCTCCACGTCACGGGCCAGCATGTCGAGCACCCCGTCGGCCTGCCGGCGCTGAGCCGCCCGCGAGGTCGCTTCCTGCCAGGCCACGAGGGCCTGGCGGGCCGCGGCGGCGAGGGCGCCGACGAGCAATCCGGCGACCGCCATCGCCGTCATCAGTTCGACAAGCGTAAAGGCGCGGCGGCCGGCGCGGGAACGGCTCTGGAGCAAGGTCCTCACGGTCGAATGGCGAGCAGACTGACCCGGCTTGAGCGGTGCTCCTCCGAGACCCGCCGGGACCGCGAGTCGACGACGGGCCAGCGGATGCGGACCGCATTCAGCGGCACGGCCCCCGGCCCCGCGGGCATCTCGGATCCATCCGGGGCGCACGGAAACAGCTCCACCTCAAAAAATGCGACGGGAGCGCCCGCCGCCACCCGGGGCGGCGCGTCGTCCAGACCCAGGATCCTCTGACCCGTGCGATCCACCCACCAGCGCCGAGGGGCCGGCCGGCCTCCGGGAAACTCCCCCGTTCTCATTTCCGCCTCCACAGTGAGCAGAGCAACACCCGCCGCACCCGCCTCGTCTCGCTGGCGCGTCTGCGCGACCAGGGTTGCAAGCGCCGTCGCACCCAGGGTCAGCCCGCCGGCGGCCAGACCGAGCGCGAGCAACGTTTCCACCAGTGAAAAGCCCACATGCCCACCACGTCGGGCGACTTCAGAAGGCGGCGGCATGGTCGAGCAGGGTTTGTGCGCCATATTGGCTGACCTTGATTCCGCGGACATCACGCGGCTCCCAGAACCGCAAAGGCTGGAAGGAGGGTCCGAGCCGTGGTGCCTCGCCGGGGGCAAGCACCAGCGTGGCGACCGGGGCGGTGCCACGCGGCGAAAATTCGACGTACCCCACCCGGAGGCTCCGGGTTCCACCGGCCGAGTCCACGGTGAGCAGCCCTTCGCCCGCGAACGAAGACACCGGGGCTCCGCTCCAGCCTGATCCGGCGACCACGGGGGGAGGTGTGGCGGGCACCACCAAGGCCGGCCGCGGCAGCACCACGACCCGGGAAATCACCCGCCACCGACCGTCCGCAACGCGACGCACCACCTGCACGGAGCGCAGACGTTCATCGGGATCCCCTCCCTCCGGATGATCCGTCGCCACCAGCACCCGCGTCGTCTGTCCGGACGCCATGGCTTCGACCCGCGCCAGCGTGAGCAACGCCGACAAGGATTGCTGGGACGCCACCAAGGCGGGCGCCGGACTACGTTCCGCGAGGGTTCCCGTCGCCAGCCCGAGCAACGCAATGACCAACGCCAGCACCACGATGACCTCGAGAAACGTGAAGGCCTCGCCCCGCGACCTATTTCCAGCTGAGCACATAGTCGTCCCCGGATTGCCCCCGGCCCACCGAATAAAACGCTACCGCCGCGCGAATGACTCCACCTGCCCCCAAGTCGGGATCGGTCGGCGCCGGCACCGGGATGAATCCATCTCGCGGATTCCCGCGCGCCAAAAGAGGCCGCAGGACCTCATCGCCCCGGATCAGTCCATCCCCATCCAGATCCACCAGCACGGCGATCTGGCTGTTGGCAAATGCATCGAGCAGCACGCCTCCGCCCCGGCCATCGCCGAGCCACTCTTCCGGCGCGAGGGAGACGTACCGGGCACGGCGCAGGTTGCCCTGCAGATCCGCCACCGCGGCCGGCGTGCCGTCCGGCGTCTGACCGCACAGTGCCGCGAGGAATCGCACCCCCTCCAGCCTGCCGTCGTCCCCCAGCTGTGGGTAGGCGCCGGTATCCGCCCGAAACTGCTCCACCGCCACCGTCCACTGCGCAAACAGGGCCCGCGTGCGGACCTTGAGTGCGAATCCACGCACCTGAGCCGTGACCGGCAGGAGCAGGCCGGCCAGGATCGCGACGACGGCCAGCACCGCGAGCAGCTCGATCAGGGAAAAAGCCGGGGCCCCGCGGCGGGGGGGAGCATGATTACGGGAGAGCGACGACATTGTCACTATTGTCTGGATGCGATGCATCGTAACGCCCCTCGACCGGCTCCCCGTGCCTCCCGTCCGGACCGCACGAATACAACACATACCCCTCCGCCCTCCACGGCGCCAGAGGCGCGGGTGGCCGGTACGCATAGACGTACGGCCGGCCCCAGGGATCCACATACACATCCGCCTCCCCGGTCCCGCTCGCGGCCAGGTCGCTCCGGGATGCAAGCAGTGTGGGCACCGTACCCAGGGCCAGCCGGGCGCGCGTCCCGACCCGTTGGAGCAGCGGATCCGCCCGGCCCGACAGCGCGGCGTGCAGCGCCGCTTCGGCCGCGTGGGACGGAACCGGCCCGGTGAGCCCGGAAAAGTGGGGCCGGTCTCCCGTGCGCGGATAGTCGCCCCACTCCGCCCGGTAGCCTTCGAGCGCCGCCACGAGCAACGCCAGGTCCGCTGCGGCCTGAAACGACAGACGACGATGACTGACCGCCGGCAGCACGCCGGCCACCACTCCGGTAAGCAACGCCGCCAACCCCAAGGCCGCCATCACCTCGAGCAGGCTGAATGCTCCCACCCGGCAGGGTGCGGCGGGGTCAGCCAGCTGGAAATGAACGCGAGGGCTCATGGGTGTGGCGCAACCGTTGCGCCACACACCCGCCTTCGCAAGCACTTAATGCATATTTATTGCATTAAATGCACCCACACCCATTTTATTCCTCCTGCGTCTGCAGGGCTGCGACCACCGAGAAGTCCTCAAGCGTAGTGGTGTCGCCCTTCACGTCGCCGCCTGCGGCAATTTCCTTCAGGATCCGTCGCATGATTTTGCCGGAGCGCGTCTTGGGCAGCCCGGCGGCAAATCTCACGTCATCCGGGCGGGCGAGCGCTCCGATTTCCTTGGCCACATGGGCGCGCAGTTCCTCGCGCAGTTCAGGTGTGGCCTGGATGCCGGACTTGACGATGACAAAGACCACCAGAGCCTGACCCTTGAGTTCGTCCGGACGGCCGACGACCGCTGCTTCCGCGACCGAAGGATGCGAAACCATGGCGCTCTCGACCTCCGCCGTCCCGATCCGATGTCCGGATACATTGAGCACGTCATCGATGCGGCCGACCACCCAGAGGTAGCCGTCCTTGTCGATGCGGGCGCCGTCGCCGGCGAAATAGTACCCGGGCAGTTCGCTCCAGTACTGCCGCTTGTAGCGCTCGTCGTCGCCCCACAGCGTGCGCAGCATCGAGGGCCACGGCGATTTGAGAAAGAGTTTCCCACCCGACCCCTTCGGCACTTCCTTGCCGTTTTCGTCGAGGACCTTGGGCACCACGCCGAAGAACGGCAGGGTGCAGGAGCCTGGTTTGGTCGGGGTGACGCCCGGAAGCGGGGAAACCATGATGGCTCCGGTTTCCGTCTGCCACCAGGTGTCCACGATCGGGCAGCGTTTCTTGCCGATGAGCGTGTGGTACCACATCCATGCCTCGGGGTTGATCGGTTCACCGACCGACCCGAGCAGGCGCAGCGAGCGCAGGCTGTGCTTCTTCACGTGTTCGTCGCCCCAGCGCATGAACGCGCGGATGGCGGTCGGAGCCGTGTAGAAAATGGTCACGCCGTGCCGGTCGATCATTTCCCAGAACCGGTCCGGCCCGGGCTGGTTGGGCGCACCTTCGTACATCAAGACCGTGGCGCCATTGGCCAGGGGACCGTAAACCACATAACTGTGGCCCGTGATCCAGCCGACGTCGGCGGTGCAGAAATAGACATCGGTGTCCTTCAGATCGAAGACATACTTCGACGTGATCGCGGTCCCCAGCAGGTATCCGGCGGAGGTGTGCAACACGCCCTTCGGTTTGCCGGTCGAGCCCGAGGTGTAGAGGATGAAGAGCGGATTTTCGCTGTCGAACGCGCGCGCCTTGTGCTCGGCCGGGGCCTGGGCCACGAGGTCGTGCCACCAGAGGTCGCGACCCTCGGTCATGGTCACGGCGTTGCCCGTGCGCTTCAGCACGACGACGTGCTTCACGCTGGGCGTGGCGGCGACGGCCCGGTCGACATTGGTCTTCAATTCCACCACTTTGCCGCGGCGCCAGCCGCCGTCGGCGGTGATGATCACCTTGGCCTGACAATCGTTTACGCGATCCTTGATCGCTTCGCTGGAGAATCCGCCGAAAATGACGGTGTGGATCGCGCCCAGCCGGGCGCACGCCAGCATCGCGATCGCGGCTTCCGGGACCATCGGCATGTAGATCGCCACCCGGTCTCCCTTGGCCACTTCAAGTTTGGTCAGGACCTGCGCGAACCGGCACACCTCGCGGTGGAGTTGCTTGTAGGTCAAGGTGCGCACATCACCCGGCTCACCTTCAAAAATGATTGCGGCCTTGTTTTCGCGCGCCGTGCCGAGATGACGGTCGAGGCAGTTCTCGGCCACATTCAGCTGCCCACCCACAAACCACTTGGCATGAGGGAGTTTCCATTGGAGCGCCTTCTTGAAAGGCTTGCGCCAGGACAGCAGCTCGCGGCCCTGCTTCGTCCAAAATTTCTCTGGAGCGTTGACAGACTCCGCGTAAAGCTTCTTATAAGCGGAATAACTCCCAAGGTTTGCTTGGCGTTGAAACTCGGCCGAAGGCCTGAAAACCCGATGTTCTCGGGATACTGAGGTAATCGTTTGGTCTGACACGTTTGTGGCTGTTGGGGGATTTGAGAAGGTTCGCCGGCCGTCGGCGCGCGCAGCTCATATCTCGCGACAGGTTTTAAGCGTCAAGCACGCGACTTGATTGTTTTGCCCTGTCCCTTTGTCTCTTCATGGAAAATAAGCCCGCTTCCGCCTCCGCGGACCCCACCGCTTCGACGCCTCCCGTCAACGGTCCCCAAACCGGCGTCGCCGAACGCCCCGCTTCCCCGACCCCGGTCGCCGCGCCTCCGATGCCCCAGGAAAATCTGGTCCGGGTGGAAGGCATTCTTGACATCGACGTCGCCAAGAGCGGCAACGGTCAGCTGCTTGACCTGGCCCGTTTCGGCAAGCGACGCCCGTCGGATACGTTCGTCCCGAAGGAGCTCATCCGCCGGTTCAAGCTGAAGCCGGGCCAGATCATCGGCGGCACGGCGTATCCAGCCGAAGGCAAGTTCCCGAACCCGAAGATGAAGTTCATCGAATCGGTCGACGGCATGTCCCTCGAGGATCGCCGCGCCAAGTTCGACTTCGTCAATCTGACGACCGTCTCGCCCACCCAGCAGCTCAAACTGGAGCTCAAGGACGGCCGACTGACCACGCGCGTCGTCGATCTGTTTTGTCCGATCGGCAAAGGCACCCGCGGCCTCATCGTGGCGCCGCCCCGCACGGGCAAAACCACGCTCCTGCGCGACATGGCCCTCGGCGTGATTGAAAACCACCCCGAGTGTCACGTCATGGTGCTGCTCGTCGACGAGCGCCCGGAGGAAGTGACCGATTTCAAGCGCAGCGTACCCGCGGAGATCTGGGCCTCATCCAATGACGAGCAGGTGGAAAGCCACGTGCGCATCGCCGATCTGGCGATCGAACGCGCCCGCCGTCTGGTTGAAGCAGGCCGGGATGTCGTGCTCCTGCTCGACTCCCTCACCCGCCTCTCCCGCGCCCACAATACGATGCGCAACTCCGGTCGCACCGGCACCGGCGGTCTCGACGTGCGGGCGCTCGAAAAACCGCGTCAACTTTTCGCCTCGGCCCGCCGGACTGAAGAAGCCGGTTCGCTCACCATCATCGCCTCGATCCTCGTCGAAACCGGCAGCCGGATGGATGACGTGATTTTCCAGGAGTTCAAAGGCACGGGCAACAGTGACCTCGTCCTCGACCGCAAGTGCGCCGAAATGCGGCTTTGGCCGGCTGTGAATATTCAGCAGTCCGGCACGCGGAAAGAAGAGCTGCTGCTGGATCCGAAAAAACTCGATTCGATCCACTTTTTCCGCCGCGCCCTGGTGCAGCAAAAGGTGGAGGAAGCGACCGAAACCATGATCGCCCGCCTCTCCAAGACCAAGACGAACGACGAGTTTCTTAAGCTGATCTCCCGCTAGGCCCCAGAATTACCTCTTGCGCCAGCCGACGACTTCCTGAAGAAACACCCTTTCCGTTCGTGCGCGCGGTGCGCCGGACGGTGCCGACCGCCAGCAAACTCCTACGCATGCATAGTTTTTCCGAGCAATGCCTCGATATGGCCCGATCGATCCTGGGCCATAACCTCGATGCCATTCAACCTGACGGCACCCTCCTCTCCGCTCCGGGAGAGATTCCCCGCCCCGACGAACCCGGCCACGCCGCCTACGCGCTCGGTGAGTACTTCCGCGCCACGGGTGAGACCAGCCTGAAGGGGTTTGACCTCGTCGATCTGGCCGCCCGCTGCGTCACCGCCCAGATGTTCACCGAACCCGCGGCGGAAAACGGCCTGGCCTACGCCTCGCTCGGACTGCTTTGCTTCGGCCCCTCCAAAGAACGCAACAGCGTTTGGGAACGCCTCGTGGAGGAAACCCAGCAGCGGATCGACAAACAGCTTCTCCACCGCAGCGACTACGATAACCACTGGCAGGCCTTCAACGTGGCCAAGGCCGTGGCGCGCTTCAGTTTCGGTCTCTCCAAAAAGGACGAAACCTCCCGCCTGATCGAGCGCATGGTCGATCGGATCAACCATACGAGCTCCACCGGATTTTTCGACGATTCCACCAGCGGTCTGGGCGGAAACTTCAATCTGTACGGGGTGATGACGTTTGTCTTCATCCGCTCCGCGCTCCAGCTCCACGCCAACAGCGGCGTGCGCGACCGCAAATTGCCGACGCTGCGGACCTACGCCGAGAAATACATCCGCATGATGCCCGACCTCGTGCGGGCCGATGGTCTGGGCTGGGCCTTTGGCCGCGCGGCCGGCGCCTACGGCCAGATGCACTGCATCACGCTGATTCTCCAGGGGCTGCGCGATGGCTGGATCCCGGACGACCAACGTCCGCGGTACCACGATATCCTGCGGAAGCTGTTCTTCTTCTTCTACCAGACCTACCTCGATCAGGAGCACGGTTTCCTCGATCTGCGCGACGAGGAACGCACCGCCTATTCGAACCACACGACGCGGATGGCGAACTTCGATGCCGCCCGTTACCTCTGCCAGTGGTCTCGTCTGGCCAAAACCGTCCAACTGCCCTCGATCCCGCCGAAACTGGAAGCACCCAAGACCGCCGGTCGTTTTGTCATCTTCGACAAGTCCAACCGCAAGGAACAGGGCGTTTTTCTCTACCGCGACGCCACCAGCGGGCTTCACTTCCAGATTCCTCTCGTGTCCTGCGGGGGCAAGGCCGTCGCCGACGCCCTGACCTTCCCGCATTGCCCGGGCATCTTCGACTGGCCGAACAACATCTACGCCCCGATCATGCTGCCCGAACTCACGTTCGGCGAGCATGTGACCATCCCGTCGTTCTACGGCAAGAATTGCGTGACCGGTCTCGGTCTGCGCAATAGTTTCTACTTCCGTTACGAACAGCCCGAACTGATCGATACGAAGGAAGAGATCATCAAGGGCTTGGGCAGCGTGAAGGTGCAGTGGAACTTCGCCGGCAACAAGATCGGCTGCGAATTCGCGTACACGGTCAAACAGCAGATCACGCTCGACAAGTTCCGCTACGTGCTCGCGATCGCCGCTCCGCACTCGAAGTACCACGTCAGTGGCGCCCTCGCCCTCGGCGCGCAAGGCCACCGCTGCGGTGTGAGCAAGAACGACTTCCAAGCGAGCTGGCGCGAAACCGAAGTGGTGTCCGCCGACCCGACGTATCGCACCAATTACGGCAAGATTCATTACCTGCAGTTCCTCGTCCGCGACCATCCGCTGGTCATGCGGCCGGGCCAGGTCTATCGTCTCAACGTCGAGTTTGAGCCCGACATCACCCACACCGACCAGTAGTTCGCTCGCGGTGACGAAGCGTGCACGGATTCAACGCCGTGCCGCCGCCGCCGACCGCCCCGGCCTGCCGGTCCACCGGCTCCGCTCCGGGGTGTGTCATCGCTCCCTGCCGTGCTGACCCGACGTATCATTCCCTGCCTCGACGTGACCCATGGTCGCGTGGTCAAGGGCGTTAAGTTTCAGGAGTTGCGCGATGCCGGCGACCCGGTGCAGTGCGCCAAGGCGTACGACCAGCAAGGCGCGGACGAACTCGTATTTCTGGACATCACGGCCTCGAGCGATGGTCGCAAGATCATGCACGACGTGGTCGCTGCCACGGCCGAACAGTGCTTCATGCCGCTGACTGTCGGCGGTGGGCTGCGTTCACTCAGCGACATCGAGGCCATGCTCCGGGCCGGAGCGGACAAGGTTTCGCTCAATACGTCCGCGATCCAGGATCCGTCCCTGATTCACGCCGCCTCTGATCGTTTTGGAGCCCAGTGCATCGTCGTGGCGATTGACGCCAAACGCCAGCCCGACGGCCGCTCCTGGCAAGTGTTCACCCACGGCGGGCGCAACCCGACCGGTCTCGACGCCGTGGCATGGGCCCGAAAGGCGGTCGAGCTGGGTGCCGGCGAGATCCTGCTCACCAGTATGGATGCGGATGGTACGCAAGCCGGTTACGATTGCGCCCTGACGCGAGCGGTCAGTGACGCGGTCTCCGTCCCCGTGATCGCCAGCGGCGGCGCCGGCACTCTCGACCACTTCTACGATGCTTTGCAGGAGGGACACGCGAGCGCCGCCCTCGCCGCGAGCCTTTTTCATTTTGGGACGCTAACCATTCCCCAAGTCAAGGTCCACCTCGCCGGCCGGGGGCTCGCCGTGCGTCAGTAGGATCTGGCCCACCGCACCTCCTGCCCGCTGGGTCAAGGAATGCGGTCAACTCACCAAACCGGGATTGAAACACGGTCGCAACGGCGTACAGTGCTCCGGTGGATTCCGAACCTGCTCCGTCTCTTTCATTTGAAGCCGCCCTGGAGCGCCTGGAGGGCATCGTGGAATCCATGGAGTCGGGCGACATTGCCCTCGCTGACCTGTTGTCGCGCTTTGAAGAGGGCAATCAGCTGCTGAAAGTATGTGAAGCCCGTCTCAAGGACGCAGAGCTCAAGATTGAACAACTAAAGAAACAGAGAGACGGTACGCCGGCCTTCGTTCCCTTCGAGAGCGACCGCGAAACCTCCTGAGCCGACGTTCCTCGCCGCCCACATTGTTAATGAACTCGTCCTCCGCCGACTCCACGGCTGCAACTCCCGCGCCTTCCCGCCTGCTCGACCGCGTCAGCAGTCCCGCCGATGTCAAGGCGCTCTCCACCTCTGAGCTGCTGCGTCTCGCGGCCGAGATTCGCGACGAAATCATCCAGGTGACCGCGAGCAACGGCGGCCACGTCGGTCCAAATCTGGGAGTGGTCGAACTGACGCTCGCCCTGCACCGCGTTTTTGATTCTCCGTCGGATTCCTTTGTCTTCGACGTCGCCCACCAGGGTTACGTGCACAAACTCGTGACCGGTCGCGGCGGTGATTTCTTTCGGAAGCTGCGGCAATCGGGAGGGGCCAGCGGGTTTCTCATGCGCCATGAGAGTCCGCACGACGCCTTCGGGGCGGGCCACGCCGGCACCGCGTTGAGTGCGGCGCTGGGCATGGCGAGCGCGCGCGACCTCCGCGGCACGCACGAGCACGTGGTGGCGGTCTGCGGCGACGCCGCGTTCACCTGCGGCGTCACCCTCGAAGCGTTGAACAACGTGGTCGGCTCGACGAAGCGGTTGATTGTCGTGCTCAACGACAACGAGTGGTCGATCGCGAAGAACGTCGGGGCCATCTCGAAGTACCTCAACCGGCTGTCCACCAACCGGACCTACAACAAGATCCACCACGATCTGGAAAAGTTTTTCACCTCGCTGCCCGGGGGCAATGACATGCACCGGGTCTACATGAAGTGGAAGCGGGAGACGAAGGACTTCTTCGTCGAGTCCTCGCTCTTTGAAAAATTCGGCCTGCGCTACCTTGGACCGATCGACGGGCACGATCTCGAGGAGCTGGTCAAGAATCTGGAATTCGCCAAACAGTGCGAAGGTCCGATCATCCTCCACGTTCTGACCAAAAAGGGCCAGGGCCTCGAGGCCGCGATGCGTCACCCGGAGAAATTCCACGGTCTCGGCGCCTTCGATCCGTTGACCGGCGAGAGTTTGAAACCCGCCCCCGGTACCCCGCCCAATTACCAGGACGTGTTCGGTCAGGCGTTGGCGCGTTTCGCGAAGGCCGACAGCCGCATCGTCGGAATCACCGGCGCGATGCCGAGCGGCACCGGTCTGACCTACCTCGCAAACGAGTGCCCGAAGCAGTTTTTCGACGTCGGCATCGCCGAGGAACACGCGGTGATCTTCGCGGCCGGACTGGCGACCAAGGGCATCAAGCCGGTGGTGGCGATTTACTCGACCTTCCTCCAGCGCGGCTACGACCAGATCGTGCACGACGTGGCGCTACAAAACCTGCCGGTGGTGTTCTGTCTCGATCGCGCCGGGCTGTCGCCCAATGACGGGCCGACGCATCACGGCATCTTCGATCTCGCCTACCTGCGGTGCATCCCGAACACGACCTTGATGCAGCCCAAGGACGAGGATGAGCTGGTCGACATGCTGCACACGGGTCTCGCGTTGAACGCACCCGCCTTCATTCGCTACCCCCGGGGCGCCGGCCGGGGTGTAAAGATCAAGGATCGCCCTGCCCTCCTGCCGGTCGGACACGCCGAAGTCCTGCGGGAAGGGTCCAACATCATGATCTGGGCACTCGGCCCGAGTGTCGCCGACGCCTTCGAACTGGCCGAGCGCCTGGGTCGGGAAGAGGGACTGAGCGTCGGTGTGGTCAATGCCCGCTTCGTCAAGCCGCTGGATCGGACGTTGCTGCTCAGCCACGCGGCCTGTATTCCCATGCTGGTGACGATGGAAGACCACGCCATCGCCGGTGGTTTTGGCAGCGCCGTGCTGGAGGTGCTGCAGGAGGCCGACTGCTCCACCACGGTGGAACGCATTGGCTGGCCGGATCGTTTTGTCGACCACGGCAGTTCGGTCCAAGCTCTGCGTGCCCAGCACGGGCTGTCACCGGACGCCATCTATCGCCGGGTGCTCGACCGCTGGAGAAACCGCCACGCCGCCCCGGTCGAAGCCAACGCCTGAGCGGAACGGGATGCACGCCCGCACCGGTCGGCCTTACGCGGCGGCCGAAGGTGTGGGATCCGCCGGAGGAAGGGACCGGCGGAGAAACACATAGCGGTCGCGGCCGGTGAGATCGGGCTTGGACTCAAATCCCAACCAACCCGACGCAGTCGCGAGGTCGCGCAAGGTGGCATGGTGCGCAATCCCCGTCTCCATCGCCAACAGGCCGTTCGGTGCCAACCACGTCGGTGCGCCGGAAAGGATCAGCCGGAGGGCATCTAGCCCATCCGCCCCGGAAGCGAGGGCGCGCGCCGGCTCGAATTCCCGCACCTCGGGCTGCGTCTCCGCCACTTCCCGGGTCGTGAGATACGGGGGATTGGACACAATCAGGTCGAAGGTGCACCCGGGTTCGAGGGCTGAAAACCAATCGGACGTCAGCAGTCGCACGCGTTCTGCCAGCCCGGCCTTTTCCGTGTTCTCGCGGGCCAGGGCGAGCGCATCAGGGCTCACGTCGATCGCGGTCACCTGGGCTGTCGGCCACAGTCGCGCCAGACCGAGTGCGAGGGCACCGGTCCCGGTCCCCAGATCGAGCACCTGGGACGGTCCGGTCGGTGAAAACCGTTGCTGCACGAGTTCGACCAGGTACTCGGTCTCCGGTCGGGGGATGAGCGCGCGACGATCGCACTTCAGGGTCAACCCACAGAACTCCGTCTCGCCGAGAATGTACTGCAGGGGTTCACGCGATGCCCGGCGGCGCACGAGGGGTCGGATCTTCTCCAGCTCCGCTTCGGTCAGCAGCCGCTCAAACTGCACGTAGAGCTGCATGCGACGTAGTCCCAAGGCGTGCCCGACGAGGGTTTCGGCACTCAGCCGGGGGCTTTCCACGCGTTTGCCGGCGAGAAAGTCGGTGGTCTTCTTAATGATCTCGAGGACCGAAAGCAGGGGTGCAGGCACGGGAGCAGTCATGAGACTTCAGTCGGCCGTCACTCGTCGTCCCGGTCGCTGCCGGCCCGCTTGAGCACAAAGGTCTGGCCGGTGAGCGCCGCCAGCTTTTCCTGAAACTCGACGCCCTGCAGGGCGGCGACGATCTGCCCGATCTCCCCCTCCATCACTTGCGGGAGATTGTAGAGGGTGAGGCCGATGCGGTGGTCGGTCAGTCGATTCTGCGGAAAGTTATAGGTCCGGATGCGCTCGCTGCGATCGCCGGTGCCGATCTGGCTCTTGCGCTGGGCGGCGTACTTGGCGCGCTCTTCATCCTCTTTCATCTTCAACAGCCGGGAACGGAGCACCGCCATCGCACTGGCCTTGTTCTTCTGCTGCGACCGGCCGTCGGCACAGAAGACGATCATACCCGTGGGTTTATGAATGATGCGAACGGCGGAGTCCGTGGTATTCACTCCTTGTCCGCCCGGACCGCTGGCGCGCTGGACCGTGATTTCCAGCTCCTGGGGATCGATCTGTAGATCGACTTCCTCGGCTTCGGGCAGCACAGCCACCGTGACGGTCGAAGTGTGGATGCGCCCATTGGCTTCGGTCGCCGGGATGCGCTGCACGCGGTGCACCCCGCTCTCAAACTTGAGCTGCTTGTACACGTCGCTGCCGGAAATGAGGAAACTGACTTCGCGAAACCCTCCCCGCTCGCTCACGCTGCTGCTCATGGGCTCGATCTTCCAGCCGCACTTGTCGGCAAACTTCTGGTAAACCCGGGTCAATTCGGCGGCGAACAGCGCCGCTTCCTCACCGCCGGTGCCCGCCCGGATTTCCATCACGGTATTGCGGGAATCGGTCGGCTCCGGCGGAATCATTGCCCGCAGGATGCTCTGGTGCAGCTCGTCGCGCCGGCGGCGAAGCTCGGGCACTTCGGCTGCCGCCAGTTCCTTCATCTCCGGATCGGCGGCGGGGTCCTTGGCCATGGCCTCCGCTTCCACCAGCTCCACCCCGATTTTTTCGTAGGTGCGGTGCTCGGCGATCAGCTGGCCGAGCTTTTGATGCTCCCGCGTCACCTCCGTCGCCCGGCGGGAATTCGCATAAAACGACGGCGCCGCCATCTGCGCATCGAGTTCATCGAGGCGGCGCTGGAAGGGAAGAATGGGAGGGAGGATGTCCATGCGGATGCGTTGCGGGTTGGCCCGAGGCCATTTGCGAATTGCGTGCCCTGCCGTCCGCGGCTTCTGTTCGCGATCAAACTAAGCCGCCCGGCCGACTCGGCTAGCGGTGTTGATTCACGATGGCTACGACGCTTTTCACTCAGAACACCATCGCCTGCATCTGGGATTTCGACAAGACGTTAATCCCGGAATACATGCAGTCGCCCTTGTTTCGGCGCTACGGGATCGACGAACCGTCGTTCTGGGGCGAGACGAACAACCTGATGGAGCACTACAAGCGGCGGGGCTATCACCTCTCCGGGGAGATTGCCTACCTGAACCACCTGCTGACCTACGTGCTGGCCGGCAAGATGCCGAAGTTGAGCAACAAGGTGCTGCGGGAAGCCGGGGGAGAAATCCAATTCTACCCGGGCCTGCCGACGTTCTTCAACACGGCCAAGGGCTTCGTCCGGGAGCGGGAAGCCTATACCAAACACGAGATCCACCTGGAGCATTACATCGTCAGCACCGGCCTGGCGGAGATGGTCCGCGGCAGCGCCATCGCCCCGTACGTGGAGGCCATCTGGGGCTGTGAGTTCATCGAGAACCCGTTACAGCCGGGTTTTCTGCGGCAGAAGGAATTCACCATGGAGGCCGATGCGGTCATCGCCCAGATCGGCATGGTCATCGACAATACGACCAAGACGCGGGCCCTCTTCGAGATCAACAAGGGCACCAACAAGAATCCCGCGATCGACGTGAACGCCAACATCGCGCCGGAAGACCGGCGGATCCCGTTCCAAAACATGATCTACATCGCGGATGGTCCCAGCGACATCCCGAGTTTCTCCGTGGTCAAGAAAGGCGGCGGCAAAGCCTACGGCGTGTACAACCCGGCTCGCACCGACGAATTCGCCCAGAACGATCGTCTGCGTCAGGTCGGCCGGATCGACCACTATGGTCCCGCCGACTACAGTCCGGGCAGCAGCACGTTCCAGTGGCTGCGTCTGCACATCCAGGCGATCTGCGATCGCATCGTCACGGATCGCGAAGCCGCCGTGGCGCTCCGGGTCTCGCGTCCACCGCGTCACTTGAATGCGACGCCGGAAGAGGAAGAGGCCAAACGGGCAGCCAAGCGGCCGACGCAGCAGTCATTCCTCGACGAACCGCCCGCACCTCCTGCCGCCACCCGTTAAGGCGGAGCCAACTAAGTTCGGCCTCGCGCCGGTCGGGTCGACGGCGTCGCGAAGCGGGAAACGGGCGTTCTACGGCTGACCCGCTTTCGCCGTCCGCAGCTTCAGGGACTCGACGATGTTGGTCACCCGCGTCGCGTAGTCATGACTCGCGCGCGGCGCCCGGCCGCGGAGCGCCGAGTTCAACCCCGCGTTCCACGCGAGCGCGATCCGGTACGGGGTCGCCTCAAGCCCGGCTTCGATGAAACTGCGCTTGAGCCACTCGTAGTGCAGGACCGCCACTTCATCGGCATGATGCCGCTCGCGGGCGTACTCGAAGGGTTTCTGGGTGTAGGAAAACCAGGTCGAACGGCGGAACTGATACGCTCCCAACTCACCATGCGCACCAGGCGTGGGATCGTTGTTGGGATTCTCCACCCAATGGATCGCTTGCAGGGTTTCCCAGCGATCCGACGCGTGCAGCGTTCCGGTGAGCGAGACCACCAACAGGCTCAAAAGGGCTCCCCAGACCCGATGAACCGAACCAAATCCATAGCCTAATCCCCCAGCGGGAGACTTGTTTTTACGACTGCTTGCGACCGAGTTCATACGACCGCTGTGGAGCAGCGGACTCCCATTAACAGCGATTTTTGGGTCCCGAGCCAGCCGAAGTCTCCGTCAGGCTCGCAACCTATTCCTCCCCAACCGACAAGAAACGATAAAAATTAGGGTCCAGACCCTATATTCGAGCCTCTTCTGGGGTCGTCTGAGGAAGTTATCGTCTCGTCGGGGTGGGCTCGGGACAGGTGCTTTTTTACAATTGATTCGACGCAAAAGTCCACCCGGACGTCGTCGATCGCACGCAGTGCGCCGCTGCCGAGGTTTCCTCCGCAGCAGGCCCCACTTTCCTCACCGTTCATGGGCCGCGGTCTCGGTTCCGGTTGACCAGAAGGTGCGCCACGAGCGCAGTCCAGCCGGTCTGATGGCTGGCGCCGAGTCCCTGGCCGGTCTCGCCATGGAAAAACTCGTGGAACAGCAAATGATCGCAGCCGCCCGGGCCTCGCACCCATGGCAGCGAGTCACCCATCGCGGGGCGTCGTCCGTTCGCATCCGGCAAAAAGAGTCGGGTCAGACGCTCGCCCAGGGCTTGGGCAGCAGCGGCCAGATGGATGCGGCGGCCACTGCCGGTGGGAAACTCGATCAAGAACGTTTCCCCGTAGAAGTGATGGTAGCGCTCCAGGGCTTCGATCAGGAGGAAGTTGACCGGGAACCAGACGGGGCCGCGCCAGTTGGAGTTTCCGCCGAAGAGACCGGAGTCAGAGTCACCCGGCACATACGCAACGCGGTGGTGCTCGTGCCCGAGCGACAGAACAAAGGGTTCATCGCCGTAAGAGCGCGAGAGCGACCGCACTCCGTACGGCGAGAGGAACTCGCTTTCGTCGAAGACGTGACGCAGCACGCGTTCGAGTCGCTCGCGCGTGGGGATCGCCAGGAGGTGGCGGCCGGTGGAGTCGCCATCATGGGACAAGTACGCGATCTGCCCCGCGAGATCGCGACGATGCTTGAGGAACCAGCGGGTGCGTTTGGCGAACCCGGGCAGCTTGTCGAGTCGCGCTTCGTCGATGAACTCCACCGCGAAGAGGGGGATGATGCCCACCATCGAACGGAGGCGTACGGGGGAGTTCACTCCATGGGCCTGGATGAGCTGGTCGTAGTAGAATCCATCCGCCTCGTGCCAGAGCCCGGTGCCGCCGAGGTGGTTCATCGCCTCGGCGATGCGCACGAAGTGTTCGAAAAACTTCGAGGCAATGTCCTCGTAGGTGGGGTCTTCGTCGGCCAGCTCCAGCGCCATCGCCAGCATCGTGCCGCAGTAAAAGGCCATCCACGCGGTGCCGTCGGCCTGGGCGAGGCTGGCTCCGCCGGGCAGGGGCTTGGAGCGATCAAACACGCCGACATTATCGAGCCCGAGGAATCCGCCGGCGAAGAGGTTGTGTCCACTCGGATCCTTGCGATTGACCCACCACGTGAAGTTGAGCAGCAGCTTTTGAAAGGTCCGGGCGAGAAAGACCCGATCCCGTTTTCCGCGGGCTCCGGTCAGTTTGTACACGCGCCAGCAGGCCCAGGCGTGCACCGGGGGGTTGACGTCCGAAAGCGCCCACTCGTAGGCGGGCATCTGGCCGTTGGGATGCAGGTACCACTCGCGGAGGAGAAGGTTGAGCTGTTCCTTGGCGAAATGGGGATCGATCCTCGCCATAGCGACCATGTGGAACGCGGTGTCCCAGGCCGCGAACCAGGGGTACTCCCACTTGTCGGGCATCGACAGGATGTCGCGGTTGAAGAGATGTCCCCAGTCCTCGTTGCGCACCTGCCGGCGTCCCGGCGGCGGGGGCGGCTGGAGCGGGTCGCCGTCGAGCCACTCGCGCACGACGTAGTGATAAAACTGTTTCGACCAGAGGAGTCCGGCATAGGCCTGGCGGGCGACTTTGCGCTCCTCGGCCGTCATCCGGCCGGCGAGCACGGAGTCGAAAAACTGGTCCGCTTCGTCCCGGCGCCGGCTCATGACCGTCTCAAACGCCCGGCCAAACGGGGTCTTCGGCGTCGCGGTCTCGGCATGGAGGCGGAGGCGCAGGGTGCGCGACTCGCCCGGGCCGAGCACGAGGGCATGGTGGGCAGCGACCTTGGTGCCGACCTTGGCCGGATTGACCGCCTCCGCGCGGCCACCGACGACGGCGGCGTGGAACGCGTCTTTCACGTACGGGGAGGCATTCTTCGCTCCGAAAAGCGCCTCGGCATTCGTCTCATTCTCCGTGAACAGCAGCGGCACGGGCGTGCCATCCGGCGCCGGTTCGACCTGCCAGAGCATGCGGTCGAGGGTGGCGTGGTCGCAGCGCACCCGACCGGGCGCGACTTCCCGCAGGCGAGGCTTGATCTCGCAGCCTTCGTGGTCGCAGCCCCAGGACCAGGAGTTGCGAAACCACAGCGTTGGCAACACGTGCAGCGGCGCGGACTCGGGACCGCGGTTGGTCACCACAATCCGGATGCACACGTCGTCGGGACCGGCCTTGGCGTACTGGACCTCGACGTCAAAAAAGCGGTTTTCGGCGAACACCCCGGTGTCGGCCAGTTCATACTCCGGATCATTCCGCGACCGGCGACGGTTCTCCGTGCGGAGCGCTTCGTAGGGAAACCGGGCCTGCGGATACTGGTAAAGCGCCCGATTCCAGGTGTGGGTCGGCGTCGCATCGAGATAGAAGTACACCTCTTTCACATCCTCCCCGTGGTTGCCCTCGGGGCCGGACAGGCCGAAGAGGCGTTCCTTCAGAAAGGGATCGCGACCGTTCCAAAGCGCGACCGCGAAACAGAGGCGGCACTCGCGGTCGGTGAATCCGAGCAGGCCATCCTCGCCCCACCGATAGGCCCGGCTGCGGGCCTGTTCGTGATCGAAGTAACGCCACGCGTCGCCGTCCGCCGAGTAATCCTCGCGCACCGTGCCCCATTGTCGTTCGGAGAGGTACGGCCCCCAGCGTTTCCAGTTGTGGGTTCGCGCCTCGTCTTCGGTCAGGCGGACGCGTTCGGGGTCGGGGGAGCCGGGCGGGAGTGACATCAGGGGTTCAAGTGGGTTCGACGCCTCGTCGCATCATCCCGGCCGGGAGCACCTGATCGAGGATAAACTCCGCCACCGCCCGTTTCGACGCCGGACCGAACGCGAACCGTCGTCCGCTTCGGTCGAGCAGGATCACCGCATTGTCCTCCGCGTCCATGCCCACGCCGGGCTGACTGACGTCGTTCGCAACGATCCAGTCGCAGGCTTTTTCGTGCAGTTTTTTCCGCGCATAGGCCTCGACCTGCTGGGTCTCCGCCGCGAATCCGACCACGGTCTGACCGGGACGCTTGCGGTGCGCGAGCGTCTTGAGCACGTCGACCGTCGGCACCAATTCGAGATGGAGCGGGCCGGGGGTCTTCTTGACTTTCTCCACCGAGCGATGGGCCGGCCGGTAGTCGGCCACGGCGGCCACAGCCATAAAAACATCACACCCTGCAAAGCACGGCTCGCACGCCGCCAGCATGTCGGCCGCGGAAACCACCCGGTGGATCCGCACCCCCGCGGGAGCCGGGAGCGCCACGGGGCCGCTCACGAGATCGACCTCCAGGCCCCGCGCCACCGCCGCTTCGGCCAGCGCGAACCCCATGCGGCCGCTGGAGCCATTGCTCAGGTAACGGATGGGATCGAGGTGCTCGCGGGTGGGACCCGCGGTGAGGAGGAGTTTCATGGGACAATTTCAGCCGCGCCTGAAGACGGGCCCGAAGCCTGCGCGGGCGCAGACGAACCGCGATGTCGCCGATCCACCAGGCCAGCCTTAAGGCGCACGACGGCACGGTGCAGGCGCGCCGCGAGTTCCTTTCGATCCCCCACCGCCTCCTCGGCCGGTCCCCACGCGATTCCCGCTTCGATCCACGGCAGCGTGGTGAAATTCAACAGATGGGGCGGCAGCGTCATGTCACCCCACCAGCACACTTCCTCCTCCACCGAACGACCGGCGGGGACCCGGTAGTGCAGCGCCGTCGGGGCCACCCGCCAACGGGCCCGAACCGCGGGTTCCAAGAGGGACGACTTGAAGGGGAGCACCGTCTCGCCCGCCGTGGTCGTGCCTTCCAGAAAGACGACCACCGTCAGCCCGGCATCGATCGCCGGCGTCAGCTCCTCCGCAATGCGCACCACGTCGCCCCGCCGATTCCGATCGATGAACCGCGTGCCGGCCTTCTCCGCGAACCAGCCAAACAATGGCCACCGTCGCACCTCTTTCTTGGCCACAAACACCACCGGGCAGCAGGCGGCGAGCACCAGGATGTCGAGGTAGCTCAGATGATTCGCGCCGATCAGGGCCCGCTGCGGCCGCCGGCCCTGCTCCACCACGCGGACCTGCAGCACGCGCAGCGCCCGGGCACAGGTGACCTGCAGCCAGCGGGCCTTGGTGGTCGCATCGCGCCGATGCCGCGACTTCAGGCCGTAGCCGGCCACCCCGCGGGCAATGACCGCAAGCAGTGCGACGAGCCGGCCTGTGCCGCGCAGGCCGTTGAAGAGAGCGGTCATGATTCCGTGCGCCGCTGCGGCGCGTCAGAAAGAAACTTCCGTCGCACCGCCGGGGCGAGCGCGTTCAAATCGAGCCAGGTGAGAAAGTCGATGGTTTTGAACTCCGGATCCAGCGCCGGCTCCGCGCAGACGCGCGCCCCGAGGGCCAGGTAAGCCGCCATCAACCGTGGCACCGGCGCCACCCGGGCCGGTTCCAGCGCCCGGCACCGCCAGCCGGGCAAGGGACAGGTGCGCCACGCCGCGGGCGCGAGGTGTGACGCCGCCAGATGGACAAAGACAGCCCATCCCACGGCCGGATCCTGGGACGTGAGCGAGCTGCACCCGACCAGATAACGGAGCCGGCGCTGGCGGGCATACGCGGCGATGCCCTTCCAGAGCAGGCTGATGACCGGAGGATTGCGGTGGGCTTTGGCCACACAGGCCCGGCCCAGTTCGAGGATTTCGGTGCGATGGGCCTCGTACGGCGAAAAATCGAACTCGCGGGCGCTGTAGTACCCCAAATGGTGCTTCGCGGTCGTTCCACTTTGCAGGCGGTAGGTGCCCACGACCTCGCCGGTCTCCTGCTCGCGCACCACCAAATGATCGCAGATGGGATCGAACTCATCCGCATCGAGGCCGGTCGCCACGGACTCGGCCAACCCCTCCCCCAGCTCCAGATTGAACACCGCAAAGCGCAGGCGCTGCACGGCGCGCACATCGGCGTCGTCCCGGGCGAGCGTCAGCCCATAGCGCCCGCCCTCACCTTCCACCAGCGCCACTCCGCGGGTGTCGTCGGCCGATTGCGTCGTGGTCGGGCTCATACCCCGGCCTCCCCACCGGCGGGAAGCACCGGCCCGGATGACAAGGATGCAGGTCGTGCGGGTTCGCGGCGGCCGCGGATCAGGGCCCACAGTTCGCCCCAGGTGAGCACGTGGGCGCCGCGCCGGGCGTTCTCCGCTCCGATGGCAAACGCCCACGCCCACTGCCGGGCCAGCACCGTCCACGCGTGCAGGAGCCCGTGTCGGGGATCGTAGATGCTGGTCGCCT
Organism: Opitutaceae bacterium; assembly: GCA_016794625.1. Taxonomy (GTDB): domain Bacteria; phylum Verrucomicrobiota; class Verrucomicrobiia; order Opitutales; family Opitutaceae; genus UBA6669. The sequence continues at coordinate 33,944 of JAEUGY010000089.1, forward strand.
CCGAGGTGAGTCCGTTCAACTCGAGAATCTGAAACCGCCCGGCCTGAAACGCCTCCACCGATTCCGCCCGGACATCGTAGCGGCCAAAATAGAAGCCGGGAAATCCGCGACTGCACGCTTCGGTCGCCTCCTCCAGCGCGGGCGTGATCCGCTCCGCTCCATCGAGAAAGAGGGCGCCTCGGCAATGCGTGCCGAGTTCCGCCAGGGGCACCGTCTGCTGGGACGCGGGAATCTCGTCCAACCGGTCCGCGAATCGATCCAGAAAAAGGCGGGCCTGACCGACCGCCCGGTCGTCGGCGAGAATAAGCTGCTCGAGCGTCCGCCGGCCGTCCCCGACGACGAAAGGCAGGCGCTTCTCCGTGACCGCAAAGATCCGTCCCTTCTCCTCCGCGGGAGCGCGGAGATAGAAGACCCCGAATTCCACGCCGGGCACATACGCCTGGGCGATCAGGGGTTCCGGCGAGCGCTCGAGTGCCGGGAGCAAACCGGCGGGTTCCCGGACAATGTGGACACCGCGTCCCCGCTCACCGACATCCGGCTTGAGCACGACCGGGTAGCCTCTTCCGGGGCCCGCAACGAACGCCGACACCTGGGCCAGCCGCAGCGCGAGCGGCCCCTCCGGCAGGTAAGTCCAGGGCGCCACCCGGGGCGTGCGGTCCGGGACCGGGTCCCGCCCACCCTCGAGTCCGCGGAGGATCGCCTGCTTGGACTCTCCTACCAGGCCGCCGCCGGCACCAATCCCGGGGTTCACCGCTGTCACCACGCGCACACTGCGGTGGCGGCAGGCCAGCCAGATCAGGTACATCACAACCGGCGGATAGAGCGCCCACATCGGCCAGTATTCCCAGCGGGTCAGTCGTCGCCAGCGCGACAGCGCGAGGCGGCGTCCGCGCCACGTCCCCAGCGAGAGCCCGGCACGAACGATCCACCACGCAATGAGTCCGGCGGCGAGCAGGAGGGGAACGCCGTGGGCCCAGGCACCCGCCCACACCCGGGCCTGTTCCCCCACGAGCGCCGCCACGCCGACCAACAGGGGGGTCCAGAGTGCGCAGGCCAGTGCCTGCCAGAACACCACGGTGCGCCAGGGAAGACGCAGCACGCCCGCCGCCACATAGGTCGCCAGTCGGGTCCCGGGCAGGAATCGGCTGGCGACGATCAAGCGGGCACCGCGCTGGCCGAACCAATGTTCGGCGCGTGCGAGCGCGGCGGGCGTCACCCACCGGCGAAGCGGCCACGCCGCGAGCGCCGGACGTCCTCCCCAGCGGCCAGCCGCGACCAAGGCCAGATCTCCTCCGAGAATTCCGGCGAAACAGGCCAGCACCGCCGGGCCAAGGGCCAGTTCGCCAGCGGCCACCAGCAGCCCTGCCGCGATGCAGGTCAGGTCCTCTGACGCCAAGGTCGCCACCACGAGCGACAGCAGGAGCCATCCTTCCGGCAAGCGTTCGAGGTCAGCCAGCAGGTTCATAGGTTTACCTCAATGGACGTCGGCGTTTGGACCCCGGGCGTCAGCACCGGCCGGTAGCTCAATCGGCGCCGGTCGGGCCGCACGGTCACGTGGATGACGCTGCGGGTCCTCGCATCCGAACGACGCATACAAATGGACGCGGCCCCGGACTCCGGTTCGTGCGACCAGTGGAAGGCTTCCATCGCCTCCCGCGTCGATGGCTGTAGCCGCCGCCAGCGCTCGGCGCGTTCGGCCTCGATCTCCCGGGTGCGGTACGACGACGAGGTCAGGAATCGCGGGGCCGGGCCGCCGGTCCATTGTTCGCCGTCCCAGCTGTGCCACGCTCCACCCCCGTCCGCGTCGAGGGCGATGAGATGAAAGGGCGCGAACTCCGCCCGGTGGTGGGCCGTCACCTGGGCCACCGCCTCCGTGGCCGAGCGGGCGTTCTCCACATTCCAGCACACCGCACCCCGGCTGGGACGAAGCGGGGCCGAAGGGAGGGACCTCCACGCGGATTCGGGGTAGTGGTTGAGCAGGGCCAGAACGACGCCTCGGTCGTTGAGCGCCAGCCAGGTGCCGCCACCGGGGCCATCGCGCGGCGCCGCCAGGCGGCCGCCGTGCGTTCCGGTCACCAGCACAGGCGGGACTTCCTGCGCTCGCGTATCGAGCTCATCGCGATTGAAAAACAGATCGTAGCCCGACCCTTCGGCCGGCCTCCAGGTCAGCGTGCACATGGAACGGCGTGACGCTGACGGTGACGGAGCGTGGAAGGCGCCATTCCGAAATCCGGATCGAGCGTCATGCCACGGAGTCGACACTGGATGGCGATGAGCGCATAGTGGTGCACGGTGTGGCTGAGCAGGAACTCGAGTTCGCGTAGAAGCGAGGATCCCGCCCACGGGTGGGTGGAGTCCAGAGGCGCGGTTTCCGACCGCACGAGCAACGGTCCATCGGCCGGCTCGTCCGCGAGCGTGTCGAGACGCGCCAGAAGGTCGCGCACGCGCTGGGCGGCGGCCGCAGGGTTGCGCTCCACGTCAGGATCGCGCGGCCGGTTCTCATAATCGACCCGGCCGGAAGCCAGGCCGCGCAACAGGCTCTCGTAGTGCTCGATCACATGCCGGACATGTCCACCGGCCGCGGCATTGAAGCACGCCGGCACCGGCGCACGGTAGTCCTCTTCCGTGATGCGTTCCAACACGGCCAGGCCCTGCTGGAGGGTGTCAAGGTTGTCTCGGATACAGGTGCGGATCATGGCCGGAAGTTCGTCGCGGAGCACAACGGGTGGGACGATTTCGTTCCGAGCTCAGAGGCGCGAGCCAACGACGGGCAGCGACCGGCGGTGGCGCCAGAGCAGCGCGGCGCTGCAGATCCAGACGACCACCGCGAGGCTGAACAACAATCCACCGTCCCCTTGGACTTCGATGCCGAGGCGGGTGAGATGGAAGAAGATCGCGCCGCTCATGGTCCCCAGCGCCAGCGCAGCTCCGATCGCCACCGTGCCGGGCACAAAAAGGAGCACGCTGGCCAGCGCCTCAACCACCCCCGAGCCATAGCGGCCCCAGGGCTCCTGTCCGACCGTCGTGAAGATGTAGATCGATTCGGGTGCGCCGGTGAACTTGAAGTAGAGGGTCTGCACGAGGATGGCGGCGACCACCACCCGGGCCAGGCGGTCGAGCCAGAGCAATCCGGGACGGGAAGAAGGAACGGAAGAAGGTGTCATGGGGGTGGGATGAACGACCACGCGGTTTCATTCCCACCCAGCTGTACTTTTGTCCCGCCGGCCCGTTTAGAGGACCCGCCGCAGCGCATCCAGCCCGGTCTCGCTGACGAGCACATAGGCGAAACGCGCGTCACCCCAAGTCACCGAAGCCAGCTGACCCTCGGCCCGGAAAACAGGCGAGAGATCCTCCGATTGGATACGGAGTCCGTTCCGGGGCATGACATAGAGGTGGAAGCCTCCGCTGCGTTCGAAGCAGATCTCAAAGACATCACGTCCGGCCAGCCGGACCACGCGGCAGCCTTCGCGGCGCAGGCGCTCGGCGTCGGCGGGGAATGCGGACACCCGGTGGCCGGGCGCGGACAGCCATGCGGCGAGGCTCCCCGGAGAGACGTCATGCTGCCCGCCCACGTGAGGACCTTCGACTTCGGCCATGGCGAGGCGGGCCATCTCCGCCGCATTCAGACGAGCGCCGGAACGGCCGACCACCAGCCAGCCACCGATCGCCGTGACGACAAACAGCGCGGCCGCCGCCCACACCCAGCCGGGAAAGGCGGTGCGGCGCCGTGGAGCAGCACTGACCTGCGCTCCCGCGAGAATGCTGGCCCGCAGGCCCGCCGGTACCGGCACCTCACGGAGCTTGGCGGCGACGCCGGCATCGAGCGCCTGCTCGCGTTGCAGCCACGCCCCGAGAACGGGATCTGTCCGGGCGTGAACCAGAGCCTCCGCAAACATCGGGTCGGCAGCGTCGCTCCCATCCGGCCGGTAGGCACGGAGGATGAACTTGGCATCTTCATTCGTCATGAGGCAGCTCCTTTCTTTCCCCCGGGAAACGGGATCGTGCGGGCCGGCGCGACGCGGGCTCGCTCATTCAACCGGGCTCGGAGTTGTGATTTGCCGCGTGAAAGGCGCGACATCACCGTGCCAACCGGCACGAGGAGGGTCTCCGCGATTTCCTGGTACGAGAGATCCTCCAGATAAAACAGGGTCAAGGGAGCGCGAAACACCTCGTCGACGTCCTGAAGGCAGAGCATCACGTCCTGCGCCTCCATCTTTCGGACCACGTCGACCGTCTCGTCCGGGGGATCCTGGGTCGCCACCGGCTGGTCCTCCAGCGCCGAGATGCGGTGATCCCGGCGACGCACCCGCAGGAACTCGCGGTAGAGCGTGGTGAACAGCCAGGTCTTCGCCTTGCTCGGGTCGCGAAGCGCTTCCCCCTTGGTGGCCCACACAAAAAACGTCTGTTGCGTGAGGTCACCGGCGTCCGCGACATTCCTCGCCAGGCTCAACGCAAAGCGGTAGAGGCTAGCATAGTGGTCATCCACCAGGCGGGTGAAGGCATCGGACGGCATGCGGGAGGTAGGAGTCGCCGACCGTCGTGATTATTCCCGCCTCTTTTCGTGCCCCGGGGTGGAGGCGTCCGCCGCCGGGAGTGCACCCACCCAAATCGCCGCCTTAGGCTCCCTGGCGCTTGCCGGCCGCCTCAATTGAGAGCCATTCCACCGGTCTTCCCCATTGGAAAATGCTGGGGCCATCCTCCAGCCGCCGGAATCGCATCCGCACCGCTTCCCCACCCTTCCAGACGCTCGGCGGAGCCTGGTGCAGCCGGAGCTTTTCGCCGGCCGGCGTGATCACGCCCCAAAATCCGCCTTCCAGTTGAAGGTGAAGCAGTTTGCCCTCCGTGACTTCCTCCGCCCCCGGCACCGGCGCGGGGGCAGGCTCCGGACTGGGCTTCGATCCGGCGGACGCCGTGGCCACCGGAGCCGTTCCTGGCTGGGCGGTCGGGGCTTTTCCGGCCCGACAGCCGGCCCAGAGCCCGACGGCGAGGCAGGTCAGTGTCCGGACTACCGATTTTGTTCTGCACAGGGATTGAAACCAGCGCGGCATACGGCCTTCAATTGGGCCGACCTCGGTCCTCGTCGCAAGCCGCACTTCCTCGCTCGCTCGAAAAATCACACCCATGCGTCCCTTCCGCGGCTTCGCCGCCCGCCTCACCGTCCTGGTCGCCCTTGGCTGTCTCGCATCACCGCTGGTTGCACAAACCGCGCCGGCCACGCCCGACGATGCCGCCCTCGCAGCCTTCGCCCACCGTCCGGACCGGCTGATCCTGCAGCGTCGGTCCGGTCTCTCCGCGGCCCGCGCCGCGGAGTTGGGGCAGCTGCACACCACGGTGGGTGCGCGGTCGACCAAACGCTACCCCGCCCTCAACGACCTGGAAGTTGTCGAACTGCCGCCCGGCGCCAACTTGGAACAGGCCCTCACAACCTACCGTTCCAGCGGTCTCGTCGCCAAGGTCCACCGCGACTACCTGCGGCGGATCTCCGTCAACCCGAACGACACCGACTATCTCAACGGGCGCCTCTATGGTTTGAACAACACCGGCCAGTCCAACGGCCTGACCGATGCCGACATCGACGCACCGGAGGGCTGGGACGTGCGGAACTCGGCTTCGAACATCATTGTTGCCGTCATCGACACCGGCGTGCGCACGACGCACGAGGACCTCGCCGCGAACATGTGGCGGAATCCAGGTGAATCAGGCGGCGGCCGCGAAACCAACGGGCGCGACGATGATGGCAACGGATACATCGACGACGTGTTCGGCATCAACGCCCGCACGGGCAGCGGCAACCCCACCGACGACAATGGTCACGGCACGCACTGCGCCGGCACGATTGGCGCGGTGGGCAACAATGGCATCGGCATCACGGGCGTAGCCTGGTCGGTCAAGATCATGGCCCTCAAGTTCCTCTCCTCGACCGGCGAGGGAGCCGACTCCGATGCGATCGAGTGCATCGATTATGCGCGACGCATGGGCGCGCAGATCCTGAGCAATTCCTGGGGTGGCGGGCCGGGGAGCAGCGCCCTCGAAACGGCCATCAGCGCCACCCGCACGGCCGGGTTGATCTTTGTCGCCGCCGCCGGCAACGAGGCGTCCGACAACGACCGGGTGGCCTCGTTTCCCGCCAACTTCGATTTCGACAACATCGTCTCCGTGGCCGCGACCGACCGCCGGGACCAGCTGGCGACCTTTTCCAACTACGGAGCAAGCAAGGTCGACCTCGCCGCACCCGGCGTGGAGATTCGGTCCACCTGGTTCAACAGCGACTCCGCCTACCAGAGCATCTCCGGCACCTCAATGGCCACCCCGCACGTCGCGGGTGCCTTCGCGCTGCTCAAGGCCCAGTTTCCCGGTGACTCGGCTCAACAGCTGATCAGCCGCCTGCTTTCGTCGACCGATCCGCTGACCTCCCTCGCCCGCAAATGCCGCACCGGCGGCCGGCTCAACCTCGCCCGCGCGCTCTCCGGCGCCGTGGTCGCCCCGCCGAACGACGCGTTTGCCAACCGCACCGTCCTGCCCAGTGCCAATACCACCGCCGGCGTGTTCAGCGGCAATGCCACGCGCGAGGCCGGCGAACCCACCCACGCCGGTCGCCTCGGCGCCCGCTCCGTCTGGTGGAGCTGGACCGCGCCTGCCGCCGGCGCCACCCAGGTCTCCACGCTGGGCAGCGACTACGACACGCTGCTCGCCGTCTACACCGGCTCGTCCCTGTCCGGCCTGACCGTGATCGGCTCCAACGACAATGCGGCGACCGGCGATACCACCAGCCGGGTCCAGTTCACCGCCGTGGCCGGACAGACCTACATTATCGCCGTCGACGGAACCGGTGGCGCCACCAGCCTGACCGTCTCGCAGTCGGTCGCCAATGATGCCTTCGCCAACCGGACCATCCTGCTCGGCGACAATTTCCGCATCCAGACCAACAATGCCGGCGCCAGCAGCGAACTCGGCGAACCCAACCACGCCGGCCAGACCGCCCGGCGCTCCCTGTGGTGGCAGTGGACGGCGCCTTTCAATGGCCGCGTCATGCTTTCGACCAGCGGCTCCGACACGGTTGACACCTTGCTCGGCGTCTACACCGGATCGAACCTGTCCACCCTGGTGGAGATTGCCTCGGACGACGACAGCGCCCCCAGCGGCCTGGCGGCCGAGCTGTTCTTCACCGCCACCGCGGGCACCACCTACCACTTTGCGGTCGATGGCTTCAATGGGGACTTCGGCGACATTGTGCTGACCTTGAGCAACCGGTTGAACGACGCCTTCGCCAACCGGCGCGCCCTCTTCGGTAACAGCACGACCTATGGGCATACCATCGCCGCCTCCCGCGAAACCGGGGAGCCCCAGCACGGTGGGGACGCCGGCAATGCCTCCATCTGGTACGCCTGGACCGCTCCGTTCACGGGCCCGGCCTACGTGAGCACGTATGGCAGCGACTTCGACACCCTGCTCGGCGTTTACACCGGCCAGAGCCTGAACGCATTGACCGTGGTCGGACAGAACGACGATGAGGGTGGAAGTCTCACCAGCCAGGTGACCTTCAACGCCACCGCCGGCGTGACCTACCTGATCGCCGTGGACGGCTTCGACGACGAGTCGGGCATGGTCACGCTCTTCGCCTTCGTGGAACCTCCCCCACCCGGCACGCCTACCACCGGCGCACCGCCCGTACGACTGACCAATCTCGCGGTCCGCACCGCCGCGGGCAGCGGCGCGCAGACGTTGATCGTCGGCTTCAGCACCGGCGGCATCGGCGCCAGCGCCACCAACAAGTCGCTCCTGTTGCGCGCGGTCGGTCCCACCCTGACCAGCTTCGGTGTACCCGGCGTGCTCGCCGACCCGCGGGCGGAGCTCTTCCGCGGCTCGACCTCGATCGGGGTCAACGACAACTGGGGTGGCACGGCCGCGCTCGTCAGCGCCAACGCCAGCGCCGGCGCCTTCGCCCTGCCCGCCGCCAGTCGTGACAGCGCCCTTGCGCCGGCGTTGTCGTCCGGCGGATACACCTTGAACGTGACCGGCATCGGCGGCACCACGGGCGTGGCCCTGGCCGAGATCTATGACCTCACCCCGGCCGCCGACTTCCGCTCCGACACCCCGCGCCTGACCAACGCCTCCGCCCGCAGTCAGGTCGGCACGGGGGGTGACATCCTCATCGCCGGCTTCACCCTCTCGGGCCAGGGCACGCGTACGGTGCTGATCCGGGCGATTGGTCCGACATTGGCGAGATTCGGGGTCACGGGCGTGCTCGATGATCCGGTCTTGAAGGTCTTCCAAGGTTCGGTGCCGCTGGCGGAAAACGACGACTGGGCGCGCTCCGCCAACGCGGCGCAAATCGTCGACGCCGCCGCCAAGGTGGGCGCCTTCGCGCTGTCGTCGGCCGAGCTCGACTCGTCCATTCTGATCTCTCTGCCTGCCGGGGGCTACACCGCCCAGATCAGCGGCTTCGACAATGCGACCGGGGTCGCCTTGGTGGAAATCTATGAGGTGCCCTGAGTCCGCCCGACCTTGCCCGGCGAAACCGCCGGCGTGCTCGGGACGATCCATCGGCAGCGGGGTGCGTTCATGAGTGGCGCTCCCGCTCCGGTGCGGATCCGCTGGCTCACCGCGCTCTGTTATCTCGCGATGATGAGCCTCGCGATCGGGCTCAACCTGCTACCGGTGTTCCTTACGACCCTGAGCCATCTCTACGGTGGCGCCGAGGGACTGTCGAAGGAGGCGCTGGGTCGCCTAGGCGCGGTGGGGTTTTCGGGGTTGGTGGCCGGCATTCTTGTCACCGGCCCGCTGGCGGACCGGGCCGGCGCCAAGCCGTTCGCCCTGCTCGGCAATGGTTGCATCGCCGTCAGCCTGGTCGGTCTGGCCTATGCCCCATCCTACGCCTGGCTGTCCGTCGCCATGGCGGTCCTGGGTCTCGGCGCGGGGATGCTCGACATGGTCCTCAGCCCGGTCGTCGCGGCGCTGCACCCGGAGAAGCGCGGCGCGGCCATGAACTGGCTGCACTCGTTCTACTGCGTCGGCGCGGTGGTCACGATCTTCGTCGGTTCGGTCGGCCTGCAGCTGGGATTGGGCTGGCGTGGCACCTGCCTGATCCTGCTGCCCTTGCCCGTGGGACTCATCCTGGCGCTCGGTCCGCTGCGGTTTCCCACGCTGGTCAGTGAAGGGGGCCGGACACCGTTTCTGACCTTGCTGAAGCAGCGTTGGTTTCTCGGAGCGCTCATCGCGATCTTTCTCGGAGGTGCCACCGAGGCCGGAATGGCCCAGTGGTTGCCGGCCTACGCGGAGTTGTCGCTCGGTTTCTCCACCTGGATGGGCGGGCTGGCCTTGCTGCTCTTTTCGCTCGCCATGGCCTTGGGGCGCATGGGCGTGGCCTGGGTCGGTCCCCGCTGGAACCCCTTTGTTGTCATGGCCTGGGGCTGCGGGCTGTCCGCCCTGCTTTTCCTGGCCGCCTCATTTCTGCCGTGGCCGGCCGCCGCTCTCACAGCGGCCGTGGTGGTGGGCGTCACGGGCAGTTGCCTCTGGCCCACCTTGCTGGCGGTCACCGCCGACCGGCACCCGGATGGCGGCGCCAGCATGTTCGGCGCCCTCGCGGCGCTCGGCAACGCCGGTGGCATTGTGCTGCCCTGGGTCGTCGGTTGGGTCGCCGATCACAGCAGCCTTGCGATCGGGCTCGCGCTGTCTGCCTTGGCGCCGGGACTGATGCTGCCGTTGATTCTGTTGCTGCGTCGCTCGCGGTGACCGCGTCCGAAGGAAAGAGGTCGAGCTCAGCGGCCCGTGGCTGAGGCAAACTTCAGTCCAATGACTCCGGACACAATCAGGAGGAGACAGACCAACCGCAGCACGTCGCGCGACTCGCCCAGCCAGATCATGCCGATCGCGGCGGTCCCCGCGGCGCCGATGCCAGTCCAAACCGCGTACCCGGTTCCCACGGGGATGGTGCGCAGGGCCTGCGCGAGCAGGGCGAAGCTGGCGATCATCGCGAGGATCGTCAGCACGCTGGGCCATAGACGGGAAAATCCGTCCGTATGCTTCAAACCGATCGCCCAGGCGATTTCGAGGAGCCCGGCAATCACGAGATAGATCCATGCCATGACCACCATCGTCGGAGTTCAATCCGCCGGCGCAAGTGCCTTCACCCGGATCAGACGCGATCCGGTCCTTGGTCGAGCCGCAGACAAACGGGGTTGCGAAGATTGAAACGTGCGTCGGTTGGCCCCAAATCTAACGGGTTAACTGCCCGTCCAATTGCGAACCGCTTCAAGCCCGCCTTCGTCGAATCGGTCCTTGTCCCTGCCAACTCCGATCGCCTGAAACTCACCCGTTTATGCCGCGTACCCGACCCGTCATCGCCTGGCCTGCAGTCGTCCTCGCGCTCGCGCATCTCGTCCATCCGCTGATCGCGCAATCGACCCCCAACCCCGGACTGCGGTACTATTACCCGGTGCCAGCGGCGAGTGAACCCGTCACGCATCGGGTGGATGTCTGCGTGTACGGAGGGACACCCGCCGGGGTCGGCGCGGCGATCCAGGCCCGGCGCATGGGCAAGACGTCCATGCTCGCGGTGTTTCGGCGACATGTAGGTGGTCTGACGTCTTCCGGACTGACCGCAGTGGACCTGGGCAAGAAGGAGTCGATTGGTGGCATGGCGGCCGAGTTTCTCGATCGCATGGGGACGTGGAGCGGCTTTCGTTCCGGGGACGCGGAGGCCACCTTCCGATCGATGCTGGCCGAGGCGGGCGTGCCGGTGGCCTTCGAACACCGACTGCAATCGGTGGAAAAGACCGGGAATCGGATCCGGGCCCTCGTCTTCGAAAACGGTGTCCGCATCGAGGCCCGCATGTTCGTCGACGCCACCTACGAGGGTGATCTGCTGGCCCGGGCGGGCGTTTCCTACCATGTCGGACGCGAGTCAAACGCCACCTACGGAGAGAAGTTCAACGGCTACTTCATCGCAGACAAACATCAGTTCCGGTTTCCGGTCGATCCCTACCGCATTCCCGGAGACCCGTCGAGCGGGCTGCTGCCCGGCATCCGTTCAGAACCGCCCCGGGAAAGAGGTTCCGGCGACAACTGGGTGCAGGCGTACAATTTCCGCATGTGGCTCACCACCGCACAGGAAGGTCTGCCACTGCCGAAGCCGGCGGGCTATGATCCCGACACCTACGCGCTGCTGCTGCGCTACCTGACCACCCGTCCGGACTTCGACTGGGACTGGAAGTACCGCCACGGCCCCATCAAGCTGAACCTGGGCGATTGCAATAATGCAGGCCCGGTTTCCACCGACTTCATCGGGGGAAGCTCACGCTGGCCGGAGGCGGATTACGCCGAGCGGGAGAAGATCTTCCAGGCGCACGTCACCTACCAGCAGGGCATGATGTGGTTCCTCGCCCATGACCCCGCCGTACCCGCCCACTTGAGCGCCTTCGTGCGCAAATTCGGCCTGCCCAAAGACCAGTTCGAGGAAACGGGGGGATGGCCGCACGAGTTGTACGTGCGCGAAGGTCGCCGGATGATTTCGGACTATGTCATGACGGAACATGACTGCACCGGCCGGCGTCAGGCGGAGGACAGCGTGGGTCTCGCCAGCTATACGATGGACTCGCACCACACGTCCCGCGTGGTCGTCAACGGTGTCGTCATGGCGGAGGGCAATGTCGAGGAACGCGTGCCGCGGCCGTACCCCGTCAGCTACCGCTCCATCGTCCCCCAAGAGGCCGAGTGCGCCAATCTGTTTGTCCCGGTGGCGCTCTCATCCTCCCACATTGCTTTCGGCAGCATTCGCATGGAGCCAGTCTTCCTGCTTCTCGGACAAAGCGCGGCGACGGCGGCTTCGCAGGCGATCGACGCGGGTGTTTCCGTGCAGTCCGTGGACTATGCCCGCCTGCGGGACCGCCTGCTGGCCGACCGGCAGAAACTGGTGTGGACCCCGCCTCCGGCAGCGACGGCCACACCCTGACGCCTCCGCCGTCCGCGGCCGGTCGACCTGTCTTTGCGCTTAACTCCGCCTCCGGAGTGGCTAGGAATGACGGCCCATGGCCGTGATCGTCAATCTCTCCGCCTATCGTTTCGTCGAGCTCCCAAACCTTCCCGATCTCAAGCAGCAGCTGGAGGGAGTGTGTCGGTCGGCGGGTCTCAAGGGCACCATCTTGCTCAGCACCGAAGGCATCAATCTCTTCGTGGCCGGAGATCGGTCCGGCACGGATCAGCTCATGACCAGCCTGCGCGCGGTGCCGGGGCTGCGGGATCTGGAGGCGAAGGAGAGCCTCAGCGAGACCCAGCCCTTCGACCGCATGCGAATCAAGATCAAGCGCGAGATCATCGCCTTTGGCGTCGAGGGCATCCATCCGGCCCGGCAGAC
>JAEUGY010000093.1 GCA_016794625.1 Opitutaceae bacterium
GACAGGCATAGATGGCCACCAACTCGGTCATGCCCTCCGTTTATTCTTGTTAAGGCATATACCGCAAGAGGAATGTCCGCCTTCTTCCTGTCACCGTTTCGTCATCGTTTTGTCACGCCCACCCCCGGTGTCGCCGACCTGTCACGGTTGGAACTGCATCGTTGATCGTGATTTACTTGCGGCGTTCTTCTGACTTACAGAAAACCCTCGCACGTCGTGAGTACGGCTGCATCGTCGCCGTTATATGCAGTGGATTGCGCCATTGGGGAAAGACGCCGCGTCGGCCGCGCTGGAAATACGGCTCTGGGACGCTTCCGATCCGTTTTGCGCCGTTTCCCGGGACCTTGGGTGACGAACCAGATGCGTGAACAGGAAGCTTTCCGCGTGAGCACACGTTCTCAAAAACCACCCAATTCCACCGCAGCGTCACCCGCAGATTACGCGCCTTTGTTGGCAGAGATCAAGGCGCGGGTGCAGGCGGCCCGCATCAAGGCGGGTCTGGCGGCCAACCGGGAATTGCTGACGCTCTACTGGGACATCGGCCGGATGATTGTGGAGGCGCAGCGCACCAAGGGCTATGGCAAGCAGGTGGTCGCGCGGCTCGCGGCGGACTTGCAGCGTGAATTCCCCGGTGTGGGCGGCTTCTCGCCGCTCAACGTCTGGCGGATGCGGGCGTTTTACGCGGCCTATGCCGACCGCACCCCAATTCTGTCACAGGCTGTGACAGAATCTGCTCCGGGGCGAAATCTGTCACGGGTTGCGACAGAATCTGGCGGAGAAATTGCGCCGCACTCGCCTTCGATACAACCGACCGTGGCAACCTCGGCCACTCAGCCACCCGAGCCTATTGCGTGTTTGCCGTGGGGCCACAATTTACTGCTGCTGCACAAGCTCGAGAACCGCACCGACCGCCTTTGGTATGCGGCCAAAGCAGTGGAGCACGGCTGGTCGCGCAATGTGCTCGCGCTTCAAATCGACACGGGTCTGCACACGCGCCAAGGCAAGGCCGTCACGAATTTCCCTGCCACGTTGCCACCGGCCCAGTCGGATCTCGCCCAAGGCATCACGAAGGATCCCTACCTCTTCGATTTCTTGACGCTGCGCGACGATGCCAACGAACGGGCGGTCGAGGATGCCCTGCTGATCCACGTCGAAAAATTTCTGCTGGAACTGGGTGCGGGCTTTGCCTTGGTCGGCCGGCAGGTGCAGCTGCAGGTGGGCGATCAGGACTTCTATCTCGACCTGCTCTTCTACCACCTGAAGTTGCGCTGTTTCGTGGTGATCGATTTGAAGGCCCGCGACTTCACGCCCGAGGCCGCCGGGAAAATGAACTTCTATCTGTCGGCGGTGGACGACCGGTTCAGGCAGGCGGACGATCAACCGTCCATCGGATTGATTCTTTGCCGCAGCAAGAACCGGGTCATCGCTGAATATGCTCTCCGCGATTTAACGAAACCGATTGGTGTGTCCGGCTATGTGACGAAACTCGTGGAGTCGTTGCCCAAAGCGCTCAAGGGAATCGTCCCCAGCGTTGCGGAGCTGGAAAAGGAACTGGCACCTAAGTAGGCCCTGGGCACCTACGCTTGCACAGAGATCCAACGGGTCGAGCAAACCGCCATCTGGCTGTTTGCGGGGGCTAGGCTGGAACACGGTGTCGGCGCTTGAGGGCACGTGCTATGCGGAAGGCACATCGCGGTGCGAGACGAAGCGTAAAGTTCGAACCATCGACACTACGGACTCAAGCTGCTCACCGCCTCCACCAGCTCTTTTCCATAGAGGCAGACCAGTGAGCGCTGCTCGTCCGTGATGGTGCGCGGTTCGGTATCGAGCAGGCAGAGATAGCCCACGGCATGACCGGCGGGCGTGCGCAGCACCAATCCGACGAACAAGCGGACGCCCCGTTCGGTCACGAAGGTTTTCTGCGCCATGCGCCGGTCCTTTTTCGCGTCCTCCACCGCCAGGAGGTCCTCTTCCGAGGCGAGCTCGCGCAGGAATGCCCGCAGCAGTGGCTCGCGTACGCTGTCCCCTTCGCGCTGCAGACCCAGTCGAGGCGGCCAGAATGTCTCTTCCGTATCCACCAATGACACGAGCGAGACCGGAACTTCAAACGCCTGGGCCAGGGCCCGGGTGACTCGTTCGATCCAGGCCTCCGGTTCGGACGACGCCAGTCCGAGGCGGCGTTCGTCGACCTCGGCCGGGGCCTCGACGACCGCATCCACGGTGGGCGGAGGGGGCGCGGCGCCAGGCTCCGCAACCGGCTGCTCACGCGCCCACCGTTCGATTTCGAGCACGGCATTGGCCAGTTGGGTCACGACAGCTTCGGGCTTGGGGTTGTGCAGCCGAGTTTCCAGTTCGCGCACCGTCGCGGTGCCTGTCCAGATGCCAACGACCACCGGCAAATGGGGCGAGGACTCCTTGATCCGCCGGCACGCCCGCCGTGCGGCCACGAGCGCCGACGGGGGCAGGGCGGAGACAAAGACCACGGCGGCTCTGTCCCGGAGGATACGTTCGCTTTGTTCCTCGTGCGACGCTTCCACCGGACTCACCTCGGCCCGCAACCCTCGAACCCGCAGCAGATGCCGTAGCATCAAGCCCACCAGTTCGTCGGCATCGTCCGACGCCGGCACGCCCCAGATCAGCGGCGCATGCACACTGCTGCCTGCGTCTTTCTTCGGCAGCGGCAGCGTCAATCCGGTGTCCACCTTCGCCGGCGCCGCGTCAGCGGCGGCCGCCGGGCTGGGCTCTTCGGCCTCGCCGCGTCGTTCCAACTCCTCAATCAACTCCCGACCCGCCCGAAAGATAAACTGCTGCCGGACCTCGGCGAGGGTGCCCGTGTGACGGTCCTCCTCGGCCATGAGCAAGGCCGGCAGAAACATTTCGTCATAAAAAGCACCCAAGGAGCGCGTCTTGATGAAGCCGGTTGCGAGGACCAGCATTTCGTCTGAATCCATCGAAAGCATACGCTGGTAGAACTGCGCCGGCGGCTCCAGCACCGGTTCGCTGCCCAGCAATGTACTCAGAAACCAGAGCCCCGGGACGTGTTTCCCGAGGACCAGCAGGCAAACCGTCAGCGGCGTGGAGAGCACCAGCCCGACCGGACCCCAGAGTGCCGTCCAGAACACGGCGGCCACCAGCAGCGCGAGGTTGGAGATGCCCGTCCCGGCCCCGTAGAGCCACACTTCGATGATGTTGTTGCTCACCAGTTCCATGAACAGGTACAGGGCGAGCGTGTAGAAAAGCATGCTCCAGCCGGGGTCGACTGCGACGGCCAGCAGCACGGGAAAAGACGCCGCGATCCAAGGACCGAGAAACGGGATGTACCGCAGCAAGGTCGCGAGCAGTCCCCACAGCGGAGCATTGGGCACACCGATCAGGAAGAGGCCGATGCCCACGGGTACTCCGTAAATCGCATTCACCACCAACTGCATGAGCAGGTACCGCATGACGCGGCGGGCGGCGTCATCCAGCGCCTGCGTGGCGAGGTTGATGCGCCCCGCACTGACGACTTTGATGAACCGGTCGCGCAGGTCCTCGCGCCCCACCAGCATCGCGACAAACAGCACGAGGATCACCCCGGTTTGGGCCAAGGGTCCCACGACGGTTCCCACCGTGTTGCCCAGAATCTCAAACGAGTTTCGCTCCTCCTTTTCCACGCGCACCCGCACGGGCTCCGGCTCCACGGTTTGCACCTTTCCGTTCGCATCCGCGGAAGGCGGGGCCGACTGCGGCACACGCTCTTGGATTTCCCGCTGGAGATTTTTGATCATCTCCGAGGTGCGCTCCAGCGCCGGAGGGGTGGCGGGCGATTTGAGGGCGGTGACCTTGGCCAGGATGTTTCGCTCGTAGGCCGGCAGCTCTTCGGCGAGCTGGAGCATTTGCGATCCCATCAACCACCCTAGGCCGCCTACCACGGCAAAGACCGCGAGCACGATGGCGGTGATGGCCAGGATCTTGGGCACTTTCCACCGCATGAGCCGCCGCACGGCCGGTGAGAGCAAAAACGACAGCAGTGCCGCAAACACGATGGGCATGATCACCGTCTCGCCCACCCAGAGGATGCCGATCACGAGCGCGTAACTCGCCAGCGTGATAAAACGCTGGGCTGACTGTTGTTGCAGAGGTTCTTGGGTCAGGGTCGGCAAGGTCGGAGGAAACGGCCCTGCGGCTGGAACGCGCGCAAGCAGTCCGGGCTCCTTGACCGAGCCAACGCCCCTCCGTTCCCGGTGAACCCGCGGAATTGTCGGGGTGTCCACCCCGCGGAGCCTCTTCGTTGACTCAAGGGGGTGGGGGGGCATGCTTCGCGCCGGGTGTGGCGCGACGCTCTGCGATCGGACGGTGGGCTGGGGCAGCGGCGCCGACACGGACCAATAACCCTGAAGTCGTCCTCAACGTGAATTTCTCCTTCGTTTGGTACCTCGTCGTCCTGAGGAGAAGCGCGCTGGCTCTGTTGCTCGCGGGACTGCTGGTCCCTCTTGCTGCCGCGACTTACTTTGTGGACTATGTCGATGGGAACGACCTGGCGGACGGGCTTTCGCCGGGGACGGCCTGGAAGCATAGTCCCGGGGATCGTGGTGCGGGGGGGCGGCCCAAGGTCGTTACCTTGGTCGGGGGCGATCGGGTGGTGTTTAAGGGTGGGGTGGCCTATGGTGGCGAGATCGAAGTCCGGGTGTCGGGTTCCGAAGGCAAGCCGATCACGTGGGATGGGAACTCGGACGGCACCTTCGGGGTGGGGCGCGCGATTTTGGATGGCGCCCGGACCATCCGCAACTGGAAGCAGGTGGAGTCGGCGGAGGCTGCGCTCGGAAACCCGCGGTGGAGGGACATCCTCGTCGCCGATCTGGAGGTGGATCTCTCCTCCAACTTCAATCACGGGGAGTTCGTCCTGCACCGCGACAACACCGTGGCCCGCCAAGCTCCGTGGCAGCGCGTGTTTTTGATCGACGGCCAGCGGCGGGTCCTGCCCATTGCGCAGCAGCCCAAACCGCGCGATCCGTTCTATCCGGATCTGCCCGGGGGGTTTTACACCACGCCTCATCCGCTCACGGACGATTATCCGCATACCCTCGCCTATGAGCAGGGTTCTCTCGGGAACCGCAGCACTCCCCTGATCTCGATTGTTTCGGGTGGGCCGAATGCGCCGGTGATTCAGCCGCTGAACGGCGGCAAAGTCAGCGTGACGCTGGCGAAGCCGGAGACCGTGACCGAATTCGGTTTCACCCTCTTCCGTCCCGCCACCACGCCGGCCCCGGAACACGTGGGGTTCTTTGTGGACGACCAGGAAGTGCTTCGGGTCGCCGTCAACAAGAGCGACAGCCGGATGCAGCGGTTCGCCCTGCCCCGCCCGCTGGTGGCGGGCAAACTCACGTTTCAATTGCTGACCTCCGATCCGAAGGCGCCCGCTTGGACGAAGCTGCAGCAGATTGCTGCGTTTGCTCCCGACGGACGCAACGTCCTCCAACATCGGATCTCCAGTGTCCTCCGGGACGACGAGCGGATCACACAAAAGGACCCGACTTGGTTCGAGAGCGCATTCATCGGCGTCCATGGCGGCAACAATCACGTGTATTTCGCGCGGGTGACCGGCTACGAGCCCGGCACCGGCCGGCTGCGGACGCCGCATTTCAGCGCCACCCTCTATCCGAAAACCAGTTACGCTCTGTTCAACTCGCCCCGCTTCCTCGAGCAGCCCGGGGAATGGTGCTTGCAGCCCCTTGCGACCGGAAAGACCCGCGTGTTCCTCCTGCCCGAGACAGCGGGGCGGGTGCCCGCTGACATCGGCTACCCCGTGCGGAAAAACGGCATCGTGCTCGACGGCGGGGCCTCGCACATCGTGGTGCGGGGTTTTCTCATCCAACGTTACGCCGCCGGACTCGGTGGGGTGGCCGCCCGGGGACGCGGCCCGACCCGCTCCCGCCATGTGCGAATCGCCGACTGCGAAGTTCGGTTCATCAGCGGCAATGCCGGCATCAGTCTCAACTACGCCGAGGACGTGGCGGTCGAGGACTGCCTGATCCACCATGGCCCCGGGTGGACCGTGGGCATCTACGTGAACCGCGTGGACGGCTTCCGCCTGAGCCGCAACCGGCTCGAAACCAATTCGGGCTCCGGCATCCGCCACTACGAAGCCGCACGCGGGGTCATCGAAGGTAATGTGATCCTCAACCACTTCGGCATGCATTCCTCCGCCATCAACCTTTATGAGGGTTGTCGCGACATCCGCATCGAGGGGAACTACATTCAGAACGTGATCGCGATCAATCGCAACGCCGAGAACCTCGTGTTCCGCAACAACGTGGTGGACGGCATGGGCCGCGCGGCGGTGACGGTGGCCATGTGGACCAGCGGCCGGGTCGGTGGGCGGTCGTTGAAGCACCTCCACTTTTTCAACAACACCTTTGTCAACACCGACCGCCGGCAGGCCTGGTCGGGAGCCATCTTCGGGCAGGCTGCCCAGAGTCCGAGCCCGCCGGAAGGTCTGATCATTCGTCACAACCTCCTCGACGGCCTCTCGGAGGATCTTCCCGGAATCATCGAGGGCAACCTCTACACCCGCAAGGTCGAGGACCGCTTCATGGGACCGGAGTGCGTGGTGGTGTCTGACCCCGCTGCGTTGTTCGTGAACGCGGCGGCCGGGGACTTCCGCCGCAAGCCAGGCGGGCCGAGGATGGACGTCGGGGCAGACGTGCCGCCGCCAGCCCGGAGGGCTGGCGGCGGAATGACGATTGACGAATGACGGCTCGGAGGGAGGCAGAGGGATTACCAGCCGAGTTGCTCGCGGGCGGCCGGGGTGAGGCGGTCCGGGGTCCACGCCGGGTCCCAGGTGAGCGAGACTTCGACGGAGCTCACGCCCGGCACGGCTTCGGCGGCGGACTTGACCCCTTCGAGTATGACTTCGCCCGCCGGGCAGTACCTCGAGGTCAGGGTCATGGTGATCCGCACGGCACCTGTCGCGTCAATGGAGCAATCCTGGATGAGACCCAGATCGTGGATACTGACCCCGAATTCCGGGTCGTACACCTGGGTCATGGCAGCGGTGAGCGCTCCTGGGAGCGCGGCGGGTTCGAAGGGACGTGTCATCATGATGGTGCGATGCGAGCGTGGGAGCGGAGATGAAGAAGGACGCGGCCGGCGTTGGCCAAATAAGCGCACACCCCGAAGGTGACTAGCCCTGCGCCCAGCCCGGTGGGAACGGGGATGTCGCCCAGCACGCCAACGGTCAGCAGCACCGTCCCGCCTACGTGTGTGACCCACCAAAGGAGTTCCAGTCCCCGTGATGCGAGGGCGGTGGCAACCGGGACCGGGCGCCGGCCGACGTGGGGGCCGTACGCCTTCATCCAGACGAGGAAAGGCAGGATTTTGCACAACAGGCCGAGCACGCATAGGCTCAGTCCCCCGAGCGCGACGAGCAGACCGTAGGCGGCTTCGCCGGTGAGTCGGTGCGCGGGTCCGACCAGCCCGAGGGCGAGCGCACCGCCCCCGAGGGCGGCGAAGGCGAGGAACAACAGACCGGTGACAAAGGCCCGGACCCCAGGATCGAGTGAACGCCGTCGCCGGGTAGCCAGCGTCGCAATGAAGGCCCGGGCGGTGTTTCCGAGACTCAGCAGGAGCAGCAGCGTGCCCCCGCTGATCGCCGGCGGCCAGCCCCAGGCGAGACCCGGAACGAGCAGGAGCAGCGCAACCTGGGTGCCGGCCAGTCCCCAGGCCGCCTGCCGCGGATGGCGGGCTTCACCCAGGGTGAACATGGGCACCAGCTGAAACGTGACCCCTTGCAGCAGGGTGAGAAAGTAGCCGGCCAGACCGAGGTGGGCATGGGCGCGCAGCAGGGCCACGGTGTCGAGCGAAAGGAAGGGAGCCCGGCGGTTCACGGCGAGCATGACCCCGGCCAGCACCGTGGCACCCAGCCAGCTGGCCGAGAGCGGAAAGCTCCACGCGGCGGTGTCGCGACGGGTTGAGCGAGGAAAGGTGCGCAGCGTGACTCCGATGAGCCCGCACACCCCCGCGACGAGGGCGAGTCCGCCCCCTCCCGCGGTGAGGTAGTGACCCCCCGTCAGGCCGGCGACGAGCAGGATCACACCCATGACGTGGAGTCCCGCATGAGTCCACAGCAGCGTTGAGCCGGCGCGAAGCGGCGTGCCCAGCACCACGGGCATCAGCTGATAGGAGGCGCCGAGGCAGATGCTCAGCAGCGCCCCCGGCAGCCACAGATGGACCAGACCCACCAGGTGCGGATGAAAATAGGCGGGCCAGCCGCAGATTCCAATCAGGGCCAGCCACAGGGCTCCGGCCGCCAAGGCGAGCAAGCCGCCGCCGATGAAGGCGAGCGGAAGGCGTGCGCCGCCTACGAGTGGCACCAGATCCCGCGGCGCGCCGCCGGCGGCTCTCCGCGCGGGCGGGACCTCAAGCCCCGGCGCGTTGGAGGGTGGTGATCCAGGATCCATCGGCGGCCTCTTTGCTGGTGGGATGCACGCCCCGGGCTTCCAGCAAGGGCAGCAAGTGGATCGGGTGCCGGTCCGTGTGTGCGCGCAGTGTGCCTCCTGGGGGCAGCTGTTCCCACGCAGCAAGAATCCGCTGCATCGGTTCAGGTGCCTCGAGACCCCGGGCATCGACGATCACCTCGGCGGGACCGGCCGGTTGTGGGCGTTCAACCGCGTGCGCGGTGCCGCAGCGGGTCGGGATCGGCGATTGGGGCGCCGTCGTGGCTCTCAGCCGGGTGATTTTCACCTGAAACTCCTCCGGACCTGCGACCAGATAATCCCAGCTGAACGCCTCCGGATATTGGCTCGCGAACTGATAGTAGAGCGGCACCGGATCGTGGTCGTTGACCAGGACAAAGTGCTCACCCACGCCGAGTTCAGCCCAGCGTTGAAAAATGATCGCATGCTTTTGCCGGCAGGAGATCGGACGCACATCCAGCTGGATGGAGTCGGGGAGGGAGCGGGCGGCCGGAGCCGCGGTGGGCAGAGCGGTGGGGACGATGATGGACATGGGAATGCTGCGAGAGAACCCCGGCGGTAGACGAACCGAGCCGGTGAGGATCGCGTCGCACAGCATAACGTAGCTCCCCGCAGCGCGCCTTGACCTGCATCAAGCCTTCACGGGGTGAGCTCCATCCTCGAAAAATTGGTGAAAATGAACCTTTCCGGAAGTGGCAGGGACGGTCCGGCTCGGAAGTACGGAGAGGACGCTCCAGAAGCGCATGGGCTGCGTCGATAGCGGCGTCCAGCAGTCTGCTTTTGTTTCCGTCCGATCCTTCCCTACTTGCGTTCGAATTGCGATTTATGTCGCTAGCCCGCCGGCCCCTCAATCCCTTCACGACCCGCCATTTTCTCCTTCCCGCCCTGATGGGGACGGCGTTGGTGGTGTTGGCGTTTGTCGGATCGCATCTGATGCGACGGGAGATCGCGCGCGTCGACCAGGCGCGGTTTGACCGCCTGGAGGACCGACTGCTGGAAAACATCCATGCGCGGTTTCGCACGGCAGAACAGGCCATGATGGGCCTCGGATCGCTTGTGTTTAACTCTGAGTTCGCGCCGACGGCGGAACAGTGGGCTCGGCAGGTGAGCCTGGAGGAACGTTACCTCAACAAAGGCACGGTCGGACTCGGTTACATCCAGCGCGTGCAGCGCACGAAGTTCTCCGCCCTCGAGCGGCGCATGCGATCCGCCGGATACCCGGGCTTCAAAGTCGAGCCCGGTGGTGAGAACGGTATCGGTTATGTGGTCAGCCACATTGCACCCCTGGACCTGAACGCGCCGGCGCTCGGGCTCGACATTGCTCGCGGGGAAACACGCCGGACGGCGGCCGAGGCGGCGATGCGTCACGGGACCTTTGAGCTTTCGAAGAAAATCGAGCTGATCCACGGAGTTGATACCGTGCCCGGATTTTTGCTTTTTCGGCCTGTCTACCGGTCGGTCCGCGAACCGGAGACGGTGGAGGCGCGCGAGGCCGATCTCGTGGGCTGGGTGTATGCCTCCATCCGCATCGACGGACTGCTCGCCGGTGTGGGTGCGTTGATGGGCGACCAGATTGATTTTGAAGTGTACCAGGGGGAGGCGGTGGACCCGCAGTTCCTCCTGTTCGACCAGGACCAGCACACACTGCTGCCGGGCACGGCCGCGTCGCGGCGGTTTGCGGCGACGCGAGTCCTGACGGTGTTTGGCCAGAAGTGGACGATCTACCTCAGCACGTTGCCGTCGTTTGAAAATGGCAGCCGTACGTTTTTGCCGAACCTCATCCTTTGGGGAGGCCTGCTGGTGGCCGCCCTCACGACGGCGCTTTCCTGGGGCTTGAGCAGCTCGCGCGCCCGCGCGGTGCGACTTGCCGAGCAGATGGCGGAAAACTACCGACGGGCCGAA
>JAEUGY010000095.1 GCA_016794625.1 Opitutaceae bacterium
CGCGCGGGATCGCCTCGCCACGGCCCTCACTTTCCTCGAGCCGACGATCCTCGGGCTGCTCGCCACGGTCGTTGGTGCCATCGCCCTGTCCTTCTTCCTCCCCCTGCTCTCGCTCTTGGGCGGTATCAACGCCCGCTAAAAAGATGAAATTCGACCATCCCAGGCTAACTATGCCCAAAAATAACCATCCGGACGGCTTCTCGCTCCTCGAGATTGTACTCGTGCTGTTTATTCTCGGGCTCCTCGCGACGGCATTGGCGCCCTCCGTGCGGGACATTGTCGATCGCGGACGGATTGAAACCGAATCCCGGACTCTCGACGACCTCGTCACAACGATCACCCGATCTTTTGAAGCGACCGATCTGGCGCAGCTCAACGTGGCGGCGCTGCCGGGGACCATTCCGGCGGCCGAGGCGCCCACGACCTTCGCCACGGCGACGGGCAGTCCCTACTCGACCACCCTGACCACCTCGTGGTTTGCCAAAGTGGCGCGCTTGCGGGGGCTCAGTCCCCAGGTCGGTGTCGCTCCCAGCGCTGCACTCCAACCCGAAGTCTCCAAACTGGTCAACAATGGGTTTGGCCAGCCGCGACTCCTCTTTGCGGGACCTCCGGAGTCAGGAAAAGCGAGGTTTCTTCTGATCAGTCTGGCAGCGCCCAGTACGCAATTGATTCTGCCCGCGTTTGAATCGGGTGCGGTCTGGTTTGATGCGCTCTGGAATCACGACTGGGAGAGCCGCACCGTCGGGCTCCCGGCCGCGTGGATCGCGCGGCTCACCGCAGCGCAGGCGGCCGCCTGGACGCAAGGGCAGGCCGGAACAACCCAGGTCCACCGGCTGATGGTGCGACGCATCGTGCTCCCGACCTTCACCGTCACGGTCAACAACAACCATCCCACCGATCACGCGTTCGTATCGTATTTGACCGATACGGTGTTCACCGCGCCGGCAAATTCCGGGGCGAATGTGACACCCGAGATTTTGGGCGGACGCCTTATCACCATTCACCGCGGTCCCGCTTTGCCCGGCGTCGAAGTGCTGCGGTTTCACCTCCACGAAAACGCCACCGTCACCCTGCAATGAAAACATTTCTCCTTTTCCTTCTTCTCCTGCCGTCACTCGCAGCCACCGAGCATTTTTCGGGGGCGGGCTTCGGTGCACGGGTCGATTCCCCAACCGCCGAACGCCAGTACACGACCCCGTGGATCAATACGCTGCGCGACGAGATACTGGCCAATCCACGGATGACCCCGACCGATCAGACCAACACAGTTGCTCTGCTCTTCCAGTTGGCGGACATCGCTGCCCAACCGACGTCCTCGGGACTTCATTCCCGTTCGTTCGGCAATTCCCGCGGATCAATCCAGATCGATCTCATCCCGGACTACCTGGTCAGCCCGGGATACCGAACCGGCAGCGCGTTCTCGGTCTTCGTTTCCCTCGAAGCACCAACGGCGCCTCCGGCCAATCGACCGCCCACCGTGGTGCTGACCTCGCCTGGGTCACAGACGGTGGTGGTTGGTACTTCACTAGCGATCACCAGTCGGGCGACCGATCCCGACGGCAACCTGACTCACCATCACCTCGATCTGCAGCGACCCGATGGTCAGTGGAATTTCCAGGGCAACTTCGCGGCCGGTGAACCGTTCATCGGTGGACCCGTCGGTTCTGCCGCGGAATCCAATCGCAGCGCGAGTTTCGTTTTCGATCAGGTCGGGAGCTACACCGTCCGTGCCGCCGCGAGTGACGGCAGCGGTTGGGTTCACTCCGAAGCGGTCACGATCACGGTCACACCCCCCGCAAATCGGGCACCGACGATACATTGGTCGTCTGCTCCGTCGCGAGTCGCGCATCAGCAAGAATTCCTCCTCCAGGCTGAGGCACACGACACCGATGGCAACCTGACCCAGGTAAACGTTTGGCGTGAGGGCGTTCCGTTCGCCTTCGCCGGGGGCGGCAACGGTTTCCACGCGAACTCCGGAAACCCACATGCGGCCGACGGTCCGGCAACCATAGCCTTCACGGCCGGAGCCGTCGATGCGGTGGGTGCCACCTCCGCGCTCATACGGCACACCGTGACGGTCGACGGTCCACCGGTCATCCCGACCAACGAGCCTCCGACGGTCGTTTGGACGTCGACGCCTGGCTCGGTCGAGAGCGGCCAATCGTTCACCATCGCAGCTCGGGGCACGGATCCTGAGAACGCCTTGGCCACGGTGACGCTTTGGAGAGAAGGCGCGGTGGTCGGAACCACGCCCTCCATCGGAGGCACGCCGACGACGGTTTCGCGCTCCTTCAGCGAGATTGGACCGCGGACGCTCACGTTCACCGCGCAGTCGTTCGATTCTGACGGACTCCCATCGGAAACGATTACGCAGGTGGTCGTGGTGAACGGTCCGAAGCCCGTTCCCGTGAACCAGCCCCCGACCGTCGAACTCCACTCGCCGGAAACGCAGACGGTCCTCCTAGGCACGTCACTCCCGCTTCATAGTACGGCCACCGATCCTGAGGGCACCCTCGTGCGCCACGATCTGGCGATCCAGCGTCCCGCGGGCGATTGGAACCGGGACGGCGGCTTCGCGGCGAGCGAACCCTATCGCGGCGGTCCGATCGGGTCGCCAGCTGCGTCCTCCCGGTCGGCATCGTTCACCTTCACCGACCTCGGAGTCTACCACCTCCAGGCCACCGCCTTCGACGGCACCGAAGGCGCGGTTTCCCGAACGGTCACGATCACGGTGGTCGCGCCACCGGTCGTAACGCGCGAGCCCCCGACAATCGCCTGGACCTCCACGCCGGGAACGGTCGACAGCGACCAGCCCTTCACGGTTTCCGCCCGTGGAATTGATCCTGAAGCGTCGTTGAACGAGGTAAAACTCTGGCGCGACGGGGTGCTCCTCGCGAGCACCGCAGCAGCGGGTGGAGCCCCTGCGACGGTTGCACGGACGAGCGCCGAAACCGGACCCAAGACGATCCTCTTCACCGCCCAGGCGCTTGCGTCGGACGGCCGGGTTTCGGAGGTGATTGCTCAAGTCGTGACGATCCGAGGGCCGTCCACCGAGCCAACGAACCGTCCGCCCACCGTGGTGCTGGTATCTCCGGCGACCCAAACCGTTGCACCCGGCACGGTCCTGACGATCCAGTCGCGGGCGACGGACCTCGATGGAAACCTGACCCGTCACGACCTGGAGATTCAACGGCCGTCCGGTGACTGGAATTTTCAGGGACAGTTTGCGGTCGGCGAACCGTTTCAAGGCGGTCCGATCGGATCGGGCACGGATTCGACACGAACGGCTTCGTTCAGGTTCACCGATTTGGGAAACTACATCATCCGTTCAACCGCGAATGATGGTTCGGGCTGGGTGGTTTCCAATAGCGTCACAATCACCGTCGCCTCAACTGCGCCCACGAATCAATCGCCGACTGTGGAGTGGACTCAGGCACCCACGCGCGCGGCCAGCGCTGAATCCTATGCCGTTCGCGCCCGTGGACGGGACGGCGACGGCAATCTCCTGGAGGTGACCGTCTGGAAGGCCGGAACCGTCTTTGCGACAGGGACCAGCGCCAACGGTGGAGTGGCCGAGGCCGGACAGACTTCCTCTGATACCGGTCCGCGAACCCTGATGTACACGGCGCAGGCCAGCGATGCGGCCGGCGCGACCTCAACGGTCATTTCGCTGGTGGTAACGATCGACGGGCCCGCCGGGGGTACGGTCGCTCTGACCACGGCAGCGGGATCCGGAGGTACAGTCTCGCCGGGTGGCGTTTTTCCAGTCGGTGCCACGGCAGTCATCTCCGCAGTGCCCGATCCGGCTCACGACTTCGCCGGGTGGAGCGGCGACGCCGCCGGACGATCCACGCCGCAGACCCTGCTGATGGATCGCGACAAGGCAGTGACCGCGCAGTTTACCCTGAAAACGTACGCGCTCGTCACAAGCGCCACCGCCGGAGGAACCGTCTCGCCTGGCGGCACCTATCCGCACGGCACCGTGGTCACGGTCCAGGCGATCCCCTCAATTGACTACCGCTTTTCCGGGTGGACCGGTCACGCCACCGGGAGCACTCCGACGATTGGCATCCTGATGGATGGGCCCAAATCCGTGCAGGCGGTCTTTGTCGGGAAACAGGCGCAGACCATCACCTTCCCGCCCATAGCAGATCAACCCGTCGGCGGTGCACCTGCGACACTCCGGGCTACCGCGTCCTCCGGACTCCCGGTCAGCTACACAATCCCCAGTGGTCCGGCGACTGTCGCCGGCGATCAACTGCAGCTGACCGGCCCCGGAGCGGTGACGGTGCAAGCCTCGCAGGACGGCAACGCGTTCTTCCTGCCGGCTCCTCCGGTGAACCGCTCCTTCAACGTCCTCGGCGCGGCCGAGGTCAAGTACCGGAGTCCACCCAGGACCCTTTTCCGCAATTCCAAAACGCGGGACGCGATCCCGTACGTGATCGGCCAACCCTGACCCCTGAAGTCCATGAAACGCTTACTCCTCTTTCTCCTCTTGGGACTCGTCTCCCTCCGGGCCACCGATGTCCTCGACCGGCCGGTTGATCAGCTCCGTTTTGAAAAGGCACCGCTTCCCGCCGCTCTGCGTTCCTTGGGCCGCGCCTGCCAGATCACCATTCTCGTTGAGCCGGATGTCGAGGGCGTGGTCACCGTTGAAGTCGGAGGAGGCACCTTGCGCGCGGCATTATCCGCCCTGACTCAACCCCTCGGGTTTTACTTCGAAGTCGAACCGGATGCGATTGTGGTGCGCCGGCGGAAAACGATCCTCTACCCGATTGACTATCCGCAATTGACCCGGTCGGGTTCGGGCAGCGCGTCGATCACCTTAGGTGGAGCCCAAGGAAACGCCGGGCCGGTTCTGAACCAGCAGACGCCAATCAACCCGCTCAACCCGACGCAGGGCACAACCACGGATGCGACCCAGGTTTCTATTTCCCAGGACAATCCCAATACGTTCTGGCCTGGGCTGGAGGCTGAATTACGATCGATGGTCAAGGAGGGCGATACGCTGGTTCTCAACCGCTTCAGCGGCGTTGTTCAGGTGACGGCACCTCTGGCCCGCCACGCAGTCATCCGGGCGTTTCTGGAACTGGTCAACCGGCGCATCACCCAGCAGGTCGAAATCGAGGCACGGCTGGTGGAAGTCACCCTGCGGGACGAACAGAAACTAGGGGTCGATTGGGAGCTGGCGGCGACCCGGGCCGGTGACTTGAGCTTCAGTGGCGGTGCGCCTCTGGCGGTTACGGGAGTGGGCGGAGCGATTCTGTCGGGCGGCACCTTTGCGGCGAACCTCGGATTGGGCAAAGCGACCGCCGTCATACACGCGCTCCAACAGCAAGGAGAAGTGAATACCGTTGCCCAACCGAGGCTGCGGGCCCTCAACAACCAGACCGCGTTCATCAAGGTGGGCGAGGATCGGCCGTTCTTCCGGCTGCAGCAGGCGACCACCTTTCAACAGGCCGGCAGCACCGTGCCTTTTAATCAGACGCAGGAGACGTTCTCTGTATCCACGATCACCATCGGTACGATCCTCGCCATCACTC
The DNA here is from genome assembly GCA_016794625.1 of Opitutaceae bacterium. Taxonomy (GTDB): domain Bacteria; phylum Verrucomicrobiota; class Verrucomicrobiia; order Opitutales; family Opitutaceae; genus UBA6669. The sequence continues at coordinate 5,544 of JAEUGY010000095.1, forward strand.
CCCAAATCGATGGCGACGGAGTTATCACCCTCGATGTTCTGCCCGCAATCACGCGCCTGCAGGCGATTGTGACGAGTCCGGATGGACGCCAGACGGCCCCGGTCACGGAAGTCAAACAGGCGTCGACCATCGTTCGCCTTCGCGATGGTGAAACCGCCGTCATTGGCGGACTGATTTCGGAGGAAGGCGGCACGAATTCTCGGGCGGTGCCCATCCTCGGATCCGTGCCGGTCGTGGGGCGAGCTTTTCGGAGTAATGCCACCCTGCGGACACGGACGGAACTCGTGATTTTTCTCACCCCAAAGCTCATCCGCTGATGCTCGACTTCTTCCAGTCCATGCCGTCCCTGCGAACCCGCACGAAGCCCGTCCTCGTGGAGAATCCCGGCGAAGCGAGCCGCACGTTGGAGTCGATTTTGCACGCGGCCGCCGCGGCCGGTGCCAGCGATATCCACTTTGAACCCAAGGAATCCGGACTGCTCATTCGCTTCCGCCTGGATGGAGAGATGCAGGACTTTTATTCGGTCCCACTCGCCCACCGCGACGCCCTGCTGGCCCGTGGGAAGATTTTCGGAGGCATGGACATCACCGAGCGGCGACTGCCCCAGGACGGCCGCGCCGTGCTCACGGAAGGTGGACGACGCTTTCATCTGCGATTGAGCACCCTGCCCACTCTGCACGGCGAAAACCTCGTTGTGCGCCTGCTCGATCAGTCCATGCCCGCCCAGTCGTTTTCCGAATTGGGGCTGACGGGGCCGCAGGCAAAAGCGGTGAACGATGCGCTGATGGGACCGGCCGGGTTGATTCTCCTGACCGGGCCGACCGGGTCGGGCAAGACCACCACGCTGCATGCAGCCCTGCACGCCTTGGACTACCGGGGACGGGTGATTCACACGCTGGAGGATCCCGTCGAATATGAATTCCCGGCGATCCGGCAGACCGAGATCCGCGAAAAGATAGGGCTCACGTTCGCCTCGTCCCTGCGTGCGTTATTGAGGCAAAACCCCGATGTCATGCTGGTCGGAGAAACCCGCGACGGAGAAACCGCCCAGCTGACGATCCGGGGTGCCCTCACCGGTCACCTGGTCCTTTCCACACTCCATACGAACGATGCCCTCTCGGCCATTCCTCGACTGCGGGACTTGGGCGTAGAACCGTTCCTGATTGCCGCCGCGCTCCGCCTCGTCGCCGCCCAGCGGCTCGTCCGCCGGTTGTGTCCGGCGTGCAAACGGCCTCATCCGGACCATCCCCGGCTCGCTGCGCAGCATCGTGTGACCGAGGGGCAGTTCTTTGAGCCGGTGGGCTGTCCCGCCTGCAAAGGCCGCGGCTACCGCGGCCGGCTGGCCTTGCACGAGGTCGTACCGGCGCAGCCCCTCCTCTCCTTGATCGCAGCCAACGCACCCTTTGAGGAACTGGTCGCGGTGCGTGACCGCGAAGGCCACGCGACCCTCTGGACCCGCGGTGTCGAGGCGGCCGCGGCCGGCCAGACGACCCTGGCCGAGGTGGCCCGCGTCCTCTGATCCCTTTTCGGGGCCGGTTGGCTCCGAGATTTACACAAAAACACATACACCCATGAAATTGATCCAACAAAAACGTATCCATCCGAAGGGTTACTCCCTTCTCGAACTGGTTCTCGTGATCGCCATCATTGCGGTCCTGGTGGGACTACTCCTGCCCAAGGGCTTTGATGCTCTGCGCACGGCCCGCGTGCAGCAGGTCCAAAAAACGGTCGATACCCTCAAAACCGCGTTGGTCGACTACCTCGCCCTCGCCGGGGGAAATGGCAGCCTGCCGCGAACCGAGGGCGCCGGCATCCCCACTTCGGGTGCGGCGCTGACGGGGGCTTCCGATGTCGCCAAAGGCAACGCGGCGCGGCTTGACGCCATCCTGCTTGCGACGGCCCGGTTGGAACGGCCGCTGTCATTGCGCATGGGCGCTCAGGTCGCGACCTCCACGGGCACGGGCAACGAGGTTTTTTGGAATCAGGCCCTGAACGCGTTCGTCATGACTCCCGATGCGGTGCCCCAGCGCAACTGGTCGGGAGTCGCCCGGGCGGAAGCCCGGCTGGCCACCCCCGCACTTTTGCCGTCGGCCGCCCAGGGTGCGAACTTCCGACTAGATGGACTGACCAATCTGAGCGCCAACTCGGTCGTCGCCTACCTCGTCATCCCGAATTGTCCGGCCAAGGATGCTCAGGAATTGGCCAACGCCATGAATGGCGCCCAGCAAGCCCCGATCGAAGGCGCAGCCTCCGATGCCGGGATCGTCGCCTTTGCCGCCCCCCTCAATGGAGTCACCGATGTTTACGTTTTCCTCACGGCGCTCTGAGCTTCCCTGCGACGCGGGCGTCGTTCTCCTTTGGGGAAATCACTGGTGGATTGGTGGCCGTGCTCGCCCGGTGCCGATCGAGAACCCGGAGCACCCGGAGTCATCGCTCCTCCGAGCGTTTGCAGACGGACAACGCCCGAAGAAGATTCGCGTCCTTTATCAACCGGACTGCCTCGTCAGCATTCCTGTGCCCTGCCCTCCTGGCAATCGCCGGATTGTTCAGGCCGCCCTGCAGCAGGAGTACCCGGCGTTGGTTGATGATCTGCACGCTTGGTCCTATGAACCCGTGGCACGGCTGCCGATCTCAACGCGCACGCTGCTCCACTACGAGACCGAGCCCGCGCTCTATGCCTTGACGGCGGCTCTGCTCGCCAACGGCGTCGAAGTCGTCGCAGCTTGGCCTTTGGCCAGTGCCCTGAACGCGCTGCCGCCCGACTGGCCGGAGACCGGAGCGTTTGCGGTGGTCGCAGTCAGTGAGACGCACGCCCTTGTCTACCGTCATGCCGCGGACGGGACCCGGGACGTTGAGGTCATCCTGCCCGAGCAGCGGGAATTCCGGGTGAGGGAAATCATACAGCGGGCTGTGGCGAAGTCGGAGGTGGCGTTCCATCTGGCCGCCCTCGACGCCGCGTCTCGTGAGGAGGTTGCCCCGTGGTTGGGGTCCATCGAGATGATGGACTGGGACGATCTCATGCTGGCCGCGACCACGCTCTCGCGTCAGCAATCGAATCAACTCTTGCCGGCCTCAGCCGATGTGTGGCTCAACCGCGGCCTCCTTGCACTGACGGCGTCTGCCCTGGCCGGGATTGTTATCCTCGGCGCCGACATTGGGCGGGAAATACTGGAATCGAAGGAGGCCGGTGCATTGCGGGCCACCGAGGTCGCCGGTTTGCACACAGACATCGAAGCGCTCCGAAAGAACGAGGCCGAGGCCGCCCGCCTCTCCTCCGAAATCGCAGCCCTCGCTCCCGGCAAACCCGTTGTCGCGGAATTGCTCCGGACGGTCGGACGCACGCTCCCGCCGACCGCGGTCCTTACTCGTCTGCAGGCCAGTCGGGCTGGCTTCGAGGTCAGCGGCGGCTTGGTGGAGCCTGGTCTCAACGAAGCTGGATGGCGGATGTGGCGAACCGCGCTCGAATCGGACCGCTGGTCTTTGGCCAACGTGGCCGACGCCATTCCGCGTGCGACGTTCGTCTTCAAGGGGAGTTTTCGATGAAGACGCGATTCCCATGGAGCCGCTGCTTCCTCCTCTTCGTCAGCACCGCTACCCTTGCTGCAGTTTGGACCGCGCGAGAGCGTGGCGTTGGGATTGGCACCGCCTCCGAGGGTTCGGTTCCCACCCTGCGTGCCGAGAAGCGACGCCTTCAGGCTTTCTCCGCCGAGCATCTCGCGAAGCTGACACACGAACGCAGCGCGGCGGAGGACGCTTGGCGCTCTCGCGTGACGAACCTGCCGAGCGGATGGACGGAAACACCTCGGGATCGCGATGACCTTTCCACGCGGCATCTGCGATGCCTCGATCCGGCCCAGCTCTCCTGGTCCCAGTTGATCGCCTTCGTCGCTTCCCTCGAAGAGCGCAATCCCGGGAAAACCATCTCGATTGACGTCCGCTCCAAGGGAACCCGTCGCCTGCGATCCATCGCCTCGGTCGACATCACGATCAGCGACTCCCACCGGCCCGGTCATCTCGCGGCCGTTCCCCCTCCCCTCCCGCTTCAACGCTAACTCCCATGCTCAAACTCGATCTCCACCTCCCTGAAACCGTCGCAGCCGAATACTACCAGGCTGCGGACCTGCTCAACCAACGTTTCCGCGACACAAATGCCAAAGTCGACGCGAAGGTCCTGATGGCTTTCGCGCTCTCCCGCTACGACGCCGAAGAAGTCTGCGGTCAATTCGACCTCGCCCTTCGCGTCGTGAAAAGCGCCACACCTGAAGTGCTTAACCCTGCGCTCAGATAACCTTTGGGGCGACTTCCCGCTCCGGTGCTGATTGCCGACCCGCACCTCACCCTCGGTCGGTGCTTTCCAACCCAGCCAACATCATGCCTATCAAAGCCAAAGAGACCCGTACCTCCGCCGAGGAGGCTCCCCTCCAGTTCCGCACCAACCCTGAAGTCCAAAAGCGGCTCAACGCCTACAAGGAGGCAAACTCGAATGACGTCGCCTACTTTCAGCGCGTGGTCGCTGAGGCGCCCGCTCGCGCCGTCGACATGCTCGTCTTGAAGGACATGCAGCGCCACGAGGCCGACATGCGCCTGATCCAACGCCAAATCCCACAGGCCAAGGCGTTCTACGATGCTCAGTCGCAGGAGGTACGCTCCCGCATCGATCAGCGCTTGAACGAGGTGCATCCATATTACAAGGACAAGGCCTTCGTCAGCGAAGTCCTCCGCGAAATGCAACGTCACAACCGTCAGGTGCTGTCCAGTCCCAAGGCTGGAGTCTCCATGGCGGTCGGCTAGTCAGCGAAGTCGCGCCCAAAAACGCGAGAAAACCACAATCCGGTCGCACGCACACGCCGCGTGCGGCCGGGCATCTGACACCTCCCCCCAGAAGAGCCCGTGAACCCCCCGACGCCAGCCGCACCGCTCTTGGCCAGCGTTCGCGAACTCATCCTCGCCGCCCGCAGCCAGGTGGCCAGGACCGTGAATTCGAGCCTCACCCTGCTTTACTGGCAGGTGGGACAACGGGTCCGCGTCGACGTCCTTAAGGAAGAACGGGCCGGCTACGGTTTGGAGATTTTGCCGACACTGTCGGCAAAATTGGTCCCGGAGTTCGGACCTGGCTTTAGCACTCGAAACCTCGCCCGCATGATTTCCTTCGCGGAGCGCTTCTCAGAACCGAACGTTGCAGCCCGGCTGGCGGA
>JAEUGY010000098.1 GCA_016794625.1 Opitutaceae bacterium
ACCGTTAAGCGAAAAGCGTCTCGTGTTTTGTCCCTCTACGAAAGCCTAAAATGAAGGGGAGTACTGAGGGGCTGTGGGTGAGTTGCGATAATGGGAAGGTGGAAGAAGAAAGCAAAACGCGAAGGCGCGGAGACGCGAAAGGAGACGGAGGAGGGAGAGAGGGTGGACCTTCAAGGGGCACGAAGCACCCAGAATCGCGAACGAGGGGTGCACATCCTTCCAAGTACAAGCACTCAGTCCTTCCTGCTCGAACCCTCGCGTCTTCGCGTCTCCGCGTTTCTCCGAGGGCCCGGCTTCCGGCGCGGGATGTATCTCTTGGGCGGTCCATGCATGGTACATTCCTCTTGGTGGTGAGGCGCTTAGGTCCGCAGGCAGAACGATTTGTTCCGGAAAGGTCCACCATTGGCTGGATGTAGGCGGCCTCGCTGAGGCCGCGACGGGACCTCCGGTCCCGCCTTACGCGATCCGCTATTTTACGCGAAACACCTCCCGCGGCGTCGTCGACCCACCAGCCTAAACTCTAAGAAACATCGCGGCAGAGACCCCCGCGGTGAGCGTGGGATGGATGGAGGGCGTCGCTCCGTCGACGCCGGTTGCGCGTTGCGTTCACCCAGAACGTACAGACGCAGGGTTGCGGTGTTCGTCCCCCGGCGCCGCGGGAGCGACGCCCTCCACCCGAGCCAATCCGGCGTGTCTTCCGTTGAACGGAGGGCTCCACCTGCTTCTTGAGTTAGCGCCTGCGGGGTCGTCGACCCCACCTCCAACGGACACCGACCTGGGATCGCGCTTCGCTTGAGGCGCCTGCGCTTGGGGGGGAACAAAGGCCAGGGGGAGCAGTCGGCATTTCGTCCTTCCCTGACCCGGCGTTTCGGGTCAGGTTGGGCTTTTTTACATGTTGCGTCGATTGAACCTTCGCGGGCGACAGAGTCCATGGCAGACGGCGGGTGTGGTGATGCTGGCGATGAGCCTGGGCTCGTCGGTCGGACGCATGGCAGACGAGCGCAAGGAGGTGCCGTGGTATCAGGACGTGGCCGCGGACATGAAAAACACCGCGCAAGGGGTGGGTCAGTCAGTGACCCGCGGCATGCTGGGAGCGTACCGAGGGCTGCAATGGGTCGGCCGGGGCGTGGGTTCCTTTTTTAGCCCGCTCTCGCCGGATCTGGATCCGGTCATGGGACCTGCATCGGTCTATCAACGCCGGGCGGACCGCCGGGGCATGATTTACCGGCCGGGACGGGAAGTGGCCCCACCGATCTCCCTGCCGCCCCCTTCGCCGGAAGTGACCGCGCCGGGGTATGTCTGGAGCCTGGAAACGGCGATCGCGCGCGCATTGGTGGCCAATCCCAATCTGGTCGAGTCCCGGCTCATGCTCCAGCGCCAGCGCGGGGTGGAAGCCGAAGTGGGGGCGAAACGGTTGCCGCAGGTGGCGGTCCTGGCCACGGCGGACCGGCGTGATCCGGACTCCATCGATCGCTCGAGAAGTGAACTCACCCTGCCCATCACCAGCCGCACGGCGATTGCCGACCGCAGTTTTGATCTGCGGGTGGAGGTCCGGCAGCTGCTCTTTGATGGCGGCGGGGTGTCCAACTCGGTCAAACGGGAAAAGCTTCAGACCCTGCAAGCGAAGATGGCGTTGCAGGTGGCGGCGTACCGGACGGTGGCGCTGGTCAAACAGCACTACGAAACGGTGCTGTTCCGGGAGGTGACCCTGGGCAATGTGCAGCGCCGGGAGACGTCCTTGCGGCAGATCGCCGACTGGACCGAGCGGCGCTGGAAACTGGGCGAGCAGCCGGAGCTGGAGTACCTGCGGGCCGCGACCGAATTGAAGCTGGCGCAGGCGGAGGTGGTGCGCGCGCAAAGCGAGCTACGGCAGGCGAGGGTGGGGCTCGCGCGGCAGTTGTATTTGCCCACGCAGGACAACCGGTCGCCGGACTTGGTGCTGTCGGGGGAGCTGGCTCCGCGTAGCATCGGGCTCGCGCTGGACGAGGCGATCAGCCTGGCGACGGCCAACCGGCTCGACCTGCAGTCAGGAAAACTGCAGATCAAGTCGGCGGAGCACACGGTGAAGGCGATCAAGTCCGACCAGCTGCCCAAGATCGAGGCGGTGGCCGGCTACGGCCAGCGGACCTCATACTATGATTATCACCGGGAGCTGGAGGGCTGGACCGTGGGAGTGAGCGGACGGTGGAGCCTGTTTGACGGCCACGCGACGCGGGGCCGGCTGCAGGCGTACCGCGCGGAGCAGCGGGTGGCGCAGGTGCGGGTGGAAAACCTCGACCTGCAGGTGCGCACCGAAGTCGTGGAACTGTTCGCCCGGCTCGAGCAGGCGAAGGCCGCGCTCTCGGCGCAGGCCGAGGCGAAGGCCCTTGCGGAAAAGTCTTTGGTGCACGCCCGGCGGGCCTATGAACTGGGGCAGGCGAACCTGGAGCAGGTCCTGGAAACCGAAAACGTGCTCCTGCGCAGCCAGAATGCGTACGCGGAGACGGTGGTGACGCTCAATGCGACCATCGCCCAGCTGGAATTTGGAGTGGGAGGAGTCTTGCCCGGCGGACGGGATGTGGGCATGGAAGTGCTGCCATGAGTGATGCGGCCGTTGCGACGGTAAGCCAGGTGCCGGCCGAGGCAGCGTCCCCGGCCATCAACGAGCAGCGCCTGCGCCTGGCCGAGTCGGTGCCGGCGCCACTGCGCGTCGACCTGATCATCCGCCGCCAGCAGTTCAAGTACGAGGACTACTACGTGGTGAAGGACCCGCTGTCGCTCACCTACTTCCGGCTCCAAACCGAGGAGGCGTACATTGTCGGACTGCTCGATGGCCGGCGCAAACTGCGCGACATCTATGCGGAGTACCGGGCGCACTACCCCAACTCCGAGCGCACGATCGAGGACCTCGCCCTGTACATCAACCACCTCGGAACGAGCGGGCTTCTCTCCATCAATGCGCGGGCCTTTTTGGATACCGCCCGCTCGCTGCGGCCCTCCACCCACTGGCTGGTCCTGTGGGGCAAGGTGGTCTCCTCGGTCCTGTTCTTCAAGATCCCCCTGGTCGACCCAAGCCCGTGGCTGGGCCGGCTTGTGCACGCGGTGCGCTTTGCGTGGACGAAGTGGTTTGTCTCGCTGAGCATCGTCTTTATCCTCGGCACCCTCGGGCTGCTGGCCGTGAACCACGAGGAGTTCGGGCGCCCGGGCATCAACTTTTTTTCCGCGAGCAACTTCGCCCTGATCTGGGTGACGGTGATCGTGATCAAGACCTTCCACGAGTTCGGGCACGCCATGACCTGCCGGCGGTTCGGGGGCGAGGTGCACGAGATGGGGGTGTGTCTGATGTGTTTCACCCCGTGTGGATACGTCGATGCGTCGGACGCGTGGATGATGCGGCACAAGCGGCACAAGATCTACACGACGATCGCCGGGGTCTTCGTTGAACTGAACCTCGCGGCGATCGCCGCGCACCTGTGGCTGACCCTGCCCGACGGGCTCGCCCGGAACCTCGCGTTCAATGCCATGCTTGTAGCGAGCATCAACACGCTGCTCTTTAACGCCAATCCGCTCATGCGCTTTGACGGGTACTACCTCGTCTGCGATCTGCTGGAAATCCCCAACCTGCGCGGCAAGGCGATCTCGTACTGCTCGTATCACCTGCAGCGGATCCTTCTGGGGTACCGCAACCGCCAGCAGGAGGCGACCCTCGGCGACGATGCGCAGGGCAAGGTGTTCATCACGTATGCCGTGCTCGCCTACGTGTACATGATCTTCATCATTTACGGGCTGACCCAGATCTTCGCCCGGGTCCTCGCGCCGTACGGCCTGTACGACCTGGGCTTGCTCCTGGGCTTCTTTGTCGAAGGCTCGTTTGTGGCGTTGCCGTTTATCAAGGTCTTTATGGATGCGTTCAGCCCCGGAGCCCACATTGTGAAACTAGGACCGACCCGACGGTATGTGCTGCGCTCGCTCGGGGTGCTGGCCGTGGGGGTGGCGCTGCTGTTCATTGTGCCGACGCATCACCGCGTGACCGAGCAGGCGGTGGTCGGAGCGGCGAAGTCGGAGGACATCTCCGCGACGATCGGCGGCCTGATCAAGGAAGTCTATGTGAAGACGGGCCAGACGGTGAAGGCGGGCGACCCGATCGCCCGTCTGGAAAACCCCGCGGTCGATGCAGAACTGGCCCAGCGTTACTCCGATTGGGAACGGGCCCGGCTGCGCTTCTCGGCCCTGCAGTCGGACTCCAGCTGGCGGGCGCTTGAATTGATGCCCGAGGCGGCCAAGGCGATGGACCAGGCGCGCACCGAGATGGACCGCATCCAGGCCGATCACGACCGGCTGATCCTGCGCACCACCATGGATGGAGTGGTGTGGGGTCGCAATCTGGAGCAACTGATTGGTCGCTACGCCGACACCCAGGGCGTGCTCCTGCGCATCGCCGATCCCACCACCTTGCGCCTGCTCATCGCCGTGCCCGAGGAAAAGGCCGAGGTCATCGAGGTGGGCAATCCGGTGAAGGGACGCTGGCGCGCCGACGGCCGGTCGTTCACCACCACCGTGCGCAACGTGCCGCGCCAGCCCGCCAGCCTGCGTGAATACACCGCCGGCATGCTCAGCGTCTTTGGCGGCGCCGCGCCGCTCACCGCCCAGACCCACGCTGGCGATCTGCCCTCGTATCCCATTTACCTCATCGAAGCCCATCTCGACAGCGTGCCCGAGCAGCTCACCGTCGAGGGCATGCGCGCCCAGGTCACCATCCAGGGCCGCCAGACCACCTACGCCTCCCGCCTGGGCCGCTGGTTCATGCGCCTGCTCGGCTTCAAGAACCACCGCGTCTAGCGGGGCA
>JAEUGY010000115.1 GCA_016794625.1 Opitutaceae bacterium
AAGTCCTTCAACAAGGACGAACTCTTCGACTCCACCAACGCCGCCGCGGTCGTCGCGTCCCGTCAGTACTGAGCAGCCCGCATGGAGCCGGCTCTCCTTGAGCTCCGCGGGGTCGGCAAGCGATTTCCCGGCGTGGTGGCGTTGGACGGGGTGGACTTTTCCGTGCGGCGCGGGGAAGTCCATGCGCTGCTCGGGGAAAATGGCGCGGGCAAATCAACACTCATCAAAGTGCTGACCGGGGTCCACCCGGCCGACACGGGCGACTTCCATCTCGAGGGCCGGCGCATCCGGCCCCGCTCGCCGCGGGAGGCGGAGGAGCTGGGGATCAGCACCGTTTATCAGGAGGTGAACCTGGTGCCTTCACTCTCCGTGGCGGAAAACATCACGCTCGGCCGGCAACCGGGCTGGGCGGGCCTGCTGCACTGGAGGGCGATCCGGGATCGGGCCCGGCGGGCGCTGGCGCGGCTCGATCTCGAATGTGACGTGGACGCGGAACTCGGCAGTCTGTCCGTCGCGCACCAACAAATGGTGGCGATTGCCCGGGCTCTCGACACCTCGGCGAGGTTGCTCGTGCTCGATGAACCCACCGCGAGCCTCGATGAGCGCGAGGTGGCGGAGTTGTTCAAGGTCATGCGCAAGCTGCGGGCGGATGGATTCGGCATCGTTTTCGTCACCCATTTCCTCGACCAAGTCTATGCGGTGACCGACCGGATGACCGTGCTGCGCAACGGCCGCCTCGTCGGCACCTATGTCACGTCTGAGCTGCCCCGTCTCGCCCTCGTGGGCCGGATGCTAGGGCGCGAGATTTCCGCGTCCGATTTCGCTCCGCACGCCGCGCCCCCGATGGAGACCGCGGGCCGGACACCGTTGCTTTCCGCACGCCAGCTTGGACGTCGGGGAGTCATTGGCCCCCTCGACCTTGAGCTGCAGGCCGGGGAGGTGACCGGACTCGGCGGGCTGCTCGGTTCCGGGCGCACGGAGACGGCGCGAGTGCTGTTTGGCATCGACCCGGCGGACACCGGGGACATCCACGTGCGCGGTGAGCCCGTGCGGCTGCGTTCGCCGCGCGACGCCGTGCGGCTGGGACTGGCGTTCTGTTCCGAGGACCGCAAGGCGGAAGGCATTCTGCCCAACCTATCGGTGCGCGAGAATCTCGTCTTGGCCTTGCAGGGCAAACGCGGAGCCTTTCGCCCCCTCGCCCGCGCCGAACAGGAACAGCTCTGCGCGCACTATATCCAGGCGCTGCAAATCAAGACGGCGGACATCGAGACGCCGATCAAGAACCTCTCCGGCGGGAATCAGCAGAAAGTGCTGCTCGCGCGCTGGCTGGCGACCCAGCCCGAAATCATCCTGCTCGACGAGCCGACGCGTGGCATCGACATCGGGGCCAAACAGGAGATTGAAGGCCTGATCGCCCGCCTGCGGGAACAAGGACTGGCCGTGTTGTTTATCTCCTCGGAGATCGACGAGGTCGTGCGCACCTGCTCGCGGGTGCTCGTCTTGCGCGACCGCCGCCTGTCCGGGCACGCGGCCGGCTCCGGCTTGTCCGTGGAAAACCTGATGCGCCTCATGGCGGGAACCCATGACACCCCCTGAGCGCACTCCGCTGTCCGCCCGCCGGCAGTCCGTGGTGGTCTGGCCTCTCGCCGGATTGGCTGCGCTGTTGGTCCTGAACGCGGTCATCAACCCGTCGTTCCTGAAGATCACCCTGCTCGACGGACACCTCTACGGCGTACCGGTGGACATTCTGGTGCAAGGATCGCGCACGCTCCTGGTGGCGCTCGGCATGACGCTCGTGATAGCCACCGGAGGCATCGACCTTTCCGTCGGCTCCGTGGTGGCCATTGCCGGAGGGGTGTGCGCGGTCCTGCTCCAGGCGGGACACGGCTTGGGCCTGACCCTGGGAGCGGCCCTCGCGACGGGCCTCGCGGCCGGGGCGATCAACGGCGTCCTGGTGGCGCGATTCGGACTCCAACCCATTGTCGCCACCCTCATCCTCATGGTGGCCGGGCGCGGGGTGGCTCAGCTGGTGGTCGACGGACAGGTGGTGCTCATTGCGTCACCCAGTTTTGATTTTCTCGCCAACGGCTTCCTTGCCGGTCTGCCCGTGGCGCCGCTCTGGGTTGGCGCCTGTTACCTCGCCACCCACCTGCTGGTCCGCCGGACGGCGCTGGGCCTGCTGGTGGAGGCCGTGGGTGACAACGAACGGGCGAGTCACTTTGCCGGGCTGGCGGCGACGCGGATCAAGGCCATGGCCTACGTGTTTTGCGGTGCGTGTGCGAGCCTCGCGGGGATTCTGACGGCGGCGAACGTCCGGGCGGCGGATGCCTACCGGGCCGGGGAGAACATGGAGTTGGACGCCATTTTTGCCGTTGTGGTCGGTGGTACGGCCTTGAGCGGAGGCCGTTTCCTCATCCTTGGCACGGCGGTGGGCGCACTCCTGATCCAGACCCTGACCACCACCCTCTACAATCTCGGCGTGCCTCCCGCGATCGCCCCGGTGCCAAAGGCGGCGCTGATTCTTGGGGTTGCCTTCCTCCAGTCGGAGCGGGTCAACCCCTGGCTGACCGGCCTCCTGCGGCGGCGAAAGGAGCCCGCGTGAACCCGGCCCTGACCCGCTGGCGACGACAACTGCCCCTCGTCGTCACCACCGCCATCTTCGTGCTACTCTTTGGCGCCGCCTCCCTGGCGTATGACGGCTTTTTCTCCCTCCGCACCGTGACCAGCCTGTTCACGGACAATGCGTTTCTGGGCATCGCGGCGGTGGGCATGACTCTGGTGATTTTTTCGGGAGGCATCGACCTCTCGGTTGGCGCAGTGATCGGGTTCACGTCGATCTTCACCGCGACCCTGATCGAACAGGCCAAGGTCCCGCCCGTGCTGGCCTGGCTGATCGCCCTCACGGCCGGAGCGGCGCTGGGTGGGGGCATGGGGGCGTTGATTCATGGGTTTCGGCTCCCCCCGTTTCTGATCACGCTCGCCGGCCTGTTTCTGGCCCGCGGCGCCGCCTTTTGGATCAACACGGAGTCGGTGGGCATCGGACACGACCTCTACCAACGCCTGTCCGCCTTTGAAGTCCCGCTCGGCCCGGCCAGCCTCACCACCGGCGCGCTCGTGCTCATCGGGATGTTGTTCATAGGCTATGGGATAGGTCACCATACCCGGTTTGGTCGCACCCTGCTGGCGATGGGAGGAAATGAACAGTCCGCCCTGCTGATGGGGCTGCCCATCGGCGCGGCCAAGATCGGTGTGTACGCGCTCAACGGCGCCTGCGGGGCGTTGGCGGGCATTGTCGCCACCCTCTATACCGGTTCCGGCAACCCCAGCATGGGCATCGGGTTGGAACTCGACGCCATCGCGATCGTGGTCATCGGCGGCACCCTGCTCACCGGAGGCCGCGGCCACCTCGGCGGCACGCTGCTCGGTGTGCTCATCTTCGGCACCATCCAGGCGGCGATCCTCTTCGATGGGCGGCTCAGCTCCTGGTGGATGCGCATCCTCGTGGGCGCCCTCCTGCTCGCTTTTGTGCTTTTGCAACGCCTTCTCCTGCGACGGCGCGCGGCCTGAACCGGGTCGGCGCGAGGGAGCGTAGAGGCTGGCCCGCCCCGGGGCGTGATCGATTTTGCATAGTTTTTGACCGCCTTGACGCTATCCGCACAGCATGAGACTTGTTATCATGTCGTTCTCAGAAGCCCCGTCCGTTGCGCCCCGGCGCTCCGGACACCCCTCAGTCACTACCCTATGAATACACCCATGGTTCGCCGCCGGCCTGGCGGTCTGCTCCTTCTTGCCGCGTTCTCGTTGGTCCTGCCCCGGATGGCCGACGCGCAGCAGGCCAAACCCGCGGTCGACGCCGCGACGTTGGCCCGATATGATGCCAACAAGAACGGTCAGCTCGACTCCGCCGAGCTCGCCCAGCTGCAGGCGGCCGAGGCCCGCCAGGGCAGCGCGCCGATCCAGGCCTCCAACTCCGAGAAGGAGGAAGTGATCGACCTGTCGCCGTTCACGGTGGTTTCCGATGATCGTGGCTACCAGGCGTCGAACACCCTGTCGGGCACGCGGCTCAATTCCAAACTCGAGGACCTCGGTGCCTCGATCACGGTGGTGACAATGCAGCAGATGCTCGATACCGCCGTCCTCGATATCAACGATGTCATGCGGTACGAGGCCTCGACGGAGGGCACCGACAACTTCACGACGTACAACCGCAATCGCTCCGGTGGCGTCAATGACCAGGTGGCGTCGAATCCGCAGCAATCCAATCGTATTCGAGGAGTCAACACTGCGGGCCAGACCGCCGGCGGCGCGAACACCGCCTGGGGCAATTTCCGCAGCAACAACGGCATTCCGTTCGATCTCTACAATGTCGCGGCGATCGAGGTGTCGCGCGGTCCCAACTCGAATCTCTTCGGACTCGGCGCCGCATCCGGCACCATCAACGTGGTGCCGACCCAGGCGAATCTCGACCGGGTCACCGCGTCCGCCACGCTGCGTTTCGATGACTGGGGTGGCAACCGCCAGAGCATCAACTTCAACCAGCCGATCATTCCCGGCAAACTGGCGCTGCGCATCGCCGCAGTGAACGAGAACAAGGGCTTCACCCGCAAGCCTTCGTCCGAGCGCATCCATCGCCAGTTTGCCACGCTGCTGGCCCGACCCTTCAAGAACACGCAGCTCCGGGTTTCGGCCGAGCGCTATCACAATGAATATCGCCGGCCGAACTCGATCACTCCGCGCGACACGACCGTGGAGTGGCAGGCGAGCGGCAGCCCCACCTGGGACCCGGTCGCCCGGGTCGTGACATTCGCCAACGGCACCAAGACGGCGGCCATCACGAACGATGCCCTGCTGCCGACGGGGTTGATCGGTGGTTACAATGGGTTTTACAACAGCCCGAGCGTGTACATCGACAATCACGCGATTCAGTACTTCACGGTGCAGCGGACGAACAACCCCGTCACCACGGCCACGCCGAGCAATCCGTTTTCGGGCGGCAACAGCACCCTGCGCTACCTGCAGAGCGGCACCGACATCATGCGCCGCCGCGACATCCTTGGGCCGACCGGTCTGCCCCTCTACCTTATTCCGGGCACGGCGGACAAGTCCGTGTATGATTGGTCCTCCGTCAACGCAGTTGCGGCGAACAATGGCATCGATGACGCCGACACCTTCAGCGTCGAACTGGAGCAGATCTTCCTGAACACCCCGAGCCACCTGATCGCCGGCAAGATCGGGCACTTTTATCAGGAGTATCAGAAGGATGAATTCAACGGCATCGACAACCTCGAGTCCGTCATCTACGTCGACGTGAACGAAAAGCTGCTGGACGGTTCTCCGAATCCGTTCTTCAAGCGGCCCTACATCCAGGCGCGCGCCCCCAGCCGCACCCGCCGGCCGCAGACGATCGACATCCAGTCCGCCGATCTGGCCTACCAGTTCAGCCCGCGGAATCTGCCGCGCTGGCTTTCGTGGGTCGGACAGCAGCGGCTCGGGCTGCACGCCGAGGTGGATCGCGGTGACTCCACGCCCTATACCACCGCCGCCCGTGTCACTTCGGACAACGTCTTCATCAACAAGGCCAACCGCATTGGCACCCAGAACATAGCGCAACGCTACTACCTCGGCGACAATCAAGGGCAGAACGTGGAGTACGGCCCCTCGATCACCGACGACATTGTCGGCACCTACCCGCTGACCTGGTTCAACAACCGCTCGAATGTCTGGACGACGGAGCCGGTGTCCGTGACCGAGGAGCTCAACAATGGCCAGGGTGCGCGGCAACGCACGGAAACCCGCACCTACAATGCCACGCTCCAGAGTTTCTTCCTCAACGACCGTCTCGTGACCACGGTCGGGTTCCGTCGGGACCGGCAGCGTTCGCGCACCGGTGCCGGCGCGTTTATCAATCCCACCACCGGGCTGGCGGATCTTTCCAATACCAACATTTTCGGACCGGCGCAGGGTTTCGTTTCCCCGTCCGGAGTGGTCATCAATCTCCCGGGTTGGGCCGAGGTGGATGGTGACACCAAGACCTACGGCGCGGTGCTGAAGGCCACGCGCTGGCTGAACTTCCACTTCAACAAGTCGGACAGTTTCGCTCCCCAGGTGGTCCGCCAGTCGCTCGGCTTGGGCAATGTTCCGAATCCAGAGGGCTTCGCGACCGAGTATGGTCTGAGCTTCACGGCGTTGGACGGAAAGCTCAACGTGCGCATCAACCGGTTCACGACCAAGGAGCTCAACTCCCGCGGCAGCGAAATCGGCACGCTCGGCAACCGCTACCTCGACATGGAAGGCCGTCCGGATGGCAACAACAACATCCAGCTTTCCTCCTTCCGCTACTTTGCGACCAACATTGCCCGCGGCCGCTTTGCCGCCCAGGGCATTCCGAATCCTACGGAGGCCCAACTGCTGACCTCAGTGGCGGCCCTCATGGGCCAGTCCGAGGAGTGGCTGAGCCGGCTGATTTACTCCGGTCCCAGCCAGCCCCAGACCGTCGGCACCACCGACGTGTCGTCCAAAGGGTTCGAGTTCGAGGCCACCTACAATCCCACGCGCAACTGGCGTCTGAAGTTCACGGGTTCGCAGACGCAGGCGCAGGACGACCGGGTGTCGCCTGAGATATACGACTGGTGGCAGACCCGCATCCCGGTCTGGACCACGTTGCGCAGTGATATCGTGCCCGGTGACGGCAAGGGTCCGCTCTGGTGGAACACCATCCCCCCGGGTGACACGCGCACGCCGGAAACCCGCTTCATCGCGGACCAGTGGGGTCCGTTCTGGGCGGCCGCGACCAATGAAGGCCGTCCTCGTTCGCAGATCCGTGAGTATCGTTTGACCGGATTGACCAACTACGACTTCACGACCGGACGGTTGAAGAACTTCAACATCGGCGGCGCCGTGCGCTGGGAAAGCAAGGCTTCGATCGGTTTCGGCGCCGCCGCGCCGGAAACCACCGGACCTTACGCCGGTACCGTGCTCTTCCTCGATAACAGCAAGCCCTACTGGGACAAGGCGCGGGCCTATTTTGACCTGTCGGCTGGCTACAAATTCAAGCTCCGCAACGACAAGATCCGCGCGAAGGTTCAGCTCAATGTGCGTGATATCTTCGAAGGTGGTCGGCTGCAGGCGGTGGGTGTTAATCCCGATGGCGTGCCCTTCGCCCTGCGCATCATCAATCCCCGTCAATTCATCCTGACTACCACGTTCGACCTCTGAGGGGTCCCGTCCCCGTGCGGGGTCGTGCTACCCAGAAGTGCTCACCTCCCCGCTGTAGGGCTGCCCCTCGCGGGCACGCCTTGATTGGCTCGCGCCTCGTGTGTTCGCCGCGAGGCGTGGCCGCAAGGGCCAGCCCTACACTTCGGGGGCGGTAGGGTGTCAGGTCCACCGTCAGAGCCTCGAATTCAAGCGTCGGAAGCGTCAGCCTGAGATGACCCGGCGGACGGGCCCCGGGGTTCATCCCCTCTTCGCACCGCGGTTCGGTATCCTCCTTTTCTATCATGAAGTCCGCCCTTGTAGCTCTGATTTTCTCCGGTCTTGCCGCCGCCCTGACGGCAGCCCCTCCGTCCTCGCGTCGTGAATACGATGTGCTTCGCGCCTTCCCGGCCGGACGCCTCGCGGCGCTTGCCGCAGGCGATGTCCCCAATGAAAAGGGCCTGACGGGCACCAATCGCGAGAACGGCAGCTGGCTGGAGGCCGGACCCCAGCGCGGTAGCTGTCGCGGTGTGCTGGCCGCGGTCGTGGCGGGAGACCTCGCGCTGGCGGACAAATGCTGGCGCGGCATTGACGTGGCCTTCGCGCGCCAGCGGGCCGATGGTGGGTTCGAGGCGGAAACGCGTCCGAATGGCGCCAGCGCGCGCCCCTATGGAGCAGCGGTCGAAACCGCTTTTTTCTTTTTGCAGGAGCTGGGACGCGCCGTGCTCGTGATCCGCCAGTCGCCCCACGAGGAACATTTCCGAGCCCGGATTGCCGAGATCGAGCCGAAGATGCGGAAAGCCTGCGACTTCATACTCGGGGGCTATGACACCATCATCGCCAACAGCAGCAAGGCGGTGAACCGCGTTTTTATCGCTGCGAAAGCGTTTGGGTTGTGTGGCCAGGTGCTCAAGGATGAGCGCTACCTGGAAGCCAGCCGGAAGCTCGTGAAGGTGGGACTGGCGCTGCGCGATCATGAAGGCGTCTTCATTGAACATGGCGGCCGTGATTCCAGTTACAATGTGGTGTCCATCCTCATGGGCCAGGTCCTGGCGTTGCATGTGCCCATGCCGGAGTTGGAAGCCGCGTTTCCGGCGGCGATCGCCTGGCAGCTGACCAAGATCCTGCCCACCGGAGAGATCGATGTGACCGGCAACACGCGCACGGGTGTGGGCGCGGAGAAGTCCTACTCGGGTAAACCCAAGAACGTGAACGTCAATGAGGTCATCTATACGCTGACTCTGTATGGCACCCTGCACCAGGATCCTGACGTGCTCGCGGCAGCGGATCGGGTGTTCAAATTTTACCGGGGTAAGTGACCCTTGATCCGATGACACCCCGCTCCCTGATGCCGGCCCGATCTCCGTGGTCTAGACCAACGAGCTTGCGCTGCGGAGCGTCGGGGTTCGCGGGCTTGCTCCTCCTTGCCTTGTTCTTTGGCGGTGGGTGGGGTTTGTCGGGCGCCGATGCTGCCCGTCGACCCAATATCCTGGTCATTCTGGCGGACGACATGGGCATCGGAGATCTCTCCTGTCTGAATCCGCAGAGTGCCTGGAAAACACCGGCGCTCGACCGCCTTGCGCGCGAAGGGCGGATCTTTACCGACGCCCACTGCGCGTCCGGGGTGTGCACTCCCAGCCGGTATGCCTTGCTCACGGGACGCTACCCGTGGCGGGGGCGCCTGAAACAGGGGGTCTTGCGTGGATATGACCCGGCCCTGATTGAGCCGGGGCGCCTGACCGTGCCTGGATTGTTGCGTCAGCACGGATACGTGACGGCGATGGTGGGCAAGTGGCACCTTGGGATCGATTGGGTCAAGACCGGCCCGGCCCTCGAAGCCGTGGATTTTAGCCGGCCTTACGGCGGAGGTCCGACCGCGCATGGTTTCGACTCCTTCTTCGGCATCGCAGCGTCGCTCGACATGCCCGCGTACTATTACATGGAAAACGATCGGGTCGTTCAGGTCCCGAGTGGCCAGGTGGCCGCCAGTCTGAAGCCGCCGATGTGGCGCGCCGGACCGATCAGCCCGGATTTTCGCCATGAGGATGTGCTGGGACGTTTGGTGGAGCGTTCGCTGTCGTTTCTGGATGAGCGAGCGCAAGCCAAGGATGGCAAACCCTTCTTCCTCTATCTGGCGCTCACCGCGCCGCACACTCCGATCGTGCCCACGTCGAAATTTCGCGGGCGAAGCGGGACCAACGCCTACGGAGACTTTGCGATGGAAGTCGATGCGAGGGTGGGCGAAATCCTGGCCCGACTCGACGCCACCGGCCAGGGCGAGCGGACGTTGGTCATCTTCACCGCGGACAATGGATTCGCCCCGGTGGGGAACCTGCCCGAACTCCGCTCGTTCGGTCATGAACCCAGCGCCGGGTTTCGCGGTCACAAGGCTGACCTCTACGAAGGCGGCACACGGATTCCCTTCCTCGCGCGCTGGCCGGGGGTCGTGCCTGCCGGGACGCGCAGCGGAGCGCTGATCGCCCAGGTGGATTTGCTGGCGACCTGTGCCGAACTCGTTGGGGCGCGCCTGCCGGATGCCTCCGGTGAGGACAGCGTCAGCCACCTGTCCGCATTGAGCGCGGAATCCGCGACCGCACCCGAGCGCACGCCGCTCGTGCTGCAGTCGTCGAACGGTTCGTTTGCGATTCGCGAAGGCCGTTGGAAGCTGTGCCTGTGTCCCGGTTCGGGCGGCTGGAGTTACCCGCATCCCGAGAAAGATGACACCTCGCGGATGCCTCGCTTCCAGCTCTATGATCTGGAGAAGGATCCGGGGGAAACCCGCAACCTGATGGAATCCGAGGTGGAGGTGGTGCAGCGCCTGGGACGCCGGCTGCGCAGCTACATTGAGTCGGGGCGAAGCACTCCGGGCGCCCCACAGCCGACCGTCCGCGCGGACCCCTGGCCTCAGGTGGCGTGGATGTCCGAGTTCGGCCCCTGAATGGACCTCGTTACGCGCGCTCTTTACTCGTTCGCCGCCGGTACGCATACTCCGGCGATGCTTCGATATGTCGGACTCGGTTACCGCCGCTTCGGCATCCAACCCACCAAGTCCCCGCCGCGGGTCAACTGGGAGATCTTTGCTGTCGTCAGCGGGCAGTGTGCGCCCGTGCTGCCCAAAGAGGAGTCGCCGTTGCTCAAGGCCAACACCCTTTGGGTTTTCCCTCCGGGCAGCGCTCACGGCTGGACCGGCAATGAGCGGCACCGTGCGTACATCACCGTCTTCCACTTCGGCGTGGTCCCTCCGCAGTTGGAGGCGGCCGTACGCGAACAGGGTTACCTTGCGCTTCCCCTCGATGCCCCGGAACGCCGGCGGCTGGTGGCCTTGGCCAAACAGATGCGGCCAGAGTTTCAGCAGCCGACCAACTTTAGCAATCTGATGTACCAAAGCGTGCTGATTGAGCTCGCGCTGTTGGTGTTGCGCAAACTTCCCATTCTCCAAAAACCGCTTCCACCCAGTCCGGCCAAACGCACGGTGGAGGCGGCGACGGCGTGGTTTGGCGCGAATCTCGCGTCGACCCCTTCGGTGGCTCAGGTGGCGCGGGAGGTGCACGTCTCCTCCAGTACCTTGCGCCGGATGTTTCGGGAAACGCGACGGGAAAGTCCGGCGCGGGTGTTTGCCCGGTTAAGGCTGGAGGCGTCGATGAAGTTGATGTCCGAAAGCAGCCTGAAGCTCGAAGAGGTGGCCGCGGAGTGCGGGTATTCCTGTGCGAGTGACTTTTGCCGATCGTTTCGCAGTGTGATGAAAATCACGCCGGCGGTGTGGCGTCGGACGGTGCTGTCCGGCCCTGGTTACGTTCGCAAATAGCGGGGCTGCCGCGAGGGCCCGGCGACCACGGCGTGTTGCCCGTGCCTGAGGGCGCTTCGTTTCGGCAAGAGATGCGCAGGTTCAATTCTTGCCCGAAGGTGTCCCGGGCGCCAAGAGTAAGGAGATCTTCCCGTCATCGTCATGAATCCTCGATCCCTGCTTTCCCGTTCCTTCCTTCTGACCGGGTGTGTGCGCCTGATGGTCGTCGCCACCACCTGGTTGTACGCGACCCGGCTGGCCGCAGAAACCAAGCCCGGGAGCTGGGTCGAATTAAAGGCCTATCACTCGGTCATGGCGGCCACGTTTCATCCCGCCGAAGACGGTAACCTGGAGCCGGTCAAGCAGCGCAGCGGAGAGCTGGCCAGCGTCTCCAAGGCCTGGTTGCAGAGCAAACCCCCGGCCGACTTCAACAAGCCGGCGATCCTGGAAAAACTAAAGCTGTTGCAGGCCGAGTCCGCCGCATTGGATACGCTGGTTTCGAGCAAGAAAGCCTCGGATGCGGAGATCAAGGCCAGTCTCTTCAAGCTGCATGACCGTTTCCACGAGATCGTCGGCGCCTGCCGCGACGAGGGCAAGGCGGACAAGCACTGAGATCGGCGGGACGAGCGCTCTTTGCGAGCGATGGGTCGCGTCGTTCCGGGTGGAGAACCCCGGGCGGATGGCGGTACGTCAGCGCGACGATAGGTCTCGGACCCGCGGCTGAACCGAAACGTCGTGCGTTGACGTGTGGCGTCAGGGGGCGGCAGACGACGTCACCTGCGGTTCGAGCACAAACTCACAGGTCACGGTCTGCTGGAGCGCGTCCCCCCGCGGTGGCGGCAGCACCCACTCCAGCGGGTACGCCCGCAACGCGGGGTAGGGGGACCAGTAGCGTTCGGCATCCCGGCCGACGACGAGGGAGGCGTCGCCTTCGAGCAGGCGAAATCGGATCCGGGTGGCCCTTCCGGTGATGAGCACGGTGCGGGGATCCAGTTGCGTGAAGGTCATGCCCGGATGGTGGATGACCGGCTCGATGCCGCGCACTTCCGGACGGGAGCCATGGTAGAAGAGCGTCACGGTCTTGCGCACCCGGTCTTCCCCAAACGTGTGAGTCAGTCGGTAGCCGACGCCGCCGTAGTGCCAGCTTCGATCCTTCAACTCGCCAGCGGTGGTGACGACGAACGGGCGGACCCCGGAGTCGCCGGATTCGAGGCGCCCATCGAACTCATAGAGATTCGTAAAATACCCGTTCTTCGCCTGGTACTCCAGACGCGGGGTCAGAGGACGCAGTCCGGCTGCCTCCGGAAAGTGCATTGGCTCCCAGCGATGGTACTCGGTTTGGCTCGATGCCTGCAGCATGCCATGCCCGTCGAGCCAGAGGTAACTGAGGGCGCCGCCGCTCGGACGGAACATGTACTTGCTGTCCGGCCCCTTTGCGATGTCGCGGTACCGGTAGGCGGTGACCGTGGCCATGTAGCGAGCCGTGCGCGTGGTGACGACGTCGAGGGTTTTGAAGTGACGCTGCCACTCCGGCTGCTGGGACGGCAGGGCGACGACCGGGCGGGTTGCACGGGTCTCAAGCAGCATCGCCAGCGCGAGGTTCTTTGCCTTGGCGAAGGTCGGGTAGATGCAGGGCGGCTCCTGCATGACCTCGCCGTGGTGCGGACCGTAGTGGACGAGCCCGTCCCGGATGCACGTTCGAAGGAACTCGAGGTTGCGCCAGGCGGCCATGGGGTAGATGGGGTTCTCGTCCCCGTAGAGTGAGAAGAGCACCTGGCACCCGTCCGAGGTGCCACTCCCGTACACCGTCCACTTGTTGGACCGGATCCCCCACGAACCGTCCATGGAACCATCGGGGTAGAGAAAGAGGACGTGGTTGACCAAGGCCCGCTTGACTTCGCGGTCGACCCGCGCGTCGCCCGTCAGCCGGGCGTAGTAGCCCAGTCCCCACAGCGACATTTCCAGGCTGTAGCCCAGGTCCACGCCCAGCTTGATGTCGTGGCATTTGCCGCCCTCGCCCTGAATGAACCCGTCTTCATCCATCTTTGCGATCACCTGATGGGCCAGGGCCCGGGCGCGGAGGCGGTAGATCTCCTTCGGAACGATCTGATGGGTCGCCGCGAGTGAAGCGGAGGTAGTCGCCACGTAGTTGATGCTGGCAAACTCCGGACTCATGACGCGTGCGAGGTAGTCCGCGGCGCGTTCGATCGAACCGAGCCAACGGGTGCGTTCTTCCTGCGACAGCGCGGATCCGAGACTCTGGAAGGCGAGGACCAGCATCAGCAATTGGTCCGTCGTCGTGCCGGTCCATTCCTCCGGCGTTTCCTTCCAGCTTCCGTCGGCCTGCTGCTGCCGCAGAAGCCAGTCGGCGACAGACCGGGCGGCTTGCAGATGCCGGGCCTCCCCGGTCTCCCGATGCAGCCACGCGAAAGGCCAGACCGCCTCCGCCGCGCGCGTGTGCAGGACCTGGCAGTGGGGGCAACGCAGGGCGCCGGTATCGGCGGAGCCGCTCGTCGCGACCTGGAGTGCCTCCATCGTCGTCACCAGTTCGGTGAGGGTCCGACCATATTCCTGACGAAGGGCGATCGTGCCGCCGGCGGGTGCGTCGGCGCGGGCAGGGCCAGCGGTAAAGGTGGCGGCCAGCAGCAGCGCGGCGGCCGTCAAACCGAGGGAGCGAAGCGAGCGGATCATTGGTGGGTGGGAACCGGGGAACAGGGGTGGGGGGAACCACTAGACTTTTCGAAGAAAGTCGGGCGAAGGACCCTTCGGATTTCGGACCAGGATCAGCACGAGCACGGCGCCGATCAGCGGAACGAGACTCGAGGCGATGAGGATCGGAGCGAACGAGTAACGATCGGCGATCCACCCGATGAGGTAGGTGGAGCCGATGGTCAGGATGCCGGCGGAGGTGCCGCAGAGGCCGCTGACGGTGGCGACGGTGCGCGATTGGTAGAGGTCCACCGGCAGCACGAGGGCGATGGTGGAATAGCAGGCGTAGGAAAACGTGGCGATGGCGAAGCAGCCGGCGATGGCAAACAGGCTCGACATGTAGACAGCGGGAATGAGCGCGAGCATGCCGATCCCCCCGAAGACCACCACCAGCTTGCGGGCTCGGCCCACCGGCCAGCCCCGGCTGATCAACCAGCTCGAGAACCCACCGCCGGAGAAGTTGCCGAGGTCGGCAGCGATAAAGGGTATCCAAAATGCGATGAGGGTCGATTCCGGTTTGAAGCCCTTGGAGACCAGAAAAATCATGAACCAGTCGGCGATGAAGAACCAGACCGGATCGGTGAAGGCCCGGGCGATGATCGTACCCCACGTTTGAGGCAGGCGCAGCAGAGCGGAAAGTCGGGGCGGGGGAGACGCGGGGTCGGTCGGCTTGTCCTCGACCCGGTCGGCGAGAATCAGACGCCGTTCATCCTCGCCCAGACGCGGGTGGACCTCCGGGGGGTAGTACAGTAGGCGCCAGGCGATCAACCAGAGAAAACCGAGCAGGCCGGTGATCAGGAAGGCCGGCCTCCACCCGCCGAACTGGTGATAAAGCCAGATGACAAGCGCGGGGGCGATGGCGGCTCCGATCGAGGAACCGCTGTCGAACAACGCTACGGCCCAACCCCGCTCGTGCCGGGGGAACCACTCGGAGACCGCCTTGGTGGCGGCCGGCCAGTTGGCGGATTCACCGAGTCCCAGGAGAAACCGAAAGCCAATGAAACTGCGCAGTCCACCGGCGAGGGAGGTCAGCATTGCGACGACCGAGTAACACGTGACGGTAATGGTCAGTCCGAGGCGCGTTCCGACCCGGTCCATGACCCGCCCGAGCACGGTTTGACCAATCGAATAGGCGACGCGAAAGGCGATGACGATGAGTGCGTAGTCCTCGTTCGTCCACCGGTACTCCTCCTTCAGGAATGGGGCGAGAGCGGAGAGCGTCTGCCGGTCGATGTAGTTGATGACCGTCGACGCGAACAGCAGCCCGCCGATCCACCAACGCAACCGGTGGATGGGTCGGAGGACCCGCAGTCCCGGGATGGGCGCACGGTCTGGGGTCATCATGGCTTGGCCGAGGCCGACACGTGGTGGTAGTAGGCGGCGAGGAACCGCAGGGCGAACGCGGTGCCGATGTCACGGTGGTGTAGCCGCAGGAGCGGTCCGCGGGCGCTGGTTCGCAGGTTGAAGAAGCCCCCGGCGAGATTGGGATCGGGGTGGGTCGCAGGATAACGATTCGCCAGCACCCACTGGAGTGAACGCTCAAGCGGTTGCTCGAATCCCTCTCCCGCACCCAGCTGGATCAGGCGCAGCCAGAGCAGGCCCGCAAAGGCGACGGTCGACCCGGAGGGCGAGTTCTCCGTCGCGGTGCCGTTCAGGAAGTTCTCGTAGTAGATTGTGCCATTCTTTTTCTGGAGCTTGGTGTAGAAGACGAGCGTCCGGCGGGCGGCGGCGAGATAGCGGGGATCCCGGGTCAGCTCATAGCCTTCCAGCAGGGACTCCGCATACCAGAGATTGAAGCGCGGATGCAGGCGTCCGCGGGAGGCGTCGTTGGGCGTGAATTCCATCCAGAGACCTTCTGGCCCCTGTTTGGCGACGAGACTGTCGCACACGGCAAGGAAGACCTCACGATAGCGGGTGTCACCGGTGTGGAGATACATGTCCTTGTAGAGGGAGCCTTCATTGTTTGGACGGGCGACGTCGGTCAGGACCTGTTGCTTCTTTTCCGGCCAGAATGGACTCCGTTCGGTCAGGACCTCACCGGAGTCCGGATCGACCGCGTCATAGAAGACTCCCTGCGCCGGAACGTAGAGATGGCGCAGCATCCACGCGCCCGCGCGCGTCGAGACATCCGCGTAGCGGGGATCGCCGGTCAGACGGGAGAGCGCAAACAACCCAGCCGTGCCGTCGGAGACGGTGGCAAAGATGATGTTATTGATGCCGGCACCGTGGATGGCGCGGACCATGCCCTTGAGTTTCGGGTGGTCGGTGATCTCGAGACTGATCCACCAGTTGCCGGCGTCGCGCGCCCGCTGCAGGAGATGCGGGTCGCCCGTGATTTTGTGGGCCTCGACCAGACCGAGGATGATCTGACCCGTGTGCCAGGCCGGTTCGTACGGGGCCCACTGCCCGGTGAGCAGGTCGTAGTCGCAACGCGACTGACCGGAAGGGTCGAGCAACGCGTTGGCGGCGTAGGTGCCGCCGGTCGCAATCGCTTCGCGCAGCCGTGCGGAGAGGACGTCCGGGCTGGCCGAAGCAAGCCGGGTGCACGCGACCAGCAGGAACAGGGAGGAGAGGCAGCGCAGATGCATGGAAGGGGGAAAACGAGTGGGTGGTGATGACGTGGCCTGCGGACCGCGCGGAGCGGTTCACTTTTTCTGCAGCTCGAACGCGTCGTTAACGCTGCCGTCGGCCGCGACCGAGACGTAGCGAAGCCGATCGCCGTCGATCGAGATCTTCTGGCAAAGCTGCAGGTCGCCGGCGGTCTTGGCCATAAGGTCGGGATTTGAGGGGGTGACCGGGTAGAATTTCGAACCGCAGGAGGAGACGACGTAGACCGTGCCGTGCTCGCCCGCCGGGACCGCGACACTCCCGCGCAAGGGCCTGGAACGGGCATAGGCGTGGTCGTGACCCGTCAGCACGAGGTCCACCCGGTACTTGTCGAACAGCGGCAGGAAGGCATCACGAGTCGTGCGATCGTCGCGATCCCGGCCCGCCGAATAGAGCGGATGGTGGAAACAGACGATCGTCCAGCGATTCGGATGGGTGGCGAGCCGCGGCTCCAGCCAGGCGGCCTGGTCGGCCAGCCGGACATTGCTGTTCAGCACGATCAGCCGCACGCCTTGGTAATCGAGGTGGTAGTTGGACTCCTCGAGCCCCGCGACCCCATTCTCTGGCAGGGTGAATTGGGCGCGCCAGGTGGGCGGCAGTTCCTCGCCCCGCTGTTTTTTACCCTTCTTGTTGAGAACGATGTTGCCGGCTTCGTCGTAGAGAAAGGCGATGTCGTGATTGCCTGCAACCGGCACCACGAGGCGGTTGCGGAAGGCGGCACCGCCGGCGGTGAAGAAGTCGCGGATCTGGGCGTCCTCGGGTTCGGAGGTCAGATCGCCCGCGATCAGCCAGAAGGCGGCGTCCGGCGCGAGCAGGTCGGCGGTCCGGAAGATTCGAGTGACGTGTTCCTTCAAGCCATCCTGGGGGTCGCCGAAGTAGACGAAGGCAAACGGAGCCGGAACCGTTTGGGCGGTCAGGACCTGGTTCCACTCCGTCCATCCGGCCTCGCTCCCGACCCGATAAAGATAACGCGTGGCCGGTTTCAGCCCGGAGAGAACGACGGAATGGTAGTAGCCCTCGGCGCGTGTATCCAAGATCGCCGTCTCGCTCCGCGCGGGTACGCTGATCGCTTGCGCCGTGAACGATGTGCCCGGGGTAGCCACGGCGAATTGAACCGCCTGATCCGGCGCCGGACCTTCCGTGCGCCACGTCAGGGCGACGCTGGTCGCAGGCGTTGTGGTGGGATTGAGAATGACCTGAAACGGTGTGCGGGTGGAGTCGACCACTTTGGCGGCTACGTCCCCGGCCGACCCCACGAAGCGCAGGACAACGAGGGCGAACCACAGGCGGG
This sequence comes from Opitutaceae bacterium, assembly GCA_016794625.1. GTDB lineage: Bacteria > Verrucomicrobiota > Verrucomicrobiia > Opitutales > Opitutaceae > UBA6669. The sequence goes on from JAEUGY010000115.1 coordinate 17,583, forward strand.
AGAGAAGAACGGATGAACGGGTCATGACGAGGGTGTCGCGACGGAGTGTTGATTGATGCGAACGCGGTCGAACGTGAGCCGTTCAACGTGGAGGTGAGTCAGCGGGGTCACCGCCCGCTCGACCGTGATGTTCCGCAGGACGACATCGGAAACGGGTGCGCCCGGGGCCCCCAGAAAATGGAGGGCGGTCCCCAGGGCATCCTGGCACGTGATGTCCTCGAGGACGAAGTTGCGAAACGTCGGCGGGTGGCTGCTGCCGCGGAGTCCCTGGTAGTCCGAGGTGAACTGGATCAATTGCTCCCGGGCGGTGCCCACGGTGAGGTGGCGCATACGGACGTGTTCGACGATGCCGCCGCGGTCGAGGTTGCCTTTGAAGTTGAGGGCGTAGCGGGCCTGGCCCATCCGGCAGTGCTCGACATAGACCCGTCGCACGCCACCCGACATTTCACTCCCGATGGCCAGCGCGGCGGCGGTGGTGGATTCCAGATCGCAGTGGCGGATGACGATGTCCTCCGAGGGTGCTCCCACCCGCCAGCCATCCTGGTCGCGTCCCGACTTGATCGCAATGCAGTCGTCCCCGCTGCGGAAGCGACAGTGCTCGACGAGCACGAAGGACGACGATTCCGGGTCGAAGCAGTCATTGTTCAAGTGGGCCCCCTCGACCCGCAGCCGGCGGAGAATGACATGCCGGCAGGAGACCGTGTGCAGACACCAGAACGGCGACTGAACGGCGGTGAAGTCCTCGAGCAGCACATGATCGCAGCCGAAGAACTGGACCAGCGGCCAGCGCAGCCAGTGACCTTCGCCAAACACCCGCTCGTGCACGGGCGCGCCCCGGGCGCCGAGTTCACGGATCAAGGCCTTGGCGGGTTTCTGGCGGGTCCGCCAGTCGACGCACAGCTCGGCGGCGTTGCCGTCGATCGTTCCCTGACCGGTCACCGCCACGTGGCTCGCCTGGTAGGCGTAGAGACAGGGCGAGTAGTTGAATGCTTCCGTGCCTTCCCACCGCGTCAGGACCAACGGCAAGTACCGTTTGGGATCCGAGCTGAAGCGAAGCGTCGCGCCGATCTCAAGGTGCAGATGAATGCGGCTCTTGAGGTGAAGCGGACCGTCCAGCCACCAGACCCCCGATGGGATGACGAGACGGCCACCCCCGGCGGCGTTGAGACGGTCGACGGCGCTCTGCAGGATCGTTCGGCAATCGGTTCGCCCATCGGGTTTCGCGCCGAGATCATCGGCCCGCAAGGTCCGTTCCGGGAAGACCGGTGATTCGATCCGGGCGGCGAGCGCGTTGGCGGCAGCCCAGTCGTCGGAAATCGACTCCGCCCGCGACGAGGGCGCGGACTGTGCCGGACTGCGGGAAAGCGCCAGCGAGACGGTGCCGAGACCGATCGATCCCAGGAACGCACGACGAGGCAAAGCGGGGTCCACCCAGTTCATCGCCCGCAGGATGGGCGGGTCCGCACCGGTTTGGCGAAGCCCTGCCCGATCAAACAGTTGAACACGGGTCCGGGATGCGCAATTGTTTGACCGTCCCCAGCGTTGCCCTGCCGGACGGAACCGGCAGCCTGAAAGGATGCGATGGACGCTTCTCCTGATCCTCGGTGTTCCCGGACTCATGGCTTCCACGGACTACGTGCGGGACGACTTTGAGGGGCCGGTATCGGCCGAACGGTGGCACACCTCGGGACCGCAACCCGGGCAGGGCACGTCGAGTGCGGAGGTGCCGGCGTTTCACGGAGCCCGCAGCCTGCGGATTTTTATGCGACCCGGGGACAACCGGATGGTCGGACGGCAGGGCAATGCGACGGAGCGGTTTGAACTGACCCTTCGCGAGTCGATGGTGAACTTCGACCAGGAAGTCTGGTACGCCTTCGCCTTTCGGGTCCCGGCGACGTTCCCCCGGGCTGATACGCGGACCATCATCCATCAGTTCAAAGAGAATGTGCGTCCGATCGATCCCGACGCTCCGCCGGGGACCAAGGCGTGCGAGAAGGCCAGTCCGGCGTTTGCCCTCTACCTGGTCGGTGGGACCAAACTCCAGGCCTTGGTCACGTCCTCCACCGCCTGCGATCACACCCGCCACCGCGTGGCCGAGCGTGCCCTGGTGCCAGACCGGTGGTATGAAGTGATCGTGCGCACGCGGCCCTCACACCAGACGTCCGGTCTGCTCGAGCTCTACCTCGACGGCGAACGGATCGGCGAGTACCACGGCATCATGGGGTACGCCTGCCATGGCCTGGGTTACATTGACACCCAACCCCGGTTCGGGATCTACCGGGACGCGCACCCCGAGGTGGGGGAGGCGACGATCTATTACGACGCGATCCGTTTTGCGGCGACACGCGAGGGCTTGCGGTTGCCCTGAACCGAGCGGACCGTCCGTCCCTCGATCCAGGAGCCCTCGATCAGCAGACGTTGCGGGCTGGTCGGGATGCCTCGTTCGTTGCGATGAAGCATGCCCGCCAGGTAGTTGACCGCAGCGGCGCCGACTTCGCCCGGGTTTTCGTCAATGCCCGAGAACTGTCCCCCGACGTGGGGCAGAGTGATGAAGGCGACACCCACTTCCGCCGGCACCCGGACGCCGAGCAGTTTCAGTGCGCCGAGGACCTCCTGGCTCTTCGTCACAATGGCGGTCGGACGGTGTTTCTGGAACCAGGCGCTGAAGGCGGCTTCGTCCCAGTGCGGCAGCAACAGGTGGGGCAGCCGCTGGTCCGGCGGCATCTGCTGCTGCATCACCAGGTAGGCGGCCAGCCAGTTATGATCCGCACGTACGTCGCTCGCGTCGAGCATGACGAATCCGATTCGCTGGTAGCCCAGTTCGATGAGTCGCTGCAACGCCAGTTTCATCGAGCGATACTGATGATTGCCGACTACGTGCAGGGAGGGGCGTGACAGTGTATAACCGATCGAAGTGGCGGAAAAGAGGTCCCATTCCAGCTCGAGCGTGGTTCCGGCGGCGGGTTGCGGGGCGATCAACAGCCCCGTGATGTTGCGGGCACGCAGGATCTGACTGGCCCGCGCCGGGGTCATCCCGGGTTCGCGCACCCAGAATGGGTCGAGCTTGTAGCCAAGCGCCTGGGCCCGGTTGACGGCGCCAATAAAGTACTGATGGAAGAGTTCGGCCGAAGACCAGCCCTGCCGGGTGGGAAAGTTGGTGATCCAGGCCAACGTCGATTGAAATCGCAGCGGACGTTTCGCGCTCCGGTAGTGGGCCAGCGAGACCAGCATCGGATCGGCGACGTAGCCCAGGCTGCGGGCGATCTCCTGCACCCGGCGCCGGGTGGCGAGTGGCAGGCGCGGGTGGTCATGCAAAGCGAGCGAAACGGTGCTGAAGTGACAACCGGCGGCGGCCGCCACATCCCGGAGTGTCACGCGGGAGTTGGTTTCAGGCATGGGGAGGGAAGATCGATCTGGCGCGGGGCAGGGCAGGGAGAGGCATCCCGTGTGACCATCGGTCGTCGGAGTCGACGCTACAGATAGTCGACAGTTTGACCAGCTCGTAGGTTGCTCCGTGACGTGGTGGTGCCACATGGGAGGAGTGCGCCACGCTTTCGGCGCGCCCTGTAGGAAACCCTGCCCTTCCGCTCCCATGAATTACCTCCCGCTGTCTTCCGCAAGGCTCTCGTCCGCGACCGTCCTCCGCCTGATCGGAGCGATCGCGCTTGGTTTGGTGCTGCTGGTGTCGGTTGTTTCCGCGCAAGAGGTCGGTGTCCTGGAGGGCACCGTGACCGACGCTCGGGGTGGATTTCTGGCCGGGGCGGAGGTCCGGATCTCCGGCGGCCAGCTGACGGCCACGACCAGCACCCAGGGCCTCTACCGGATCACCGGGGTGACGGCCGGCGAGCACTCGCTGCAGATCTCGTACCTGGGTCTGGCGGACTATGCGACGACCGTGACGATCAAGGCAGGCGCGGCGACGCGCCAGGACGCCGTGCTCAAATCCGATGTGGTCGAGCTCGACGCGTTTGTCGTCGAGTCCATCCGGGCCGGTCAGTCCCGGGCGATCAATCAGCAGCGTACCAGCAACACCATCTCCAACATCATTTCCGCCGACGCGATTGGCAATCTGCCCGACAACACCATCGCGGATGCGCTGACCCGGCTTCCGGGCGTCAGCGTCGTTGTCGAGGGTGGTTCGGCCGCCTACGCCTCCATCCGTGGCGCCGAGGCGAAACTGAATTCTGTCACACTGGATGGCCAGCGCATCACCGCCACGCCGTCGGGCAGCGGACTGGACGCGAGCAATAGCGCGGACACCCGGGCGGTGGACCTGTCCCTGATTCCCTCGGAGCTGGTCGGTGGCATCGAGCTGATCAAGGCGCTCACTCCCGACAAGGATGCAGACTCCCTCGGCGGGGCGATCAACCTCGTCACCCGCAGCGCCTACGACCTCAAGGAGCGCAGCATCAACGGAAAGTTTGAATACCTGCACAACGACTTCGGAAATCAAGACGGGTACTCCGCCTCTTTCAGCTATTCCGATGTGCTCAACAAGGCGGGCACCGTAGGCATCAGTGCCACGCTCACCTACCGCGATCAGGACTCGATTCAGGACGATACGGAGATCCTCTATTACCTGCCCACCAATGCCGCGGTGTCCGCGATTCCGGCGGTTGGCGCGCAGGGGATCGAGGAGTATGACGTCCGCAGTCGCCCGCAAAGCCGGCAGACCCTGGGCGGCACGTTCAATCTCGATTGGAAACTGGGCGACCGCACGGAGCTGCATTTCCGCACCCTCTACAACGCTTCCGATCTGGAGGAGACCCGCTACCGCACCCGCATGCGCGGATTGCTCCGCTGGAATGCCACGTCGACGGCCGCCCTGGCGTCGGGGGCGGAGGCGCGGATCGGTCGCCGGCTGGAGGATGTGACCCGCACCCAGGACATCCGGAGGCTCGGCCTGGAAGGCATCACCCGCACGGGTGGGGGTGACCTTTCCTATGGACTCACCTATGGCAGTTCTTCCTTCGACGGGGATCGCATTCGCACCACCTTTGAGTATTCAGGCAGCACCGTGCGTCGGGCCTATGACTGGACCGTCGATCGCAGCGATCCGCAGTTTCCGCGCGTCAAGATCACTCATCGGGCAACGGGGGAGAACGGATTGCTCCGACCCCAGGACATGACCCTCGTGCAGTACCGAAACCAATACTCGGACGAGAAGGACGTGGATTGGGTCGGCAATCTGGACTATGCGTTCGACCGCGAGATTGCCGGGCGTCCGGTCAAGTGGAAGGTCGGGGCAAAGTACCGCGGCAAGGACCGGACCTCGCGACCGACGTTGATCGATTTGAACAATACCGGGGCGGCGCTGACGGAGGCGAACTTCGGTGTGCAGACAGGACCGGTCAACCGGATCCTGGGCACCGTACCGACCATGGGCAACTTCGCCTCGCTGAGCGAAGTCATCGCCTTCACCCGCGCCAATCCCACGCGCTTCGTCGAGGTCATCGCAGGGGAGCAGGAGCAGACCCGCAACAAGGTCTATGACGCGGCCGAGGATGTCACCGCCGCGTATGCCATGGGCTCGACCAAATTCGGGAAGCTGGAGGCGATCGCGGGTGTGCGCTATGAGTCGACCGATCTCAGCTACACGTGGCTGACGGCACCCGGCGGCCCGAAGAAAGGTGGTTCAAACTACGGCAACGTTTATCCGAGTGTCGTGTTCAACTACCGGCAGAGCAAGAATCTCGTCATGCGACTGGCCGTGACCAACACCCTGGCCCGGCCGGATTATGCCGATCTCGTCCCGTTTGAGACGCTGGAGGATCCCGAGAGCGGAGATACCGAGGAGACGCCGCCTGCGCTGATCCCGATCTTCCGCGGCAACTCCAACCTCAAGGCCCAGGAGTCGACCAATTTTGACCTCTCCTTCGAGTGGTACTATGAACCCTCGGGTGTCTTCTCCGTCTCGCTGTTCAAGAAGGATGTCTCGAGTTTCATCTACCGCAGCCAGACGCTGGAGCGGATCGGAACGCAGGACTACATCGTGCTGCAGCAGCGCAACGGTGGAAAGCAGGACCTGAACGGAGTGGAAATCTCCTGGCAGCAGTCGTTCTCCCGTCTGCCGGCGCCCTTCGACGGTTTTGGCATCAATGCGAATGCGACTTTCGTCGATGGCGATTCCACCTATACGGTGATCAACCCGACCAATCTCGGACCCAAGACGATCAAGGAGGACTTCGTGCCCAACCAGGCGAAGAAGGTCTACAATCTCCAGCTCTACTGGGAGAAGTACGGATTCACAGCCCGGGCCGGACTCAACTTTACGGATACCTATGTCCGGGATGTCGGCGGCATCGTCGACAATGTGATCAACGATGCGGCCACCCGCGTGGACGCACTCGTCAGCTACCAGCTGACCAACAACGTCACCCTCTATGTGGAAGGCAAGAACCTCACCGACGAGGTCAAGTCCTGGTACAACGGCGATCCGTCCCGTCCCGAGGAGTTCGAGCACGTCGGCTGGACCGGCATCGCCGGCGTCAAGTGGCGCTTTTGATCCGGCCTTCTTGTGATCACCCACGCGCACCGGTCCGCTCCCGTGGCGGGCCGCCGGCGTTTCCTGGTCCTGGCCGGACTCTGGTGCATCGGCTGCCTGCCGTCTTCAGCGGTGGAGCCATTGCCGGGGGCGGACTCCACACAGCCCCTGACGCGGCTGATCCGTGAGGCCGGAGAGTCGGAGTCGGATGCCGTGCGCTTGCTGCGGCTCCGCGAAGTCGCCCAGCACGCCAGCGCGGCAGCGGTGGCGGTACCAGGGCTGGACCGCCTGATCCTGTTCGTCGAGCGTTGGCAGTCACCACGGACGCGGCTGAACTTCTTCCGTCGCGAAGTGTTGGAGACGCTCGACTTTGACTTCGGAGTACCGGCGGATTCGCCCCTCCGGCCCATCGCCGATTTTTACCTCGCCCGCATGATCTGCTGGGTGACCCTTGAGTACAGCGAGATCTACCCCGTGCTGGAAAAGCGCGCGCGGGCGCTCGGCCGGGCCCGCGAGTTGTTCTCCTCGGCGCAGCGAGCGTTTCCTGCGAACCGGATCACCGGCATGTACCTGGGACGTCCGTTGCCACCGGAGAAGGAGTACTTCGTGCCGGCGGGGGCGCCGCGTTGGGCGGTGGCCCAGCGCGAGGGACTCGAGCGCCTCACCGACATCATTGAATGGTGGATCGAACACCGGCTCCGGGTCGGCGGTGACTATGGTGGCGGATGGGGAGATGACTGTGAGCTCTGGCGGTCGTGGACGCCGATCCTGATCGGGTTTTCGCATCCCCGGATCGCCTGGGCCCAGGAGCTGTTTTCGCGCCGCCTGCTGGAGCAGCCGCACCTCGTGAACGGATACCATGCGGAGCGACTCGACGTGGAGCACGGGGCTGAGGACGTCTCGGATGCCCTCACCCCCATGATGTTCCTCGCACCGGACGAGACCGACTGGGCGCGCCGGATTCACCGCCTCGTCGACCTGAGTGAAGGTCTCTGGATGGGGCGCAATCAACGCGGCCAGCTCCAGTTCAAGAGCGCCTATTTTTCCGCGACGGAGGTGGACCCCCGGCCGGAGCGCGCGTGCGACACCGTGTATCACCCGCGGGTGCTGCAGCCCGCGCTCCTGTACTGGCAGCGCACGGGAGACGAGCGGATCGGCCGGCTCGTGACGGACTGGATGCGGACCTGGGTCGATGCGGCGGCCCGTGCGGAGAACGGAAAGCCGCCAGGCATTCTTCCTTCGGCGCTGCACTGGCCCGACGGGACTGTGGGCGGAACGGGACCCGATTGGTGGCTGCCCGGCATCTACGAGACCTCGCTGTATGACTTTCCCGGTGCGATGGGCCTGCTGCTCAACACCCTTGTGCTCACCGCCCACATGACTGGAGACGCGACCTACCTGGAGCCCCTGCGCACGATGGCGGAGGCGCGTCGGGCGTGGCTTCAGGCCGGACGGCCGCAGGCGACGCCCGGGACCCGGTTGTGGTGTGGGGCGAACCTCGGACAGCTCGCGGGCGCCGCTGCCAAAGTCCGGTTTTCTGCCGGCAGTCGCGAGTGGGATGATCTGTTACGTGGGGAGGATGAGCCCTACGTTCATTTCCGACTCGGTGCCCCGCTCGACTCCACGGTGCAGGCACTCGAGGTGCTGGCGGAGAGCCTGCGCGTCAATTTCCCGGCGTTCACCTCCGAAGTGCGTTTCACGGATCGGATGCTCCGGTTTCCGGCCCTGTATCAGCCCGGTTGGATGTTGCCCGAAGGCGTGCCCACCGGTGGCGCCCTCCTTGAGGGCGGCTTGGTGCGCCGAGGTTTCAACGGCGTTCATCTCCTCTATCACACCGTGACAGGCGACCCGGGAGATCCGCTGTATTTCCCCCAAAACGCCGTTCGATGGCACACCGAGCCCCGCGATCTCGCCGCGCTGGTCGTCCGCGCGGAGCCGCAACGGTTGGAAGTGCGCCTGTATCACTTCGGACCCGAAGCGCGCCGGTTTGAGGCCGAATGGCTCACCCTCACGCCGGGCGAGTACCGGCTCGAGGTCCGTCCGCTCGACAAGGAGGAGGGCGGTGTCCAGGAGCTACGCCTTCGGGTCAGCGCAAAGGAACGACGCACGGTGATCCACCTGCCCAGCCGGCGCGAATGCCAGCTCATCGTCCACGCCATACCCTAGCGAGAGCGGTTCGATGTCCAGCATGGCGTTCGACTGTTTGACCAAGCCACCCGTTTACCGACCGACCGCTTCCGACGACACTTCCGCCATGGCCCGCCCTCCAACGAAGACCTCCACTGAAGGGCCGACACCGGGACCGAGCCGGGCGGGAACGGAACGAAGCATCGTGAATGGCATGGTGTATGATAAAAACGGTGACGAACGGGACAGAATGGAGTCGATCCGTCGCGGGAGCGTCGTCGCATGAGCACCGGGAATGGCATGATCGGCGGGCAAGGACGGCCGAAAGCCCTCGCGGTGGGCGGGGCGCCGTTCCTGACCACGATTTTTCCCGAGCATATCACGGAGCGACTGGCGCGCTCCGTTGAGATGTCCCGGCCGGTCAGCACTCCCGAACTCCTTGGACATCCCGAGTTGCTGGCGGAAGTCGAGTACCTCTTCACCACCTGGGGCGTGCCGAAGTTGGAGGAGGAGACGCTCTGCCATGCTCCGAAACTGCGGGCGATCTTGCATGTGGCCGGTTCCGTCCGGCGGATCGCGACGGATGCGCTCTGGCGGCGTGGCATTGTGCTGACCAGTTCGTATGCGATCAACGCCATCCCCACCGCCGAGTTCGCGCTCGCGGCCATTTTGTTGGCGAACAAGCGGGCCTGGCACCATGCCGTATCGGCGAAACTCAACCGCAGCCAGGCGCCTGCTGACTTTCAGGGTCGCTCGCGCGGCGCCGGCAACTACGGAAGCGTGGTCGGACTGCTTTCCTATGGCGCGGTCGCCCGTGAGTTGCGCCGCCTGCTTCGCAATTTCCAGATTCGCGTGCTGGTGTGTGATCCGTTCCTGAAGCCCGAACGAGCGATGCAGGATGAGATGACGCTGGTCGGGATGGATGAATTGTTCGCCACGGCGGACGTGGTCTCTGTCCATACACCCTTGTTGCCGGAGACGACCGGCCTGGTCGGGCGCGAGCATCTGATGCGACTCAAGCCTTACGCCAGTTTCATCAATACGTCGCGGGGCGCGATCGTCGACGAGCGAGCGTTGATTGACGTGCTGAAGGAGCGGCCGGATTTGCAGGCGATTCTGGATGTCACGTGCCCCGAGCCGCCCGAGCCGGAGTCCCCGCTTTATACACTGCCGAATGTCATCCTCACACCTCACCTTGCGGGCTCGCTCGGACGAGAATGCGGGCGCATGAGTGAGGCCATGGTGACCGAGCTCGAGCGCATGATTGCCGGACACCCCTTGCGATGGCAGATCACCCGCGAGCACCTGGTTTCCATGGCCTAGGCAGGGGTGCGTACCCGAAGGTTGCCATCCCCTGATCCCTGGTGCTCGATGCCTACGGACGTGGCCGGAACGGTTCGCGATTCCCTCACCATGACCTCCTACGATTATGCGGTATTGGTGTTCTATTTCGGGTTCATGCTGACCATCGGGTGGGTGTTCCGCCGGTTCGTCACCTCGGTCAGCGATTATGTGCGCGGCGGAGGAAAGGCGCTCTGGTGGATGGTCGGTGGATCCGCCTTCATGGTTGCGTTCAGTGCCTGGACCTTCACCGGTGCGGCGGGGGAGGCATACCGGACAGGCTGGCCCATCGCGATCATCTACCTGGGGAACATCGCAGGATTCGTGCTCAATGCGCTGCACTTCGGCCCTCGGTTCCGGCAGATGCGGGTCGTCACCGGGGTCGAGGCGATCCGGAAACGGTTCGGGAAGGCGAGTGAACAGGTGTTCACCTGGTTGCAGATTCCCCTCGGCACACTGCAGGCCGGCATCTGGTTGAACGCACTCGGCGTGTTTTTCTCCACCGTTTTGGGCCTTGATGTGGCCACCACGATCACGGTCACCGGGGCGGTGGTGGTGTGCATGGCATTGGTCGGTGGCAGTTGGGCGGTGCTGGCCAGTGATTTCATCCAAGTGTTGATCCTCATGCCCGTGTGCGCGGCGGTCACCGTCTTGGTTTTGGTGCGGGCCGGAGGCGTCGGAGCGTTTGTCGAACAGGTGCCGGCGGGACACCTCGACCTGGGGCAGCTGACCAGCACACCGTTCCTCGCGCTTTGGGGCCTGGCCATGATCTGCAAGCAGATCACAAGCACGAACAACCTGGCGGATGCCGGCCGTTACCTGTGTGCGAAGGACGGGAGCCACGCGCGCAAGGCGGGCTTCCTCGGGGCCGGCCTGTTTGTGATTGGCATTGTCATCTGGTTCGTGCCGCCAATGGCGGCGCGGTTTCTACTTCCCGACCTCGCTTCGGCGTATCCAGGACTCAAGAACCCCTCGGAAGCCGCCTACCTCGCGATGGCGAGGGACGTCATGCCGGTGGGCATGATGGGCCTGCTGGTCAGCGGCATTTTCGCCGCGACCATGTCGTCGATGGATGCGGGGCTGAACAAGAACGCCGGCGTTTTCGTGAAGAACTTCTACCAACCCCAGATCAGCCCCGGGGCGAACGACCGGCAGTTGCTCCGCGTCGGCAAAATCGCCACCCTGGTTCTGGGAGGCGTGGTGATCGCCGTGGCTCACTGGATGAACTCACGACAGGAACTCGGGCTGTTTCTTTTGATGCAGCGCATCACCATCCTCGTGGCCGTACCCGTCACCGTTCCGCTGCTCTTGGGACTGATCGTAGAGCGCACCCCGCCCTGGTCCGCCTGGAGCACCGTGCTCGTCGGGTTTTGTTGCGCCCTCGCGGTTGGCCCTTTGCTCCCGCCAGCCTGGGCCGTGCGGATCCTGAACGACGGCCAGCCCTTGGTCGGCCCGGAGAAGGAGTATTGGACCCAGGGCAGCCAGTTCTTCGTGATCGTGCTGGTGTCGTCGACTTGGTTTCTGCTGACCCGATACGGTTGGACTCGAGTCGCCCCCGGGCAGCGGGCCGAAGTGGAGCAGTTTCACGCTCGACTCCGTGAACCCGTCGACTTTGCCGCGGAAGAAGGGGAGGCAAACGCCAATGACGCACGCCAATCCCGTGTCGTGGGTATCCTGTGTCTGATTTATGGAGGCGTGGTCAGTGGCTTGGTGTTCATTCCGAATCCTTGGCCCGGACGTTTGGCCTTTCTGGGCTGCGGCGGCCTCGTCCTCTTCATCGGCTGGCTTCTTCGGCGTTCCGCGGTCCGCCCAGCTTCGTCCTGACGTTGCGTGGGATAGACGTGGGCAGGAGGAACCCGACCTGGCACCTATCTGCACATCAGTGCGTTTCACTTATCTTGCGTTACGATGAGTTTTGCCCTCTTCGTGAACGACTTCGGTTGGCTGCCCGGGTAGGGATCGAACCTACGACCAAGTGATTAACAGTCACCTGCTCTGCCACTGAGCTACCGGGCAACACGACCGAAATGAGCGGCCGAAGACAGGCCCGGGAGTTGCGCTTGTCAATGCTCCATTTTCATATTCTTCGGAAGGGGGTAAAGTTTTGGTTGATTTCCCTTCGGCCGACCGATTGGCTGTTTCTCTTTTCCACTACGCCTGCCTCCGATTCCCGGGGTGACAGGTGGAACGAAACTCATGAAACAACCTCTCGTTCTCAACGTTGCGCCGCGCGCCCAGACGGGTCGCAGCGCCTCACGCCGTCTCCGCAAGGTCAATCGCGTTCCCGCGATTCTCTACGGGAAGCACACCAGCCCTGAGAAGCTGGCCATCGATGGTCCGGAGTTCACCCGCTTGCTGAAGTCGGTCAGCGGCCGCTCCCTGATCATTGAGCTGGCCCGGACGGACAAGGCGGACAAAGCCCTTTCCTTTTTGCAGGAGGTTCAGCGCGACCCGATCACGGACAAGTACCTGCATGTCGATTTGCAGGAAGTGAAGTCGGACGAAAAGTTCGAAATTCGTGTGGCCGTGCAGGTTACCGGTGAGTCCTTTGGCGTCAAGAATCAGAGCGGTGTGTTGGAAATCGTGACCCCGCAGGTCCGCATCCGCTGCCTGCCGAAAGATCTTCCCGAGTCCATTGTGGTGGATGTAACGGAGCTGAAGGTCGGCGAGACCATCAAGGTCTCCGAACTCAAGCCGATTGCCGGCGTTGATTTCCTGGACCAAAAGGGTCAGCCGATCGTGGCGTGTGTCGAGCCGGTGGCCGAAGTGGTATCCGCCGAACCGACGACTCCGGCCGCAGGCGCAGGGACGCCGGCCGCGGGTGCGGCCGCTCCCGCCGCGGGTGCAGCGGCTCCGGCCGCAGGTGCTGCCGCCGCTCCGGCTGCCGCGGGCGCCAAGCCCGCCGCTCCCGCTGCAGGTGCCAAGCCGGCCGCCGCTGGCGCGAAGCCCGCTGCTCCGGCCAAGAAGTAACTCGTTTTTGCCGACTCCGTCGGCGGCTCCGGCCGCCGACGGTGCTCGTTTGTTCTTTGAGTCATGTCCATTCAGCTTGTGGCCGGCCTGGGAAACCCTGGGCGGGACTACGAGCACACCCGTCACAATCTGGGATGGGTCGTGGTTGATGCGCTGGTTCGCCGGCGCGGGTTGGCGTGGAAACGCGAACCTCGTTTTGATGCTGAGTATGTGCGAGGTGAAGTCGGGGGGCGCCCGATACACTTCACCAAGCCGCTCAGCTTCATGAACGACAGCGGACGACCTCTGCAGCAACTGGCGAGTTTTTACAAAGTGCCGGTCACCGACATCGCGGTGGTCTACGACGACCTCACGCTTCCGGTCGGCACCTGTAAAGTCTCGGTCTCAGGCAGTGCGGGCGGGCACAATGGTGTGGCCAGTGTGCTGTCCCACCTCGGCAACGGGTTCGCCCGCTACCGATTGGGCATCGGGCCCAAACAACCCGCAGAAATGGACCTCAAGGACTTCGTGCTCGGCAGCTTCTCACTCGAACATCGTACACTTTTAGAACAAAAACTCGACCCTCTCGTCGCTGGCTTGGTGCTTCTTCTGGAAGAAGGAACCGAGCGGGCGATGAACCAACTCAATCGCAGAGCCCAAAATGAATCCGACCAAACGCAGCTACCGCGCGACCTTCATCCTCGATAATCGCGGCAAGGAAGACTCCATCGATCAAATCATCGAGGGAGTGAAACAGGAGATTGCCGCGGTTCACGGCGACGTCACCGCGGTGGAAAACCTCGGTCGTCGCGAGTTTGTCCGCGTCACCGACCGCAAGATGACGGGTGGCACCTACGTGCAGGTGGCCTTCTCGGCTCCCGCGACCGGTCCGTCCGCGTTGCGCGAGCGTCTTCGTCTCAACGGCAACGTTTACCGCACCTTCGTTCAGTCGGTCTAAGCGCCGCCGTTTCGCGGTCCGTCATGGCCTCCCTCAACAAAGTTTTCCTGATCGGCAACCTGACGCGCGATCCCGAGCTCCGGGTCACGCCGAAAGGGACGGCCATTTGCCAGTTCGGACTGGCGGTCAATCGCCAGTTCAAGGACGACTCGGGTGCGACGCGTGACGAGACGACCTTCGTCGATATCGAAGCGTGGGGTAAACAGGGCGAGCTGGTGTCCAAGTATCTTGGCAAGGGCTCGCAGTGCATGGTGGAAGGTCGGCTGAAGCTCGATCAGTGGGAAGACAAAGCCAGCGGCCAGAAGCGCAGCCGGCTCAAAGTCGTGCTCGACAATGTCCAGTTCCTGGGCGCTCCACGGGGTGCCGGGGGCGCGGGTGCGGGAGCGGGCGCTGCCTCCTCCGGTCCGACAGACGAAGCCGATCAGACCCCTGCCTACGAGAAGACCTCTCCTCCGCCCCGCCGCGCGGCGGCTCCTCCCGCCGCCGCTCCCGAAAACCTCGACGAAGACGTACCGTTCTAATGGTCCACTGTCCGCGACCTTCTTCCAACCCTCTCAACACGACATCCATCATGGCTCACAACGAAATTCTCCTCCTTAAACCCGTCGAAGGTCTCGGCGGCGAAGGCGACCAAGTCAAAGTTCGCGCTGGCTTCGCCCGCAATTTTCTCCTCCCGCGCAGCATCGCCGTTCCGGTGACGCGTGCGAACAAGAAGCACGTCGAGGCGCTGAAGAAGCGTCGTGCCGAACGCGAAGCCTCCGAGCTTTCCGGCGCTCAGGAAATGGCGCGCAAGCTCGAAAAGACGTCGCTGGCGTTCGCCGTCAAGACGGGCGAAGGCGGCAAACTCTTCGGTGCGATCACGTCGGCCGACATCCACACCAAGCTGGCCGAGTCGGGCATCACGATCGACCGCAAGCGCATCCACCTGCACACCCCGGTCAAGACCCTCGGCAAGCACGAGGTGAAGATCAAGCTGCACACGGACGTGACGGTTGAGATCTCCTTCGATGTCGTCTCGGAGAATCCGATCGAGCCGGTGGTCCAGGAAGCTCCGGCGTCCGACCGCAAGGAATGGAAGAAGCCCGCCCGCAAGGATTCCAAGGAGTAAGCCCGGTTCCGGGTTTGTTTTTACATCCGAAGCCGCGACCTAGGTCGCGGCTTCGCGGTTTCGCCCACTGTTGATCGTGTCGCACCTCGACCAGGACGCCGTTCCTGAACGTGTCGCTGCAACTCTTTGCCCCTGATGGCTGACGACTCTGGATCTCGTGGAACGCGCCGGTTTCGTAACCGGGACGGCGATTCCCCTTTTGGCGCCGCGGCGGATATGCCCGCTGGCGTGGGACGGAGCCTGCCGCACTCGATCGAAGCTGAGGAGTACCTGCTGAGCTGTTGTTTTCTCGACGGGCTGGAAGTGGTGTCCCGGTGTTTGGAAGCGAGGCTGAGCGCCCATTCGTTTTACGTGCCGGCGCACCGGACCGTGTTTGAGAAGATGGTCGAGCTCTACAACCGACAATCGCCCATCGACCTCGCCATCATCGCCGAGGAGCTCAAGACGACGCGACAACTCGATGAAATCGGTGGGTACGCGTTTCTCACGCAGATCGCCGGTCGTATTCCGACCACCGCTCAGACCACCTACTTCATTGAGAAAGTCCGCGAGCTCGCCCTGCTGCGCGAGTTGATCCGAACCGCGACGGGAACGGTCGAACAATGCTACGAGTTCAGTGGCGGCATTGATCAGTTCGTCGATACCATCGAGCAACAAATCTTCGCGGTCACCCAAAACCGCATTTCGGAGAGCGCGCGGCAGATGAAGGAGCCGACCCGCGAGGCGATGAACGTCATCACCAAGATGATGATGAAGAAGGGCGAGCTCACCGGCGTATCGTCCGGGTTTAAGGACCTCGACGGCTTCACCTTCGGTTTTCAGAGGCAGGAAATGATCGTGCTGGCGGCTCGTCCCTCGATGGGCAAGACCTCGCTGGCGCTCAATTTTGCTGAGTCGGCCGCCCTGCCCAAGCGCGGTGACGGTGTTCCTGTTCTCGTGTTCTCGTTGGAAATGGGCGCCGCCCAACTCGCCCTGCGTATGCTCTGCGCCCGCGCTCGCGTGAACATGAAGCTCTTGCGCGACGGATTGCTGTCCAAGAATGGGGCGGAGCAACACGAATTGGTGAAGGCGGCCGACGAGTTCTCGAAGGCTCCCATTTACATCGATGACTCCTCGCACCTGACGATCATGGAGCTGCGGGCCAAAGCGCGCCGGCTCTCGGCGCGGCAGAAACTCGGGTTTATTATTGTCGACTACTTGCAGTTGATTGCGCCAACGGACCCCAAGACCCCCCGTGAACAGCAGGTCGCAGAAATTTCTCGTGGACTAAAGGGGCTGGCTAAGGAACTCGATGTGCCCGTTCTTGTTCTCAGTCAGCTCAACCGCGCTGCAGAAAAGGAGAATCGCACCCCAAAACTTTCTGATCTCCGCGAATCCGGTTCGATCGAGCAAGACGCCGACGTGGTCCTCATGCTCGCCCGACCCCGAGATGCCGATGAGAAGTTCCAGGTTGCTGCCGACTCCGCCGAGTTAATCGTTGCAAAACAGCGAAACGGACCGGTAGGAGAGTTGAAGCTTACGTTCCTACGAGACATCACCCGCTTTGAAAACTACACACAGTAACCCGCTT
>JAEUGY010000118.1 GCA_016794625.1 Opitutaceae bacterium
CCTGAAAAATGCCAAGGCCGATCCGGTCGCCGGCACCAACCCCGACGAGAACTTCGCCCGGGAAATCATGCAGCTCTTCACGGTGGGCCTGGTCCAGCTCCAGCCCGACGGCACGCTCAAGCTCGACGCCGCCGGACTGCCAATCCCGACCTACAATCAGACCATCATCACCGAAACCGCAAAGGTCTTCACCGGGTGGGGCTACTTCTCCACCCTGACCAATCCGAACTTCCGCACGGCCCGGCCCGACCACATCAATCCGATGATGCTGTACCCCTCCTTCCATGAGCCGGGGCAGAAAACCATCATCAACAATGTCGTCATCCCGGCCAATCTGGGCGGAACCGAAGATCTCAAGCGCACGCTCGACACCCTTTTCAACCACGAGAACACCGGACCCTTCATCTGCCGGCAGCTGATCCAGCGTCTGGTGACGGACAATCCCAGCCCCGGCTACATCTACCGGGTCGCCCAGAAATTCGCCAACAATGGCAGCGGCGTCCGGGGCGATCTCGGCGCCGTCGTCCGGGCCATCCTCACCGACTATGAGGCGCGTTCCCCGGCCGCCGCCGCCGTGCCCGGCTACGGCAAGTTGAAGGAGCCCCTGCTCCGTTACACCGCCCTGCTCCGCAGCTTCGGAGCCACCACGCCAAGCGGCCGGAACAATATGATCAACGCCTACAACAGTCTCTACCAGGCGCCGCAGAAATCGCCCAGCGTGTTCAATTTCTTCGAACCGGGCTACGTGCAGCCCGGCACGCTCGCCGCCGCCGGTCTGGTCGCACCTGAATTCCAGATCACCGACGACACCACCGCGATCCTGGTGCCCAATTTTCTGGGCAACCTGATCTTCACGGTCGCGAACGCCAACACCGTCGCGGGCCAGTCCACCTTCTCGCTCAACCTGACAACCGAGCAAGGACTGGTCGGCTCGACCAGCGCGCTGCTGGACCATCTCTCACTCGTCATGACCGGCGGTCAGTTGAGCAGCGCCACCCGCAACCGCATCACCACCTCCCTCGGCGCCCTCGGCGCGGCCACCAGCGCCCTCGAGCGGGCCCAGACTGCGATCCTGCTCATCGCCACCAGTCCGGATGGCGCCACCCAGAAATAGGCCGCACCGCCCACCTCCCCCTCCGTCCCTCTTCCTCCTCTTCCGCCATGAATGTCCTTCCCCGCCGCCAGTTCATCGGTCAGTGCTGCGCCGCCGTTGGCGCGACCGGCATGATGTCCGCGTTGTCCGCCCTGCGTGCCACCGCCGCCGCCGCCAGCATCCCCTCCGGCAACAACCTGCCCGGCACCGAAGCCGATGTGGCCTCCGATTACCGCGCGCTCGTCTGCATCTTCCTCAACGGAGGCAACGACGCCTCCAACCTCATCGTGCCGTATGACGCCAGTGGTTACGCCGCGTATGCCAGTGCGCGCACCGCCCTGGCCCTGCCGCAGTCGACCCTGCTGCCGATCCTGCCCAAGACCTCGGACGGACGCTCCTTCGCCCTGCACCCGTCCACCGGGGAGCTGAAGAACCTCTTCGAAGGTGGGAAACTGGCGATCCTCGCCAACGTCGGCACCCTGGTCGAGCCCACCACCGTGGCCCAGTACAAGGCCCAGAGCGTCAAGTTGCCGCCGCAGCTCTTCTCGCACAACGACCAGCAGGCCCAGTGGCAGAGCAGCATCCCGGACCAGCCGTTCAAGACGGGCTGGGGCGGGCGCATGGCGGACCTCGTCAACTCGCTCAACACGAACAGCGCCGTCTCCATGTCGATGACGCTCAATGGCGTGAATTCGTTCCAGGTCGGCAACCTGATCTCCCAGCTCTCCGTGCAGCCCGCCAGCGCGAGCAGCCCGAAGGGCGGCCCGGTGGCCTTCGCGCGCACGACCGGGGGCAACAATCCCAACCGCTACCAAACGCAGAAGGACCTGTTCACCAGCCCGCAGTCCAATCTCTTTAGCTCGGCCTTCGGCACCCTCTCGTCCAACGCCATCGGCAACAGCGATGCCCTCGCCGCCGCCCTCGCCGCGACCGGCACGATCGCGACCAGCTTCCCCGACACGTCGCTGGGCAACCAGCTCAAGTCCATCGCCTACCTCATCTCCGCCGCCGGCACCCTCAAACTCAAGCGGCAGGTCTTCTTCGCCCGCATCGGCGGATGGGATACACACGCCGACCAGGTTGAAGCGGATGTCAGCCTTGGCGCCCACGCCGGGCTGCTGCAGCAGGTCAGCCAGGCCATGAACGCGTTCTACAACGCCACGATCGAGCTGGGCTGCGCGAACCAGGTGACGACGTTCACCGCCTCGGACTTTGGCCGCACGTTCACCTCGAACGGCGACGGTTCCGACCACGGCTGGGGCGGGCACCACCTCGTGCTCGGCGGCGCGGTCAAGGGTGGCGACATCTACGGGCGCATGCCCAGCCCGGTGGTCAATGGTCCGGATGACACGGGACTCGGCCGCTGGATACCGACGACGAGTGTCGACGAGTACGGTGCCACGCTCGCCCGCTGGTTCGGGGTCAGCGACACCAACCTGCCCGTCGCCTTCCCCAACATCGGACGGTTCGCAAAGCCCAACCTCGGATTCCTTGGCTGATGCGTGCCCGGACCGCCACGCCCCCGCCCCAGCCGGCCATGAAGCCCGCCACGATCTACCTGGCGGTGGCGGCAGGATTCCTCCTGCTCCTCCTCGTCCTCCGCCCCGACGCCGGCGTAGCCACCGATCCGCGGTCCCCCCGGATCGCCGCTCCTCCCGCACCACCGGCCAGCGCCGCCCCGGCCCTTGCCGCCAGTCCGGTCGCATCCGAAGAACGCTCTCCTCTCGCCGACGGGCTGAATGCCCCCGCCGGCACGGTTGATGAGGACCTGCGCATCGTCGCCACCCTGATCGAGGTGTTCCGCAGCAATTTCCCCCGCGACGGCAATCCGACCGGCTCCAACGCCGAGATCACCGCCGCCCTCACCGGCCGCAACCGCCTCCGCCTCGCCCTCGTGCCACCCGATCACCCCGCGCTCAATGCCCGTGGAGAACTGTGCGACCGCTGGGGCACGCCGTTCTTCTTCCACTCGGAAAGCCGTGTGCAGACCGAAATCCGCTCCGCCGGCCCCGACCGCAAGCACTGGACCGAGGACGACGTCGTGACCAAGCAGTAGGGGTTGTGTCGACACGCCACGCCATGTGGGAAAGGAATGACGAATTCCGAATGACAAATGACGAATGGATGAGGCCTGAGGCCGAATGGATGAGACCGTGAAGGTGGCTGCGGCTTGAGCCGCACGTCTTCGCCGGCCCATGCAAACCGCGTCTCTCCACCCAGACCCCGCTTCCCAGGAGGGCGCCGCTCCGTCGGCGCCGTTTGCGCGTCGCGGTGACCACGACGTTCCGGCGTTGTGATTCGTAGACCGTTCCCCGGCGTCGACGGAGCGACGCCCTCCACCGCAGGCACCGACTTCGCTCAGCGCCCCGCGGTCGTGCTGGGCTCGGGTTCGGGTTCGCCTGAGCGGCGCATCGCCCGTGCGCGAAAGGCGAGGTCGTCGGCTTCAATCAACGACCGCAGCCAGGCGAGGTCCGGCCGGCTGGCATTCACTCCCACCCGCATCGCAATCGAGGGAAGAAAGACGAGCCGCACCGTCGCAAAATTAATCCCGATCAAGCGTCCATCGAGTCCGACCACCGGACCGCCGGAGTCGCCGTGATGCACGGGGGCGTCGTGACGAAACTCCTCCACCTCGCCCGGCCCCCCTTCCGTTGGAGGTGGCCTCGCCGAGGCCGCGACGCGCCCACCCGGCGCGCCCCCGTCCTTTCCGTTCCCGGCCCCGCCGCGTCGGCCGGTGGCCTTCACGCGACCGGCCAGACAATCGAGCTGAAAGGTGCGCTCCACCCCCTCCTCATAGTCCGGCCCGCAGACCAGGACCGGCTGCCCAACGGTCACATCCGGAGCCCACTCAAACGCATACGGGATCGGCCAGGCCGTGCGCAGCAGGGCCAGGTCCGGTCCGCCCTGGGTCAGATCGCCGCGCCAGACCACGCGCGCCGGCACCACGAATCGATGGTGGGCGTCGCGGCCCACCACCAGCCGCACCACCTCGTTGCCCACGCAATGAGCCGCGGTCAAAAAGTAGCCCCGGCGATCAATCGCGGTGGCCGACCCCACGCCGCCTCCCTCGTTGACCAGAAGCGCGGTCCGTCGCAGCAGGAACTCCGCGGCGTTCGTCCCGGCGATGGTCATTTCGGCATAGGGCTGGAATGAGGCGCGCCGCTCGCTGGTGGTGATCGCATGGTTGCAGCCAAGTAGCAGACCCAGGACAGCCACCATTAGAAACAGGACCACACAACGCGCCATGACGACCCAGCCTGCAAGACCGTGCACCCAGGATCAACCGCCGTCTTGGCCCCGTTAGCCTGGATCGGGCGACGGTTTTCACTTGGCGCCGTCGGGCCCCTGAGTGAACTCGCTCGACATGCGGTACCTCCCGTTCCTCTGCTGTTTCCTCAGCGGCTTGACTCTTGCCCAGGCAGCCACCCCGACAACACCCCACCTGCGCAAGACCGGTGAAGCCACGTTGCTCACCCCGCGTTCCGGGGCCGCGGTCGTGCTCACGGAAGAGGCCGCCTACATCATCGGCGGCAGCAATCCCAGCGGCACGATCGGCGATATTGAACGCATCGACCTCACTACGCTGAAATCCTCGTGTGTGACGGAGAAAATCGAGGGACGTCGCTTTCCGGCCGCAGCCCGTCTGGGTCGGAAACTGTATGTGGTCGGCGGCCTGCGCCTGGGCGTGCGACCGGTCCTTCCCGTGGACACCGTCGAGATTTTCGACCTCGACACGCGGGAGGTCACCCGCGGGAAACCCCTGCCCACGCCCCGCAGCGGTCTCGGCCTCGCGGCCCTGGGCGGGAAACTCTATGCCATCGGCGGCACGCAGGTGCAGGGACCCAATCGCACGCAGACCAACCGGGTGGAGGTCTACGATCCGGTGACCGACAGCTGGACAGACGGCCCGTTCATGCCGACTCCGCGCGAGTGCGAGGCCGTGGTCGTCACCGGGTTCATCCTGGTGCCCGGAGGCTTCGCCTCCCGCCGGTCCCTCGACGCGGTCGAGCTGTTCATCCCGGGCGAACAGGCCTGGAAACGCTTGCCGGCCCTGAGCGTGCCGACCAGCGCGGCGGGAGTCGCGGTGGCTGGTTCCCATCTGTATCTGTTCGGCAACTATGATGATCGCAGCCAGGTGCTGGCGTACGATTTGCGGACCCGTCAGACCCAAAAGCTCAAGGTCGATTTCAAACCCGCCCGCCACGCCGCGGCTGACGCGCTCGGCTCGCTTCTCGTGGTGGCCGGAGGCAGCACCGCCGAAACGGGGCCCGATCGCTCGGAGGTCCAGTTCTTCGAGGTCGCACCGCCGTGACGCGGCCTTAGCGAGGCCTGTTCGGAGGACAGAGGCGGGACCGAGGGTCCCGTCGCGGCCTCAGCGAGGCCACCTCCAACGGGCGGCCGACAACAGGTCACCCACAGGGTGCTCTCCTGGAGGGCGCCGCTCCGTCGGCGCCGGTTGCGCATCGTTGCAACCAAAACGTTCGGGCGTAGTGGTGCGTGATTCGTTCCCCGGCGTCGACGGAGCGACGCCCTCCACCGGAGCCCAATCGGAATCAAATGGCATTCCTACGGTCCCTGAAGCTCCCGCGGCCTCAGCGAGACCACCTCCAGCGGGCGGCCGACAACAGGTCACCCACAGGGTGCTCTCCTGGAGGGCGCCGCTCCGTCGGCGCCGGTTGCGCGTCGTCGCAACCAAAACGCTCGGGCGTAGTGGTGCGTGATTCGTGGACCCGCGCCGCTTCCCATTTCCGGGAACCGGAGCACCGAAGTTGAAACCACCCGAGCTGCACGGCGCGGCGCGGCGGCGTTGCCGCGATGCTCCTTGTCGCCAGCCGGGGGGATTGATCGCTGATTCCAGGGGCTTCGTCGCAAACCCTGCATCGTGGCAGCTACTGTGCGTGTGAAGGGGACATGCGAGCCCTCCTGTCCCTCCTTGTCCTACTCACCCTGGTATCGGGTGCGGCCGCCCAGTCGACCCTCGATCATGTCCGTCGCGCCCAGGAGCTGCTTGGGCCCGACACCTGGTCCCGCGCACTCGTCGTCACCAATCGCCAGCCCGGCGCCATCTACCCGGCTCGGGTGCACGCCCTTGTGTTCGAATTCAACCGCATGCTCTGGATCTACATGCCCTACGAAGGGACGCAGAGTCTCTCGACGCACACCGGTCAGGCCGAGGCCGACCGGGGGAACCTCTCCGCCCTGCTGCGGGAGCTCAACCCGGGCTTCGCCGAACTGGCGGACGCGCCTCCGCCGGCCGCGGGTGCCATCCCCATGACCGGATCGCCGCGCAACGGCTGCTTCATCGAGAGCCTCGCCGCGGCCCGCACGCGTCTCGCGCGCGGCGAGGAGGTACTCAAGGCCGGGATTCTGCTCTACTACACGGAACGCGGAGGAGCTGTGCGCGGACATGCCGTGCTGGCCTACGCCACACCGGCCGGAGTCTTTATCGATGATCCGCAGCAGCAGCGCTCGACCACGCTCGCAGGCGGCTGGAGCGACGACCCGCGCGAGCTGGCCGCCGGCCACGTTCCGCGGTCAAAATCCAACCTGGTCCGCGCCCGGCTGCTTCCTGTCTCCCAAACGCGACCTCTCGTGCAGGTGGCGGCGGTCCGTTGAGCGGCTCAGGCGGCCCGGCTGGATCCGAAGATTTGTCGCGCAAGGGTGGCCAGATCGAGTACGCAGACCGCCCGGTCAGCCCCGCCCGCCCGGACTCGGATCATGTGGGTGAACGGCGGCACGACGCCGTGTCGGGCGGTGTCACGGCGAGGCAGCAACCGGGGCACCGCCGCGTGCAGGGAATCCACCGCGTCCACGACAAAGCCATGCCGGCCCGCCGTCGTCGTCACACAGAGCAGACGCCCACCCGGCCTCAGCACGGTTGGGGGGGCGCCAAGCAGCACCGCGAGATCGACCACAGCCAGAGACTGCCCCAGTCGAAGGCAGACCCCGGCCGCAGCCTCACCGGAGGTTCGCACCTCCAGAAAGTCGTCAGGCAGCGGCAGCACGGTCTCAAGGCCGGCCAGCTCGGTCGCAAACCAGGAGCCGCCCGCCCGGTGCACGACATACCGGGTCGGCTCCACCTGGGCCGTTGTCGTCGTTCGCCCTTGGTCCGCCGTGGGTCCCGTCTCCACATGGCTCTCCTCAACCCCCTCCTCCACCCCCAGCGTGCGCCGCATGGCGTCTTCATTGAGTTGCAGCACCAAGGCTCCGTCGCGGGCCCGAAAGCTGCCGGAGACGAACTCAGGATGGCCGCCATTCTGAGCGGGGGGCGATCCGGTGGCCGCATCCGACACTCGCTCGAGGGTGAGGACCTCGTCGACCATCAGTGCGATCCGCCAGCCAGCATGTTCATAGACGACCCACGGGGCGGATCCTCCGCTTGAATCGGCGGACTCGAAGCCCAGCAGGGCGCCCAGATCGACGACCGGCACCATTCGACCCAGGACCGGGTGAAAGCCGCGCATCACCGGATGTCGCAGCGTCGATGACAACGTAGACGGACGCACCTCCACGCTGCGCACCCGCTCCGCATCGAGCCCGACGCGGACGGTGCCCACCCGGACCACGACATGGGCTCGTGCGGCCGTCGCTTCGCCCTCCGCCGCAGCGGTCGGTATCGGGGCGGTGGCCTCGTCCGCGAGGGGCGCGAGCAACGCGGATCTCACGCCATCGACCTGAAGGATCGCCTCCAGATCGAGCACCACCACGACCCGGCCGCCGTCGGCCGGGGTGTAAAGTTGGGAAAAGAGTCCGGGACCTCCCCGGGTTTCCAGTGCGGTCAGCCGGTCCGCAGTCGGCGTCACCAGCCCGAGAACCTCGTCCACCTGCAACGCACATCGTCCCGTCTCGTGCCGGAGCACGACGGCAAACGCCACCGGGCCGAGCGGTTCGGAGGCAGCGGCCGGCTGGATCATCGCGGCGAGATCAAGCGTCGGCACGGGTCGGCCGCGCAGGGCGAAGGCGCCGAGCACGTGGCGGGCGGCCGCAGGAAAGGGCGTCAGGTCGACCGGACCGCGCACCACCTCCTCAACCCACCGGGCGGGGAACGCCAGGTGGATCGGACCGATCCGGAAGAGGGCAAGCCTGACCGGTTCACTCATGACATGCTCCCCACGTCAGCCGGTCGCGGAGGAGCGGGACACACCGGATGGTTCCGGGGAAGGGACCAGTTCCCGAATCAGCGTCTCGACCTTGTGGGCCGAGCGGGACTGTTCCCCGGTCGCCGCATCGATGGCGGCGATCGACTCGTTCGTCCTCGCCACTCCGTCGGAAATCAAATGAAAAGCCTCGAACGCCCGCTTCGCCACATCGCTGCCCGACTGCACGCGTTGCACGGAGTCGCTGACCAGACGCGTGATGTCGCGGGTGGCCTGCGCCGACTTTTCGGCCAGTCGCCGCACTTCCTCGGCCACGACGGAAAAACCCACACCCTGCGGCCCCGCCCGCGCGGCCTCGATCGCGGCGTTGAAGGCGAGCAGGTTGGTTTGATTCGCGATCTCTCCGATCACCTTCAGGGTTTCGCTGATCTCCGTCGAAGACGTCTGGATCGCACCCATGGACTGGACCACTTCCTGCAGGGCGGTGCTACCGCGCTCCGCTTCGGTCTTGGTGCGGTTGGCCAGCTGGTTCGAGTCGCGCGTGCCGGCCGCGATCGACTCGATCGTGCGCAGCAGCTCCGCCACCGTCTCGCTCATGGTGACGGCCTTGGCCATGATGCTTTGCTCGCGTTCGACCTGCTCGGTGACATCGACCGCAAATTTCACCACCTTGTAGGGCTTGCGCTCCGCGTTGAGGATCGGACTGTACGTCGCCTGAATCCAGATACGCTGACCGAACTTGCCCATCCGCAGGAAGCGACCGGTCACGTACTGTCCCCGCGCCAGACCGGACCAGAAGGAGCAGTACTCCTTGCTCGCAACGTACGAAGGTTCGCAAAAGAGCTTGTGGTGCTGCCCCCGGATCTCGTTCACGGTATAGCCCAGCAGCTCGAGAAAATTGTCGTTCGCCGTGAGCACGCGGCCTTCGAGATCGAACTCAATGGTGGCCTGCGAGCGGTCGATCGCAGCCAGCTTGCTGGCGGATTCCGCATCGCGCACCTTTTCCGCAGTGATGTCGGTCGCGAACTTGACCACCTTCACCACCCGGCCGTCCGCGTCGAACACGGGATTGTAGGAAGCCTGGATCCAGAACTCGGATCCACCCTTCCGCAGCCGCTTGTAGACCCCGGTATCGAACTCGCCGCGGCCCAGTTTGCTCCAAAACGTGCGGTACTCCGGCGTCTTGACGTAGTCGGGATCGCAGAACATCCGGTGATGACGTCCCACGACCTCCTCCTGTTCATACCCCGACGTGGCGAGAAAGTTCTGATTGGCCCGGAGCACCCTCCCCTCCAGATCGAACTCGATCACGGCCTGCACGCGGTCGATCGCAGCCCAGAGATAGTCGCAGTCAGATCCCACCAAGGGCTTCGTCTGTTCCTCCACGTCAGTCGTTACCGTCATCATGATGAAAAAGCGCTCCGGTCCCATGCCCTCCGGGTGACCGCCTTTCGTCCGCGGTCCGAGCGGACCCGCCCGACGGAAGCAGCGCCCGCCGGCCCCGCCGCGACCTCGCGCGTCGGGGGCGGCAAACAGGGCATGCTGCTGCATCTGGCATGCACCAGGAAAGCGGTATCCATGGGATTCACCGAAACGTGCATCGACACCCCTTCCGGCGCGATTGAGCGCAGAGCGGGGGCGATGGCGCCTCCCCGACCCGGAGATTTTCCTAGGAGAAACCGCGCCTCCGGCCGGGATTTGGCACAGCTTTTTGCCACCGGGGCGGCCGCGGGTCCCGAGAGCGCCCCGAGCCCGCGACGGCGTCAGGGTCGCCGCGCGACCTTAAACAGCACGTCGGCCCGGTCCATGAATTGAGCCCAATCATAGGGCGTGATGTCATGTTTGCCGGTGCGCAGATGGTAGGATAGGCCGTCACCCAGGACCGGATGGTCCACCGGCGGCAAGGTGACGCGGCCGAGTCCTTTTTTGCCCCACAGCGCAAACACCGGTCCGGCGTGGAGGGTGGCGAGAAACTCGCCGCGCGGGTCGGCCCAGGTGTCTTCGATCGCGCTGGCCACGTAGACGTCACGCGGTGCCATGAGCGCGAGCAGGGAATGCGAATCGAAGGGCAGCTTTTCCTCGGCGCCGTTGTAGCCGCGGTAGGTGCGGGAAAACCAATGGGGGAAGGCGAGGTTCAGCCGTTCGACGTTTTCTCCAAACTGGCGCGTGGCAAGGGCGGCGCCTCCGGCGCCCGAGTTGTTGGAGATGACCAGGGCGAATCGAGGATCCTGCGCGCCGGCCCAGAGCGCCGCTTTCCCGAGACGGGAGTGGCCGTGGACCGCCACCCGCGCCGGGTCAATGTCCGGGTCCGTCTCGAGATAATCCATGATGCGGCTGAGTCCCCAGGCCCAGATGCCGATTGCCCCCCACGCGTCCGGCGCCCGTCCTTCCGTCCCTCCCGTGCCCGCCCATGCCGCGAGCCCGCGGGAGAGGCCTTCGGGGCGGTCCTCGCACAGTTCGCCATAATAGGCGGTGGCCGTCGCATACCCGCGCGCCACCACCTGCTCGACCGCCCAGCGGTCGGCATGCACGCCCCGCGTACCCTCGGTCGCCCGCCCGTTCACCACCTTGAACGCGGCGTTGTCGCGCATCCAGACATCCGATACGGTGATGCCCGGATCGGAGTGGATGGACTGGTTGCCAAAGTAGTTCAGCCCGACAAAGGCGGGGAACCGGCGTGGGCCGCCCTCCACTGCCACCGGGAGATAGACCAATACGCGCAGTCGCGGCGCATCGGACCCGTCGGCGAAGGCGAGGGTGATTTCCTTGCGCACCGCCTTGCCGCCCAGCGCCGTCCGGTCGACGGACGTCACGGTCCAGCGCAGTCCGGGCGGGCGGCCGACGAGGTTGCGGCCGAACATCTCCCGCGTGAATAACTCAAGCAGCTCGGGCCGGCGCAGCTCGGTCCACTGCGCCGCGGTGCGGATGACGGTGCCGTCGCGCGCGGTCAGCACCGCGGGCAGCGGAATCGACCCGACCTTGGCTTCGTCGTAGTTGTAGGAGCTGGACGGCGGCAGGGCCGCCCGCAGAGGAGCCAGCAGCAGGACGACGGGCAAAAAGAAGAGGGAGCGCAGCATGTCCGCGATCCTGACTCCCGACACCCTCCGGCTCAAGGGATTAGGCACCACCCTTTCCCGGTCGACCGCATTTCCGGAGGGCCGCGCCGGAAACCGGGGATTGCGGAGGACGCGGGCGCGGGTTTGTCTGTGCACGCCGCGCCCCACGTCCGTTCCGGATCCCGCGGCGAACCATGAAGGCTGTCACTCTCGCCGCCCACCATGATCGCATGAATGCGGTCTGCGCCTTCCTCCTGAGTCACCGGCATGACCTGCCCGACGTCGCCGCGCTCGCCCGCCGGGCCGGGCTCTCGGTGCGGCAGTTCGAGCGGGTCTACTACCAGATGTTCGGTGAATCGGTGCGGGCGTGCTTCGCCCGCCTGCGGCTGGAACGGGCTGCGGTGCAACTGCGGACCACCCGGCGCCGGATCCAGACGCTGGCGGTGGAGGCGGGGTTTACCTCACGCGACGCCTTCTGCCGTCGATTCCAGGAACGATTCGGCCTCTCGCCCGCCTTGTATCGGGGACTGCCCCGCATCAGCCGACAGCCAGGCCGGCGCCTGAGTCTATGGCAGCAGGCCCTGGCCCTCGCGCCCCGCCCTGCGCGCACCCAGACCATAAAGCGGAGCAAGAAAACGTAGGCCAGGGTCCCCGGCTCGGTTGGAGGTGGCCTCGCTGAGGCCGCGGGGACGGGCGTTGCACCCATCGAAACGGAGGGCGGAGGCGGGACCGGCTGGTCCCGTCGCGGCCTCAGCGAGGCCACCTCCAACGAGACGCCGACAACGGGGCCCATGTTAACGACAACTGGTCACCCGCCGGGTTCTTCCCTGGATGGCGCCGCTCCGTCGGCGCCGGTTGCGCGCTGCGAATCCCGCAACGGTCGTGCGCGTTGACGCGTCAACCGTCCTCCGGCGTCGACGGAGCGACGCCCTCCAACGGAGGCCGATCATCGGGTTCCCTTGTCGCGCCGGTTTCGTGGCGCGCGGGCTAGGGGAAGAGCTCCTCGATGCGGCGGGTACGAAAGTCGAAGATGGTCTGGAGCTGGCGTCCAATCCAGACGGCGTGCAGCAGCTCTCCGAGGAAACCGAAGCCCACCTCATACGTGACCACATCCACCATGCGCAGTCCCCCACCCCCGGGAATCGGCGTGTAATGGTGCTCGTGATGCCACAGGCGATACGGTCCGATGCGCTGCTCATCGACAAAGAACTCTCCTTCCCGCACGTGCGTGATTTCGGTCAGCCAGCGGGTGGTCACTCCCGGCAGCACACCGATGCGGTACTCGATCAACTGTCCGGCAAACATGCGCGGGGCGGTCGGTCCGACGATACGAAACGAGAGCGACTTGGGGGTCAGGGTGTCGAGATTGGCCGGCGAGGCGAAAAACTCCCAGATCCGGGCCGGGTCGCCCCGGACCACCTGCTCGCGGTGCAATCGATGAATCATCGGGCCAAAGGAGAGGGTTCTCGGTTCCGCGCAAGTCGAGGGGCGGAGAAAAGGTCGTCCAACCTCCTCCGCTCGCGGTCAGGGCTGGGTCCGCAGTCCGGCGATCTCAAGCAAGGCGAGCAGAGCACGTTGGGTCCCCAGGTGACTGTCGGTCGTGTCGAACTGTTCCTGGAGCGCATGATTGCCCGTGCTTTCGCCCCCGCCGGGCAGGGTGACGGCCGGAATGCCCAGGCTGATCGGCACGTTGGCGTCGGTGGAGCTGGCTTCAAACCGAGCCTCGATGCCGAGCGCGGCATTGGCCCGGCGTACGGCCTGGAGAATCGGCGCGTCATCGGCCACGCGCCCGGTCGGGCGGAGTCCCACCTGCTTGATCTCCACGGTGACGGGATTCGACCGGTTGGTCAGGCGGGCGGGCCCGCTGCGTGTCCGTTTCTCCCAAAACTGATTTTCCTCCTGCACCGCCGCGGCCACCGCGGCCCGGAACGCGGCATCCACCTGGGCCAGGGCTTCGGCATCGGGGGACCGCAGATCGATTTCAAACGAAGCGGATTGGGCGATCGAATTGACAGAGGTGCCGCCTTCGATCCGACCGACATTGAACGTCGTCTTCGGCGTCTCCGGGACCTCCAGCCGCGAGATCTTCTCGATCGCGCGGCCCAGCGCATGGATCGGATTGACCAGGCCGAACATGCCGTAGCTGTGTCCACCCGGAGCGCGAAAGGTCACGCGGTAACGGTGACTGCCCACGGCACCACTCACGACCCGCAGCCCGGAACCATCGAGCGAGATGAAGTGGGTGATTTTTCCCTTCATCTCCTTTTCAAACAAGTGCCGGACGCCCCGGAGATCGCCCAGACCTTCTTCCCCCACGGTGCCGACAAAGACCACCGTGCCCTCGGTGGCCAGGGCCTTCTCGTTGAGCGCCCCCAGCACGGCCAGCATCACCGCGAGGCCGCGGCAGTCATCCGCAATGCCGGGCGCCTTCAGCCATGTGCCCTCGCGCTTGACGGTCGTGTCGGTGCCCGCCGGAAACACGGTGTCAAGGTGCGCCGAAAACACCAGGGTCGGCGACAGCGTGCGGCCGGGCCGGACGCCGATGACATTGCCCTCGGCGTCGATGCGGACGTCCCGCAAACCCGCGGCGACGAACTTCTGCCGAAAGTACTCCGCCCGGCGCGCCTCTTCAAACGGAGGTGCCGGGATCTCGCAGATCCGAATCTGCTCCTCCAGGGTGCGCGGTTCCTCGGCTTTCAGGTAGGCGAGCGCCGCCTGCACCTCCGGGCGCCGGGCGAGGGGCGCTTCCGCCGCGGCCCGGGCGGGCACGATGGACACGGAAACAAGCAGGATCAGCGTGAGGAGGGAGCGCATGGGTGGAGCGGCGTGGAGCAAGCGCCGTACCGAGCCCCGGTGCAAGCCACCGCCGGCTGCGCGCACTCGACAGGGAATGTTCGTCGGGCAAGGTTACCCCTTTCACCATGCCCCTTTTCCACCGTTGGCACGGATCCATCCTGGCGTTTGCGCTGGCTCTGTCGGGTCTGAGTTTCGGACAAACCCCGGCCACTCCCCCCACGCCCATCACCGCCGGCGATTTGCTGCAGGTCAAAGTCCTGGAAGCGCCGGCCCTGTCTCCCGACGGCGCCTGGGTCGTCTACACCGTGCGTTCAATCGAACCCAAATCCGCGGCTCCGGACGAATGGGTTTATCACACGCACCTTTGGCTCGCCGCGACGGACGGGTCCCAACCCGCCCGCCAATTGACCCGAAACGCCACCCAAAACAGCGCGCCGGACTGGCACCCCGACGGACGGCGGATCGCGTTTGTGCGCGGGAGTGACACGCCCGGCGAGAAACCGCAGATCCACGTCCTCTCGCTGGACGGCGGGGAAGCCGTGGCTTGGACCCGACTCGAGACCGGGGCAGGGGCGCCCCAATGGTCACCGGACGGCCGTCGCTTGATGTTTCAGTCCACCTTGAGCGAAGCACAGCTCCGCGCCGCCCTGGAGACCGCCCGCCAACCCAGCGCGCCGCACTGGCCCTCCGAGCGTTCGCGACGCGAGCCTCTGGACACCGCCAATTGGAAAAACCAACGCCCGGGCGGGAAAAAAACCGACTCCGCCGCGACCCCTCCCCTCGCGTCCGCCCAGCCCGATGGGACACCGGCGGAGCGCCGGGAATGGCTGGCCCGCAACGAGGCCGATGGCAATCCGCGCGTCCTGACGCGCCCGACCTTTCTTGCGGAAGGGGACCTCCAGCCCGACCTATCGTTTTCCACGGTTTACGTGATGGAGGCCCAGGCCGACGCGACTCCGAAAGCCATCGCCCTGGGCTACGACGCCCTGGGGTCCGCCCGGTGGCTGCCCAATGGACGCGAGGTCGTGGTGCTGGCCCCGCGCTCAATCAAGGAACACCCGGACCGCGCCCGCGAACGGAGCGTCGCCATCGTCAACGTCGAAACCGGCGCCCTGCGTACCGTGCTCGACGGCCTGGGTGAAAGCTACGCCGCGCCCACCCCGTCGCCCGATGGCGCCTGGATCGGCGTGCTCCTGCAGGAAGGTGGACCGTTCTCGTTCGATCCTCCGAAAGTCGCGGTCGTTCCGACCCAGGGAGGCCGCCTGGAGGCGCTCACCCCGCTTCTCGACCGCTCGGTCCAGGCGTTCAAATGGACGCCCGACAGTGACGCGATCGTGTTTTCCTACGTCCATGAAGGCGGATTCCCGCTCGGCCGCGTCGGACTGGCCGATCGCACGGTCCAGACCCTGACCGACCGGGCCGACTGGGGCATCCGCGCTTTCGACCTCGATCGCAAGCAGCTGGTGCAGGTGGTCACCCACCCCGGCAACCCTTCGGAACTCCACGTCGCGTCGCCCCGCGGAAACGCCAGTCGCGCCCTGACGACCCACAACCAAAGCTGGATCTCCGGCCGACGCCTGGCGGTGATGGAGGCCCATCGACGGGTCAACTCCGTCGGACAAGCGACTCAGTTCTGGACCATGCGCCCGGCTGACTCCGTCCCGGGACAGAAGCACCCGCTGCTCCTGCAGATCCACGGCGGCCCCAGCGCCATGTGGGGACCGGGCGAAGACAGCATGTGGCTGGAGTTCCAGTATTTTGCTGCCCAGGGATATGCGCTCGTCTTCGGCAACCCGCGCGGCTCCGGTGGGTACGGACGGGAGTTTCAGCGGGCGAACCACTCCAACTGGGGCGCCGGCCCGGCGGCCGACGTGCTCGGGTTCGCCGACTTCGCCGCCCGGCTACCGTGGGTTGACCCGACCCGCCAGGTCATCACGGGAGGATCCTACGGCGGTTATCTCACCGCCTGGATCATCGCGCATGACCAACGGTTCAAGGCGGCCGTCGCCCAGCGCGGCGTGTACGACCTCGTAACCTTTTTCGGGGAAGGCAACGCCTGGCGGCTCGTGCCTCTCTACTTTGGCGGTTACCCGTGGCAGAAACCGGTGCGCGACCTGCTGGAACGCGAGTCGCCGCTGACCTACGTGGAGCAGATTCGCACCCCGCTGCTGATCCAGCACGGAGACGTCGATTTCCGGACCGGGGTGATTCAAAGCCAGATGCTCTACCAAAGTCTGAAAGTGCTCGAGCGCCCGGTGGAATACGCCCGCTACCCGCGCGCCACTCACGAAATGAGCCGCACCGGAGAGCCACGCCAGCGGTTGGACAGCCTGGTGCGTTACGAAGAGTTCTTCCGCCGCCATCTGGATCTGCCGTAGGCGGCTCCCGCCTCGCGTTGCCTGAGTGGAGCGGCAACGCCCTTCCCCGCGGCCTCAACGAGGCCACCTCCAACGGAGGAGGAGATCTTCCTGTTGGAGGTGGCCTCGCTGAGGCCGCGACGGGACCCTCGGTCCCGCCTCCGTCTCGCGTCTCGTGGCTACAACTCCTATCCCCGCGGGGTCGGCGACCCCGCCTACAGCAAGGCGGGCGCGACGCATGGCTACCGCGTCCGGCTGAAGAACCAGAGCCCCACACTCAGCATAGCGGCGTTGGGCAGCAGGGCGGCGTAGAACGGCGCGATGACATCCCGGCCACCCAAAGCGTAGCTGGCTTTGACGAGGAGAAAATAGACCACGAACAACCCCAGCGACTTCGACACGCCGACCGCCGGATTCACCCGTACACCCGAGACCGCAAAGGGCACGGCCAGGGCGAGGATGATCAGGGGTCCCAGGGTGTCGACCCAGAGGGCATAGTAACGCGTGGCGTAGAGCGGCAGCTTCGGATTCGCATCGAGTTCGAAATAGTCGAGAATCGTACGCAACTCGATGAACGAGAGATCTTGCGGCTTGCGATCGAACACGCGCATCAACCCGGGATCCTCTCGAAAATGGGGGACCTGCTTCTCCTTGAAAAACACGATGCGCATGGTCTCGCCCGTTTCGACGTCGAACCACACTTCCTGACCGTCCTTGAAGACCCAAAACCCGCGCTCGATGTCCCGCCACGCTTCCCGGGCCAGGATCCGCGTCTTCTCCCTCCGGTTCTGATCCAATTCGGTCACGGACACCCCGTAGCCGCGTCCGGTATAGGGCGAATAACGGTTCATGAACCAGACGCGGCGCTCGCGCTGGTTGTCAAAAGCCACACTTTTTACCGCCCCGATCTGATCGGACGTGCTGGTGCGTCCATCCTTCTCGTACTTCAGGCGGTCTCGCAGGGTGCGTGAGTTTTCAATCGACCACGGGATGACACTGGCCGTGAGCACCCACGTTACGGCGCACAGCAGCACGGCACACACCCAAAGGCTGCGCGTGATGCGCACGAGCCCGATGCCCGCGGCTCGCATGGCGATGATCTCGTTATTGCGATGCAGTTGTCCGAGGGAAAACAACAGCGACACCAGGAGCGCCAGCGGCAGCACGACCGAAAACGACATCGGCATGCTGATCAGGAAGTAAAAACCGATATCGGCGCCCGAAGCCCCATCCTCGACCAGATCCCGGAAATCGTCGTAAAGCGCCTGCATCAGCAACAAGCCGAGCGTCGCCCCGAGGACCAGGGTGAAGATCTTCAGCCACTCGCGCAGGATGTACCGGTCGATCAGATTCAACCTTCCCACCCAAGACCCACCCGACCCGATTGAAAACCTAAAACGGCGGGGAATGAAATTTCGCCGCGACCCGACCGCCCGGGCTGAAATTTTCAGCCCCTTCCCCGGCGTGGACCAAGCCTTGCTGTCACGATGAAAGCTGCCTCACAGTTTGGTTGAAAGCCTCCCGGCCCCCGTTTTGCTCCTCCGCCACGTCTCGTCTCCCTCGAATCTCCCGTTTCCCGATGTCCCGAATTCAAACGTTGTTGGTTTCCCTGGTGTGCCTCGGTCTTCCGCTCGCGGCGTGGGCCCAGTCGGGCAAAATCAAGATTGGCGAGTATGCCTCCCTGACCGGCAAGGAGGCCGCGTTCGGCCAGTCGTCCCACAAGGGCACGGTGCTCGCGATCGAGGAGATCAACGCGGCCGGCGGCGTGCTGGGGCGTCAGCTGGAACTCGTCTCCGAGGACAATCAGTCGAAGCCCGGTGAATCCGCCACCATCGCGACCAAGCTGATCACCCGCGAAAAGGTGGTCGCGCTCCTCGGCGAAGTCGCGTCCAGCCGGTCGATCGAGGCTGCGATTGTGGCCCAGAAGTACCGCATCCCCCTGATCTCGCCGTCGTCGACCAACCCGAAGGTGACGGAGATCGGCAACTACATCTTCCGGGTCTGCTTCATCGACCCGTTTCAGGGCACGGCCCTGGCGAAGTTCGCCAGCTCCCACCTGAAGGCCCGGCGGGTTGCGATCGTCACCTCGGTGTCCTCCGCCTATTCCGTCGGTCTGGCCAAGTTCTTCCGCGAGCAGTTTGTCGCCGACGGCGGCCAGGTCGTGCTGGAGCAGAAGTACTCGGAGGGCGACAAGGACTTCAAGGCCCAGCTGACCGCGATCAAGGCGGCCGCGCCCGATGCGATCTTCGTGCCCGGTTACTACACCGAGGCGGCGCTCATGTGCAAACAAGCCCGCGACCTCGGCCTGAAGCAGCCCCTCTTCGGCGGCGACGGCTGGGAGGCGCCCGAGCTCATCACCA
This sequence comes from Opitutaceae bacterium, assembly GCA_016794625.1. Classification (GTDB taxonomy): domain Bacteria; phylum Verrucomicrobiota; class Verrucomicrobiia; order Opitutales; family Opitutaceae; genus UBA6669. Next base: position 18,760 of record JAEUGY010000118.1, read on the forward strand.
TCGGCGGCAAGGCGGTCGAGGGCTGCTACTACTCCACCCACTACTCCCCGGAAATTCCGACCGAGGCGGTCAAGACGTTCGTCAAGCGTTTCAAGGATCGCTGGAACGGCGAGACCCCGGACGCCATGGCCGCGCTCGGCTATGACAGCGCCCTCGTGCTGGTCGACGCCATCCGCCGCGCCGGCTCGACCGAGGCCGACAAGATCCGTAGTGCCCTGGCCACAACCAAGGATCTGGAGGGCGTGACCGGACGCACCACGATCGACGCGCAGCGCAACGCCTCCAAGCCGGCCGTGGTCGTCGAGGTGCGGAACGGCGAGTTCCGCTTCGTGCAGAGCGTCGCGCCGTGATCCCGCCACTCCATCGGTTTTTCCGGGCGGCCCGGCTGATGCTCGTCGCCAGCGCCGTCAGCCTCGCCGCCGTCCGAGCGGACGACGCGCCCAAACCCTGGAAAGTCGGGGCCTACGCCTCGCTCACCGGCAGCGAGGCCACCTGGGGCCAGTCCTACGAACGCGGCACCCGTCTGGCCATCGACGAAATCAACGCCGCCGGCGGCGTGCTCGGGCAGCCGCTGGAGCTGGTCATCGACGACAACCGCTCCAAATCGGGCGATTCCGCCACGATCGTGCGCAAACTGATCTCCCGCGACAAGGTTATCGCCGTGCTCGGCGAGGTCTCCTCCGGTCGCTCCCTCGAAGCCGCGCCGTTCTGCCAGCAGATGCGCATTCCGATGATTTCCAACGGAAGCAACCCCAAGGTGACCGAAGTGGGCGACTACATCTTCCGCGTCGCGTACATCGACCCCTTCCAGGGTGCGGTCATGGCCCGCTTCGCCCGCGAACACCTCCACATCACCCGCGTCGGCCTGCTCACCGACACGACCAACGCCTACGCCGTCGGCCTCGGACGCTTCTTCAAGGAACGCTTCCTGCATGAAGGTGGCATTGTGGCGCTGGAGCAGCGCTACAGCGGCAGCGAGCGCGACTTCAAGGCGCAGCTGACCGCGCTGCGCGCTGCCAACGTCGACGCGATCTTTGTCCCGGGCTACTACACCGAAGTGGGCCTGATCGCCGTCCAGGCGCGCGAGCTGGGCTATCGTGGACCGATCCTCGGGGGCGACGGCTGGGCGTCTCCCCAGCTGGCGGAGCTCGCGGGCGCCGCGCTCCACGACACCTATTACTGCGACAACTTCTCCCTCGAGTCCAGCGACCCCGTCACCCGACGCTTCATCGAACGCTACCGGGCGCGGTATCAATTGGACCCCGACTCGATCGCCCCCCTCGCCTACGACGCGGTGGCCCTGCTGGCCGACGCCCTGACCCGCGCCGGGTCCGCGCAACCCGCCAAGCTGCGCCAGGCCCTCGCCACGACCAGCGGTTTTGCCGGCGTCAGCGGCAGTCTCACGATCGACGCGAAGCGCAATCCGCAGAAACCGGCCTACGTCGTCGGCTTTCGGGACGGACAGTACCGCCTGGTCACCACGATCGCCCCGTAGCGGGAGCCGACCGCCGCCGTCTTCATGTCCGAATTCCTCCAACAGTTGCTCAACGGCATCTCGCTCGGCGCCATCTACGCGCTCATCGCCCTGGGCTACACGATGGTGTACGGCGTGCTTCGCTTCATCAACTTCGCCCATTCCGATGTCTTCATGGTCGGCGCATTCGTCGGCTACTACCTGGGCCGGCTCCTGCCCGAACACACAGTGCTGGGCGGCATCACGGTGCTGGTGGGCGCGATGATCGCCTGCGCCCTGCTCGGCATGACGATCGAGCGGCTGGCCTACCGTCCCCTGCGCGGAGCCCCCACGCTCAATGTGCTGATCACGGCGATCGGGGTGTCACTCCTGCTCGAATACACCGGCCAGCTCGTCTTCGGCGCCACCCCGCGGACCTTCCCGGCGATCTTTCCGGTCGCGCAGTTCGAGGTCGGCGGGCTCGTCATTTCCAGCAACCAGCTGATGGTGATCGGCGTCTCCCTCGTGCTCATGGTGGTGCTGCAGCTCATCGTCTTCCGCACCCGGATCGGCACCGCCATGCGCGCCGTGTCGCTCAATCCGAACGCGGCGCGGCTGGTCGGGGTGAACAACGACGTGGTCATCAGCTTCACCTTCGGCCTGGGGTCCGCGCTGGCCGCGGCGGGCGGCATTCTCTACGCCATCAACTACCCTTCGATTGATCCGTTGATGGGGGTGATGCCCGGGCTGAAGGCCTTTGTCGCGGCGATCCTCGGCGGCATCGGCAACATCCCCGGCGCAGCCCTGGGCGGTCTGCTCCTGGGCACGGTCGAGACGTTTGTCTCCGGCAGCCAGTTCTCGACGTACAAGGACGCGATCGCCTTCGGCATCCTGATCATCATCCTGTTGTTCCGCCCCGCCGGTCTGCTCGGCAAGTTCACGGTCGAAAAGGTCTGACCATGCCGCGCCCGCACCTCGCCCTGCTCCTCGCCCTCGCCGCCAGCGTCGGGATCTCGACCCTGTCCGACCGGATCGACGCCTACGTGCTCGATGTCGCCATGGGCGTCGGCATCAACATCATCCTCGCCGTCTCGCTCAACCTCGTGAATGGCCACACCGGCCAGTTCTCGCTCGGTCATGCGGGATTCATGGCGGTGGGCGCGTACCTGTCGTCCGCCGTGACCGTCTTCCTCGGCCCCCGGTTGCTCGGTGCCGAAGGGGGCGGGCCCTGGGGTCAGGGCGGGCTCTTCGCGGGCGCGCTGATCATTGGCGGGCTCTGCGCCGCGTTCGCCGGGCTGCTGATCGGGCTGCCTTCCTTGCGCCTGAAGGGCGACTACCTGGCGCTGGTCACACTCGGCTTTGGCGAAATCATCCGCGTGGTCTTCCAGAACGTGGAAACGCTCGGCGGCGCACTCGGATTCATCGGCATGCCGGCTTACACCACGTTCGCGTGGACCTACGGGTGTGTGGCCCTGACCATCTTTACCGTCGGCTGCCTGGTCAACTCCACCTACGGGCGCGGTTTTCTCGCCACGCATGACGACGAAATCGCGGCCGAGGCGGTGGGACTGGATACCACGCGCTACAAGATCGTGGCCTTCGTCATCGGCGCGTTCTTCGCCGGCATCGCCGGGGGGCTCTTTTCGCACTTCAAGCTGGCGATCGATCCGCGGGGCTTCGATTTCGCCCGGTCGATTGAAATTGTCGTCATGGTCATCCTCGGCGGCATGGGCAATACCCTCGGCGTCATCCTCGCCGCGGTGTTGTTGACCCTCCTGCCCGAGGTGCTGCGGCCGATCGCCGAGTATCGGATGATCATCTACTCGTTGCTGCTCATCGTGCTCATGCTGGTGCGGCCGCAGGGGCTGTTCCGGTTTACGCGGACGAAAGGCCAGCCATGACTCCGGCCAGCTCCACGCTGCTCCAGCTCAACCAGGTGACGCTCCGCTTCGGCGGTCTGACCGCGGTCAACACGGTCGACCTCAGCGTCGGTCCGGGCGAACTGGTCGGGTTGATCGGTCCGAACGGGGCGGGCAAGACCACCGTGTTCAACCTCATCACGGGCGTGTACCAGCCCAGCGAGGGCTCGGTTCTGTTCTGCGGGCAACCGCTCGCCGGGCTGCGCGTCAATGCCATCGTCGGCCGGGGCATCGCCCGCACGTTTCAAAACATCCGGCTCTTCGGCAGCCTGAGCGTGCTCGATAATGTACGGGCGGCCTGCAACCTCAACCGGGCCACCGGAGCCGGGCACGCCCTGCTGCGCGGACGGCGGTTTCAGGAGGACGAGGCGGCCATCGTGCGGCGGGCGGAGGAGTTGCTGGACTTGTTCCATCTGCTGCGCTTTCGCGACGCCCCCGCCAAGAGTCTGCCCTACGGTGAACAGCGCCGGCTGGAGATCGTGCGCTGCCTGGCGACGCGTCCGCGGCTGCTTCTGCTCGACGAGCCGGCCGCCGGCATGAACCCGACGGAGAAGCAGGAATTGGTGCGGCTGATCCAGCAGATCCAGCGGCAATTCGACTTGTCCATCCTGCTGGTCGAACACTCGATGAAAGTGGTCATGGGTGTCTGCCAGCGCATCGCCGTGCTCGACTACGGGGTCAAGATCGCCGAGGGCCCGCCGGGCGAGATCCAAAAGGACCCCAAGGTGATCGAAGCCTACCTCGGCGAGGACCACGGGGCCAACCGGGCCCACCACTGAACGAGCCGCCCGCCGCGTCCTCCTCTTCCCGTTCATGCTCGCTGTCTCCGATCTCCATGTTTCTTACGGCGCGATCAACGCCCTTTCGGGGGTGACGTTTCGTATTCCCAAGGGAGCCATCGTCACACTGATCGGGGGCAATGGCGCCGGCAAGACGACCACGCTGCGCACCATCTCCGGTCTGCTGCGCCCGAAGCGCGGCACGGTGACGTTCAAGGACGAGGGCATCTCGAACCTGCCGGCTCACGCCATTGTTTCGCGGGGGCTCTGTCACGTGCCGGAAGGGCGCATGGTGTTTTCGAATCTTTCCGTGGAGGAGAACCTCGCCATGGGTGCCTACCTCCAGCGCGACCGCGCCCGGATCGCGGAGACGCGGGCGTACGTGTTCAGTGTCTTCCCTCGCCTGCAGGAGCGGCTGCGCCAGGTCGCCGGCACGCTCTCCGGAGGCGAACAGCAGATGCTGGCCATCGGACGCGCCCTGATGGGCAATCCGTCGTTCCTCATGCTCGACGAACCCTCGCTCGGCATCGCGCCCCGGCTGATCGCGACCATCTTTGAGAAGATCGTCGAAATCAACCGGAGCCACGGCATCACCATCCTCCTGGTCGAACAGAACGCGAACCTCGCCCTCGAGGTGTCCTCCTACGCGTACGTGCTGGAGACCGGCCGGGTGGTGATGGAAGGGCCCAGCGACCAGTTGAAACACGACCCGCAACTGCGCGCCACCTACCTGGGCGGATGAAACGCCCGCCCCAACGTCGCGCAACCTGCGCTGCAGTTCACGGTTGCACGAGAAGAAGCGCCCGCTAAGCCAGACCCATGGCGCAAGCGAAAGAAGCCTGGTCTTCACGTTTCGGGGTGATTCTGGCTGTGGCCGGATCCGCGGTGGGCTTGGGCAATTTTCTGCGATTTCCCGGACTGGCCGCCCAATACGGGGGCGGGGCCTTCATGATCGCGTACTTCGTGTCGCTCCTGCTCATCGGCATCCCGCTGGGCTGGGTGGAATGGACCCTCGGACGCGAAGGAGGCCGGCGCGGCTTTCACTCCACCGCCGGGATCTTTCATGCGCTAATGTCCCGCCCGTGGGCGAAGTACCTGGGCGTAATCGGCTTTTTCACCCCGGTGGTGATCTACACGTACTACGTCTACGTCGAGGCGTGGTGCCTAGGGTACGCCCTCAACGCGATCACCGGCAAGCTGAGCGTGCCCGGCATGAATTACGGCGAATTCTTCGCCCGTTTCACCGGTGCGCAGGCCGACGGCGTGGCGCTGCAATTCGGGCTGCACGACGTCGGCATTTTCGTGCTCATCGTCTATGTCCTGAACTTCATCTTCATTTACCGGGGCATTTCCAAGGGCATCGAGATGGTCTGCACCTACGCCATGCCCGCGCTGATCCTGATCGCCATCATTATTCTTGCGCGGGTGATGACCCTGGGGACACCCGATGCCGCCAAACCGGATCAGTCGGTGCTCAACGGTTTGGGCTACCTGTGGAATCCGCGCGACGTCGCCACCGGTCTGAAGAACCCGGAGCTCTGGCTCGCCGCCGCCGGACAGATCTTCTTCTCCCTATCCGTCGGATTCGGGGTGATCATCACGTACGCGAGCTACCTCAAGACCAAGGACGACGTCGTGCTCTCCGGCCTGACCGCTTCGGCCGCCAACGAGTTCTGTGAAGTCGGGCTCGGCGGTCTTATCACCGTGCCCGCCGCCTTCATTTTCCTCGGTGCCGCGGGGGTGGCCGGACAAGGCACCTTTGCCCTCGGGTTCAATGTGCTGCCCGAAGTGTTTGTGCGCATGCCCGGCGGACAGATCTTTGCCTCGATCTTCTTCATCCTCCTGTTCCTCGCCGCCATCACGAGTTCGCTCTCCATGCTGCAGCCCGGCATCGCCTTCCTTGAGGAAGGACTCGGGCTGGGGCGCAAGGCCTCCGTGGCCCTGCTGGGGCTGGTGACGGGGCTCGGCACGCTGTTCGTCTGGTATTTTTCCCGCGATCTCAAGGCGATGGATACGCTCGATTTCTGGGTTGGTACGCTGATGCTCTTCATCCAGGCGACCATCCTGGTCATCATTTTCGCGTGGAATGTCGGCATCGAGCGCGGATGGGCGCTCATGCACGAGGGAGCGGAGATGCGGGCGCCCACGATCTACAAGTTTATCCTGCGCTGGGTTACCCCGCTCTTCCTCGTGGCCATCTTCGTCATGTGGTTAATGAAGAATGTCGCGGGCTGGAATTTCTCGTTCAGCCAGCCGGTCTTCGCGCCCAGCGGCTACGTGCTTGATCTGATCGGTGCCCAGCCCAGCCCGGTCGCCCGGCTTGCCATCGGCATGATCGTTCTCATCACCGCCTTTGCCCTCGTGCTGACCCATCTGGCCGGAAAACGTTGGGACGCGGCCGCGGCGCGAACCCGCACCCCCAAAGGAAAGGCAACCCCATGACACTCGGAGGCTGGATCAATCTGCTGCTCTCGGTCGGTTTTGTCACCGTCCTCTTCGGCTACTGCGTTTGGCGCGTCCTGACCGGGCCCAAGAAGTCCCACACCCTCGCCCACGTCGAACCCATCGACGAGAGCAAGATCGACCGCCGCTAGGCAATCCGCCGCCGAACGCAGGCAGCCGCGCGCGCCGACGTGTGCGCGGAACCCAACGTCTTTGTCTGTTGGAGGTGGGGTCGCCGACCCCGCAGGGATTGGCGTCGCAACTCCGACACGGAGATCCGAGGCGGGACCGATGGTCCCGTCGCGGCCTCAGCGAGGCCACCTCCAACGGAGGAAGGGATATTCTGTTGGAGGCGGGGTCGCCGACCCCGCGGGGATGGGCGTTGATTCCGACCAAGCCGGTAATAACCTTCTCTAATTCAAAAATTTGTGCGACACCAAGGGCTCTCCATCGCCCGATCGGATCTGCCGGATCGACCGTTTCTCCCGCTTGATTTTTATCCGTAACTGCTAAGATAGCGGGCTCTTTTTCTCTCACCTCTGTCTTCATTCACCATGTCCACTCCTCCGCAAACCTTCGAATTCCAGGCCGAAATCAAGCAGCTGCTCGATATCGTCATTCATTCGCTCTACACGGAGAAGGAGATCTTCATCCGCGAGTTGGTCTCCAACGCTTCGGACGCGCTCGAAAAACTGCGTCACACCAAGCTGGTCGAAAAAGAAATTGTCGACGAGAACCTGGAGCTGGAGGTCAACCTGACGACCGACGACAAGGCCAAGACGCTCACGATCCAGGATTTTGGCATCGGCATGTCCCGCGCCGAGTTGGTGGAGAACCTGGGCACGATCGCCCACTCGGGCTCGAAGGCGTTTCTCAAGTCGCTCAGCGAAACGGGTCAGAAGAACGCCAACCTGATCGGCCAGTTCGGTGTCGGTTTCTACTCGGCCTTCATGGTGGCCAAGTCGGTCAAGGTTTACTCCCGTTCCTGGCGGGCCGGGGAGCCGGGCCAGCTCTGGACCAGCGACGGCGCCGGCAGCTACGCGATCGAGGAGAGCGAGGGGCAGAGTCGCGGCGTGAAGATCGTGATCGAGCTGAAGGACGAGTGCGCTGAATTCAGCCAGGAGTGGAAGGTGAAGGAGATCCTCGAGCGCTACAGCGCCTTTGTCTCGTTCCCGATCAACCTGAACGGCAAACGCATCAACACGGTCCAGGCGCTCTGGCTGCGCAGCAAGAATGAGATCAAGGACGAGGAGTACACCGAGTTCTACAAGTTCCAGTCGCACGCCTTCGACGAGCCCCGGCTGCGCCTGCACTTCTCGGCCGACGCTCCGCTTTCCATCAACGCGTTGCTCTTCGTCCCGAAGGAAAACACCGAAAAACTCGGTTTCTCGCGGCTGGAACCAGCGGTCTCCCTCTACTGCCGCAAAGTCCTGATCGACGCCAAACCGAAGGACCTGCTGCCCGAGTGGCTGCGTTTCCTCAAGGGCGTCGTGGATAGCGAGGACCTGCCGCTCAACATCTCGCGCGAAACGATGCAGGACCGCGCGCTGATCGAGAAGCTGAACAAGGTCATCACCAAACGCTTCATCAAGTTCCTCGAGGAAGAGGCGAAGAACCGGCCGGACGCCTACCAGGAATTCTACAGCCAGTTCGGCATCTTCCTGAAGGAGGGCGCCGCGATCGACTACACGCACAAGGACCAGGTGGTCAAATTGCTGCGCTACGAGTCATCCCTGACCGAAAAGGGCAAGACCACCTCGCTGGCCGATTACGTGTCGCGTTTCCAGGGCGACCAAAAGGAAATCTATTACCTGATCGGGCCCAATCGCGAGGCGCTCGAAAGCGGTCCGTACCTGGAGGGCTTCAAGGCGCGCAATCTCGAAGTGCTGTTCTGCTACGAGCCGGTCGACGAGTACGTGATGTCGAATGTCCGCGAGTTTGACGGCAAGAAGCTCGTCGGCGCCGACCACGCCGACGTCAAGCTGGCGGATCTGCCCAAGCCGCCGGAAGACGACGGCCTGACCGCCGAACAGACGACCGCCCTCGCCACCTGGTTGAAGGAAACGCTGGGCGAGCGTGTCGCGGACGTCAAAGCGAGCGACCGTCTGGTGGGATCTCCGGCTCTGGCCCTCAACTCCGACAAATTCATGTCGCCGCAAATGCGGCGCATGATGAAGGCGATGAACAAGGACTCCGCCGAGACACCGCTGAAGGTGAATCTGGAGATCAATCCGCGGCACCCCGTGATCAAGCGTCTGCAAGCCACCCGGGAGAGCGCCCCCGAAAAGGCGCGTCTGGTGGCGGAGCAGGTGCTCGACAACGCCCTGATTTCCGCCGGTCTGCTCGACGATCCGACCAAGATGGTCGCCCGGCTCTACAAACTGCTGGAGTCCGTCTGATCGTCGCGCCCGGGCCTTGCGGGACTTCGCAGTTGCCCGCAAGGTGGTTCCATGTCGCTCGTTTCCATCGATCCCGCCACCGGCCGGGTCCTGCAACGGTACCGTCCCACACCCGCCGCGGAGATCGAGGCGACCCTCGCCCGGGCGGCCCGAGCCGCCGCCCGGTGGCGGCAGGAGCCCGTGGCCGCCCGCTGCGCGGCGATGCAGGCGCTCGGCACCGCTCTGCGCGCCCGACGTGACGCGCTGGCCGAGCTGATCACGGCCGAGATGGGCAAGCCGCTGGCGCAGTCCCTCGCCGAGGTCGAAAAGTGCGCCGCATGCTGCGACTACTATGCCCGGCAAGGCGCGGCCTTCCTCGCGCCCGAAATTCCACCCGAGGCTCCCGCCGGAGCGGAGGTGCACTTCGAACCGCTGGGCGTGGTCCTCGCCATCATGCCGTGGAACTTCCCGCTCTGGCAGGCGTTCCGCGCCGCGATCCCGGCCCTGGTGGCCGGCAATGTGCTGGTGCTCAAGCACGCCTCCAACGTGTCGGGCTGCGCCCTGGCCATCGCGGCGGTGATGCGTGCGGCCGGACTGCCCCGGGACCTGCTGCAGGTCCTGCTCGTGTCCGGCCGGGAGGCGTCCGGGTTGATCCGCGACGCCCGTATCCACGGGGTCACTCTCACCGGCAGCACCGAGGCCGGCCGCACGGTCGCCGCGCTGGCCGGCGCGGCACTCAAGCCCGCGGTCTTCGAGCTGGGCGGCAGCGACCCGTACCTCATCTTCGAAGACGCCGACCTCGATGCCGCCGCCGAATGCTGCGCCGCCGCCCGCCTGGTGAACAACGGCCAAAGCTGCGTCGCGGCCAAACGCTTCATTGTCGCCCGCCGGATCCAGGCCGATTTCGCCAAGCGGCTCGCAGAACGGCTCAACGCCCGTCGCGTCGGGGATCCCCGCGCCCCGGACACCGACCTCGGGCCGCTCGCCCGGGAGGACCTGCGGCGTTCGCTGCACCGCCAGGTCACTGCCAGCGTGGCCGGCGGCGCCCGGCTGCTGACGGGGGGCGTGGTGCCGCGCGGACCGGGGAGCTTCTACCCTCCGACGCTGCTCAGTCAGGTGCCAGCCGGCACGCCCGCGTTCGCCGATGAATTGTTCGGCCCGGTCGCCGCGGTCATCCCGGCGCGCACCGAGGCCGAAGCCCTCCGGCTCGCCAACGCCACTCCTTTCGGACTCGGCGCCGCCGTGTTCACACAGGACCTCGATCGGGCCCGTCGGGTGGCGGCCGCCCTCGAAAGTGGCATGGTGGCGATCAACGGTTCCGTGCGCAGCGAGGTGTCACTCCCCTTCGGCGGCGTGAAAGAGAGCGGGTTCGGCCGCGAACTCGGGCTCTGGGGCGCCCGTTCCTTTGTCTCGGTGAAAACGGTCCGGCGCTTCTAATCCCGGGGTCCAGCCCGCCCGCTGGAAACCTTTAGTTATTTTCTACCAGCATGTTACGACCGCGTAACACGGCGCTTTAATTCTCGTTTCCAGACACCAGGCGGCTAGGATGATTCCTCACGCCCACCGCCATGCCCAAGCGCACCCGCACGCCCAAGCGCCCCCGCCCCTCCGCCCCGGCCGACTCGGACAAGGTCATTGAACCCGTCTCGCAGACCGCACGGGTCGAGCCGATCGCGCGCCTGGTCAAGACCGCCTACTTCAACCGGGAGCTTTCCTGGCTGGCGTTCAACCGGCGCGTGCTGGAGCAGGCGCAGAACAGTCGGCAGCCGCTGTTGGAGCGGGTCAAGTTCCTCGCGATCGTCTCCTCCAATCTCGACGAGTTCTTCGAGATCCGCGTGGCCGGTCTGATCCAGCAGGTGGAGTCGGGCGTCACCGAGAACAGCGTGGACGGTCTGCCGCCGCGCGAACAGCTGCGGCGTATCCATTCGGTCGTGGGCTCGTTGGTCGAGGACCAGTACCGGTGCTGGCACGAGCTGCTGCTGCCCGCCCTCGCGGCCGAACGCATCGAGTTCCGCACGCCCCGCACGCTGACGGCGGCGGAGCTGTCCTGGGTCCGCACCTACTTTCAAGAGCAGGTCTTTCCGGTCCTGACGCCGCTTGCGCTCGACCAGTCGCATCCCTTTCCCCAGCTCGGCAACAAGACGCTCAATGTGGTGGTGTCACTCGACCACCCGGAGACCGCGGAGATCGATCACATGGTCGCGATTCTCCCCGTGCCGCGGATCCTGCCCCGGCTCGTGCGGCTCGACCCTGAGAACACGTCGGGCGCGCGCTTCATCTTCCTGACCGATGTGATCAAGCTGTGCGCAGGGGAGATTTTCCCGGGCTACCGGATTCACGGGGCCTGGGCGTTCCGGGTGACCCGGAACAGCGACCTCTACATCGACGAGGAGGAGGCGGAGAACCTGCTGAAGAAGATCGAGGAGGAGCTGCGCAATCAGCGGCGGGGTTCGGCGGTGCGCCTCGAGATCGAAGACGGGGTCGAGGATCCGATCTTCAACACGCTGTGCGAACACCTCGACCTGTCGCACGAGTATGTCTTTCGCCTGACGGGTCCGCTCAATCTGCTGCGGTTGATGAGCCTCGCGGAAATCGCCCGCCCCGACCTGAAGTTCGCCCCGTTCACACCGGTCAACCTCTCGCCGTTGCACCAGCCCGAGCGGATCTTCGAGGTGCTGCGGGCGCAGGACGTGCTCCTGCACCACCCCTACGACTCGTTCCAGCCGGTGGTTGATTTCGTGGAACAGGCCGCCCGCGACCCCCATGTGTTCGCGCTCAAGCAGACGCTGTACCGCACGAGCGGCGACTCTCCGATCGTGCGCGCGCTGATCAGCGCCTCCCGCAACGGCAAGCAGGTCACCGCCCTGGTGGAGCTGAAGGCCCGCTTCGACGAGGCCAACAACATCCAGTGGGCCCGCCAGCTCGAGGAAGCCGGGGTCCACGTGGTGTACGGTCTGGTCGGACACAAGACGCACTGCAAGTGCTCGCTCGTGGTCCGCCAGGAAGGCGGCGTCATGCGGCGCTACGCCCATGTCGGCACGGGCAACTACAACCCGCGCACCGCCCGGCTCTACACGGACGTGAGCTTTTTCACGTCCCGGACCGCGATCACGACCGACATCGCCAACCTCTTCAACGCCCTGACGGGCTTCGGCCGCTCACCGGAATTCCAGCAGCTGCTCGTCGCCCCGTTCAACCTGCACCGGCGGATCAATGAACTCATCCTGGGTGAAGCCGAGGCGGCCGAGGCCGGCAAGCCGGCCCGCATCATTGCGCAAATGAACTCGCTGGTCGACAAGGCCACGATCGACAATCTCTACGCCGCCTCGCGTGCAGGCGTCTCCATCGACCTGATCGTCCGGGGGGTCTGCTGCCTCGTCCCGGGGGTGAAGGGGCTGAGCGAGAACATCCGCGTGCGAAGCATCGTCGGCCGCTTCCTCGAACACGCGCGCGCCTTCTATTTTGAAAATCACGCGGGGGAACCCCTGATCTACGCCGGCAGTTCGGACTGGATGCCGCGCAACTTCTTCCGCCGGATCGAGGTCGTCTTCCCGATCGAGGACCCGGCCCTGCGCCGGTGGGTGAAGGAGGAGCTCTTTGGTATGGCTCTTCAGGATACGGAACAGGCGCGCGTCCTGATGAGCGACGGCGGCTACCTGCCGCCCGCCACCGCTCCGGGCACGCCGCCCTTCTCCGCCCAGGCCTACTTCATCGCCGCCGCCCAACAACGGGCGAGCGCCGCAGCCGCCGCCGAACCGGCGTGACCGCGGCCGCCGGACCGTAAAGCCTCTGCGGATGTAGGGCCGGCCCTCGCGGCCGTGCCTAGCGTCGAACACCCGACGCTCACGCGCAATCCCAGGCGTGGCCGCGAGCGTCAGCCCTAGATCTGGGATGAGGAAGCTGGCCCTCGCCACAGGGATTCGTTCCTCCTCCTATTGTAGGGCCGGCCCTTGCGGCCGTGCCTAGCGCTGAACACCCGACGCTCACGCGCAATCCCAAGCGTGCCCGCGAGCGTTCAGCCCTTCGACAGGCTCAGGCATGGCCGCGAGGGCCAGCCCTACATCGGATAGGCGGGGGCGTCGAACCTAGGATTCTGATCTCGTTTGAGTGAACGCTTGTGAGGCGGGACCTCCGCTCAGGGGCCGACGATGACGCTGGCCGTCACGTCGGTGCCATTGCGCACCAGGCGGCCCTGATTGGCGACGGCCGGCAGCGACACACTGTGGGAATTGGTGCCCGCGGCCATGCGCACACCGGTCGCCGTGCCGAACTCAATCGCGCGGCCGTTGCTCTGCAGCAAATTGCCACCGGCGATGCGAATCTCGCCGGGGAATCCAGCCAGGCCGGTCACGGTCCCCGTGATCAGCTTCGGGTTGGCGGTGTCCTTGGCGTCAATATCGTGCAGCACGATCGGCCCTGTGAAGGCGACGCCGGGGGCGTTGATGCCCGTGTCACCGGAATTGGCGGACAACAGGGCATTGCCGATGCGCACACCACCGAACTGACCATTGCTGCTGGAGATGTTGATCAGCGCGATGTCGGCGAGGCCGTTATAGGTGACACCCGCCTTGAGCACGAGCACATTGCCGGTGAGCGAACCCACGCTGAAGATACCGAGATTCGAGGTCTGGTCCGCACCCGTGATGGTGATCGTGGGCAGCCCCTTCATGTAGGTGACCGTCGGCTGGTTGTAGTTGACCGCCACCGCCGGACCCGAGGCATTGGCCAGGCTCAGCGTGAGCGTGCCCGGGCCCGAATACTCGACCTGCACAATGTCATCATTGATGTCGACGAACGACAGTCGCGCCACCTGTCCGGGATCCGCGGTGATCGTCGTCGACGTGCCCGTCATGAGGAACTGGTCGTAGATATTCCCATTCGGATGAGAGAGGTCGGAGGCAAAGAGCACCGAGTTGCCGATCGGACGCTGCGTCGAGGAGAGACTGAGCAGCGCCGCCTGGCTGGAGAAGGTCGTGCTGTTGGACGTGACGTCGACCGTGTAGAGTCCGACATTGCCCGGCTGCACGGAGGACACCGTGTAGGACGCACTGGTGGCCCCCGCGATCGGCGCACCATTGAACTTCCACTGATAGGTCGCCGCAAGATTGCTCGGGTTGTTCAGCGTGACCGAGAACGTGGCCGCCGCACTGGGAGCGACGCTCTGGCTGGCCGGCTGCGTCGCCAGGGTCGGCGTCGTCGGTGTGCCGCCACCGCCACCACCGCCGCTGCCGGTCCCGATGCTGGTTTCAGTGGTCGGAAGCGTTTCAAACGTGAGCGCACCGGTTTGGAGCGTCGGAGTGAAGGCAGCCGACGTGACGGCGAAATCGGCGAGCGTGAGACTGACATCCGCCACCGTGAGGCCCGCGGTCGACGTCGAGACCGTCGTCTCGGGCAGCAAATCGGCGTTCACGCTGGCCGCGAAGTCATCCTTGAAGGTCATGACTTCCATGGCGCGATCACCCAGGTGGAAGAAGGACGCCACGACATCGTCACTATCGTAGTCCGAGATCACCATTCCGGTGTTCATCGGATTCTTGTACCGACGCCAACGGATGTTCGAGAGCGTGGAGTCCGTCAGTCCGATATAGACCGGGCCGGCCTGCACCGTCCCGCTCGTCGGTACACTCGTCGATACGGTGGCAAGCCAGATCCGGTTACCTTCGGGATAGGTCTGCGTGACGTTGACCTGCGAGAAGGCAAATTTCGCCTGCGCTTCAAGGGCACCGGTCGAACCGAGCACGCCCACCGCACTGGTGATGAACCCGGGATTCGCCAGATCAACGAGGGAGCCGGTGAGAAGCACCTTGTCTCCCGTCAGATCACCCGCCACCGCCATGGCTCCTCCGGACACCCGCTTGGACCAGACCACGGCGCCGGCGGTGGTGAGTTTAGCAGCCAAGGTGCTGGTGGCCGTCGAGCCACCCGTCGGGATCTCTGTGCCGGTAACGTAAAGAGCGCTTCCATTGATCGAAGGGATACCAACGAACGAACCGCTCAAGTTCGGCTTCTTGGCCCACTCCACTGCTCCCGCCGCGCTCAACTTCACGAAGTAGCTTTCATTCACGAGCTGGAACGTGGTCAGATTGATCTGAAATTTGACCACAATCACGAGGAGGGATCCATCCAAGAGCGGGAGGGCATACGCCACCTGACTGTCGGACGGGATCAGGGGGTTCACGCCAAACGAGGCGGACGTGAGCCGGGTGCCCCAGTTGAAGTTTCCGTTCACATCAAACCGCACCACTTCGATGTTGGTGCCCGATTGCATAAGCACGATCGTACGGCCCTGCACGTCCGGTGTAACGGTCGTGGTGGTGGGATTCGCCGTCAGCCGATGCTGAAAGACCGGAGCGTAGGTGCTGCTCGAATAGACACCGAACGTAACGTTGTTGGACCCTGAAAGGTTCTGATAGGCCCGAAACTGCGCGGAGCTCGCACCGGGCGACACCGTAACGCCCAGTTGCTGCGGGGAGACACGCACGATCGTGTTGCCGGCAGCGTCAAACTCCAGCATCCCGGTAATCGATTCCGAGGTTCCCGACACCGAGGGCAATGCATAATAGCCCGTGCGGCCAAACTGAGGCGACGTGAGGCCGCCACTCCAGACACCGTAGGCCGAATTGCGCGCGGTCACCCGCTTGGGAAAGGCAGCCGCTGAATCCGCGGTGTTAGGCGCCGGCGTTGCGCCGGTCGGGATGATTGCGGAGGCCTGGTAGGGTGCCCACGCGGTGGCCAGGCACACTGCCAAACGACTGCACCAGAGGAGGCCACGGCGGCGGGATGAAGACAAGAGGGTGGTTTCGCGTTTCATGTTAAAGTCGATGGAAAGGACAAGAGGCGGAGCGGTGGCGAAGGCAGCAGGGCGCGGAATCGGCATCCATGCGGTGGCCGGTCCAACGGTCATTGAGATCCGGGACCACACCGACCATGGACCTGCCGTCACATCAACGTCCCGCGGCGGATCGATCAAGCCTTGCCACCCGCTCAGCGACAGAAATTCACTACGTAAACGTGCGTATCCGCTCAATTCCGGGGCAAAGCTTGCAGCCGGCCGGACTCCGCATCAGCCTACGTCTGTCCCCCCTTCAGGATCCGGCCTGCTCGCCCCGGAGTTCGTTTTCTTCCGACCGTCGTTCCATGTTTCCCCGCCCCGACGACTCCTGGTGCCACTGCTTCGTGGCAGGACCACGGGCAGAGGCCAGGCCGAGCCTCCGGAGCCACTCGACCCCGTCATGAGCGCCGTTCCCTTGTCGGTGGTCTTGGTGGAAGACAACCCGCTGGACGCGGAGCTGGTGCTCCGAGCGCTCGGCGCGGACGGCATGGAATTCACCTGCATTCGGGTCCAGACCGAGGCCGAGTTCCTCGATGCCCTTCGCGCCGGACCCGACATCGTGCTCTCCGATTACGACCTGCCCCAGTTTTCCGGCCTGCTTGCCCTCGAACTGCTCCGCCGTCGACACCCGGAAACACCCTTTATCCTCATCTCCGGCACGATCGGCGAAGACACCGCCGTCGAGGCGATGCGCAAAGGCGCGACCGACTATCTGTTGAAGGATCGACTTGCCCGGCTGGGCACCGCCGTGCGCAACGCACTCGCCGAGAGCAAGCTGCTGCAGGAGCGGCGCAATTCCGATGAACAGCTGCGCCTGGCCAATGAAGAACTGCGCCAGCGGGAGGCCTGGTTCCGCCTGCTGATCGAAAACGCCACCGACCTGATCGTCGTGGTCGATCCCGCCGGCATCGTCCGCTACCATAGCCCCTCGTGCCTGCGCTACCTGGGCTTCAACCCCGAGGAAATCGTGGGCCGGCCGGTCAGCGACTTCATCCATCCCGACGACTTGAAGGCGATCCAGGAGGGGCTGCAGCGCGCCCTCGTCGGCGCCCAGCGGGCCGCCCCGATCGAGTACCGGCTTCGGCACAAGGACGGTTCCTGGCGCGTCATCCAATCGCACGGGCGCTCGGCCGTGGGTCGCGACGGCCGCACGCTGATCGTGATCAACTCCCGCGACATCACCGACACCCACCGCCTGGAGGAACAGTTCCGCCACGCCCAGAAAATGGAGGCGATCGGCACCCTCGCGGGAGGCATTGCGCACGACTTCAACAACATTCTGACCGCAATCTCTGGATACGCCGAACTGGCCAAGATGGAGATCGACCACCGCGAAGCCGTGCTCGACCACCTCCAGGCGGTGACCGAGGCGGGGCGGCGCGCCACGGCGCTGGTGCGACAAATCCTCTCCTTCAGCCGCCAGCGGGAACAGGAACGCAAGCCGATCCAGCTCTGGCCGATCATCGACGAGGCGATGAAGCTGCTCCGCGCCACCATTCCTTCCACGATCGAGTTCCACGTCTCCCTCGTGCGCCAGGCCCCGACCGTGCTGGCCGATCCCACCCAGATCCACCAGCTCATCATGAATCTGGCCACCAACGCCGCCCACGCCATGCGCGATCGCGCGGGCCGGCTGACCGTGCTGCTGGACGTGCACGAGCTCCAGCCGGACGAAGCCGGGCTGGAGGCCGGTCTCCAGCCGGGACGCTACCTGCGCCTCCAAGTTTTAGATACGGGGCATGGCATGGATCCCGCCACATTGAAGCGGATTTTTGATCCTTTCTTCACCACCAAGGGACCGGGAGAAGGCACCGGGCTGGGTCTCGCCGTCGTGCACGGGATCGTGCAAAGCCACGACGGAGTGATCCGCGTCACCAGCGAGCCGGAGCACGGCACGCGTTTCGTCATCTACTTTCCCGTCCACCTCAGCGAGGCGATCGATCCTCCCAGTCTGCCCGACCACGCCCCGCGGGGGCGGGGCCAGTCGATCCTGGTGGTCGACGACGAGGCGCCGATCGCCAACATGGTCAAACGCATCTTCGATCGCCTGGGATACCGGGTCACCGCTGTCACCGCCCCGGCCGAGGCGCTCGAGCGACTCCGGTCGGATCCACACGGTTATGACCTCCTGATGACGGACCTGACGATGCCTTACATGACCGGCACCGAGCTCGCCCAACAGGCCCTCCGAATCCGGTCTGACCTGCCCGTGATCCTGACCACCGGGTTCGTCGCCAGCCTGACCGCCGACCGCGTGCGCGCTCTGGGAATCCGCCAGCTTCTGCCCAAGCCGCTGACCGTGCAGGGCCTGGCCAACGCCGTCCACGCCGTGTTCGAGGGCGGCACCGTTTAGGTAGTCAGGGCACCGGGCGCACCGCAAACGTCGACGCGCGTACGCGTCAACCGAACGGGTCAATGACGCATCGCGTTGACTGATATTGGGCTCGGCTGGAGGGCGTCGCTCCGTCGACGCCGGTTGCGCGTAGTGAGCCTGATGGGTTCCAAGGTGTGCCCCCGCGTCGAGGGCCAACCACGACCCGGCGGTGGGTCGCGGTGCGCGTCCCCGCGGCGTCGACGGAGCGACGCCCTCCATCGATGAACCCTGCGGGTGAACCGTTGCAGGCGGCCTCAGCGAGGCCGCCTACAGCGGGTGGCGATCACGATCTGAATGCGGCCGCATACCTCAGCGCGCCGAGCGCCAGACCTACGAAGGCGTCAGGCCGAGGGCTCGGGCCACCGCGGAGTTGAGCAGTTTGCCGTCGCGGGTGTTCACGCCCTTGGCCAGTCCGCGATGTTCCTCAAGGGCCCGTTGGATGCCCAGCTGGGCAAATTTCACCACAAACGGCTCGGTCGCCTGCGTCAGCCCGATGGTGGAGGTGCGACCGACGAGAGCCGGCATGTTCGGCACCGCATAGTGGACCACCCCCTTGTGCTTGTAGACCGGTTCATGGTGGGAGGTGGGACGGATCGTCTCGACGCATCCGCCCTGATCGACCGCGATGTCGACCACCACACTGCCCGGACGCATCGAGGCCACCGTGGCCTTGTCGACCACGATCGGGGCCTTGGCCGCGGGAATGAGCACCGCGCCGATCAGCAGGTCGGCATCCGCGACCGACGCCTCGATGTTGGCGGGGTTGGACTGGAGCGTGACCACGCGGCCGCCGTACTCCTCCTCGATCATCTCGAGCTTGCGCGTATCCAAATCCAGGATCGTCACGCGCGCCCCCATGCCCACGGCCATGCGACAGGCGTGAGCACCGGAATTGCCCGCGCCGATGATGACGACATGCCCCGGGGCCGTGCCCGGGATGCCACCGAGCAGCACACCCGACCCCCCGTTCTGACTCTGGAGAAAATAGGCTCCGATCTGGATCGAGAGCCGCCCCGCGATCTGCGACATCGGCTTGAGCAGCGGCAGCGAGCCATCCTGCGCCTCCACGGTCTCATAGGCCACACCCAGCACCTTGCGCTGGAGCAGCACCTGGGTGAGCTCGGGCCCGGCGGCCAGGTGCAGGTAGGTGAAGAGCGCCTGCCCTTCCCGCATCAAGCCATACTCCGCCGGCAGCGGCTCCTTGACCTTGACGATCAGGTCGGCCGACGCCCAGACCTTGGCCGGAGTCGGCACCATGCGCGCCCCCACGGCGCGATACTCCACGTCGGTAAACCCAGCCGAAATGCCGGCTCCCTTTTCGACGAGGACCGAGGCCCCCGCCGCCACACAGCGGCGCGCCAGACTCGGAGTCATGGCCACCCGCGTTTCACCATCCTTGATCTCCTTTGGGACACCAATGATCATCGAACAAGCCTGACGCGAAGCAGGATGATGGCAATCTCTTCCCCGTCACCTCTCTCCACCCTTTTCTCCACTCCTCGCCCCCATGGCCCTCACCTACCGCTTTGATCGTGCCCTCTCCGTCGCGGAGTTCACCGACGTGCTGGTCCGTTCCACCCTGGGGGAACGCCGGCCGATCGATGAACCCGAGCGCCTGGCCGCCATGCTGGAGCATGCCGATCTGCTGTGCACCGCGTGGGCCGGCGATCATCTGGTGGGCGTCTCGCGCTCCCTCACGGACTTCGCCTATTGCTGCTACCTGTCCGACCTGGCGGTGGACGTCGCCTACCAAGGCCAGGGCGTGGGCACGGAGCTCATCCGCTTGACCCAGTCGCGGCTGCATCCGCGATGCAAGGTGATCCTGCTGGCAGCGCCCAAAGCACAGGACTACTACCCGCGCATCGGCTTTGCCGCCCACCCGTCAGCCTGGATCGCACCCGCCCACCCGCCACTCGCTTCTCGCGGCGCCGGCTGAGGAAGGGGGTGCGGAGCGACCGTGTCAGGCGGTGACGTGGGCTCGCGCCTGCGCCCGTTCTTTCGTCTGTGGTGCCGTTGCCGCGGAGCGTCCCGCCCCGGCGGCGGAAGGTTGTTCTTTGCGATCGCCACCCCGGCGCCCGCCCGGACGGGGCGCGCCTCCTCGTCCCAACAAGTCGTTCTGGCGCCGGCCGCCAATGATCCCGAAGAGACGACCCACGGTGGCCGTCAGGGTGTCGGCCTCATCCCGCAGCTGTTCCGAAATCGCCGCATTTTCCTCGGCCACCGCCGCCATCTTCTGCGTGGTGGCGTCCACCGTGGAAATGGCCGAGTTGATCTGAACCACGCCTTCGCTCTGCTCGCGCGATGCGGCGGCGATCTGGTTCACCAGCGTATCGAGCCGGCGCACCGAGGTTTCAATTTTGGAAAAGCTGTCCGCCGCCTCCGCACAGATCTTCACACTCAAGTCGGTTTTCCCCGTGGAGTCGGACATACGTGCCGCCGTATCCTTCGCTGCCGTGGCGCAGCGCTGCGCGAGGGCCCGGACTTCGTCCGCCACCACGGCAAAACCCGCTCCGGCTTCGCCCGCCCGGGCGGCCTCGACGGCGGCATTGAGGGCGAGGATGTTGGTTTGAAAGGCAATCTCATCGATCGACTTCAAAATCTTGGCGATCTCGCGGCTGGCGGCCTGCAGGTCGGCCATCGCGGACTGCATGGCACGCATCTGCGACGCGCCCGCCTCCGCCGTGGTGCGGGCTTCCTGAGCGACCTCCATCGCCTCCTGGGCACCTTCGGCATTACGCTTGGTCATGCTCGACATCTCCTCCATCGACGCCGCGGTCTCCTCGATCGAAGCCGCCTGCGTGGTGGCGGAGTCGGCCAGCTGGCTGCCGGCGGCCGAAGCCTGGCCGGCCGCACGCGAAATCTCGTCGCTGCCCATGCGAATCCCTTCGAGCGCCACCATGATCGGCAGACTCATGGAACGGCCCAGCCACATCGCGACACCCAGTACGGCGAGGAACGTCACGATCCCCACTCCGCCGAGCACCCGCACGACTCGAATGCCAATGGCGTTGGCCTGCTTGACGTCGACCCGGGTGAGCATGACCCAACCGAGTCCTGGATAGCCCAACGCTCCATCAGAGCGCGAGTAGCCGACCCATTGGACCACGGACGAATCAGCCAACGCGTGGTCGGCCGTGCCCGTCTTTCCTTCGATCCCCCGTTGCGCCGCTTCCATGCCCGTCGCCGCCAAGTTGACCTGGAGCACCACCGCAGGATCGCGCACCACGCCGGTTTGTTTGCTCAACGCGGGGTTGTAATCGAGCAAGACCCTCCCGGCGCGGTCGAGCAGAGTCATCTGTGCCGAATCGTGACCGGCCGCCGCGAGGCTGAGGTACTCCGCGCGGACGATCTCTTCCACGAGTTCGAACGCGGCCCGGTTGCACCAGACTCCGATCACCGCTCCCGTCGCATCAAAAATCGGCGCGGAGAACCCCACGGACAAACCATCGCCGGCCGTCACCTTCGCCATGTCCGGATCAAAACGGGCCTCCTCGACATACGTGCCATCGAGCAGGTCGCTCTTCAAAAACTTGCGCGCCAGCGTTTCCCGGAACCAGGGGGCATCCTTGAAGTTCTTGCCATAGAGCCAGGCGGTGTCGACCCCCTTGCCCTGCGCGGTGCGATCATTCGTCGCGATCACCCGGCCTTCAACATCGACTGCCATCATCAACGGGTAGATGCCGTAAAGCTGAACATAGCGGTTCATGGCCTGGACGATCCGGCTCTTGTCGGAGCCAGGCACATACCACTGGCTCTTGTCCTGCACATCGGGATTGCTCGCGAACGCCTGCACATCGCCGTAGCGCTCAAAGAGATTGCGATCGATCAGCTCCAGCACCGTGGTGCTCGACTTGGCCAGGGAGACGCGAACGGCCTCCTCAATGTTGACGACCGAACGCAGCGAGAATCCGGCCATGATCAGCAGGGGCAAAAGCCCGACGCTCCCGAGGGTGATGACCAAACGGGTGGAAAACGTAAGTTTGCGTGACGGTTGCATGGTACGGAACAGGTTCGGCTCTTGGGGAGAAAACGGGAGGCGTGCGGGAGAAAACGTGGATCAGTTGAATCCGCGCGAACGCCGCCTGTGGGAAAGAGATGCTCTCGATCCCTTGTCTCGCACACACGACAATCCACCCGGATGCTTCTGCATCGTCCTAATTTTGAAGTGGATGAAGTAACCTAAGGATTTTTCTGAGTCGGGTGCCGGCCGCCGCAAGGCCCCGATCCGCGCGGCCCCGCACCGCGTCCCAAACCCGGGACGAAGCAATCCCGCGGGCGATGCAAACGCCGGTGCCCCCGATCGCCGTCTGTTTCTTATTCTCCTTTCTTACAGCTACTTACAACTAAGCGAAAAGTTGGCACATAAAGAGCAATAGAGCGGCATCATGTCCTCGCCGGTACCTCCACCTCCGACTTCGTTCGCACGTCATGCCAATCTCCTTCGCTCGGTCTGGATGGGACCCAACCTGATCAGTGTGCTGGCCGACGGTGCGGACACGGGCGGGCGGTTGACGGTCATGGAAATGGTGGGACGAGAGGGTTCTGAGCCTCCACCGCACACCCACCGAAGGGATGACGAGCTGGTGCATGTGCTGAGTGGAGAGGTCGAATACCGGATCGGCCACGAGACGGTGCGGGCGGGTCGGGGTGACACCCTGTTCCTTCCGCACGGCGTGGAACATGGCTACCGCGTGCTTCAGGCGGAGTTTCACGCCGTGGTGATCGCAGCCCCGGCAGGTCTGGAAACCGCCTTTCGCGAGCTGTGCCGGCCGGCCCCGTTGCTACGCGTGAATCCGGTCCAGCCCTTGCCTTCGCCGGCGGACATGGCCGCGGTGTTCACGCGGCATGGCATCGAGTTCCGCGCTCCCCACTTGCCACCACCCTACACACGTCCGAACCCCACGAAGGTCCGTCGGGCCGGGCTGGGCCGCTCGCGCTGGTTTGAAGGCCATCTGGTCACCCCGCTGGTCACCGCCGCGGAGAGCCGGCAGTTCGCAGTCATGGATTTCCGGGTGACGCCCGGCACCGAATCCACCCGGCACGTGCACCAGAACGAGGATGAGCTCTACTACATCCTCGATGGCGAAGCCGAGTTTGTGATCGGGAACCAGACCCACGCGGCTTTCCCGGGGACCCTGGTGTTCGTCCCGCGCGGCACACCTCATCACCTCAAGGTCCAATCCGGGTGCCTGCGAGCCCTCCTCATCCTCACCCCTCCCGGCTTCGAACGCTTCCTGATCGAACACTCCACGGACGCACGGTCCCTGAGCCGGCCCCCGGTCGGTCCGTCGGTCGCCCGCGCCACGGGTAACCCCAGCGATGCCCTCCGTCGGTACGGCTTCGAACTGGTCCCGGATCGGATTTAAGGCGCAACCGGCCTCCGGAGGGTGCAACTTCTCGACTGAAACGGGGTAATTAGACTGACGGCCCGGTTCCTGTCTGCGTTCGACCGGCTCGTCCTTCCGTCCCATGAAAACCTTGATCGCCTTCCTCCTCTGGTCACTCCTCCTGGTCTTCTGCTGGCCACTTGCGCTGCTGGTCCTGTTGGTCTGGCCCTTGCTGTGGCTGCTCTCGATCCCCTTCCGCATCGTCGGCTCCATCATGGAAGCCCTCCTCGCCCTGGTGTCCGCCCTCCTCTTCCTGCCGGCGCGGTTGCTGGGTCATTCCGGCAAGTGATCGGCCACCTTCGTTCGCCGCGCACCCGCCGGGAGGCGGTCGGCTGATCCCCGGAAGGTCACTCAGGACGCGGCCAGCGGCAGGTTGATGGCGGTCAACGCCTGGCTCAGGGTGTCCATCATCAGGGCCGGGGCCACGCCGAGCGCGACAATCGCGACGATCAAAACCACACACAGCACGCGGGTGGACGTATCCAAGGCCAACGCCGGTGCATCGGCAACCGGATCGCCAAACACCGCTTCACGCACGACGCGCAAGTAATAGTACACGGCGATGGCCGCGTTCACCATCGTGATCACGACCAGGACGAGGTGCCCGCCGGCGAGCGCGGCGGTCAACAGGGAGAGTTTGCCAAAAAAGCCCACGAACGGGGGAATGCCCGCGAGCCCGAAGACGCCGACAATCAGCGTCGCGGCAAGCAAGGGAGAACGGCGGTGCAATCCGGCGAGATCCGCCACCGCCACGTTGGCGCCATCGCGGGACACCCGCGAGATGACGACAAAACAGGCCAGCACCATCAGCACGTAACCGGTGATGTAATACAAGGCTGCCGCAAAACCCGCTCCACTGAGGGCGACAAAACCGACCACCGCGTAACCGGCATGCGCCACTCCGGAGAAACCGAGCAGGCGTTTGAAATCCGTCTGCCCCAGGGCGAGCAGGTTGCCAAAGAGCATGGAGCCGACCGCAAGGCACGACAGGAGCAGCGCGATCGTGCCATGCTGCGGCGTCGCCAGCGAGACGAGCCGGACCAGCACCGCCACCGCGCCGATCTTGGGCAGCGTGGCGATGAGCCCCGCGGTCTCATTCGAGGCTCCCTGGTACACATCCGGCGTCCAGAAATGGAACGGAAAGATCGCCAGCTTGTAGTACAACCCGCAAAACGACAGCGCCAGGCCGAGCACCACGAGCGGCGACTGCACGATCGGTCCAAGCTGCGCCGCCATGACCGGCAGCGAGGTCGTGCCGGTGAGTCCGAAGAGGTAGCTCAGGCCGAAGAGCATCACTCCATTCGCCGCGACCCCGAACATGATGTACTTCACCGCCGACTCCATCTGCGAGCGCTGGCCTTCGCGTTCCCGCCGCATCGGCACCATCAGGTAGAGGGGGAAGGAGGACAGCTCGAGGGCAATGACCAGGGCGACGACATCCACACAGCTCACGAGCAACACCAGACCGGTGACACTCAGCGTCAGAAAGAGGAAATACTCCGGCTGGATCCGCTGGCGGATGTCGGGCAGCTGGGCGCTCAGTCCCAGCACGCCGGCGAACCCCGCCGTCAGGACCAGTTTCAACACCTGGGAAAACAGATCCACCCGATAGGCTCCGGAAAACAGCACGGCCTCCCGGCCCAGACCCGCGACCGCGGCAGCCAGCGCCACCAGCGCCGTCGCGGTCGCGATCAGCCGGGCCCGCCGCGCGAGTCCCTCGCCGAGGGTGACAAAAAAGAGCGCCAGCCCACCCGCCAGCAGCACCAGCTCGGGCAGAAAGGCCATGAAGAAAGGGGAGGTCATGACGTGCGGTTCGAAAAACGGTTGGCGGCGGACATGTGATCAGGGCACGAGCGGTCCGACCTGGAGGAGCAGGTTGCGCACAGTCGCATGCAGCACCCCGACCACCGGCTGCGGATGCAGGCCGATCCAGAGGACCGCGACCAGCAGCGGCGTCAGCGTGATTACCTCGCGCCAACCCAGATCCTGCAGGCCCTCATGCACCGGATTGCTGGTCCCGCCGAACGCCACGCGCTGCAGCACCCGCAGCATGTAGGCCGCGGCCAGCACCACGCCCGGCACCACACAGATTGTGATCCACTTGGAGTGGGCGAAACTGCCCGCCAGCACGAGAAACTCGCCGATGAAGCTGTTCGTGCCGGGGAACGCCAGCGAGGAGAGACAGAAGACGCCAAAGAAACCCGTGAAGACCGGCATGAGCTTCCCTACCCCCGCGACCGCGCTGAGCTCGCGGGTGTGCAGGCGTTCATAGAGCACACCGACACAGATGAAGAGCGCCCCGGTGGTGACACCATGGTTGATCATCACCAGCACCGCGCCCTCCACGCCCTGCGTAGTGAGCGAAAAGATGCCGAGCGTGGCGAAACCCATGTGGCCCACGCTCGAGTACGCCACCAGTTTCTTCAGGTCATTCTGCGCCAGGGCCGTCAGCCCGCCGTACAGGATGCCGATGACCGAAAGCACCAGCATCCACGGTGCCAGCGCCAGCGTCGCCTGCGGCGTGATCGGCAGGCAGAAGCGCAGAAATCCATACGTGCCCATCTTCAGCAGCACGCTGGCCAGGATCACGCTGCCCGCCGTGGGAGCTTCGACATGCGCGGCCGGCAACCACGTGTGGAAGGGAAACATCGGGACCTTGATCGCGAAGGACAGGAAGAAGGCGGCAAACACCCAGAACTGAAACACCGGGCTGAACTGCTGCCCCACCATGCCCCCCAGATCGAAGCTGCCAGTCTTCAGCCGCAGCGCGATCAACGCCACCAGCAGGAAGACCGAACCCGCCATGGTGTAGATGAAGAACTTGAGCGAGGCATAGAGCCGGCGCGGGCCGCCCCAGACGCCGATCAGCACCGCCATCGGAATCAACATGGCCTCCCAGAAGACGAAGAAGAGAATGGCATCGCGGGCGCAGAACACCCCGATCATCGCCGATTCCATGACCAGCAGACAGATGAAGAACTCCTTGATCCGGGTCTTGATATAGGTCCAGGACGCAAGCACGCACAGGGGCAGGATGAGCGTCGTCAGGAGGACGAGCAGCAGGCTGATCCCGTCGACGCCCAGCGCGTAGTCGATCTTGAGAAAGGGAATCCAGGCCACCTGTTCGCGGAATTGAAAATCGGCCGTTTCCGGATTGAACCGCCACCAGAGCGGCAGCGAGAGCGCCGCCACCACCGTGGTGCAGAGCAGCGCCCACCCGCGGAGCAGGCGCTCGCTTCCAATGAGCATGGCCCCGGCCGCGGCCACCAGCGGGCTGAAAATCAGCACGCTGAGGATCGGTAGTCCGAGGAAAGTGAAGGAGGGGGTCGTCATCGGTCGATGGCGTCAGAAGAACCAGACAAAGATCAGGACCAGGGCCGCGGCCACGCCGAAGGCGACCGTGAGATTCTCCTGGAGGGCGCCGCGCTGCGCGCCGCGCAATCGGCTGCCGACGGATCGGATCGTGGTGGCGAGTCCGTCGACCGCCCCGTCGATGATCCGATTGTCAAATACCGCCGACCAGCGGGCCGTGAGCATGAGGGGAATCAGACCGGCCACCCGGTACAGCTCGCCGACCCCCTCATCGATCCACTGCACGGGACGACGGGCGATCCACAGGAAAGCCCGGCCGCCCTTGCGGTAAAACCAGTCGAGGTCGAAACTGATCTTCGCCTCGGGCGTGAGCTTCTTGAGGAGCAGGAAGAAACCGAGCGCGGTGAAGAGGAGGATCTGAAGGGTCTCGGAGATGTGGTACGAGGTGTACGGATGGTACTCCACCGGGTACGGCAGCATTAGGTAGAGGTACGGGGTGTAGCAGCCGATGAAGATGCAGAGGAACGCCGTCAGGGCCATCGCCGCGAGCATGTTCCAGGTCGGCTCGGCCGCGCGTTCCCACGTCTCCTTGGAGCAGTGGTTCTTTCCAAACCAGATGAAGTACGGCACCTTCAGGCCCGTGTGCAGGAACGTTCCGGCCGATGCGAGCATGAGCAGGAACGCCATCCACAGCTTGTGGTCCTCGAAGCCGGCCTGGACGATCATCGACTTGCTGACAAAACCGCTGAAGAGGGGAAAGGCCGAGATCGAGAGTCCTCCGACGAGCGTGAAGAGAAAGGTCCACGGCATCTTCTGATACAGTCCGCCCAGCTCGGTGAACTTGCTCTTGCCGGTCATGAACAGGACGGAGCCGCAGCCCATGAAGAGCAGTCCCTTGTACAGAATATGCGCAAAGGCATGGGCGCACGCGCCATTGATCGCGAGCTGGGTGCCGAGTCCGACTCCGGCCACCATGTAACCAACCTGGCTGACAATGTGGTAGGCGAGCAGGCGGCGGGAGTCATTTTCGAGCACCGCATACACCACGCCATAGAGAGCCATGATCACGCCGAGGGGCACGAGGATCTCGAGGCCGGCAAAGCCGCGGATGAGCGCGTACACCGCGGTCTTCGTGGTAAAGGCACAGAGGAAGACCGAGCCATTGAAGGTGGCCTCACCGTACGCATCGGGCAGCCAGGCGTGAAAGGGAGGCACGGCCGCATTGAGGAGAAAACCGACGAGGATCAGGTAGGCTGCGACCGACGGGTGCGTCACATCGAACCCGGCGAAGGCCATGCTGCCGGTCGCCCGGTAGTGCAACATGATGCCGGCCAGCAACGCCACGCCACCCGCCATGTGCACGAGCAGGTAACGGTAGCCCGCGGACAACGACTCCGCCCGTCCGCGGAACCAGATGAGAAAGACCGACGACAGCGCCATCACCTCCCAGAAGAGGAACAGCGTGAGCAAATCCCCGGCAAAGATCGCCCCGATCGAGCCGGCCACGTAGATCCACGCAGCCGAGGTCTCCACCGCTCGCTTGACGTGCAGCCCGTACAAAGTGCCCAGGATGCACATCAGCCCCATGATGTACGCGAAGACGAGGCTGAGCGCGTCCACCCGGCCAAACTCGAGGGTGAACTGGAGAAAGGACACCGCGCCGAACGATCCCTTGGCCAGGGCGACAATGCGGGCAAACGTCAGCACCGGCACGAGCACCATCCACGCCGGACGCAGGCGCGCGGGGAGCAAGGGCAGCACGACCGCCCCCACCAACAGGAGGAGCGACGGGTGGAGCCAGAACCCGGAAACGGCTGCCTCCGGCGCAGACGCCACGAGGCCAAACAGGGCCATGAGATCACTCATCGTAGTAATCCTCCCGGGTCATGATCCCGGCGTGACCAAACGCCTTGGAGACATAAACAATCAGCACGCAGGCAAGAAAACCAAAGGCGGCCCAGAACCCGGGCAGATGCTCGGGCTTCGTGTGGGCGTGATGCTTGTCGACGAGCGCCGGTACGGCGTCCGCGATCACGAGCAGCACCAGCAGCACCAGGCAGACCCGGATCACGGTCTTCTGGTTGCGACGCAGGAATTCGATGAGACGAAGCAGGTTCATTTCACAACGGCTTGAGCGAACTGCAGGAAGAAATCGGGGTAGATTCCGAGAAACACGGAGAGCGCTGCGGTGAGGCAGAGCGGAATCACCATCGCCAGCGGTGCTTCATGCGCGGGATGGTGCGCATCCTCCGCGGACGGCCGGCCAAAGAAGCCCTGGTAAACCACCGGCACGAAGTACGCCGCATTGAGCAGGGTGCTGGCCACCAGCACGACGAGGATGCCGATCGATCCCGCATCCAGCGCTCCGATCAACAGGTACAGCTTGGTCACAAACCCGGCGACCGGCGGGGCGCCGATCATGCTCAACGCCGCAAGGGCGAAGGCGCCAAAGGTCCACGGCATCGACCGGCCCAGTCCCTTCATGTCCGAGATGTTCTTTTTGTGCGCCGCCACGTAGATCGCACCCGCACAGAAGAAGAGTGTGATCTTGGAGAAGGCGTGGTTGGCAATGTGCACCAGCCCTCCCTCGATGCCGGTCGGGGTCAGCAACGCGACGCCCAGAATGATGTACGACAGCTGGCTGACCGTCGAATACGCGAGCCGTGTCTTTAGGTTGTCCTTGCTCAACGCGATGATCGAGGCGCCCAGAATGGTGATGGAAACGAAATAGGCGGTGGGCAGGCCGAGGTTGAGCCTGGCCATCAGGTCCACCCCGAACACATGGAGCATCACCCGAACCGTGGAAAACACCCCCACCTTCACCACCGCCACAGCGTGCAGCAACGCGCTGACGGGGGTGGGCGCCACCATCGCGCCCGGCAGCCAGTGATGCAGCGGCATGATGCCATTCTTGGCAAAACCGAGGATGCAGCAGACGTAAAGGGCGGTCACCACCCCGTTGTGCACCCCGGCCGGCAGGATGCCGGGATGGACGTTGGTCGCAAAATCGAGCGTGCCCGAGAGCACGTAAATCAGAACCATGGCCGGGAGGATGAGCCCCTTGGCCGTCGTCGTCAGATACGTGATGTACTTCCTCGCCCCTTCATAGCCCTCCGCATCCTGATGGTGGGCCACCAGCGGATACGTGGTGATGCTGACAATCTCGTAGAACAGGTACAGCGTGAGCAGATTGTCGGAGAAGGCACAGCCAATCGCACCGAAGATGGCGAGGGCGAAGCAGGTGTTGAAACGGGTCTGCGCATGTTCCTTCAGGCTGCGCATGTAACCCGCCGCGTAGAACACGGTCAGGATCCACAGGAACGAGGCCGCCAGCGCGAACAGCATCGAGAGCGCGTCGGCTCGCAGGGAAAAACGCAGCCCCGGCAGCAACTCGAAGAGCGTGAACCGCAGGGTCTTCCCGGCCAGCACGTCCGGCACCAGCGAGAGCGTGATCCCAAACAGGGTCAGCGCCGCCAGCAGCGAACACGCTTCGCGCACATTGGGACGCCGGCCGGTGGCCATGACGAGTCCCGCCCCGAGCAGCGGGACGAGCACGGCCAGCAGAAGGCGAAGGTCGGGGGGCGAAGCGATCACAAGAGTGACGGGTTGAAATGCATGGCCTGAACTCAGCCCTTCAGCTCCGACAGGTCGTTGGAGTGAATGGAGCGGTAGTTGCGGTAGACCGCGATGATCACACTCAGGGCGATCGCGACTTCAGCCGCGGCCAGTCCCATGATGAAGAGCACCACGATTTGGCCGACCGCGGGGTCAGGGGCGAAGAAGCGGTTCACCGCCATGAAATTCAAGGATGCGGCCGAGAAGATGAGCTCTCCCGCGATCAGCATGCCGATCAAGGTGCGGCGACGGATCAACCCGTAGACGCCGATGGCGAGCAGCACGGCGGCGACCACGAGGTACACACCCGGGCGTTGATGGATTTGGAGCAGGTTCACTCTTTGGTCCTCCCGGATCGGGCGATGACGAGCGCGCCCAGGATGGCCACCAGGAGCACGATCGAAATGAGTTCAAAGGGCAGACTGTACGTGGTGAGCAGCGCGAGCCCGATCGCCTGGACCGAGCCGTCGCTCACCCGGGCGGCGGGCTCCTGCCAGGGGCCCCTGAGTCCGAGGTGGGCGACGCCCCCCAGAATCACCAAACTGACGAGCAAAGCAGCCCCGCCCCACAGCACCGCGTGACGCCGGGACTCTTCATGCGCCGGTTCATCCGGTTCGGAGAGCATGACACCGAACACAATGGTCACGCAGACCGCACCAACGTAGATGAGGATCTCCATCAAGGCGAGGAACGGACTGTTCAGAAAGTAATAGAGTCCACCCAGGCCCATGCAGCAGAGCATGAGACCCGAGACCCCGCGGATGATCCGAGTGCTGAGGGCCGCGATCAGCGCTCCGCCGATCGTCACTCCCACCACGAGGGCGAAAATCGCGACCAGGATGGCGTCTTGGAAGGGAAACGTGCTCATGTCGTCCTCGTTTCAGTCACACCGGCGGCCGGTACTGGCGCGACTGCGGGCGTGGGGGCAGGCGTGGTGGCCACCGGTGCGGCCCCGGCGCCCGGCGCAGAAGCCGTCGTAGCCGCGGCGGGCGCTTTTGCGGTTGCGGCGGCCGCCTGAGCCGCGGCGGCCGCAGCGGCGGCGGCGGCCAACTCGGGATTCTTCTCCGCCCAGACCTTGGCCTCGGCCTCCAGCTTCTTCAGCAGGTCCATCCGCGCAAACTCCGCGCGATCCAGGCTGACGACATTGTAATCCTTGGAGTACTCGATCGCGTCACTCGGACACGCCTCGACGCACGAGCCGCAGAGACTGCAGGTGGTGAAGTCCAGGGTGTACTCCGACACCGACTTCTTCTTCTCCCCTTCCCGCTTGATGCCCTCCACCGTCAGGCAGTCACTCGGACAGGCGCGCACACAGAGATTGCAGGACGTGCAACGCGACTTGCCCGTCACCGGGTCCAGGACCAGCTTGACGTGACCGCGAAAGCGATCCGCCATCTTCAACGTGTCGTGTGGATACTGAACCGTGATCGACGGTTTGGCGGCCTCGCGGGCCGTGATGCGCATACCGGTCAGGAGGCTCTTGAAACCGGCGACGGTTTCCCGAAGTGCAGTGAGGAGGCTCATCGGTCAAAAGAAGTGGTTGTAGACAACAGGCAGTTTCATCATCGCCCCTGTGAGCAGGAGCGTGAAAAGGGAGATCGGGATCAGGATTTTCCACGACAGGTTGAGCAGGCTGTAGAACTGGGTCCGCGGAAACGTCCACCGAATCCAGATCACCGTGAAGATGAGCGCGTAAAGCTTCAGGAGAAACCACCCCGCGCCCCACAACCCACCCGAAAGCACGCCGATGGGACTCTGCCATCCTCCGAGGAAGAGCACGGTGGCGAGGCTGCAACCGACGACGATGTTGGCGTACTCGGCCATGAAGAACACGCCGAAGCCCATCCCTCCGTACTCCGTGAACGCTCCGGCAACGAGTTCACTCTCGGCCTCCGCCATGTCGAACGGCGCGCGATTCGTCTCCGCCAGCATGCAGATGAAGAAGATGACAAACGTCACCGGCATCAGGGGATTGACCCAGACCTTGAAGAGGTTCCATTTCCAGAAGCCGCCGCCCTGCTGCTGGATGATTTCATTCAGATCCATCGTACCGGTGACCATCAGGAGGGTGATGACGACCAGCAGCATCGGGATCTCGTAGGCGACGTTCTGCGACACCACACGGGCCGACGAAATGATGGCGAACTTGTTGCGTGAAGCCCAGCCCCCGAGCATCAGCGCCATGACATTGATCGAACCGAAGGAAAAAACGAAGAGCAGCCCGACATTGAGACTGCGGGCCGTGATGGAATCGCTGAACGGAATCATGGCCAGGCACATCAGCGGCGGGGCCATCACCAGCAACGGCGCGGCGCGGAACAGCAGGGCATCCGTGCCAGGCGGCACCATGACCTGCTTGGCCAGCAGCTTGATTCCGTCGGCGAGCGGTTGCAGCAGACCGCCGAAACCGGCCTCGTTCGGGCCCGGGCGGCGCTGGATCCGGCCGGCTCCCTTGCGCTCGGCGAGCACGAGGTAGGCCGCGTTGGCGCCGACAAACGCACAGATGCCGACGAGGTACAGCAGGATCCGGATGGGTTCGGTTTGCAGGAAGTTCATCGCGGTGCGGGTCAGCGATCGATGTCGGGAATCACGAGGTCGAGACTCCCCATCATCGCGAGGGCGTCCGGCAGGATCATGCCCTTGCTTGCCTCCTCATAGAGGCTGAGGTTGGAAAAGGAGGGCGTGCGCAGTTTCACCCGATAGGGAATCTCTTTGCCGTCGCTGACGATGCGGACCATGAAGCGGCCGCGCGCGGCCTCGACCGCGTAACAGGTGTCGCCCACCGGAAGCTTGAGCACCCGCGGCACCTTGCCGATGAAGGGCCCCGTCGGTATCTGGTCGAGGGCCTGCTCGATGATGAACAGGCTCTGTTCCATCTCGTCCATGCGCACCAGGTAGCGCGCCATCGAGTCCGCCTCGGGGTAGGTCGGGATCTTGAACTCGAGCTTCGGATACACCGAGTAGGGCTCGGCCCGGCGCACATCGTAAGCCACGCCGGCGCCACGGATGACCGGCCCGGTGGCTCCATACCGGCGGCAAAGATCGGCGCTGAGCGGGCCGATGCCGGTCAGGCGCTTGCGCAGGATGATGTTATCGGTCACGAGTTCGCGGTACATCTTCAGGCGCGGCTTCATGTGCGCGACAAAGTCGCGGGTGCCCTTGAGGAAGGCGTCGTCGACGTCGTTGTAGAGTCCGCCAAAGCGGTAGTAGCAGTAGGTCAGCCGCGCGCCGCAGAGGGCTTCGAGCAGGTCGAGGATCTTCTCCCGGTCGTCGAAGGCATACAGGATCGGCGTGAACCCGCCGAGGTCGAGCAGCAGCGCGCCCCACCAGACCATGTGACTCGAAATGCGGTTGAGCTCGGAGGTGATCACGCGGGCGTACTCGGCCCGGACCGGCACCTCGATCTTGGCCGCCCGCTCCACCGCGCCAACGAAGGCGTGGGTGTAGTGCATGGCCGAGAGGTAATCGATGCGGCTGGTGTTCGGCAGGAACTTCGCCCAGGTCCGGTTCTCCCCCATCTTCTCGTGCATCCGGTGGATGTAACCAATCACGGGCTCGGCCCGCTGGATCCACTCGCCATCCATGGTCAGCAGCACGCGCAGGACGCCATGGGCGGCCGGATGCTGCGGCCCCAGGTTGAGCACGAAGGTCTCTTTCGTGGGATCGCCGCCGTTGTCGACGGGAATGAGGTCCTTTTGCGCGATCACGGTTTGTAGTCCTTCAAAAGCGGGTGAAACGTGGCGTCCTCCGGAAGGAGGAAGGGCTTGAGATTCGGGTGTCCGGTGAAGCGGATGCCAAAGAAGTCGTGCGTCTCCCGCTCATGCCAGTTGGCCCCGGCAAACACCCCGGCAATGGTCGGAAGCTCGGGCTCTGCCCGGGGTATCCGCGTTCTCACCACGACACGCAGGGGACTCTCGGGGTGAAAGTAATCGTAGACGACCTCCATCTCGTTCTGCGCGAGCCAGTCCACGCCGGTCACGGCATCCAGGGCAAATCCAGCCCGGTCGGCGACCCCGGCGGCCTCGACCACCAGGGACGGAGCCACGGTCACATCGAGATGATACCCCTTCAACGCAGGGTCGGCGACCTGCACCACGGCGGACGCAGTCCCGGTGGTCAGGCGGCCGAAGTGCTCCGAGAGCTGTTCGAGCGTCGGGTTCATTCCTTGAGTTTCGCCACCGGGAAGTGCCGCTTGCCGGTGATCTTTTCTTCCAGCTTCAGGATGCCCTCGATCAACGCCTCGGGGCGCGGCGGGCAGCCGGGCACGTAGACATCAACGGGGAACAGTTTGTCCACTCCTTCCACCACCGCGTACTGGCCCGGGTAGTTGAACGGGCCGCCGGAAAGGGCGCAGTTGCCCATCGCGATGACCCACTTCGGCTCCAGCATCTGGTCGTAGAGCAGCTTCACCGCCGGAGCCATCTTCTTGTTCACGGTGCCGGCCACGATCATGACATCGGCCTGGCGCGGCGACGGACGGAAGACCTCGGCTCCGAAGCGGGAAAGATCAAACCGCGCCATGCCGGCCGCCATCATCTCAATGGCGCAGCAGGCGAGGCCAAAGGTCAGCGGCCAGAGCGAGTTGGCTCGGCCCAGGGCGAGCAGTTCGTCGAGTTTGGCGAATTTGACGATTTGCGAACACTCCACCGGTACTTCCGGCTGTGGGGGGACGGTCAGTGGCGTTTCCATTCGAAGACTCCTTTTTTCCAGGCGTAGACAATGACGAGGGAGAGAATGCCGACAAAGATCACCAGCTCGACGAAGTCGCGGACGACAAAGTGCCGGCCGTACACCAGCGCGACCGGGATGAGAAAGAGGACGTCGACCGCAAAGGCCACGAACACCAGGGCGTAGAGGTAGTAGACGACGCTGTACCGGATCCACGCATCGCCGATCGGCTCCATGCCGCACTCAATCGCCTGTCCGGTCTTGTTGAGGGTGTTCCGCGTCCAGCGGGGAGCGAGAAAGTAGACGATCACAAACGGCCCGAGGGCAAAGGCGAAGCCACCCAGGCAAAACGCGAAGATGTAGATAAGGTCGCCTTTAAGGACTTCATTCATGGTGCGTTGAGTTCGTGCGCATCAATCCAGTCGTGGGGGAGTGGACACATCATGTCAGGTACGTCGCCCTTCTGCGTCGCAACGATTGCCCATCGCTCCGCATTTATTGCGCGGGAGGTCGGCGCGAAGCCTGACAGTGGCGACTCTACTATCACATAACTGATTGCAATAAATGGAGCTACGTTGAATTTAATCCATCCGCCCACGCACCGATTCCCCTCGTTTCGTCCCCCATCCTCCGCCGGAAAATCACCCTCCGCCAGCGACGCCCCCGCATTTGTAGGCGGCCTCGCCGAGGCCGCTCCCGCGCGCCGCCCCCACGAAAACGATCAAGCGCGGTGATTCGTGAACCGTCCCCGCGGCGTCGACGGAGCGACGCCCTCCACCCGAGCCTCATTCCATTCAGAATGGGGACCCTTGTTGCCCCAAAAATCCCGCGGCCTCAGCGAGGCCGCCTACAACCGGCTACCCGCAGGGTTCACTCCTGGAGGGCGCCGCTCCGTCGGCGCCGGTTGCGCGTCGCGCCCTCGAAAACGATCAAGCGCATTGATTCGTGGACCGTCCCCGCGGCGTCGACGGAGCGACGCCCTCCACCCAATCGTCAAGGTCCATCTGCGACCTTTCACTCCTCGCCCTTCGCCCTTCGCACGTCCAGCCCCCAGGGCTGGCTTCACTCCTCCGCGGCGGTCGGCTGCAATTCCGCCTGGCGGTCGCGGATGTGCTGGTCGTAGGTGATCGGCGGGTTCGGGTTGCGATAGAACACGCCGGTGTAGAGTTCGGTGCCGTAAGCCTGCGCCAGCTCCATCGCCCGGAGGCGGTTCGAGGGATCATGTCCCTCCGCCGCCAGTTTGCGCATCCGTGTTTTCTGGGCTTTCAATTGGTCATCCGGTTCGCCGAAGGTGATGCAGGGCGACTGGATGTTCACGAAGGCAAATCCCGGATACCGGATGGCCTCTTCGATCAGGTTGGCCAAACCCTCCATGTCGGCGGGCACACCCTGGGCGACGAAACCGGCTCCGTACGCGAGCACGTACAACAGGGGATTCACCGGCTCCTCAATGCTGCCGTAGGAACTGGTGGGGGTCTTGGATCCGCGGGGAGTCGTGGGGGACAGCTGCCCCTTGGTCAGGCCATAAATGTGATTGTCCATCACAATGTAGGTGAGATCCAGATTCCGTCGGATCGCATGCGGCACGTGGCCGCCTCCGATCGAAAAGCCGTCGCCATCGCCTCCGGCGACCAGCACCGTCAGATCCGGATTTGCCATCTTGATGCCCTGCGCAATCGGCAGGGCCCGTCCGTGCACGGTGTTGAAACCATAGGCCGTCGTGTATCCCGGGATACGACTGGAACAGCCAATGCCGGAAATGAAGGCGATCTCGTGGGGCGGGCGGCCGATGTTGACCAAGGCGCGGTAGAGCGCCGTGACCACGCCGTAGTCTCCGCAGCCGGGACACCAGATGGGTTTCAGGTTGCTGCGGAAGTCCTTGACCGTGTACGTGGCGGGGGTGGGCTGGCAGCCGCAGTCAGTCGTGGTGGACATGGCTTAGTGGGTGGGGTTGAGAGCAGGTGCGGGGGCGGACGCGGAACCGGACGAAAGGTGAACGATCCGCTGGAGAACATCGCCCGGGGTGATGGGATTGGCGCCGCTCTTGGCCATCGAGGTGAAGGACTTCGGCACATCCGTCCACATGCGAATGATGCGGTGCAACTGACCCTGGTGGGACTGCTCAACCACGAGCCCGTGGCGGAGCGAGCGGAAGAAGTCCTGGTAAATGCCCTCGGCAATGGGATAAATCAATTTCGGGATCAGGAGTTTCACGTCGATCCCTTGCGCCCGCGCGGTGCGGACGGCCTCCAACACGACGCCGGCAATGCTGCCCCACCCGATCACGCCGATGGCCGCGTCGGGATTGCCCTCGACGACGAAAAGATCGCGACGCTGCAGCAGCGGACTCAATTTGCGCAGCCGTTTGTCGTTCATCTTCGCATGCATTTCACCGCTGCTGGAGGGAGCACCGGCTTCGTTGTGCTCGATGCCCGCGGCGAGGTAGCTGCCCCCCTTCATGCCCGGGTGACTGATGGGACTGATGCCCGAATCGGTGAGACGAAACCGCGTGTAGTTCTGCAGCTCCTGCGCATTCGGTTGCAGGCGCTCCACGAGCTTAAACCGCGAGGTGTCCACCGCGTCGACAATGTCCTTGCGCTGGGCGATTTCCTGGTCCGACAGCACTATCACCGGGGTCTGATACTCCTCGGCGACGTTGAAGGCCTCGACTGTGATGCCGAACATGTCCTCGACGCTGATCGGCGCCAGGATCGGTCGGACCGTGTCCCCGTGAGAGGAAAATGCGGCCGCAAAAAGGTCAGCCTGTTCGGGTTTCGTTGGCAGTCCGGTGGAGGGCCCTCCGCGCTGGACATTGACGCAGACGAGCGGGAGCTCCGCGAGGCTGGCGAGTCCGAGCACCTCGGTCTTGAGCGAGAGCCCTGGACCGGAGGTGGCCGTCATGGCCTTGCGTCCCGCATACGAGGCTCCGACCGCCGAGGCGATGCCCGCGATCTCATCCTCGGCCTGGAGAAGCGATCCTCCGTGCTTCCAGATGTCCTTCTGGAGATGCTGCATGACCTCGGTCGCCGGCGTGATGGGATAACCACCGAAAAACTTGCAGCCGGCAAACAAGGCCGCCGCCGCACACTGTTCATTGCCATCGGTCACCTGTCGCTTCACCCCCACCGCCACCGGCGGGGCCATGCGGTAGTCGGCACCGAGCGGATGTTGCTCGGAGTATTCAAACCCCGCCGCAAAGGCCTGTTCGTTGGCCTGCAACACCTCGGGCCCTTTCTTGCCAAATTTGCGTCGGATGCCCTCGAGGATGGCCTGGCGTCCGAGACCAAACCAGCCGGCCAGGAGGCCGAGCACGACATTGTTCTTCGCCTGCAGGGCATGCGCCGCCTTCATCGCGATCTCCGCCATGGGGACCGCCATGACCACCGCAGGACGGACGCGCAGCGGCACCTCGGACGGTTCCACGCCGGTCTTCTTTTCGTAGATCACCACGGTGTCCGGCCCGACCGGCAGTTCACCACCGAAGCGCATGAAATCCTCCCAGTTGAGCACAATCGCCACCGAGAGCGTGCCACCCGGATTGAGCACGGGGGT
Organism: Opitutaceae bacterium; assembly: GCA_016794625.1. GTDB lineage: Bacteria > Verrucomicrobiota > Verrucomicrobiia > Opitutales > Opitutaceae > UBA6669. The sequence goes on from JAEUGY010000118.1 coordinate 57,471, forward strand.
CGTCGCCACCCGCAGGCGGCACGACGACTCACCGCCGCGAATCTGCGAACCAAAACTCTTGGTCAGGATGCCGTAGTAGCCTTCACGCGACAACGCGCTGATGAGGGACTCGCCGGCGGAGACAATGCCGTCGCCTCCCGAGCCGGCCATGCCGATGATCAGGTCATTCATGGTGGGGTGGGTGGTTCTGGTTCAGGCCCCGTCGTTGCCAATAGACGTCGTGGCACAGGCCTCGAGCGCCTCCTCGGCCATCAGGATCTCGTCTTCGTTCTGCGGTTGTCGCCGCACATAGGACAGACCCGTGTCTTCATTGCGGGCGAACAAATCGGGAGCCATCACGCGGCATTGCTGGCAATCGATGCAGGTGGTATCGATGTAGTAGCGGCCGGGGACATTGTCTGGGGTACGGTCGGAGAAAGTTGCCATACCCAAAATCTAACCCGCCCGGGCGTCCCCCGCCGCTCGCGCGCTGGTTTTTACTGTGCAGATTTTGTCCTCTCGACCGAAATTCGATCCTTCCTGAGGTCCCGGTCAGCCCCGCGCCCCGGGGGTGAGGAGCCGCTGGAAAGGGCTCCGCGCCCGTCAAAAGAGCCCGAGGAGGATCGAAGGGAAGACCCCCAGGACCACCAGTCCGGCCGCCGCCGCGACCAAGGCCAGGGAAGCCACAAGGGGCACAGCCATCCGGCGGGGCGGGGTCGGCGGCACCACCAACCACGCCTGCTTCAGCACGATCAAGTAGTAGTAGAGCGAGACCATGCTCATGACAATGGCCAGCAAGGCCACCCAACCGGCCGGGTGGCCGAGGCCATCGATGCGCAGGGCCGCCGCAAACACCACAAATTTGCCAAAAAAGCCCGCCAGCGGCGGAATGCCGGCGAGCGACAGGACAAACACCGCGAGGCAAGCGGCCACCAGCGGCGAGCGACGCCACAGTCCTGCCAGGTCCTCCAAGGTAGCACAGGACGTCTCGCGCTCCGTCAGGGCGATGCAGCCGAAGATACCCACCGTGGCCAGCCCATAGGTGGCCGCGTAGTAGAACAGCGGGCCTGGGCCCACCTCTCCCGCCGCGAGCAACCCCAGCGCAAGTCCACCCGCATGGCCGATCGCCGAATACGCAAGCAGGCGGCGGAGGTTGCGCTGCGCCAGCGCCACGAGGTTGCCGAGCAGGAGCGACGCCGCCGCCATGACCGCCACCACCAGCACCCAGCCTCCCGGGCCGGAAGAGGACAGATTCACGCCACCGGACGTCGGACCCAGGCCCGACCAGAGCAAGCGCCAGAACAGCGCCACGCCGGCCAGTTTCGACGCCGAGGCGATCAGCGCGGCCGACGAGGTCGGCGCGCCTTGATAAACATCGGGCGCCCAGAGGTGAAACGGCGCGACCGCCACCTTGTACCCGAAGGCGACCAGCACCATGCCGACCGCCACCGCGCCTAGCGCCCCCGGGGGATTCGATACGAGGACGAGGGAAATCTCCCGGAAGCCGATCGAGCCGGTCAGTCCATACAACAGGCTGAATCCGAACAGCAGCACCGCCGCCGACACCCCGCCCTGCAGGTAATACTTCAACGCGGCCTCGGCCGACTCCGGCCGGGTTCGATCGTAACCGGCCAGCACATACAGGGACAGGCTGGCCAGCTCGAGTCCGAGAAACGCGAGCAGCAGCGTCTGCGCCGCCGCCATTTGCAAGAATCCAACGGTCGCAAACAGGAGCAGCGCCACGTACTCGGCCGGCTGCGAGCGGGTGTTCCCGCCCACCAGCGTCAACAGGCTGAATCCCGACAGCACCACCACTCCGACCCGCACCGCGACCGCGAGGAAATCGAGGTTGAGGGCGCCGGAACCGACTTCACCCAGCACGCCTTCCTGCCAGAGAATCACGCACGCCGCCACCAGGCCCAGCAGGCCGAGCAGGACCGAGGCCTGCACGCGGGACTCGCGCCCACGCCCTCGCCCCCACACGAGGTCGCACAGGATGACCACGAGGGCCGTCGCCACCAGCACGCCCTCCGGAAGCAAGGCCCGTCCCAGGGCTCCGTAGTCGCCGGTCATGGGTGTCCTTTCGTCAGGGTCAGCGCAAAGGCCGGCGATTGCAGCGCCGGCATGATCCAGTCGAGCAAGAGATCCGGCTTCAGCCCCACAATCACGGTCGCCGCAATCAGGAGGGCCGCCCCGGCCTTCTCCGGCAGGGTGAGCGGCTCCATCGGCGCGTGCTCCGCGGCGTGTTCCTTCTGCGTCGATTCCGCCGGGCCCCGGAGTTGCCCAAAAAATGCGCGCTGCATGACCTTGATCGTAAAGGCCCCGGCCACAAGCACCCCCAACCCGGCCACCAGCGCCCAGGGTATGTGGTGACGCCACGCTCCCACGAGGATGGTCAGCTCGGAGGGAAATCCACTGAAGCCGGGCAGGCCCATCGAAGCCAGACCGGCCACCACAAAGATCGCAGCCGCTCCGGGAATCAACCGGTGCAGGGGCAGCGCCTGCAGCTCGGCCAGATCGCGGGTATGCGTGCGTTCATACACCATCCGGCCGACCACGGCGAAGAGCAGCCCGGCGATCACTCCGTGCGAAAACATCTGCAGCACGGCCCCGCCGAGCGCCTCGAGCTCACCGGTCGCCAGTCCCAGCATGACAAAGCCCATGTGGCTGACGCTGGAATAGCCAATGACGAACTTGAAGTCGTCCTGCACGAGCGCCACGAGTCCCGCATAGACAATGCCGGCCACCGCCAGCCAGCCCAGCGTCGTCTGCCAGGCGGCGAAGGCGTCCGGAAAGAGCGGCAGCGCGACCCGGAGGCATCCGTAGGCGCCCAGCTTCATCACCACACCGGCCAGGAGCATCGAGACGCCGGTCGGCGCCGCCACGTGGCCGGTCGGGGCCCAGGTGTGCAGGGGGAAGAGACCGGCCAGGGTCGCAAATCCGAAAAACACGAGAGCGAACACCACGCCGCCTTCGACGGGCGACAACCGCGCCGCCGCTGCCGTCAACGCGCCCAGGGAAAATCCCTCCGCCGCACCCGAGCCATAGGTCCAGAGCACGCCCGCGAGCACGAGCCCGCTGCCCGCAAAGGAATAGAGGACAAGCTTCATCGCCCCGTACTCGCGCCGGGTCGAACCCCACAGGGCGATGAGGAAATACTTCGGCACGATCGCGATCTCGTAGAATACGAAGAACAGGAACACATCCGCGCTGAGAAACACGCCATAGACCCCGCCGATCAATCCGAGAAAGAGGGCGAAGAACTCACCGACGCGCTCCGACACGGTCCAGGAGAAGAGCACGGCCGCCGTGGTCGCCACCCCGGTCAGCACAATCAGGGTCAGGCTGATGCCGTCGACGGCCAGGTGATACCGGATGCCGAGCTCCGGGATCCACGCCCGGTTGACCAGGGTCTGCAGTTCGCGTCCGGGCACAAACGCGGCGGCCGCCGTCAGCGCCAGTCCGAGCCCCGTCAACGCCGTGAGCAGCGCCACCACCCGGCCGGCCCGGGCCGAGCGCGAACCCGCGACGTAGGCGAGCAGCGCCCCGGCGAACGTCACATAGGGAATCCAGGGGAGAAGGCTCATGGCATCGGCAGCGTCGCGGCCCAGCCCGTCACCAGCGGGTTGATCCAGGGGGTGATCAGCCCGGGCGCCACGCCCAGGACGATCATGAGCACGCAAAGGGGAAGCAGCACCGCGATCTCTCCGCGGTCGAGGTCAGGGAAAGGTCCGGCGGCCGCGCCGGCCGGGGGACCATGAAACACGCGCTGCCAGAACGTCAGCAGGAAGAGCGCCGTGGCGAGCAGGCCCACCGTGCCGACCACCGCCGCCCAGGGGGCGAGGCCAAACACGCCGCGGAAGATGAGAAACTCGCCGACAAAGCCATTGAGACCGGGCAGGCCGAGCGACGAGAACAACGCCACTCCGGACATGCCCGCCAGCACCGGGGCGACCGCCCGCACGCCGCCAAAGCGGGCGAACTCGCGCGATCCGCCAGCCCGTGACTCCAGCGCCGCCGCGCAGACAAACAGGGCCGACGCCGACAGACCGTGGTTGAACGCCTGAACCAGCGCCCCGCTGAGCGCCGCCTCGACCGCCACCTCGTGTCCCTTCACCCCGGCCGCCGCCGCGAACAGGGCCACCAGGCAGTAGCTGACGTGATTGAGCGACGAATACGCGAGCATCCGGCGCACGTCGGTCTGTCGCAGGGCTGCCATCGCCCCCAGCACCGCCCCGCCCAGTGCGAGCAGCAGCAACAGGTCGGCGTGAACCCGCAGGTCCGCCGGGAAGAGAACCCAGAGGATGCGGAAGAAACCGTACACGCCCATCTTCGACATGACGGCGGTGAGAAACAACGCCACCCCGGGCGGCGCCTCCGCATACGTGGCCGGCATCCAGGTGTGCAGCGGAAACAGCGGCGCCTTCACCGCCAGCCCGACGAGCGCGCCCACAAACGCCAGCGTCGGCACCCCGGCACCAACCGCGGTCAGCAGCCCAGGCAGGCGTCCCTCCGCTTGCAGCTGGGCCAGATCGACGAAGTTCATCGTGCCGGTCGCCGCATAAAGCGCGGCAAACGCGAGCAGGAGCCCTGCGCTGCCGGCGAGGGTCGTGACCACAAACGTGTACGCCGCCCGTCCCGCCCCCGCACCACCCCAGCCCTTGATCAGGAAAAAGGCAGGCACGAGCGAGAACTCCCAGCAGATGAACCACGGGAAGAAATCCAGCGCGACAAACACACCCAGCGCCGCGCCCTGCAGCAGGAGAAAGAGCAACGCGGCCAGGCGCGGCGACTCGAGCCGGCGCAGCACGGTGGCCAGCGCGACGGGCGACACCACGCCGGTCAGCAGCACCAGCAGCAGGCTCATGCCATCCAAGCCAAGATGGTAGTCGATGCGCAGTGACGGAATCCAGGCGTGCCGCTCCGTCCACTGGTAGCCGGTCCGGGTCGGATCAAAGCCCGCGGCCGCGATCACCCCGAGCACGAGCGTCGAGGCACAAAAGATAAACGCGAGTCCCCGGACCGGCGCCTTCGGCCAAAGCCAGAGCAGCAGCGCCCCGAACCAGGGCAGGGCCACGAGCAGGGACAGCAGGGGCAGCTCATTCATCGCACACCTCCCCAGAGCAGCAGCACGCCCACCACCGCGAGCCCGATCGCCACCACCCGCAGATAACTTTGCGCATCTCCGGTCTGCGCTTTGGCGTAGCGCCGGCCGGACCCGCGCAGGTGTTCGCTGGTGTTGTCGAAACCGGCATTCAAACCGTCCTCATCCACCGCCCGGTTGACCTGGCCGACCGTCTCGGCCGTGCGCCCGGCCGCCTCCACCGCGCCACCCCAGACCCAGCGGTCAAAAAAGGCGGCGACCCGGGCCAGCATCGCAAAGGCCCGGCCCACCGTGGCGGCATAGAGTTCGTCCAGCCAGAGGCGACCCGCCAGCGCGGCGTGCACGGCCGGCCAGCTCCGGGCCAGCGGATCAAGGGCGCGCGCGTCGGTGCGTTTGACGCGTCCATACCACCACCAGCCCGCCCCGATGCCGAGCAGGACGAGTGCGGTCGACACCACCATCAGTCCGAATCCCTCACCTAGGCCGTGCACCGGCCAGTCGCCTCCCTGGAGCCGCGTCTGCAACCACGGCCAGTTGGGCAGACCGAGCCAGCCGAGTCCCACCGCCGCCACCGCCAGCACCACGAGCGGTCCGCGCATGAGTCCGGGGGACTCCTCGGCGTGGGCCGCCCCCTCGCCGCGGGCCTTTCCAAAAAACACTTCGAGCACGAGCCGCGTCATATAAAACGCGGTCAGCACCACCCCCACCAGCCCGGCCGCGAACGGCAGGTGGCTGACGGTCCATCCTTCCGCTGCGTGGAGGATGGCCTCCTTGCTCCAGAAGCCCGAAAAGACAAAGGGCAGTCCCATCAACGCCCCGGTGCCGAGGGCGAAGGTGGCAAAGGTCACGCGCATGCGGCCGGCCAGTCCGCCGAGGCGGCGCAGGTCCTGTTCGTGATGGGTCGCGTCGATGACCGAGCCCGCACCGAGGAAGAGCAGGGCCTTGAAGAAGGCATGGGTGATGAGGTGGAACACCGCCGCCACCCACGAGCCGACTCCAATCGCGAGCATCATGTAGCCGAGCTGGGACACGGTGGAATACGCGAGCACGCGCTTGATGTCGTTCTGCGCCACGGCCAGCACCGCCCCGAGCAGCGCCGTCACCGCACCGATCACCGCCACTCCCGTCAGGGCATGGAACGGCACCGTGGCCAGGCCCTGGTCGGCCGCCATCAACGGAAACACCCGCGCCATGAGGAACACGCCCGCGGCCACCATGGTGGCGGCATGGATCAGCGCGCTGACCGGCGTCGGACCCTCCATCGCGTCGGGGAGCCAGACGTGCAGGGGAAACTGGCCGGACTTGCCGGCCGCACCGACAAAGAGGAGCAGGCCGATCGCGGTCGAGACCGCCCAGCCGCCCGGCAGGAGGGTACTGCTCAGGCGTGCGAGCGTGGGCGCGTCGAGCGCCCCGGCCCCGCCGTCATGAAAGAGCGCCGACCCGGTCGCCTGGTGCAGCCAGACGAGGCCGATGAGGAATCCGAGGTCCCCGATCCGCGTGGTGATGAACGCCTTTTTCGCCGCCGCCGCGGCCGCGGGGCGTTCGTACCAGAATCCAATCAGGAGATACGACGCGAGGCCGACCAGCTCCCAGCAGATGAAGAGCAGGAGCAGGCTGTTCGTCACGAGCAGGCCGAGCATGGCCGCCACAAACAAACTGAGGAAACCAAAGAACCGGCCGATGCGGGGATCATGCCGCAGGTAGGCGGTGCTGAACAGGGCAACGAGCAGGCCGATGAGGGTCACCAGCACGCACATGAATCCGGCGAGCGGATCGAGCAGCCAGCCGAGCCGGAGGGTCTGCGCTCCAAAGGTGAACCACGCGAAGTCGCTGGTCGCGCGCACCGCCGGATCGACCAGCGCGCCGGCGAGGGCCGCAACGGACAGGCCCAGGGCCGCCACCAAACCGAGGAGCGCGCCCGCGATGGGCAGGGTGCGCGCGGTGCGGGGAGCGAAAAGTCCGAACACCGAGGCCGCGAGGGGCGTCGCCGGGATCAACCAGAGCAGGGAGGCGGAGAGGGTCATGGTCAACCTCGGAGCTGGTTGGCCGCCTTGAGGGCGATGGTCCGGCGGTGGCGGTGCAGGGCGATCACCAGCGCCAGGCCGACCGCCGCCTCGGCCGCCGCCACGGCGATGGAGAAGAGGACGAAGATCACCCCGGTGTCATCGCCTCCGGGACCATAGCGCCAGAAGGCGATGAAATTGAGGTTCGCCGCGTTGAGCATCAGCTCAACGCCGAGCAGGACGAGGATCGCGCTGGTGCGCACCAGCACCGCGGCCAGCCCGATGCAGAACAACACCGTGGAGAGCAGCAGGCAGAGGTGCAGGGGGCTCATGACGGCTCCTCCTGGTTTCCGCGATCCCGTCCCGTTCCACCGTTGTCCCACTCCGGCTGGTCCTCCGCGGTGACGGGCGCGGCGAGGTAGAGCGCGCCAATCAACGACACGGTGAGAATCACCCCCACCACGAGCACCGCCACCAGGTGCGGACCCGCGAGCAGCTCGCCGATGCGTTTCACCGTCAGCGTGGGGCCCGGTCCTGCCCGCTGCACCAGCGGGGCCACGACCATGGCCGGCACGAGCAGCGCCGCCACCCAGAAGGTCGCGGCCAGCCCCGCCACGACCCGGCCCACCCCCGCCTCGGGGATCAGCACGAGCGGCTCGTCGCGCTGGCGTCGCGTCAGCAGCACGGCAAAGAGCACGACCATGGAGACGCCGCCGACATACACGATCGCCTGCGAAAACCCGACAAAGTCCGCGCCCGCCCACAGGTAAAGCCCGGCCAGCCCGATCCAGGTCAGCACGAGCAGGAGCGCGCTGTGAATGAGGTTGCGCGAGATCATCGCGGCGGACGCGGTGACCACACACACCAGGGCGAGGGCGAGGAAGGCGAGGCTCATGACGGGGCGTAGCGATAGACCCGGGGACCGAGGCCGGAGAAGAGGCTCCGGCTGAGGAGAAGAAACGGCACCACCACGGCGGCCAGCGAGACCGCCCAGCGCACGGCCTGGAGCGGACCCGACCACCCGGCGGTCAGCGACCAGAACGCCGCATTGGCTAGATTGAGCAGCGCCATCGGGACCAGAAACTTCCAGGCCAGCCGGGTCAGCTGGTCGATGCGCAGGCGGGGAAAGGTGGCGCGGATCCAGATGAAGCCCGCCAGCAGCGCGAGCAGCTTCGCCGCGAACCAGACATACGAGGGCAGCACCTCGAGCCAGCCGAGCGGCGCCTGCCAGCCGCCGAGGAAGAGGGTCACGGCCATCGCGCTCAACGCCGCCATGCCGAAATACTCGGCCATGAAGAACAGCGCGTACTTGAATCCGGAATACTCGGTGAGATGTCCGGCGATGAGTTCACTTTCCGCCTCGGGCAAATCGAAGGGCGAGCGGTTCGACTCCGCCAGCGCCGCGATCATGAAGAGGCAGAAGGCGGAGAAGCCCCATGGGGTGAGCACGTGCCAGTGGGGCCAGAAACCGGCCGCCCAGCCGCCCTGCGCGGCGACGATTGCGGTGGTCGAAAGGGTGCCGGCGACGAGCACGACGGGCACGACCGAGAGCAGCAGCGGCACCTCGTAGCTGATGAGCTGGGCGAGGGCCCGCATGGCCGCGAGCAGGGAGTACTTGTTGCGACTCGCCCAGCCCGCCATGAAGATCGACAGCTCGGTCGCCGCGCCGGCCGCGAAGAAATAGAGCACGGCGGCATCGAGCTCGATCGCCACCAGGTGCCGGCCGAAGGGGATCACGGCCAGGCCGATGAGGGACAAGGCAACGAGGGAGACGGGCGCGAGGGCATGCAGGACCTTGTCCGCATCCCGTGGCACAATGTCCTCCTTGGTCAGCGCCTTGACTGCGTCGGCGAACGGCTGGAGCAACCCCGCCCATCCGGTGCGATTCGGACCGGGCCGGTTCTGGATCCGCCCGAGGAGTTTGCGCTCCGCCAGGGTGAGGTAGGCGAACATCAGGCCGAAGGCGCCGACCAGCACGGCGATGGCGAGCACGCTGGAGGCGATCCAGTGCAGCGACTCCGGCAGCAGGCCGAGCAGAGCGTCCCGGGCCTGCAGGGGCGCGACCTCCAACCAGGACTCGCTCGATGGGACGGAGGTCGTGGTCATGGCGCGGGCGCCGGGGGGGGCGTGGGATTCGCCGGCGCGGCGGGCGCCGGTTTGGCGGACGCGGCCTTGGCGGCCGCTGCGGCTTTCGCCTTCTCCTCCGCCGCCTTCTTTTCCGCCGCCAGCCGGGCGTCGACCTCGGCCGCTTCGGTCGGATGGATCTGGTGGAAATAGGTGTTGGTCTTCGCGAGCTGGTCGCGATGGAGGAGCAGCGCGTTGAAGCGCTCGTCCGTCGCGATCTCAAAGACCTGGTCCATCTTGATCGCGTCGAACGGGCAGACCTCGACGCAGATCTGGCAGCTCATGCACACCGAGGTGTCGATGTCGAACACCTTGGGCTTCATCCTCGCCTTCCCCTTCTCATCGCGGTCCATCACGATGTAGATGCACTGGGGCGGACATTCCTTTTCGCAGATCTGGCAGGCGACGCAGCGCAGCGTGCCGAGCGGATCCTCGGCCTTCTCCGCCACGAGGAAGGGGAAATTCCGATACGCTTCCGGCAGCGCGGGCTTCACCTCCGGGTACTCGATCGTCGTGTACCGGTCCGGGTCATGGTAGCTGCCCACCAGATTCCGGGCGGTGACAGCAAGTCCCTGGAGTAGTCCTTTTCCGATCATGGGAGGCGGGGTGGCGGCAGGAGTGGCGGGTGGCGGGAGGGAGGGGCGCGAAGGTTCAGCGGTCGACCTCGCCGAGGACAATGTCGATGCTGCCGAGGATGATCACCGCATCCGCCACGGTGTGCCCGAGGCAGAGGTCTTCGAGCACGGTGAGGTTGACGAACGACGGCGGGCGCACCCGGTAGCGGTACGGGTTGGCGGTGCCATCGCTCACGAGGTAGAATCCAATCTCGCCTTTCGGCCCCTCGATCCGCCCGTAGGCCTCACCGGCCTTTGGCCGCAGGCCCCGTTGTTTGGCCTTGGGATCGAGCACCGGGCCGCCGGGCAGGGCGGCCAGGGCCTGGCGGAGGAGGCTGATCGACTCCCGCATCTCCAGCACGCGCACCATGTAGCGGTCGTAGACATCGCCATGGTCGCCGACGGGCACCCGAAAGTTGAGCCTTGGATACACCCCGTAACCGTCGACCTTGCGCAGGTCGTGCCCCACCCCGCTGGCGCGCAGCATCGGGCCCGTCACCCCGGCGTTGACCGCCAGCGCCGCCGGAAGCCGGCCGACGCCCTGGGTGCGGGCCATGATGATCTCATTCCCGGTCAGCAGCTCCTCAAACTCGTCGAGGAAGGGGCCGTACCGGTCCACCAGCTGGGCCACGGCCGCCAGCCAGGCCGGCGTCGGATCGACCCGGCACCCGCCGAACCGCTGGTAGTTGCACATCATGCGGGAGCCGCTGAGCGACTCGAACAGGTCGAGGATGCGCTCGCGTTCGCGAAAGGCGTACATGAGCGGCGTGCCGCTGCACCCGCAGTCCTGCATGAGAAAGCCGGCGAGGCAGGTGTGGTTGAGCAGCCGGGTCAGTTCCGCGAGGATGACGCGCACGTACTCCGCCCGCTCCGGCACCGTCAGGCCCGCCAGCTTCTCGACGGCGATCGCGTAGGCCCAGTTGTTCGTCATCGAGTTCAGGTAATCGAGCCGGTCCGTGTACGGCATCGAGCCGAGGTACGACGTGCCCTCGCCGAGTTTCTCGTGATTGCGATGCAGGTAACCAAAGACCGGCTTCAGCCGCACCACGGTCTCGCCGTCGAGCACCACATTCATGCGGAACACCCCGTGCGTGGACGGATGGTGCGGCCCGAGGGAAATCTCCAGCAAATCCCCGCCTCCACCGGCCGGCGGCGGCACGGACGAAGGTTGAAATCCAAAGGAGGAAGGCTCGACCTTCCGCACGCGGGCAGAGGGGGAGGCAGCCGGGTTTGCGTCAAACATAGCCCCGCCCGGAGCCATTCCTGGCCCCACCCTCCACCGTCATCCCTGGACTTTGGTCCATCATCATTCGCCCCTCATCCTTCATCATTCATCCTTCGTCATTCGTCATTCGTCATTCGTCATTCGTCATTCGTCATTCGTCATTCCCGGCGCCGTTGGCGCCGGGTAGTGCCGCTTCGCCTTCGTCAACACGTCCCCGTGCGGTGTCGGCTCCCATTCGTAATCGTCGGGTTCAACATAATCCTTGCGCATCGGGTGATCCTGGTAGCCATCCCACATCAGGATGCGCCGCAGATCGGGGTGCCCGGTGAAGACCACGCCAAAGAGATCAAAGACTTCACGCTCCTGAAATTCACAGCTCCGCCAGACGGGGGTGAGTGACGGTACGCTGACGGCGGTGGAGCGGTTGCCCGTGCGCAGTCGGAGGACGACCGGTCCTTCGCGTCGGGCCAGGGAGTAGAGGTGGTAAACCACTTCGAGGTAACCCGGCTCGATGCGTTTGACCTTTCGCTCGACGACCACGGGAGGGCCACCCGGGGCTCCCGGCTGGGAATCCTTCACGATGTCGATCACTTCGCGATCACGCCAGTCGATGCCGGTCACATTGCTGCACTGGTCGTAGGCCAGACCAGGCTCGTCGCGCAAGTAGCGGGCGATCTCCAGCGCATGGGCCGCGCTGATCAGGAGGGAGTGCTGCCCTGCGGGCGATCCATTGGGCACCACCGTCACCTCCGCCCCGGGAAACCGGGCGAGCAAGCGTTCGCGCACGTGTTCGACGGTGTCCATGGCGTTCACCCTTTGTCCGGCCGCACCAGACTCGGCGAACTCCACACGCCGGGTGCATGGGAGGGTTCGATGTCATGCGCGCCCAGCTCGGGCACGGGACAATCACACGCGTCGTCCGAGCGCAGGTGGCGCGGCGCCTCGGGGCCGGTCAGGGCCTGGCCCCGGATTTTTTCCTGCAGCTGCACGAGTCCGTGCAGCAGGGCCTCGGGGCGGGGCGGACAACCCGGGATGTAAATGTCGACGGGAATGAAGCGGTCGATGCCCTTCAGCACATTGTAACCCTGCTTGAACGGCCCGCCGGAAATCGCGCATGCGCCCATCGCGATGCAGTACTTGGGCTCGGGCATCTGATTCCAAAGGCGGACGACATGCGGCGCCATTTTCTTGGTCACCGTGCCCGAGACAATCAGCAGGTCCGCCTGCCGGGGGGACGGGCGGAACACCTCGGAGCCAAAGCGCGCAATGTCGAACTTCGCCATCGAGGCCGCGATCATCTCGATCGCGCAGCAGGCCAGACCGAAGTTCAAGGGCCACACGGAATGGCTGCGCCCCCAATTGTAGAGTTCCTCCAGGCTGGTCAGGAGGACACCCTGTCGTCGCAACTCGTCGCGTTCTTGGGAAGTGAGGGCCGGCTGGGTCTCGTTCATATCACGTCCACTCTAGATGTCCGCGGTGCCAGGCCCACACGAGACCCTCGGCCAGCAGCAGGACAAACACCAATAATCCCACCAAGGCTCCCGTGGGCAGTCCGGTGAAGGCCACCGCAAACGGGAGCAGGAAGAGTAACTCCACATCGAAGATCAGGAAGAGGATCGCATACAGGTAATAGTGGGCCTTGAACTGGATCCAGGCATCCCCATTGGGCGCGACCCCACACTCGTAGGGATCCAGCTTCGTCACGCCCGGTTTGGGCGGCTGAAACCAGCTGAACCAGAGACGCGCCACCCCAAGAAGGACCACTGGAAACAGAAGCGCCAGGAGGAGAAAGAGAGCGATAAACGCGTGGGGGTGGGCGTTCATGGGACGACGCAAGCAGCATCCCCGCGCGCGCTCAATCCTCAATCTCCATCCAGCTCCGTTCTTTGGCAGGAAACGCGCATCCGTTGTCACGGTTGCAAAAGGTCGGCCTCGCACGGCAATCAGGCAAAGAGTCTCAAAACTGCGGGTAGCGTTCACCTAGGCGGGCGCGAGGGTTTCTGAGACACTGGCGGCTCCCCTTCCTTTCCCCAACCCCATCATGGCTCTTCCGATCATCGGTTCGCCGATTCCCCACCTGCCCTGGCAGCCGCGTCCAAGTGGAAACTCCGACTTGGTCTGGCGTTACTCCCACAATCCCGTCATCGGCCGCCGTCCTTTGCCGGGCGTCACTGGAATTTACAACAGCGCCGTCGTGCCCTTCGAGGGCCGGTTCATCGGCGTCTTTCGCACGGAGGGCATGGATCGCATGCCTCACTTGCACGTCGGGCGCAGCGCGGACGGGCTGGCCTGGACGTTTGAACTCAAACCCATCGCGTTGACCTGCGACGATCCCGAGGTCACGCGGCACGAGTACGGCTACGACCCGCGGGTCACTCCGATCGAAGGCACTTACTATGTGACCTGGTGCAATGGCTACCACGGTCCGACCATCGGCGTCGCCCGCACCCGGGATTTCGTCACCTTCGAACAGCTGGAAAACGCCTTCCTGCCCTACAATCGCAATGGCGTGCTCTTCCCGCGCCGGATCAACGGGAAGTTCGCCATGCTCAGCCGGCCGAGTGACACGGGCCACACGCCGTTCGGAGACATCTTCTACAGCGACAGTCCCGATCTGGTGTACTGGGGTCGTCATCGCCACGTCATGAGTCGGGGCGGTCAATGGTGGCAGGGCACCAAGATCGGCGCCGGCCCTTCGCCGATCGAGACGTCCGAAGGGTGGCTGCTGTTCTACCACGGTGTCATGAGCACGTGCAATGGCTTCAGCTATTCGATGGGCGCGGCGCTGCTCGATCTGGATCAACCGTGGAAGGTGCGTGCCCGCCTGAACCAAAGCCTGCTGACCCCGGAAGCGCCCTACGAACTGTCCGGCCTGGTGCCGGGCGTCTGTTTTCCGGTCGGCTGTCTGTGTGATGCACCGACGGGGCGGATCGCCATCTACTATGGCGCCGCCGACACGGTCTCTGCCCTTTGCTTCTGTGAGGCGGAGCCCCTGGTGCAGTTCATCCTCGAACACGCCATGTAGGGTCCGACGCCTCGGTCGATAAATCTCAAACCTTCGATAACCTGTCTCATTCCCAGGTCGCGCGCGTTGGGGTAGTCTGAGCGCTCCCCCATGCCACGCTTGCGCTGGTCGCGATCGGCGACCGACTCCCCCCGTAGTGTCGATCTCTTTGGCCGCGCTTTGTCCCGGTTCGCCGCCCGCGTGGACACCCACCGATGAAGGCACCGACCTCCACCACGTCGGGAGCACAGGGCTCCCCGTTTCCCTCCACGTTCACCTGGGGCGCGGCGGCCGCCGCCTACCAGATCGAGGGAGCGTGGAACGTCGACGGACGGGCCCCGTCGATCTGGGACGTGTTTTCCCAGCAGCCCGGGCGGGTGTTTGAGAATCACAACGGCAACGTAGCCTGCGATCACTATCACCGCTGGAAAGGGGATGTCGCGCTCATGCGCGATCTGGGCATCTCCGCCTACCGTCTCTCGCTTTCCTGGCCCCGGATCCAGCCGGAAGGCGTGGGTAAAATCAATGCCAAGGGTCTCGCCTTCTACGATCGTTTGATCGACGGATTGCTCAAAGCCGGCATCACCCCCTGGGTCACCCTCTATCACTGGGATCTCCCGCAAGCCTTGCAGCAACGGGGGGGCTTTCTCAACCGGGACCTGGTGGAGTGGTTTGGCGACTACGCGGAGCTCGTCGCCCGCCGCCTCGGCGACCGGGTCCGGCATTGGATGACGTTCAACGAGCCGCCGGTCATCATCGGCATGGGCCATCAGGAAGGGCGTTTCGCCCCGGGCCTGCAGTTGCCGTACGCGGAGTGTTTGCGCGGGGCCCACCACCTCCTGATGGCGCATGGTCGTGCGGTGCAGGCGTTGCGCGCCCACTGCCACGGCCCGGTGCGGATCGCCCTGGCGCACACCGGGCGCGAACGCATTCCCGCCACGTCGTCGAAACGCGACATCGAGGCCGCCCGGCGCGACTACTTCGCGTCGACCGAGCGGACCATGCACAATCTCTCCTGGTGGGCGGACCCGATCGTTTTCGGCCACTATCCGGAGGAGGGCGTCAAGGCGTACGGCTCCGACATGCCGAAAGTGACGGACGCCGACCTGCGACTGATCTCCCAGAAGATCGATTTCATTGGCTACAACTGTTACTCTGGCTGGCCCGTGCGCGCCGGCGCCGACGGTCAGCCCGAGGTGGTCCCCGGCGGCTGGGGGCCCGGCAATCCGCGGTCCGCCCTCTCCTGGCTTCAAATCGCGCCCGACGCCGCCTACTGGGCTGCCCGGTTTCAATCGGAACGGTACGGCCTGCCCATTGTTTTCACCGAGAACGGGTACGCCAACTCCGACTTCGTCCACCTCGACGGCGGGGTGCCTGATCCGCAACGCATCGACTTCATGCGTCGCTACTTACGCGCCATCCGGCGGGCGATCGACGAAGGCATTCCGGTCGACGGTTACTTCTACTGGTCGATCCTCGACAACTTCGAGTGGGCGGAAGGCTACAAGGACCGATTCGGGTTGGTTCATGTCGACTACAGCACGCAGGTCCGAACCCCCAAGAGTTCCTTTCACTGGTACCGCGATCTCATCCGCAGCCAGGGCGCCCTGCTCTGAGCGCGGTGGAGTCAGGTTCACCCGGAGCCGTCCGGCCGCCCCGGCCCCAGCCCGGACTTTGGTCTTCACTTGAGATCCTTTGTCGCCTCCCGGCATCACCCGGCTTGTCTTTCATCCTCCGAGCTGACAAGGAGTCAGCTCTTGAGACCCCATGTCCTGTTTGTGTTTCTTCCTCGCTTCGAGGAAAGCCACGCGATGCTGCGCGGGATCGCGCATTACGAGCGCACGCACCAGCTCTGGGCCGGGTTTCATGACGATCAGGCGCGCGCCATGACGGATCCGTCCTGGTTGCGCGACAAACCGTGGGATGGCGTGATCAGCCGGCATACAACGCCAGCCATGGCCGCCATTTGCGCGGAACAGGGCATCCCGCTGGTCGATCTCGACGACTCGCCAGTCATTCCCGGCGTGCCGAAAATCCGCCCGGACAATGTCGCGCTGGGCCACCTGGGCGCCGAACATTTCCTCGAGCGCGGCCATCGGCACTTCGCCTTTGCCGGGTTCTCCAGCGAAGTCTGGTCCTGCGAGCGGCGCGCCGGCTTCACGGAGGCGCTCGGCCTGGCCGGACATACCTGCGACCTTCTGGAAATGAAGTACCCGGGCGATGATCGCCCGGTCTGGGATCCCGGACAGCTGGAGTTGCTCGCGGCCTGGCTGAAGCGCCTCCCCAAACCCGTGGGCGTGCTCGCCTGCATGGACTTGCGCGCGCAACAGATCATGGCTGCCGCCCTGGAAGCCGAGTTGCTGGTCCCGGACGAAGTGGCGATTCTCGGGATCAACAACGACCCTACGCGGTGCGAGCTCTGTTACCCCTCGCTCTCCAGCGTGGCGCCCAACACCTTTCAATCCGGCTACCGCGCGGCCGAAGTCCTCGCCGGCCTGCTCGCGGGCCAGGACCACGCCGGACTCGATGAACGCGTCGAACCCATCGGGGTCGTCACCCGGCGTTCCACCGACGTGCTTGCCATCTCCGATCGCACCGTCGCGACCGCCCTCGGTTTCATCCGGGAACGGGCCTGTCAGGCCATCACCGTCGACGAGGTCGTGCGCCACGCCCACACCTCACGCAGCCAGCTGGAACGCAAGTTCCGCGACCACCTCGGGCGCACTCCGCAGGCGGAGATCAGGCGGGTTCAGGTCGCGAAGATCCGGCAATTGCTGCAGGAAACCGACTTTCCGCTGAAGAAGATCGCCGAACTCGCGGGCTTTGAACACGTCGAGTACATGTGCGTTCTGTTCAAGCGCATGACCGGCAGCTCCCCTGGCGCCTACCGCAAGCTCAACCACGGGGGCAATTCTCAATCGGCGGACCGGCCCAAGGCCCGCTGACCGGCTCCTTGCCTTGGCGGCGGGCCGGGAGGGAGCGGCAAAAATTCTCAAGCAAGATGTAAGTGATCTCATTTACCTCATAAGGATACTTCACTATGCTGGGCGGTCTGGAAGCCGTGCTTCCGGCATGGCGCGAGCCCGGATTCGTCCGACTCCGCTGTGAGTGATCGATTACCCGACCCCAATGACCAAGTACCGCGTGTTCTCGCGGGTAAGCGCCTTTGCGCTTCTACCTGCCCTAAGTCTGCTTGCCGTGGGGCGCCTGACGGCGCAATCCACTGCTTCGCCCAGTCCTGGCCCGGCCTCCCTCAAGCCAGCGGACGAAGAAACCATCGAATTGTCCCCGTTCGTCATCGAAGCCGATGAAGACGAGGGCTACTCCGCCAAGAACACCCTCGCGGGCACCCGGCTGCGCACCGAACTCAAGGATGTGGGTTCGGCCATCAGCGTGGTGACCCAGAAGTTCCTCAAGGATACCAATTCCAAGAGCTCGGCCGACTTGCTGGTCTACACGACCGGCACGGAAGTCGCCGGCCAGGGTGGTAACTTTGTCGGCGGGGGCGACGGCAACATCATCAACGATGGCGCCTACTCCAATCCGAGCCCGAACACGCGCGTGCGTGGTCTGGCGGCCGCGGACAACCTGCGCGACTTCTTCCTGACCGACATTCCGTGGGACTCCTACAATGTCGGCCGCGTCGATCTCCAGCGCGGACCGAACTCGATCCTCTTCGGCATCGGTTCCCCCGCCGGCGTGATCAACAGCAGCCTGAACACCGCGAGCTTCCGCGACGAAAACAAGGTGGAGGTGCAAGTCGCCACCTTCGGTTCCGTCCGCGGCACGGTCGACTTCAACAAGGCGATCCTGAAGGACGAACTCGCGGTCCGCGTTTCCGCCCTGTTGGACGAAACCAACTACCGGCAGAAACCGGCCTTCCGCGACGACCATCGCGTCTTCGGCGCCCTCAACTACCAGCCGAAATTCCTCGCCAAGGGCAGCGCCCGGACCTCCCTCCGCGCGAACTACGAAAAGGGTGACATCAATGGCATCAATCCGCGGCTCACGCCTCCGATGGATGCGATCACCCCGTGGTTCACGTCGATGAACAAGGCCACGTATCCGTGGCTGAACAGCAACCAGGTCACGGATCGCGCCAACGCCCGCTACAGCCCGTATGTCGGCGCGGCCGGTGGTCGTATCTATGACGGCCAGGTGGTCACGTTCGACGCCAACAGCAGCACCCAGGGTGTCGCGTTCTCGGCCAGCCCCTACAGCTTCCCGACCGGCCAGGCTCCGGAAGCCAACGACCCGTCCAACGGTTCGTACAAGGGCATCACCACCTACAACAACATCGCCAACAACCTCCGGTTGCCGGGCTATGTGATCAATCCGTACAAGGCGAAGTCGCTCACCGATTCGAGCATCTTCAATTTCTACGACAATCTGATCGAAGGTGAGAATCGTCTGAATACGAGCGAGTTTGACGCCTATAACGTCACCCTCAATCAGACGTTCATGAACAACAAGATCGGCTTCGAGGTCGCGTACGACAAGCAGGACGCCGAGTGGGACTTCCGCAACTTCCTCGCCTGGGACGCGGCCGCGATCACGGTGGACATCATGTCGACCTTCATCGACGGCTCGGCCAATCCGAACGTCGGCCGTCCGATGGTCATCGGTGGTGGCGGTTCCGCCGGCAGCGGCCGCGTGAATCGCGTGCGTGAATCCACCCGTGCGACCGCGTTCGGCGAAGTCGATTTCCGGGATGTCTTCGAGCGCGACTCCAAGGCTGCCAAGATCCTCGGTCGTCACATCTTCACCTACAGTGGTGCGATCCAGCGCAACGATACGTTGCAGACGAGCTGGAACAACTGGTTTGTCGGCCCGGGCTTCCTCCAGTCCGCCAACGCCGCGGTCGGCCAGGCCGGTCGCGACGCCGCGACGCTGACCTACCTCGGACCCTCCCTCGCCAGCCGCACGACGGCCAGCGGTCTCGGACTCGGCCGCATCACGGCCCAACAAGCCGCGACCTCGACCACGGTGCGCAATTGGGACACGCTGACCCGCACGTACAAGACGTACGCGCTGCCGATCGTGAACCCGAACGACCCGTCCTTCAACGACAGCAATCGTCCCTACACGCAGGCGAGCAAGACGCGCGACGATATCGCTTCGCAGGTCTTCGTCTGGCAGGGTTACCTGTTCGACGGAGCCATCGTTCCGATGGTCGGCTGGCGCAAGGACGTCGCCGAGAGCTTCAATGCCGGTTCACCCAACAAGGTCGGTGGTCTCGTGACCAACTTTGCGGATCCGGAGTGGCGCATCCCCACCGGGCTGATTGAAAACGGCACGGGCAAGAACAAGGAGCGCATCTACAACAACGTCGACGGCCAGACGCACACGTTCAGCATCGTCGGCCATGCGCCCAAGGCGATCATGGAGCGCCTGCCCGGCAACATGGCGGTCAGCGTGTTCTACAACCGCTCGGCCAACTTCCAGCCGGACGCTTCACGCAAGGACATCGTCGGCGGCATCATTCCCTCGCCGACCGGCAAGACCAAGGACTACGGCATCGCGATCAGCGCGCTCAACGGCAAGATCGCCCTCAAGGTGAATCGCTACGAGACGTCGGTCACGAACGCCACCCTCTCGGGTGAACTCGGCAATGCCTACCTGATCGGCGCCGGTGAAGCCTGGGGTCAGGCCGCCGCGTATCAGCTGCGCGCCAACAACAATGTCTGGCCGGGTGACGGTAACTACGGCACCACGACGGCGGGCTCCAAGTACGGCGCCGGCCACACCCTGCGCTGGCAGCCCGCCAACGCCGGCAACCTGGTCGCCGACAGCGCCGGCCGGGCTCCTGGTTCGGACGGCTATCAGCAGACCTACAGCCAGGCCGCCATCAATGCCCAGTACGACATTCAGCGCGCGTCGACGGACGACTGGCTCTCCAAGCCGGTTCCCGCTTCGTTCCAGCTGGCCTGGGGCATGACGGGTTACGCCACGGGTAGCGGCAACTGGAGCATGAACAGTGTCGCGGTCACGGGTGACACCCTGTCGCGCGGCACCGAAATCGAAATCGTCGCGAGCCCGATCGACGGCCTCGACATCTCGATCAATGCCTCCAAGACGGAAGCCAAGCGCCTCAAGATCGGTCAGGCCTACTCGGACTGGATCGAACAGCGCTACAAGGATTACCAGGGGCCCATGGGCGAAATGCGTCTCTGGGGCAATGGCAACTGGGCGCTCGACAAGGGTGCCGGCGGCACGGTCCGCGACAAGTTCGAGAACGAGACCCTGCCCGCCTACAAGCTGGCCCTCGCGCTCAACAACAGCAATGTCTCCGAGCTTCGTCCGTGGCGCTTCAACATGACGGCCAACTACGGCTTCAAGAAGGGTCGCCTCAAGGACGCCAACATCGGCGGCAGCTATCGCTGGCAGGACAAGCAGGTCACCGGCTACCGCCTCAATTCGGCGGGTGACGGCTACATCGTCGACAATCCCTTCTTCGGGCCGTCCGACGATGCGTTCGATCTGTGGATCGGTTACCAGACGAAGATCTTCTCTGACCGCGTGAAATGGCGCGTGCAGTTGAATGTTCGCGATGTCTTCGCTTCGGACAAACTGATCCCGGTCACGGTACAACCCGACGGCTCACCGGGTGCCTACCGCATCCCGGAACCGCGTGTGATCTCGCTGACGAACTCCTTCACGTTCTAAGCGAGTTCCGAACCCGCAGCGGGTTCTCTCTCCCCGGGCCGGTGGCGCAAGCCACCGGCCCTTTTTTTTCGGTCCAGCCACGGACCGGTCATCGCCGGTGAACGCGGCCTCAGCGAGGCCACCTCCAACAGAGCCTGACCCCTTCCGTTGGAGGTGGGGTCGCCGACCCCGCGGAGATTGGCGTCGCAGTCGCATATCCGATGAAAACCGGCGGGACCGAAGGTCCCGTCGCGGCCTCAGCGAGGCCGCCTACAACGAGAGGCACTCCGTTTGCGGGGCGCGAAACGGCCTTCACTTTCGCTTCACGTCAACACGCACCTGCGTCCGCGGATTGCACTCGGGCTGGACTGCGTTTCACTGGCTGCGAGCCGGGCTCCTCCACCGGTTCCCTCTGTCTCCCTC
>JAEUGY010000127.1 GCA_016794625.1 Opitutaceae bacterium
GCGCCCCGGTCCGGCTGTCCTGCACGGCGACCAGTCCGGTGCCCGCCAGCATCTGGTCGAGGGCCTCGCGCACGGTGAGGGTACCCTTGACCGCCCCGGCGCGCACATCGCGCGTGATCTCGGTCGGGAAGAGCACCTGGATGCCTGCCTGTTCGGAAAAGCGACGGAGGGCCTTGTCGGCGTTGTCCGCCGGCAGGTCGTAGGTCTTGCGCGAATCGGCGGTGGACTGGGCGGAGAGGGCGGCGGGCAGCGCCAGAGTGGCCGCGAGGGCCAGCGCGGAGGCGGCGCGGCGCCAGACGGAGGGCAGACCAAGGGTGTTCATGGTGTGGTGTTGGTCACCGCGCACAGACGCGGCTCAAGCACCGGGACGAACCGGCCGGCAGAATCAAGTAGTCAAATCTGCCGCTTTGTTCGTTGCGCGCCCATCAAGGCGCCTTGCGCAGCACGATCCGCCCGTCCTGCGGCTCCGCGGCGATGCCGAATCCGGCGCGCAGCAGCCCGATGAACACCTCCGTGTCATCGGCCCGAAACAAGCCGCTGACCGAGACGCCCGCGAGTCCGGCGTCCCCGAGCACGAAGGGGGTCTGCTGGTAGCGATTGAGCACGAGGATGACCTCCGACAGGGGCGCCCCGGAAAACTCGACCTGCGGCGTGCGCCAGGCGAGGCGTTTGGACATCTCCGCCGGGGCCAACGGCTGCACCTCGGGGGGAGCGACCGGCTGGAGGGCCACTTCGACCTCCAGACGGTTGCCGGCGTCGACAAACGCGAGAGGTTCGCGATCCACGGGAAGGCTCGGCGTCGTTGCGTCAGCTTCGGTCCGAAGGGCGCCGGCCGAAGGCTTCTCGACCGCCACCCGGCCCTCGGTCACGAGCACCTCGACCTGGGAAAGACCGAGTTGCACCGAAAACACCGTGCCGACCGCGCGCACCTCTATGCCTCCGGCGGATACGATGAAGGGCCGGTCCGGATTCTTCGCGACCTCGAAGTGGGCCTCGCCGCGACGCAGGAGGATACGGCGCTGGGCGGTCGTAAAGTCCAACTCGATCTCGGACCCGGACCTCAATTCCACGTGGCTGCCATCCGGCAGCTCGCGTCGCTCCGGGGCCAGGAGCGTGGTGTGCGCCACCGCGGCGATGGGCGTCGAGCGACCGGGCAGCGTCGAGCGGACTGCCAGCCACGAGCCGGCCATCAGGAGCACCACGCCGGCCGCCGCCACAGCCCCCAGCCGGGTCCGTCGTCGCCGTTGCTGCCGGCGCAACTGGTCCATCTCGCTCTGGAGCACCGGCGCAACCCCCGTCCGACGGGGCCGACCCAAGCTGGACCACAGCCCTTCAAAACGGGCGATGGCCTCCGCGTGCAGCGGGCTTTCCGCGCACCACTGCGCAAACTGCACGTGTTCGGCTTCGCTTAGTCCGGCATCGCGACGCGCCACCCAGCGCGCAGCGGCGGCATCAATCGCTTCGAGGGTGGGCGCAGTCCGGCTCATGGCGTTCCCCGTCCTCCGGTCCGCCGGCGCATAAACTCCTCGATCTTCCGCAGTCCATGCACGACATGCGTTTGCACCGTCAGCTCGGACAAGCCGAGGCGACGGGCGATCTCTTTCTGGGGGACTCCTTCGATCTGACGGAGCAGCATGACTTCGCGGCACCGGGGTGGCAGGGCGAGGAAGGCCTGCGCGAGGAGGGCGATTTCCTCCCGCGTACACGCCGTCTCGGCCACACCGGGTCCATCATCCAAGACGGACAGGACGTCCAAATCAGGTAAGGCGTCCACCGGCGACGCCCGATCGCGGCGAACCAGATCAATCGCCAGATGCCGGGCCACCGAGAACAGGAACGATTTGGCCGAGGCGATCGGACGGGCTGCGCGGGCCTTCCAGACCCGAAGATACGACTCCTGCACCACATCGTCCACGTCGCGCACCGCTGGGAACGTCCCCCGCAACCACGCCCGGAGTTGGGCGCCATGGGGGTGCACCTGCTCTTCAAACCATCGCGCCGGCGAAGGCGACGCGGAGGCGGCGGCACCGGTAGCAGCATGGTCGGGTTCGGAAGAGGGAACGCTCACGGGAACGACGCGGGTCAATCGCAGCACGACCCGCCGGGCGCAAGCCCGGAGAATCCACCCCGGGGTATCCAGTCGTCGGTGTCACCACGCCTCGGGCCGGGACCGGTCAGAAGAATGGGCACTTCACTATATAAGGATATGCGTATTTACGTGGTGACGCATTTTATGCGCACCTTTGGTCAAAGGATGCACAGACCGGAGGGCGCGGTTGGAGGAGAGTGGACGCGTTCAGTCAACCGGCCAAGACGATGAGAAACCAATCCCTGTTCCGACGTTCCGCCAGCTGCCTGCTGGCGATTCTCTCCACGAGCCCGTTGGTCGCGACCAACGGCATGAACCTGGAGGGCTACGGTCCCGTGGCCACCGCGATGGGCGGTGCTTCGCTGGCCTTTGACAACGGCACCGCGGCCGTGATCAACAATCCCGCCACCCTGGGCTTGCTGCCGTCCGATCACCAATTCGACCTTGCCCTCGGGGTGCTCGGCCCGCGCATCACCGCGACGAGCCCGTCGGGGGCGGCGGCGGAGTCGCAATCCAAGGCCTTCGTCATGCCCGCCATGGGCTACGCCGTCCGCTCCGGCTCCCTCACCTACGGACTGGGGCTTTTCGGCCAGGGGGGCATGGGCTGCGAATACGAAGGCTCATCGTGGCGGGGTCTTGGATACAACTTGAAGAACGCGACCGAGGTCTCCGTCGGGCGTCTCATCGCCCCGCTGTCCTGGCGGGTCAATGAACGGCTCCACGTCGCCGCCACTGCCGACTTCATCTGGGCCGGCATGGACCTGAAGATGGCGATGAGTGGCGCGCAGTTCTTCGATCTGGTCGATCCGCGGAGCCAGCAGTTCGGCCGGGCCAGTGGTTCCCTGGTCCAGTCCTTCTCCGGGATGCTCGCCACGCTGCCGGCCGGCACGAACGTGGACTACGCGTACTTCAACTTCGCCAACGGGAACCCGTTCACCGGCGAAGCCCGCGGCTATGGTTACGCCGGCAAGGTGGGGCTGGTCTACGAGCTCACCCCGCACCTGACCGTGGGCGCCACCTACCACTCGAGCACGCGGCTGGGCGATCTGAAAGCTCCGGGCAATTCGTTGAGTTTCCAGCTCGGCGTGCCCGGCATGGGCAGCATGGCCCAGTCGCTCGCCGGCGATTTCGTGGTCGAAGACTTCGAATGGCCCGCGCTCGCCGGGCTCGGCTTTGCCTTTCGTCCGAACTCGACCTGGCTGGTTGTGGCGGACTTCCGCACGGTCTTCTGGCAGGACGTGATGGACCGTTTTGCCATGCGCTTCACCGCCTCGGGCGCCGCCAGCAATGGCCCATTCGCCAACCAGGTGCTGGACGCGACACTGTTCCAGCACTGGGACAACCAGCACATCTTTCAGGTCGGTGCCTCGGTCCGCGCCACCCGCGCGCTCACGTTGCGCTTTGGCGCCAACTACTCGAGCGACCAGATTCCGGACCGGTTCTTGAACTGTCTTTTTCCCGCGACGATCGAAAAGCACCTGACGGCGGGCTTCGGCTACGCGCTCAACGACCGCAGTTCCATCGACACATCGTTCACCTACGGCTTCGAGGTCGAGAAGACCAACGGCTACGGCATTCGCATCTCTCACGGGCAGACCAATGCCCAGCTGATGTACTCGCGCCGTTTCTGATCTCCCGCGCCCGCGTTGCGTCGCCTCCCGCTCCCCCACCGTCATGAACGCTCTCTCCCGCCGCCGTTTTCTCCGGATCTCCGCTTCCTCGGTGATCGCCGCCGGCCTCGGCAGCCGGGCGCTGGGCCCGCTCCGGGCCGCGTCGGCCACACGGGCGCCGTCCGGTGATCTGCAGCGTATCCCGACGTTTTGCGACCTGTGCTTCTGGAAGTGCGGCGCCGTCGCCAGCGTACGCGACGGTCAGCTGTGGAAAATCGAAGGCAATCCGCTCGACCCGCTCTGCCGGGGGCGTCTCTGCCCGCGCGGCACGGGCGGCATCGGCGCCCACAGCGATCCGGACCGGCTACGCGCCCCGCTGCTGCGCACGCACGAACGGGGGGAGGAAAAGTGGAAGGAAGTGACTTGGGAGGAGGCCATCGACTACATCGCGGAGAAAATGAAGCGGATCGCCGCCTCACATGGTCCCGAGGCGATGGCCCTTTTCAGCCACGGCATCGGCGGAACCTTCCTCAAGCACACCCTGAAAGCCTACGGGACGCCAAACATCGCCGCCCCATCCTTTGCCCAGTGCCGCGGCCCTCGCGATGTCGGTTTCCGCCTGACCTTCGGCGAGGACGTCGGTTCTCCGGAGCGTACCGACATCGCCCACGCCGAGTGTCTGGTGCTCATCGGCTCCCATCTCGGCGAAAACATGCACAACACGCAGGTGCAGGAGTTCGCCACCGCGGTCGGCCGCGGCGCCCGGCTCATCGTCGTTGATCCGAGGCTCTCGGTTGCCGCGAGCAAGGCTCACCACTACCTGCCGATCAAACCCGGCACCGACCTGGCGCTGATTCTGGCCTGGATGCAGGTGATCGTGACCGAAAAACGCTACGACATCGACTATGTCACCCGGCATGGCTTCGGCTTCGACGCCTTCGCCGCCGCCCTCGCCGAGTACACGCCGGAGTGGGCCTACGTCGAAACCGGGATCGACCCCGAGACCATCCGCGCCACCGCCCGTGAAATGGCGCGGTATCGTCCGGCCACGCTGGTCCACCCGGGTCGGCACGTGAACTGGAACGGCGACGACGCCCAGCGCAGCCGGGCCATCGCCCTGCTCAACGCGCTGCTCGGCAGCTGGGGGCGCAAGGGCGGTTTCTACCAGCCGGTGACGATGGACATACCGGCGTATCCCTATCCCCCTTACCCCAAGGCGGGGAAACCGAAGGTCGACAATCCTGACCACAGGTACCCGTTCGCCCACGAGACGCTGACGACGGGCATCCGGGAGGCCACGATCTCGGGCGCCCCGTACCCGATCAAGGGGTGGATGGTCTATGCGACCAATCTCCTGCAGGCGCTGCCCAACGAGGCCGAGACCCTGCGCGCCATCCAGGCGCTCGACCTGCTGGTGGTCGTGGATGTCGTGCCCAGCGAGATGGCCGCCTGGGCGGATGTCGTGCTGCCGGAGTCCACGTACTTGGAACGTCATGACGACTTGAACCCGGAGTACTTTCGGGAACCGTTCCTCGCCCTGCGCCAGCCGGTGGTGGAGGCGCCGCACGATCAGAAACCGAACTGGTGGATCGCCCGCGAGCTGGCCGTCAAACTCGGGCTCGGCGCGTTTTATCCCTGGAAGCACATCGAGGAGTACCTCGAACACCGGGTCAAAGCCGCCGGACTCGACTACGCCACGCTCAAACGCGACGGCATCCTCCGCGGCCCGCCGCAGCCGATCTACTGGGCCGACGGGGTACCCGCCGAGTTCGATACACCGTCGGGAAAGATCGAATTCTATTCCTCGCAGCTGGCGAAGGCCGGCTTCGACCCGGTTCCCCGTTACACGCCGCCCGTTTCCGGTCCGCCCGGATCCTTCCGTCTGCTTTTCGGCCGGGCGCCGATGCACTCCTTCAGCCGCACCCACACGAACCGGCTGCTGTCCGGTCTGATGGACGAAAACGTGGTGTGGGTGAATCAGATGGTGGCGACTCGCGCGGGGCTGAAGTCGGGCGATTGGGTGCGGTTGCGCAACCAGGACGGCGCGCTCAGCAATCGCATCGCGGTCAAGGCCACCGAACGGATCCGGCCGGACTGCGTCTACCTGGTGCACGGTTTCGGTCACAAGGCGCGCGGCCTGCGCCATGCATTTGGCAAGGGCGCGAGCGACGCCGGTCTCATCACCCGCTATCGCACGGATCCGCTCATGGGCGGCACGGCAATGAACGTCAACTTTGTCACCCTCGAGCCCGCGGAGGCGGTCTGAACATGTCGCGCTACATCATGGTCATCGACACCCGGCGCTGCGTCGGCTGCCAGGATTGTGTGGTCGCCTGCCAGACGGAGAACAATGTGCCCTCGGGCTACTGTCGCGACTGGATCACGGAGACGGCGAGCGGGGAGTACCCCACGGTGCGGCTGGAGATCCGCTCCGAGCGCTGCAACCACTGCGACAACCCGCCCTGCGTGCACTGCTGCCCGACCGGCGCCAGCCACGTGCACGAGCGCGGCGGTGTGGTGCTCGTCACACCCGAAAAGTGCATCGGCTGCAAAGCCTGCCTCGCGTCCTGTCCCTACGATGCGCGCTTCATTCATCCCAAGGGCTACGCCGACAAGTGCACGTTCTGTATCCATCGAGTCGAACGCGGACTCGATCCCGCCTGCGTTTCGGTCTGCCCGACGCACTGCATGCACTTTGGGGACGCCGAGGATCCGTTGAGCGGCGTGAGCCGTCTGCTCGCAACGCGGCCCCACCATACGCTCCTGCCGGAGGCGGGGACCAAGCCGCGCATCTACTACCTGACCTGAACGACCGTCCTCTCCTCCCGCCATGATCGAGTACACCTCCACCCGGCACAACCCCGGCATCGATCCCACGCTTCACCTGTGGGGCTGGGAGATTCCGGTCTATCTGTTTCTCGGCGGACTGGTCGCGGGCCTGATGATGCTCTCGGGCTACCACCTGCTGCGGTCGCGCTGGGACCACGACCGCGCGCATGGCCACTACGTGACCGCTCCATTGTTCAGCCTCGCGCTGCTCAGCGCGGGTATGCTCACGCTCTTTCTCGACCTGGAGCACAAGGTGCAGGTCTGGCGGCTCTATCTGACGTTCCGGCCCGCCTCTCCGATGTCGTGGGGCTCGTGGATCCTGCTCTTAGTCTATCCGGCGCTGGCGGCTTCCGCGCTGCTCACCCTGCCTGACTCGCTGCCGCGGCTTGTGCGTCGGCTGCCTGTGCTGTCCCGGGTGGCCGCGACCTTGTCCGGGCGCGACGGGACCGTGCATTTGATCGGCTTCGCCAATCTGGTGCTCGGCGCGATGCTCGGAGTTTATACGGGTGTGCTTCTGAGCGCCCTGGGGGCGCGTCCCCTGTGGAACAGCGCGCTGCTCGGACCGCTTTTCCTCTTTTCCGGCCTTTCCACCGGCGCCGCCACCCTGCACCTGCTTTCACACCTGACCCCGCGGGCGCGAGGCGATGCTCCAGGGTTCAGCGATGCGCTCGCTTCGGTTCTCGTCACCTGGCTGCGTCCCCCGTCGGCGCCCGAGGGCTCGCGCAAACTGGAACAGGCGGACAACAGTTTCCTCACGATCGAGCTGGTGCTGCTCGCGCTGTTCTTCGGCGGGTTGATGACCTCGACCCTGGCCCATCAGACGGGCGCGCGGCTGCTGCTGACCGGGCCGTGGGCGGCACCCTTCTGGGTCTTTGTTGTCGGCAGCGGCATCCTCCTGCCGCTGCTGCTCCAGTTCCTGCAGGCGCAGCGGCGGATACAATCCACCCTGGTGCCGGCGCTGCTCGTGATCGGCGGCGGCCTCGCCCTGCGCTTCATCCTCGTGGCCGCCGGTCAGGCGAGCCACTGGTCCATCGCCCTGCCCTGAGCCCCTTTCTTCTTCCCGCCATGTCCTCCCCTCCTGATACTTCGCTCCCGGAAAAGCCGCACATGAATCCGTACTGGGCCGGTTTCGGTCTCGGACTCGTGCTGCTCACGTCATTCGTCGTCATGGGTCGCGGCCTGGGCGCCTCGGGCGCCTTTACGACCGCGGTCGCCACCGCCGTCCATGCCGTCGCACCGGACCACGCCACCGGCAACGCCTTCTACGCGGAATACCTCGGCGACGGCACCGTGAATCCGCTGAAGGACTGGCTGGTCTTCGAGGTGCTCGGCGTCTTCGTGGGCGGATTCCTCTCGGGGGCCCTGGGCAACCGGCTGCGGTTTTCGATCGAGAAGGGCCCGCGGATTTCCAATCCCGCGAGGCTGATCCTGGCCGGCGTCGGCGGGGCCCTCATGGGCGTCGGCGCGAAGCTCGCGCTGGGCTGCACCAGCGGCCAGGCCTTGAGCGGTGGCGCGCTGCTCAACCTCGGAAGCTGGGTCTTCATGCTGTGTGTGTTCGGCGGCGCCTATGCGTTTGCGTGGTTTCTGCGGAGGCAGTGGTTATGAATGCTCCATTCTTCAAATACGATCTGTTCGGCGACGAGATCTCGCTGGTGGTGGCGTTCGCCATCGGTATCGGCTTCGGTTTTTTCCTCGAGCGGGCCGGCTTCGGCCGAGCCAGGATGCTCGCCGCCCAGTTCTATTTTCGCGACCTGCGGGTGCTCAAGGTCATGTTCACCGCCATCATCACCGCGATGGTCGGGCTGTTTCTGCTCTCGCGGCTCGGTCTGGTCGACCTCTCGCTGGTTTACCTCACACCCACGTTCCTTGTCCCCCAGGCGGTCGGCGGGCTGATCCTCGGGGTGGGGTTCGTGATCGGCGGCTATTGCCCCGGCACATCATGTGTGTCGGCCGCGACCGGCCGGATCGACGGTATGGTCTATCTGGCCGGCATGATCGGGGGCCTGGTCGGCTTTGCCGAGATCTACCCGAGGGTTGAGCACCTGGTGAAGGCGACGCCGATGGGGCAGGTGACACTCGCGGAGCAGTTCAACCTCCCGTACGGTCTGCTGGTCTTCGCGGTGGTGCTGATGGCCCTGGGTGCGTTTCTCGCGGCCGAGTGGGCGGAAAAGGTCGTGGGCCGAAAGACGCCGGACCCGGACTCGCTGCTGGCTCCCGCGCGCCCGCTCGCACCGGTGCGGCGGTTCGCCATCGTCCTCGTTTCCCTCGGCCTGGTCGCCGCCTTCGCAGGCAATCCCTACCGGGGTGCGTTTGCCCGGGTGGATACCAAGCAGCTCGCGCTTGATGCCGGCAACAAGGCGGACCACGTGTCCGCGGTACAGCTGGCTGATTGGATCGTCGAGGGGCGGAACGATTTCCTGCTCATCGATGTGCGCGATGCGGCGGAGTTCGCCGCCTACCACATCCCCGGCGCGCGTCATGTGCCGCTGGCCGAGCTGACGTCCGATTTTGTCGCGCGAAACGAACGCATCGTGGTGTGCAGCGAAGGCGGTATCCACGCCGCCCAGGCGTGGTACCTGCTCCGGTCCCTCGGATTTCCGGCGGTGTACCTGCTGTTCGGGGGACTGGAGGAGTGGAAGGACACGGTCCTCTACCCTCAGGCTCCACCGGCGACGGCAGCGCCCCGCGACCAGGTCGAGTTCGCCCGGCGCGCCGCGGTGGCAACGTTCTTCGGCGGCAGTCCGCAGACGACTGGCGGAGCCGCGCCAGCGGCAACGCCGGCGCTGCCCAAGTTGGCCCCCCCCACCCCGGCGGCCGCACCGGCCGGCGCTCCCGCGGGCAAACCCAAAAAGAAGAAGGAAGGGTGCTGAGGTTTTGTGTCGGACGGCGGGACGAGCGGGGAGGAAGATGACCGCCTTGTCATTTCGATTCCGGAATGCTACCGACTTCACCGTCCGATGAAGGCCGCCCTTTACTTCCTCCGCTGCGGCCCTCTGGGTCCCCTTTCCATGTCCTCGCTCTTCCGCATCCTCCCATTCCGCACGATCGCCTGCACGATCTTCGCGTTAGTCCTCGCACCCGCCACGTTTGCCCAGCTGGGAGCCCGGTCGGCCGAGGAGTGGGTGCGCATGCTGGACTCCAAGAATCGCGTGATGAAACTGCAGGTCGACGCCGCCGTCGCGGCGCTCAAGCTGGCGCCGGGAAGTGTCGTCGCCGACATCGGTGCCGGCTCGGGCGTCTTCACACTGCCGCTCGCCAAGGCGGTTGGGCCGGGCGGAATGATCTATGCCGTGGATATCGATCAGGGCTTGGTCGAGCACATCATGAAGAAGGTGAAGGAGGAGAAAGTGACCCAAGTCACCGGCGTGCTCGGCCAGTTCACCGATCCCGCGCTCCCGGCCCGCAATGTCGACGTCGCCTTCATCTACGACGTTCTCCATCACATCGAGGACCGGGTGGGATACCTGAAGAACCTCGCCCCTTACCTCACGTCCACCGGTCGGATCGTCGTGATCGACTTTTACCCCGAGCTTGGACCGCACAAGAACGACCCCACCCTTCAGGTGACCAAGAGCCAGTCCGAAGCCTGGATGGCATCGATCGGCTTCAAGCCCGTCGCAGAGCACAAGCTCTACGACGACAAGTGGTACGTCGAGTACGCCCGCCGCTAGACGGCGACGGATTGACGCCTGGACCACGGTCCACGTCAAAGCGTTTGCCAACGGCATGGGACACGGAAGCCCTTGTTCATCAATAATCGTAATCTGCCTGTCCCCAAATCGGGCAGCTTTAGTCCAGGGGCACACGTCGGCCAGCCGCACCGGGGCTGAGGAGGCTTTCAGCTGCGGGGCTTCACGGCCTGCAAGGCGGGGTTCACGATGTGGTGCACGTCAAGTCCGGTTTTGTATTGCTCCCGCATGACCTCCAGCGCCGCAACCTGGGCCGGCGAGAGGACCCCGCGCGCCTGCGCGAGGGTGTCGACCCAGCGCTCGCTTGAAAAGGGATGCCGGTTTGGACCTTGCGGATCGGGCGCCGCCATGATCGCAGTGAGGCGCTCCGCTTGCTCGTGCGTGAGGGGCTGGCTTGAGGTGTAGACCATGCCAGCCAGGCGGGCCGGAACCGCCCGCCAGAGGCTGGTCTTGTCAAACTCACGGTAGGTCGCAAACCCCTCCGTCCCCAGAAGCTCGCGCAACGCCGCGTCGCGCAGGTCCGCAGCCTCCTTCACCAAGGCACGCACAGCCGGATCGGTCTTGGGCAGTCCCTTTGCCAATCCCGACACGTAGATGTCCTGAGACATCTGGGCATACTCACCCAGAATCGCCTCAAATCGGGCGGCTTGAGTGGGCTCCAGTGCCAGCGTGCGATAGAGCGGCCCGTACTTTTCGGCGATACGAATCACCTGCTGCTTCACGTACAGACGCTGCAACTCGGGAAGGCCCAGGACCAGTCGGTCCAGCACCGCTTCTTCGGTTTCACTGGGCGCGGGGGCGGACGTCACCGGGGTCCGCGCCTCCGCAACGGGGGGCGCGGCGGAAGCTGCTGTATCCACCGTTGACTGTCGAGCACCGGACTGCCGCACGATTTGAGCCAGATCGCGCTCCAGTTTCCGCACCGTTGCCTGCGACTCGATCAGCCTTCGATCCGCAGCGCGCAAGCGCGACTCCGAAAGCAACGCGCTGCCCACTCCCACCGCAGCCAGCACCAGTGCCCCTCCGAAAATCAGTTTGGACGTCGTTGTCATAAGTGAAAAAAGTCCGACTGCACCCAGTGAAACCGCCCCGGCACCGCCCAATCCGGACAACACGAGCCCGGTGACGCTGGAGGCAAATCCCGTTGGCGCCGCCAGCGTGGCCTGTGCCGTGAGTGCCGCTCCCAAGGCCGCCTGCGTCGAGCGGAGTCCAGAGTGCTCAAGGTGGGCGCGCAACCGGGCGAGGGCGCGCTCCACCCGCTTGCGCGCCGCCTCCTCCGACAGCCCTAGTACGCGACCCACCTCCGAAAACGACTTACCTTCAAAGTAACGCAGGAGCACCGCTTCGCGTTCCTTCGAGCCCAGCTGATCCATGGCTGGATCCAGCAGGCGCTGCAGGGCGGTCCCCGACTCCGGAGTCGAGGTGCCGAGGTCGAGCCCAAGACGCGCCTGGGCCTCCCTTTCCCGCACCTTTCGCCGCTGGTCCGAGCGAATCATGTCGATGGCGACGTGGCGGGTGGTGGTGTAGAGCCAACCCGCCAGCGAGGGGTGATGCACCAGACCGCCGGCTCCGCGGGCCAGACGGCAAAAGACCTCCTGCGACGCATCCGCAGCGGCAGATGGATCGCCGGCCAGGCGTCGCAACGCCGCGCTATAGACGCCATTGATATGACGCTGCACGAGCGTGGCAAACGCCACCTCGGATCGCGACGTCGCAAACTGGCGCAGGAGTTCAACATCTTCGGCCATGTCGGTCTCCCTGAGGACGTCACCGAATCAAGAAGCGGACAAGGTTTCGCCGAGCTTCCGCGGCCTACCGCCGTATCACGCACCCGTCCACGGCATCCGTCGAACGACCCGCGCCTCACCAGGGCATCTGTAATCCGTTGACCAAGAACGTCTATTTTTGACCTGTCCCTTCTTCCGACCGTGGCGGACCGAAGGTGCCAGAGGTTGTGCACCTGTGCCACCTGCCGAGCCCGCGGGCGGCATTGGTCCGGCTCGCTCCGACCTCGTATGCACCGTTTTCGCTCCCTCCTTTGCCTAGTCGTAGGCTCGACGCTTTCGCTTACCGCACCTTCCGAAGCCAGCCCGGAAACCTGGTCAAAGGAAGCCAGGAAACTCATCGCTGCCTGCACGTTTGAGACCAGTGATCAGGGCGTCATGAGCTTCATCGCCGCCGACGAGGAGAAGGCCTGGCGGGCGGTTGGTCTGTTCTCGCGCGCGCTCAATGCCCGGCCCAAAGACGCCACCCTCTGGGCAGAGCGGGCCATGGCCTACTACTTTTTGCGGCAGATGGAGTTGGCGCGACGCGACTGTGTTGTCGCGACGGCCATCGTGCCCGCCGTTGGTCGTGCGTGGATCAACCAGGCCTACATCGTGGATCGCATGATCAACAACGACTTCGATGCTGCGGAGCGGAGCATGCACCGAGCCAGGGACGCCGGCCCGGATCTCTCCGAGTATCACTCCTTCGCCGCCGACCTCTACCTACACTGGGGTAAACCGGAAAAGGCCATTCCCGAGGCCGAAGCCGGTCGACTTGCCGACCCGGCCGCCTCCATCCATGTGATCAATCTTGCCCATGCGCTGCTCTTCACCGGTCAAACCGAGGCCGCCCGCACACTCTACCTGGAGGCCATGAAGCGTCCCGCCGAACAGGGGCTGACCAGCGCCGACTTCATTCTGCACGACTACCAGATGTACCTCGCACGGGGTCGCAAAAAGTATCCGGAAATCGCCCCATTTACGGACTGGGTCCGGCAGCAGCAGCCGGCTCGCCGGCCCTGACACCGCTTTTTCCCACGGCAATCACGGGACCCACCGCTGGACTTCCTCGCGCCGAAGCCTACCGCCGTGCAACACAGTGGTAGCGGTTGCGGTAGGTGATGTCGCGCGTGGGATGCAGGTTCACCGTGAACGAAACCCGCTCCACCATCGGATACGCCGCCAGCAACGAGGCGGAGACACGCTTCACGAAAATCTCCCACCAATCC
>JAEUGY010000001.1 GCA_016794625.1 Opitutaceae bacterium
AGACGTCCCAACTCCTCCGTCACCTTCCCGCCACATGAGCACGGTCCTCGAACAAATCGAACAGCAGATCGCCAAGCTTTCGACCAAGTCGGTCAAGAAAAACACCGGTAACATCCGGACCATCGCCGACGGCGTGGCCAAGATCGATGGCCTCTCGGACGTGATGTACAACGAGATGGTCCAGTTTCCCCGCGGCGCCATCGGCATCGCGCTGAACCTGGAAGAGGACGAGGTGGGTTGCGTCATCCTCGGTGACATCGCGGGCCTGAAGGAAGGCGACGAAGTCACGACGACCGGCCGCCTGCTCTCCGTGCCGGTGGGCAAGGCCCTGCTCGGCCGCGTGGTCGACGCCCTGGGCAATCCGGTCGACGGCAAGGGTCCGATCGACGCCAAGGAAACCTATCCCGTCGAGCGCATCGCTCCTGGCATCATCGAGCGCAAGTCCGTCTCCCAGCCCCTGTTCACCGGCATCATGGCGATCGACTCCATGATTCCGATCGGCCGTGGCCAGCGCGAGCTGATCATCGGCGACCGCGGCACGGGCAAGACGACCATCGCGATCGACACGATCATCAATCAGGCGAAGATCAACAAGGTCGGCCTCGCCAGCGGCGATCCGAAGTTCCGCCCGGTCTACTCGATCTACGTCGCGGTCGGTCAGAAGAATTCCAACATCGTGCGTACGCTCGGCGCCCTCGAGGCGGCCGGTGCGCTGGAGTTCACCGTCATTGTCGCCGCACCCGCCGCGGACAATCCGGCGAATCAATACCTCGCTCCCTATTCGGGTGCGGCCATCGGCGAGTGGTTCATGGAAAACGGCATGGATGCGCTCATCGTTTACGATGACCTTTCCAAGCACGCCGTCGCCTACCGTCAGATCTCGCTCATTCTGAAGCGCCCGTCCGGTCGTGAAGCGTATCCGGGCGACGTGTTTTACCTGCACAGCCGCCTGCTCGAGCGCGCCGCGCGCCTCGATGGCAAAGGCTCGCTGACCGCGCTGCCGATCATTGAAACGCTGGCGGGCGACGTCTCGGCCTACATCCCGACGAACGTCATTTCGATTACCGACGGCCAGATCTTCCTCGAAACCGATCTGTTCAACCAGGGCACCCGGCCCGCCGTGTCGGTCGGTCTCTCCGTCTCCCGCGTCGGCTCGGCCGCGCAGATCAAGGCGACGAAGCAGGTCGGCGGCAAATTGAAGGGCGAACTCGCCCAGTTCCGCGAGCTGGCGGCGTTCGCGCAGTTCGGTTCCGACCTCGATGCCAAGACCAAGGCCCAGCTGGACCGCGGCGGTCGCATCGTCGAGCTCTTCAAGCAGCCCGCCTTCCGTCCGATCCCGATCGAGCAGCAGGTGGTCACGCTCTGGGCCATGCAGAAGGGGTATTACGACCCGATCGAAATCAAGAAGGTCACCGCCGCCGCCGTCTCGCTGCGCGAGTTCTTCGTCACCCGCAAGGACGCGCTGCTGACCGAGATCCGCACCAAGGCCGCCCTCGACAAGGACCTCGAGGCCAAGCTCCAGGCCGCGGTCGACGAGTGGAAATCCACCTACGCTGGTTGATCCCGCGCGGCGCACCTAGCTGAACCCCGGGGGTCCTGACCTCCGTTCCCTCCAGCCCGGCTCCCACGCCTCCCTTCCACCGCCCTTCCTTCCATGGCATCCACCCGAGACATACGGCGCAGAATCAAGTCCGTAAAGAACACCCGCCAGATCACCAAGGCGATGGAGCTGGTGGCCGCTTCGAAGATGAAGAAGGCGCAGCAGTCGGCCCTGGCGGGGCGGCCCTACGCGCAGCTCATGGCCAGCATGCTGGCGGCGCTCGCGCCGCGCGTGGACGAGTCGCTGCATCCGTTCCTGATCAAGCGCGAGGTCAAGACCCGCGGCATTCTGCTCATCTCGACCGACAAGGGTCTCTGCGGACCGCTCAACAGCAATCTCTTCAAACTGGTCACCGAGATCAAGACGCCGGCCAAGTTCGTCGTCATCGGACGCAAGGGCACCCAGTTCATCGCCCGCACGAAGCGCGACCTGCTCGCTGATTTTCCGCTGACCGACCGCGTCGGCTTCGTCGAAGTGCGCAGTGCGGCCGAGTTCATGGTGAAGCTCTTTCTCGAGGGCACGATCGACACCGTCGAGGTCATCTACTCCCGTTTCCGCAACACGCTGGTGCAGGAGCCGACGCTCCGCCCGGTGCTGCCGCTGGACAACCTGCGCCAGTTTGTGGAGTCGCTGCACGCCCACGCCGGCTCGGTTGCCAACGAGTTCGACGACAAGCGCGACATGCTCTTCGAGCCGAGCGCCCAGGAGGTGCTCAACGCGCTGCTGCCGTTCTACGTCAACCGCCACCTTTACCAGCTGGCGCTCTCCGCCAAGGCCTCGGAACACAGCGCCCGGATGGTCGCGATGAAGACGGCCAAGGACAACGCGACCAAGCTGCTCGGCGATCTGACGCTCGAGTACAACAAGGCCCGCCAGGCCGCCATCACCCAGGAAATCCTCGAAATCGCGGCCGCCTCGTTCGCCGCCTGATCCGGGGTCTCCGCCACCGCCTTACCACGCCTTAGCCTCCCAGCCTATCTCACATGAATACCGGCAAGATCGTTCAAGTCATCGGCCCCGTCGTCGACGTCCAGTTCGCCGAGAACGCCATTCCCCCCATTTACCAGGCGCTGACCGTCGATTTCGTCGTCGCCGGCAAGAAGGAACTGCTCACCCTCGAGGTCCAGCAGCACCTCGGCGCCGGGCTGGCCCGCGCGATCGCCATGTCGTCCTCCGAGGGCCTGAAGCGGGGTATGCCGGTGGTGGATACCGGAGCGCCGATTTCGGTGCCGGTCGGCAACGGTGTGCTGGGCCGCATCTTCGACGTCACCGGCAAGCCGGTGGACGGCCGCGGACCGGTCTCCTACGAGAAGACCTACCCGATTCACCGTCCGGCGCCTTCGCTCGCCGAGCAGGACACCAAGTCGCAGATCCTCGAGACGGGCATCAAGGTCATCGACCTGATCTGCCCCTTCATCAAGGGCGGCAAGGCGGGTGCGTTCGGTGGCGCCGGCGTGGGCAAGACCGTCGTCATTCTCGAGCTGATCAACAACATCGCCAAGGCCCACGGTGGCTACTCCGTGTTCGCGGGCGTGGGTGAGCGTTCCCGCGAGGGCAATGACCTTTATCACGAAATGTCCGAGGCCGGGGTCATCGACCAGAAGGACTTGAGCAAGTCGAAGGTCGCCCTC
Organism: Opitutaceae bacterium; assembly: GCA_016794625.1. Classification (GTDB taxonomy): domain Bacteria; phylum Verrucomicrobiota; class Verrucomicrobiia; order Opitutales; family Opitutaceae; genus UBA6669. The sequence goes on from JAEUGY010000001.1 coordinate 3,232, forward strand.
GTCTACGGCCAGATGAACGAGCCGCCGGGCGCCCGTATGCGCGTGGCGCTCTCCGCGCTGGCCATGACGGAGTACTTCCGCGACGAGAAGAACCAGGACGTGCTGCTCTTCATCGACAACATCTTCCGTTTCTCCCAGGCCGGTTCAGAAGTGTCCGCGCTGCTCGGCCGCTCGCCGTCGGCGGTGGGATACCAGCCGACGCTTTCGAACGAGATGGGTCTGCTCCAGGAGCGCATCACGTCGACCAAGAAGGGTTCCATCACGTCCGTGCAGGCCGTCTACGTGCCCGCCGACGATTTGACCGACCCGGCCCCGGCCAACACGTTTGCGCACTTGGACTCCACCATTGTGTTGGAGCGCTCCATCGCCGAGCTGGGTATCTATCCGGCCGTCGACCCCCTCGCCTCCGTGTCCAAGGCCCTTGAGCCGTCGGTCGTGGGTGACGAACACTACAAGGTCGCCCGCGAAGTGCAGCGCGTGCTGCAGCGCTACAAGGACCTCCAGGACATCATCGCCATTCTCGGTCTCGATGAATTGTCCCCCGAGGACAAACTCACCGTCTACCGCGCCCGCAAGCTGCAGCGCTTCCTGTCGCAGCCGTTCTCGGTCGCGGAAGTCTTCACCGGCGCCCCTGGCAAGTATGTGCCGGTCAAGGAAACCGTGCGCGGCTTCAAGATGATCCTCGATGGCGCGCTCGATGACGTCCCTGAGGGCGACTTTTACATGAAGGGTGGCATCGACGAAGTGGTCGCCGCCGCCGGCAAGAAGAGCTGATCCCACCGCGGGCCGCCGGTCGTTTCCGACCCCGGCCCGCTTGACCGACTGCTCCCCGACCGACGTCTCGCTCCCACCGTCCCATGGCTCTCACTCTCGAAATCGTCACCCCGGAAGCCCGGGTCTATTCGGACACCATTGAAACCGTGGTCATACCCACGGTCGACGGTGAGATCGGCATTCTCCCCGGACACATCCCGCTGCTGACCCAGGTGGCGGCGGGGGAATTGCGGGTGACCAAAGCGGGCCAGATCGAGCATCTTGCTGTGGGCAACGGATTTGCAGAGGTCCATGGCGACAAGGTCTCCGTTTTGGCCGAGAGTGCGATCACCGAGGAAAAGATCGACCTGAATGCCGTGGAAGACGCGCGCAAGCGGGCCGAGCAGGCGCTGAAGGAAAAGGTCGACCTCGATCCGGGTGAAGTGGAGCGACTCGAAGGGGTGGTCCGGTTCGCGATTGCCCAATTGAGCGTCAAGTCCCGTCGCCGCTAAATTCGCCATCGAATGGCGTTTTTGCATTAGCGCGGGTGATGAACGAGGCGTGACCCGGCTACTGACTTGAGGTCGGGGTGGGGAAGGTTAGGGTGGGGCCGTACTCCCTATGAAACTTCCCCGACTCCTCATCGCTCTCGTCTCTGGCTCGATTTTCGCGGTCGCCTGTGCGTTCGCCGAACCGGCCACCAAGCCCGCTCCCGCCGGCAAAAAAGGCGGCTGCTGCACCAAAGCGGAAAAAGACGGCAAGACCTGTGGCCATGCCTGCTGCGTGGAAGCGGCGAAGGCCGGCAAGAACTGCGAAAGGTGCGGCGGCACCAACGAAAAATCGACCTGAGGCGTTCCGCTTCGGTCGACCTTTGACCCTTTGCCGCAGGGCTTTGGCCCTGCGGCTTTTTTGTGGCCGCGTGATGGGGTCGGATCAGCGCTATTGCTGCTTCGCCACGTGAGGTGCGGTGGAGACCGAACGCGCGGACGCGACGAGCTCTGCGGCTCGCTCCGGAGTGGTCAGGCCAAGGCTGGTCACTCGATCCTGGAGAAAGTGAAGGACGAGTACGCCGGCGGCGTCGCTCTCCCTCACCCGGTAGCCCCGGTACAACCACGTGCCGTCCGGCAGCCGTTCGGTGGGCCTACCGAGTTTGGCGATGACCGTGATCCGGGCGCTGCCGCGTTCGACATACGGGCCGGCCGACGCCACTGGAATCACCCCATGGGCGGCGAGCAGGCGGGCGGGGTGGTCGGCGGCATCGATGGACTCCAGACGGCTGGCGCGAGCCGTTGAGCCGCAGATCAGAGCGAGGGTGAGGGCGAGGAGGAGAGGACGCAGGACAGTGTTCATGGGAATCAGAGGAAGGGACGGACGTGGGAGGTGTGGTTGGGTGGTTGACCGCCGGACGATCTTTGCCGGGCTGCCCCGGGGCGGTGAGGCGAACCTGCAGCGCGCCCGGGCGAGCATCGACGGTTTCCCAGCCAACCGCTCGCGGATACAGCCAACGGCGCGAGCTCCCGAGTGAACGGCTCGACCGGCGAGTGAACGGCGCGGAATCGCCATCGACGCCCGCGCGCGGCCCCGACACCGTGCTCGTATGAACCGGGGGTTGCTCTCGTGCCTGCTGCTGGCGGTGGTGGTGGCGTTGGGTGTCTTTGCCGAGGTCACCTTCATGCAGTTTCCCCGCAGCCTGCGGATGGGGCTGTGGACAGTCCGCCAGCAGGCGGGCGACGACCCCCGCTGGGCCGATCCGGCCTGGGACGATTCGACATGGAAGTCCGGAACGACCGTCCAGGCCGGCACCGGACCCGTCTGGCTGCGCTTCCGGTTCAAGCTGCCGGAGCAGCGAGAGGCCTGGACGGCGGGTGGCGCGGTGGCGGCGACGGCACCACAGCCGGTGGAACCACCGCTGGACGGATTCTACCTGGCGGCGGTCTATCCATTCGAACTGTATTGGGATGGAAATTACGTCGGTGGAAGTGGCAAGGTGGGTCGTTCCCGGGAGACCGAGGGCGCGGGGCCGCTCGACAACCTGATTGCGCTCCCGCCGCACCTGACCACTCCCGGCGAGCATGTCGTGGCCATGCGCCTCTCCACGTATCGCTACAACTTCCCGGCCGATTCCTTTGAAATTCTGCCGTCCCTGGTCAACCTGGCGGAGTTCCGCTATCGCGAGGGCCGCCGCCCGCTTTTTCCCCTGGTCGGGGCGGCCGCGGCCTTTCTGACCGCGCTGATCAGCCTGGTCTTGCGCGGGGTGGTGGAGCGGTCGCGCCCTCTCTTGCTCTGTTCCTTGCTCAGCGCCGCGCTGGCAGCGTTCTACGGGCTCATCGCGTTTCGCTGGCTGTACAATGCACCGTTCGACTGGTTCTACCCCCGGCTGCTGACCATCACCGTGCTGATGACCGCGGTGGCGGTCCTGTTCCCGCTGCTGCTGCTCGATGCCTTTGCGGTTCCTCGGAAACGGCTGGTTCTCCTCGTGTTGGCACCCTTGCTGGTGCTCGCGTGGATCCTGTCGCCGATTTACGAGTGGAAGGTGCACGGGCTTTGTCGGGGCATGCTGGTGGTCTCCCTCGGCATCGCTGCCTGGGCGGTCTGGCATCGAAAAGCCGGGGCGTTGGGCGTGGCGATCGGCGTGCTGGTCAGTCTCTTTCTCGTACAGTCGAACCGGCGCGATTTTCTCAGTCCTCAATTCCTCGGCACGTTCTCCGTCCTCGTGATCTATGTCTTTGGCACGGTGAGTTTGCAGGGCCGCGAAACGTGGCAGCGCATGATGGAGGCGACCGTCACGGCGGCCCGACTGGAGAGCGAGCTGTTGAAGAAGAGCCTTCAGCCGCACTTTCTGCTCAACACCCTCACCGTGCTGAGTGAGGTCGTGGAGCGGGATCCCCCGGCGGCGATGCGGTTGATCGATGACCTTGGCCATACGTTTCGCGCGTTGTCCCACATGACCGGGGAAAAGCTGGTGACCCTCGGTCAGGAGTTGGAGCTCTGCCGCGCGCACTTGCGGGTCCTCAGTACGCGCACCGGTCGCCCCGGATCGCTGATCGTCGAGCAGGCCGACGATGCCTTGAAGGTGCCGCCGGCGATCTTCCTGACCCTCGTTGAAAACGGACTCACGCACCAGGCGCCGCCGCCCGATGGGCGCGAGTTCCGGCTTTCCTGGTCAAAGTCGGGCTCGACCGAACGGTTCCGCTTCCATTCGCCCGGAGCGGTGCGCGAGCGGCCGGACGGCGTCACGGGTGGCACCGGCCTGCGTTATGTGCGTGCCCGGCTCGAAGAGTGTTTTCCCGGACAGTGGAGTCTGCAGCACGGTCCTGCGCCGGGCGGATGGCAGACCGACATCGAGCTTCGGCGGAAGGAGTGAAACCATGCGCATTGTCATCATCGAAGACGAACCCCTGATTGCCCAGCGCCTCGAGCGGTTCACGCGTGAAATCGTGGGGGAGCGCCTGGAATCGGTGCGCCTCGCCTCGACCTTCGACGAGGCCTCCGCCTGGCTGGCGGAGCGTCCGGCGGACCTGGTGCTGCTCGATCTCAACCTGAACGGGCGGGACGGCCTGAAGCTGCTGGAAACGGCGGTGGCGGGTTCGTTCCACACCATCATTGTCTCGGCCAATACCGACCGGGCGCTGCAGGCGTTTGAGTTGGGCGTGCTGGACTTTGTGCCCAAGCCGTTCACACGCGAGCGACTCGCGCTGGCGTTTCAACGGGTGACCACCCGCGAGGCCCATGCATCCTGCGCCGCCCGGTTTCTCGCGGTGCGGAAACACGGCCGCATCGAGTTGGTGCCGATCGACCAGGTGCTGTACGTCGAGGGGGCGGGCGCGTATGCCGAGCTGGTGCTGGCCGACGGCCGCCGGGAGCTGCACGAAAAGACGCTCGAACGCGTCCACGCGCTGCTGCCTCCGGTCTTCGTGCGCACCCACAAGAGTTATGTCGTCCGCATGTCCGCCGTCAAAGCGCTGCATGCCGGTGAGGGCAGCCACTACGAACTGGAGCTGAAGAACGGCGTGCGCCTGCCCATCGGCCGCAGTCGATACAAGGAGTTGCTGGCGACCCTGGTGCCCCAGGCGCCGTATCCGGACCGCCTGACGCCGGGCTAGGCGGAGGAAGGTTCGAAGTGGATCGGTTTGATCGAGGCGAAGGTGAAACAGGCGATGACACCGAGCTGGGAGACGCCGAGGACCACCACGCCGATCCACAGGGATCCCTGGGCGGCGATGCCCATGCCGGCGGCCGCGCTCATCATGAGGAGGACGGTGATCACGCCCCGCAGTTTGGAGCGTTGGGCGCGGCGCTTGAACAGGTCCTTGCGGGCCACGGGTTCAATGTCGGTCACCTGCAGCCAGGCCGCCGCCGAAGCTGTTGAGGCCCCGATGAGCAGACCGGTCAGCGCCAGCCAAGGATGACCTGCGATGGCCAGCACGAGGCCGATGATGGCACTGAACGCCACCGGCACCACCAGCCCGGCCGCCATTTTGGCCAGACGCAGGGTAAGGTCGTGGGCCGGACTCATCCGGATCAAGTCCCAACCTTCCTCGCCGGCGGCTGCCACCGCGGTCAGCATCGAAGAGAACTGCGTGGCGGTCACCACCATGACCGGTGCCAGCAGCAACCACCCGCCCTGACGGCCGAAGGAGAAGAGCGCCGGCAGGATGTAGAGCGCCGAGGGCAGGATCTGGGCGATGAGCAGCGGGTCGCGCAGGATCAGCCGGATCTCCTTGCGCACCGTGGCCCTCGCCAGCCCTTCGGTCCAGCGCTGGGGCGAGCCTCGGCCCGCCCGGCGCGACGGGGCCGCCACCACGGTGGCATCCTGGGTGCCGGAAATGAAGGTGCGTGCCATCTGTCGCGTCGTCAGGGCCACGCACGCCCCCGCGAGCGCGATCAGCGTGGCGAGCGGCACCCCTTCTCCCCGGGCGGCGCGCGCCGGGGCGGCAAACCAAACCGAGCCGGCCACGGCCTGGAGCCGTTCCGACGTGCCCCGTTTGAACTCGCGGGGCAGCAGGTTGGGCAGCTGGAGTCCAAGGTAAAGCGAGGCCCCGAAGAGCGCTGCCGCCACCTGCGCCACAATGCGCGCCCGCCGCACGCCGATCCAGCGGACCAGACCCAGGGCCATCCACACCCCGAGCGAAGCCGCCAGCGCGGCCAGGAGCAGCCAGACGAGGTAACCCGCGGCGTAGTGAGGGGACAGGCCGAATATGGCGCCGTTGAGCACTGGCAGGAGGAACGGCGCCACGGTCACCGCCGCACCCGCCCCGAGCGAGAGCATGCGGGCGGCGAGCACCGCGCGGGGCTGCACCGGTGAGCTGAGCAACAGGTCGAAGTCCGCGCGCTCGTACAACAGCCCGATCGACTGGGTCATCGCGGCGCTCAGCATGATGAGCCCGAAGAACGCCCAGCCAAACGCCTCGAGCGCGATCGGCGGGGGCTGCTTCAGGCGCAGGAAGACCAGGAAGGCAATCACGTGCCCGAGGATCAGCAGGAGGCCGATCACGATCAGTCCCACACTGAGGCGGCCGCTGCGGAATTCCCGCCAGTTGATGCGGAGATCGTTGCGCAGGATCAGGAGCGTCTGCGACACGAGCGGACTCATGGCAGGGGCGGAGGCGACTCGGTCGGCGCCGCCGTGACGCGCAGAAAGATGTCCTCCAGCGTGCCGCCGGTCTGCCCGGCGCGCTCGCGCAATTCATCGAGCGTGCCCTCCGCCGCGAGCCGTCCGGCCTGAATGATGCCGATCCGTTCGGCCATGCGCTCCGCCACTTCGAGGATGTGGGTGGTCAATACGACCGTGCCGCCCTGGCGAACGAAGTCGCTGAGCAGATCCTTGACCAGCCGCGCCGCGCTCGCGTCGAGTCCGGTCAGGGGCTCATCCAGCAGCATCAAAGTCGGTGCGTGCACGAGGGCGCCCGCGAGGGCCATCTTTTGCTTCATGCCGCGCGAGAACGCCTCGATCCTCTCGTCGCGCTTTTCCCACAAGCCGAGCGTGCGCAGCAGCTCCTCCGCCCGGGGCCGGGCCGCGGCGGCAGGAAGGCTCCAGAGGGCGGATACGAACTCGAGGTACTCCATCGGCCGCAACTTGCCGTAGAGCAGCGGATCATCGGGCACGTAGGCGAGGGGACGCTTCGCCTCGATGGGATCCACGGCCAGATCGATGCCTTGGATGACCACCTGCCCCGCGTCAGGCCGGAGCAGGCCGGCGATCATGCGAATGGACGTGGTCTTGCCCGCGCCGTTCGGACCGAGGAACGCATAGAGCTGTCCGCGCGGGATGGCCAGGTCGAGTCCGTCGACCGCGCGATTCAGGCCAAACGACTTTCTCAATCCTCGCACCGCGCAGGCGAGCGGCAGCGAGGCTTCCGGAGAGGGCGAGGTGAACACGCTAGGGCTTCTTCTCGGCTTCCAGTCGTGCCACATAAGCGGCATAGGACTTTTTCCAATCGTAACCCTTGGCGTCGATGTAGGCCTCGATCTGGACCTTCTGGCGCTTGAAGAGGTTGGCCTTCTCTTTGTTTGTGATGGCGTCCATCGCCTGCTCCCGGGCCACCCGGAGTTTCTCGTAGATGAACGTCTTGTCCGCCTCGGTCATGTGCGGGACAATCTGGAGGTAGGCATTGTAGGTGCGTTTCAGGCCGGGACTGCGCGTCATCACATCTTTCACGGTATCGATCTGGCGGGCCGAGAGTGAGCTCGCGAGGCGGGCGAGAAAGGCGGCGTGCTCGGGTTGAAACGAGGCATAGACCTGGTCGATCTCGCGGCCAATCGCGGCGGCCTTCGCTTCGTCCTTGGCCCCGGAGCGCGCTTCCGCCCAACGGGTCCAAAGTCCAGCCAGTTCCGCATCGTGATCGGCGTGCCATTCCTGCAAGGCCTGGAAGTGGTCGATCAGGACGGAGCGCACCTCGGCCTGCCGATCGGTTTCCTTCAGGGCCAGTTCCTTGAGGATGGGCGCGACGCGCTTTTCCAAGGTGGCCGCGTCGAGCCGGCGCGGGGTGGGGGCGGGAGCGACGGAAGCCCGGGAGGCGACGGGCGCCGGGTCGGCCGCGGAGACCCCGTTTCCGCAAGCCAGGGCCCACCCGAAGCAGACGAGCCAAAGGCCTGGCGCCCATCGAGGGGAGCAGCGCCGACGAAAGCGGGGCGTGAAGAACATGCCTCCACCGTGGATTTGCGACGAGTGCAACTCAACTGACAAGTGGCGGCGGCCGGGCTTCGAGGGATCGGAAAAAGGGTCGGACCGTCCGGTCGCCGCGCAACCTCTAGGGGTTCTCAGGGCCTCTTCCCTAGGAAAAGACCCGGTTTGGGCACGGTCAAGTCGCGCTCCGTCGTGTCGAACACAGAAGAGATTCGGTGATTTTGTCTCCCTTGACCGCGACCGCCCCCCTTCCGTGAATGCCCTCGACCCCGTGGTAGAAAAGCAGATGCCGGTGATTCAGAAGATCATCGACGACGAAACCTGGCTCGAAGGGGAACGTCGCGGTTGTTTCGTTCGCAAGTCGGACCCGGTGGTGGTCAATAATGTGTGTTCTGTTATCATGCGGGTTGGCAGAGAGTTGCGTCAGACGTTTTCCAGCCCGAATTCCGAGCGCGAACCGTGCATGTAAGGCCGCGCCGGTGGGAAGGAGAGGCGACGAAAAGTGGCGCTCTCCACGGAGGAAGGGTTGACACTGATACTCAGTCTCATCACCTTCGCCCTGCCGTCGTCCCCATGTCCACGCCTCCCCCCTCCCACTGGCAACCCGAACGTGTGCCCCTCTGTCAGCTTCCTGCGGGCACGAGCGGGCGGGTGTACGAGCTGACGGGCGAGGGCCAGTTCAAGCAGCGTATCCGGGAGCTGGGGTTTGGAGAGTCGGCGGTGGTGACCAAAGTGTCGGGCCAGTCGCCCGTGATCTGCCGGATCAACGGCACGCGGATTGCGCTCAGCCATGGGGCGGCGAGCCAGATCCTGGTTGAGCGCTTTGGCGCGATGACCTGACCCTCGCGCATGGCCGCGACGATTCCGCTTTCCGCCCTGCCGGTGGGCCGCACCGCAGTGCTGCGTTCGTATCCAACCGCCGGAGCTGCCTTCCTGCGGTTCCGGGAGATGGGTCTGCTGCCCGGCACGACGGTCACGCTGGTCCGCACGGCGCCCCTGGGTGATCCGCTGGAGATCCAGGTGCGCGGGTACCGGCTGACCTTGCGACGGTCCGAAGCCGAGGCGATCGTCGTCGAGCCGGCAGCGTCCTGACCCGGACGGGCGGATTTCCGACATGACTTCACCTGTGCTTCCCTTTCCTGCGCCCGCGCCCGCGGCGTCCGGCCGCACCCCGGTCTATGCGCTGGTGGGCAATCCGAACTGCGGCAAATCCACGCTCTTCAATGCCCTGACCGGTTTGAAACAGAAGGTGGGCAATTACCCGGGCGTGACCGTTGAAAAGAAGATCGGCACGGTTTACTCCCAGCATGGCCAGCCCATGCAGGTCATCGATCTGCCGGGTGCCTATTCGCTCGCCGCCCGCTCGCCGGACGAGGCGGTGACGCGTGACGTGCTGCTCGGGCGCCGGTCCGACACGGCCCAGCCGGATCGCATCCTGTGCATTGTCGATGCGACGAACCTGGAGCGGAATCTTTACCTCGTGCATCAGATCCTGGACCTGGGCCGGCCGGTGATTCTGGTGCTGAACATGATGGACCTCGCGACGCAGGCCGGATTGCAGATCCGGGTGGCGAAGCTGGAAAAGGAGCTCGGCATCCCGGTCATCCCCTGCGAGGCGGCGCACGGCCGGGGACTGATCGAGTTGAAGGTGGCGATGAGCCGCCCCGACCTTCCCTTGCCCCGTCACCGGTGGGACATCCCGTCGCCGATCGCCCCGGCGGTTTCGGAACTGCAGGCCTCGTTGGTGGAGAACGACCGCAAGGCCCCGCTCAGCGCGCGGGCCGAGGCGCTCCTGCTGCTGACGGATCAGGACACCATCCGCGTGGCCGGTTCGACGCCGTTGAGCGGCCGCACCGCCGAGATTCTTCGCTCCTGGCAGAAGCGGTGGGAGGGCGAAGGCACCGATTGGGCGGCCACGCTCGTCAGCTCCCGCTACGACGCCATCACGCGGCTGTGCGCGGACCTGGTGGAGCGCGACGACCGCCCGTCGAACGCGAGTTCGACCAGTGATCGTATCGATGGCGTGGTGACCCACCCGATGTGGGGCTGGCTCGTGCTCGGCGGCATCATGGCGCTGCTCTTCCTCAGCATCTTCACCCTGGCCGAGTATCCGATGAACTGGATCGATGGCCACATCGCGAGCCTGGCGGACCTGGTGAAGGAGTCGATGTCACCCGGAGACTTGCGCGACCTGATCACGGACGGCGCGATCGGCGGCGTCGGGGGCGTGCTCGTGTTTCTGCCACAGATCCTGATCCTGTTTTTCTTCATCGGACTGCTCGAAAGCACCGGTTACATGGCGCGGGCGGCGTTCATCATGGACCGGCTGATGAGCCGGGTGGGATTGAACGGCAAGAGTTTCATCCCCCTGCTCAGTTCTTACGCCTGTGCCATTCCCGGCATCATGGCCACCCGCACGATCGAGGACTCGAAGGACCGGCTTGTCACCATCCTCGTCGCCCCCCTGATGAGCTGCTCGGCGCGCCTGCCGGTGTATCTGCTGATGATCGCGGCGATTGTGCCCGGCGACCAGGTGCCGATCCTGACGAAAGTGGGCCTCATGCTCCTCATGTATGCGCTCGGCACGTTCGGCGCGTTCGGATTTGCGTGGCTGTTCAAACGCACGCTGCTGAAGGGGGTGCCCCCTCTGATGATCATGGAACTGCCGCCGTACCGGCTGCCGCGGTTGCGCGACGTGGTCCTGCAGATGGTCGAGCGCGGTGGACTGTTTTTGCGTCGCGCCGGCACCATCATCCTCGGCATCTCCATTGTTCTCTGGTTTCTCTCGACCTATCCGAAGGCTCCGGAGGGAGCCTCGTCCCAGGAGCAGATGGCGCACAGCTTTGCCGGAAAAGCGGGCCGGATCCTTGAACCGGCGATCAAGCCGCTCGGCTTCGACTGGCAGATCGGCATTGGCATCATCGCCTCCTTTGCGGCGCGCGAGGTCTTTGTGTCCACCATGGGGGTGGTCTTCAATGCCCAGAGCGAGGACGACGAGGACACGGCGCCCCTGCGTCAGGCGCTGGCCGCCGCCAAGTGGCCCGATGGGTCGCGCTTGTTCACTCCGCTCACGTGCCTTTCCCTCATGGTGTTCTACGTTTTCGCCATGCAGTGCATCAGCACGATTGCGATTGTGCGTCGCGAAACGAACTCCTGGCGCTGGCCCTTGTTCCAGCTCGCCTATATGACGGGCACGGCGTGGTTGCTCAGCCTCGTGGTCTTCCAAGGTGGCCGGTTGCTTGGTTTCTAGAACCGGGGTAACGTCGGTTTCCGCCATGTTCAGCCTTCTCTCCCCGCTTTTCCTTTCGGCCGCCACCGCTCGCGAATCCTGGCAAACCCCGGTCGCGCTGGGTGTGGTCGCGGGCGCCGTCCTCTGGCTCGTCTGGCGCACCTGGTTCGCCCGCAAGCCCACCGGCTGCGGCGGGGGCGCGTGCGCTGCGATCAGCCCGGAAGTCAAGCGGCTGAAAGCGCGGTTGGCGCAGAAGTAGATCCGACGGATCGGCCGGATCCGTGGAATAACCTACATTCCGGAATCGAGTAGAATCGATCCCTGTCGAGCATTCGCCTGGATACCATTTTTCCACATCGGGCGCTCGTGGCGCAGTCGGATCTTGTAGGCGCTCAATTCGCGTCGTTCGCGCAACATCTGCCGAGAAGTCTCCTGCTTGATCTGGAGCAACGCCGTTAGGGAATGAAGCGCTGTCAATCGCCCTCCTTCGAGGCCGCCGTCCGCTCCCGGTCGGCGCAACGGAGACCTGAACCCGAACTACCTGGGCAACTGGTTACGCAAGGCGATCGACCGCGCGCAGCTCGGCCAAACCGGCAGCTGCCGTACCCGTTAAAGCCTTCTCGGACAAGGAGCTACTCCAAGACTTGCCGCCCGAGCGGAAACTAGCAGAGTGAATGCCATGAGCACCGTGACCGAAGTCGAAGCCGCCCTCGAGAGGTTTAGCCCTGAGCAAATGCGGGAAGTCTCCGACTGGATTGCTGCGCGGTTGTCGCCCGCCGAGACCCCGGAAATGCTCGCGGCCATCGACGCAGGACTGCAATCCCTTCAGACCGAGCCCAAGCTGTCGGCCGAGGAAGTACGCCGCAATATCCGGGCATGGACTACCACGTAAGCTTTTCCGCGCAGTCCAATCGTGACCTTGGCCAAGTGGTGAGTTTTTTGGCCCGCAAAAACCCGGCTGCCGCCCAACGACTAGGTGACGCGATTGTGGACCGTGTCCTGGCTTTGGGCGCGATGCCGCACCTTGGCCCACCGGTTCGTGACCGTCCGAACATCAGGCGCGTCATCCAACGCCCTTGGTTTTTGATCTATTACCGCGTGGATGACTCTGCTCGGACGATTGAAGTCACCCGCATCTGGGACACCCGCCAAAATCCGGCTGGCTTTCGGCTGCACTGAAAAGCTCCTTCGTTTAGCCGCCAAATCCGCCAAGTTGAACACGTGGCGGCAAGCTGCCTTCCAGACCAATCCACGCGCCCGGCAAGGCGCCCCGCGGCGCCGAAAACCCCGTCTGGGATTTTTTCCGTCGCTGGCAAGCCCGCGCTCGGAAAACCAGCCGCAAGTCGCTCGGATCGCGAGGTTGCGTGGCCTTCCTGGACAGCATTATAGGCACTGCGGGACTGACATCCGCACAGCGGGCGGCGTGCGTGTCAACTCGGTCGGCCCGCCGCTTCCGCGGCGTAGGCCCGAGCCAGCAGCACCACCGGGTGCACCACTACTGGGGGTGTGCTTCCGGGCGCTGCAGCGGCCCGCAGTCCGTTCTCCAACTGCAGGTGACACCCGGGATTGGCGGTGGCGACCACCGTCGCGCCGGTCGCCTGAACGTGGCCGACCTTGCGGGTCTGCAGCCAGCCGGCGGTCTCGGGCTGGGTGATGTTGTAGATGCCGGCGCTGCCGCAACACCAGGTGGCTTCGCCGCACTCCCGCAGCTCGGCTCCGGGCAGGGATTTGAGGATCTCGCGCGGCTGCCGGCTGACCTTCTGACCATGGCAGAGGTGACACGACTCGTGGTACGTCACGGGGAAGGCCGGGGCGCCACCCACCGGCGCGGCGGGCGGACGAAACTTGATTTCCGCCAGCCATTCATGAATGTCCCGCAGTTTGCGCGACCACATGGCGGCGCGTTCCGCGTAGGCGGGATCGTCGTGCAGCAGGTGATTGTAGTGACGCAGATGTGACCCGCAGCCGCCGGCGTTGCTGATGATGGCATCGACCGATCCGGGGTCGATGGCGTCGAGCTGCCGCCGCGCCAGTTCGCGCGCCGATGCGGTGTCGCCATTGTGGGCGTGGAGGGAACCGCAGCAGGACTGGGTGCGCGGGGTGATGACCTCGCAGCCATTGGCCAGCAGGACGTCGACGGTGGCCCGGTTGACGTCGGAGAACACCAGATCCTGCACGCAGCCGGTCAGCAGCGCCACGCGGTGCCGGACCTGTCCGGTGCGCGGCCGTTCCACTGGCGCGATCAGACCGTCGGAGAACCGAGTCTGGATCCGGGGCGTTTGGGGCTCCAACCCGGCGAGACGGCCGGGCAGCAGCCGGGTCAGCCCGGTGCTGCGGGAGAGAGCCTGCAGGCCGCTGCGCTGCCAGAGCCAGAGCAGACGACCGATGAACCGCAACAGCCTCGGTCGGGTGAAAATGAGACGCAGCGCGAACCAGCGCACGGACCGCCGCTGGCGCGTGTCGAGCACCTGCCGGCGTTCCACCTCGGCGCGGGCCGTTTCGAAGAGATTGGCGTAGTCGACCCCGGCCGGACAGGCCGTGGTGCAGGCCAGGCAGCCCAGGCAGAAGTACATCTCCTCACCGAACGCCCGCGTTACATCGAGTTCGCCGTCCGCGATCGCCCGCATGAGGGAGATGCGACCGCGAGGCGAGTGACGTTCGCGTCCCGTTTCAACGTACGTCGGGCACGTGGGCAGGCACATGCCGCAGTGCATGCACTGTTGCAGCACGGAGTAGTCGAGCGACTTCAACAGATTGTCGGATCCGGCGGGGGCGGAGGGGGAAACGCCCAACGCTGAACGCTGAACGCTTAACTCTGAATGGGGGGAGGCGGAAGACATGGGAAGAAGGGAGAACGCCGAACGCTGAACGCTGAATCTTGAAGGCTGAAGTTCGGAAGGCGGCTAGGTGCGTGGAGGCGGGCGAGTGGCGCGGGCTGTTCGGATACTGGCTGAGAAGATGCGGACCAGTTCTTCCGCCTCGCCGATTAGGGGCGTGAGCAGTTCGGGGTCACCCACGAGTTCCGCCCGCTGAATCAATCGGATCCAACGGCGGGTTTCACGGAGCTCCTTATGGCAAATGCTGAGTTTGTGGATGAAGTCGTCCCGGGATTCTGCGGCCTCTGCTTCACCGTGATTCGCATACGGTGACGTTGCCGCGCGCAGGAGCTGTTGGGCGAGGTGCTGCGAGGCCGCAGACTTCTCCATCGCCTTTGTCAGACGTATTACTCGAACCGAAAACTCAAGTAAGCGCTCCTCCAGATCATATCGCGACTTCTCGTTCATGGCGGTGTGCGGGTTTGAGTCCGGATTCCGTAAATTGAGACTTCAGCGTTCGACGTTCAGCGTTCAGCGTTGACTGAGGCTTCCGCGTTCCGCGGAAGCCTCAGTCAAAGATCTTGCCGGGATTGAGCAGACCGTCGGGATCGAGGCTCCGTTTGATGGTCTTGAGCAGGGACAAGGTGGCGTCGCCGAGCTGGCGGGGTAGGTAGGCTTTTTTGGCCAGGCCGACACCGTGTTCACCGGTGAGGGTGCCGCCCAGGGAGAGGGCGTAGTCGAAAATCTCCTTCATCGCCGCTTCCACCCGGTGCATCTCGTCCGCGTTCCGCTCATCGGTCAGGAAGGTGGGATGCAGGTTGCCGTCGCCAAAGTGTCCGAACGTCGCGACCTCGACCCGGTGCTTTTGCGCCGTTTCGTTGATGAACCGGATCATCTTCGCGAGCTCGCTGCGCGGCACCGTGGCGTCCTCGAGAATGGTGGTGGGACGAAGCCGGGCGAGGGCGGAGAAGGCGGAGCGGCGCGCGGTGGCGAGGCGGACCCCCTCTTCGGCCGAGGCGGCGCGCCGGACGGCGAGGGCCTGGTGTTGCGTGCAGATGCGCTCGATCCGGCTTGCCTCGTCGGCCACGGCGGCCGGGTGACCGTCGGTCTCGATCAGCAGGAGGGCTTCCGCCTCGGTGGGCAGTCCCACCTTGGCGAAGGCTTCGACGCAGCGCAGCGTGCGCTGGTCGAGAAACTCGAGGGTGCACGGGATGATCCTTTCGGCGATGATGGCCGAGACCGTTTCCGCGGCGGCGTCCATCGAGGCGTACGTGGCCAGCAAGGTCTGGCGGGCGCCCGGCTTCGGCAGCAGGCGAAGCAGCACCCGGGTGATCACGCCCAGTGTGCCCTCGCTGCCGATGAACAGGTCGCGCAGGTTGTAGCCCGCGACATCCTTCACGCACTTGTTGCCGAGCGTGACGATGGAACCGTCGGCGAGCACGACCTCCAGCCCCATGACATAGTTGCGCGTGACTCCGTATTTGAGGCCCCGCAGACCGCCGGCGTTCTCCGCCACATTGCCGCCGATCGTGCTGATCTTCATCGAGCCAGGATCCGGAGGGTAGAACAGGCCCGCGGCGTCGGCGGCGTCGTAAATGCGCTGCGTGATCACGCCCGGCTCGGCGGACAACGTGAGGTTCTTTGCATCCAGCTCTAGAATACGATTCATGTCCGCGAGGCAGAGCACGACACACCCCGGCACCGGCACGCTGCCCCCGGACAGGCCCGTGCCGCTGCCCCGGGTGACGACCGGGACGCGATGGGTCCGGGCGAGCTTGAGCACGCCGGAAACGCTGGCCGCGTCCTTGGGAAACACCACCACCCCGGGCAGTTGTTTCAAGGCGGCGGTGCCGTCGAAACCGTAGGGAATGAGGTCCTCGCGCGAGGTCAGGATGGAGCCGGCGGCGAACGCTGTTTGGAGCGCGGCGACAAACGCGGGTGGCAGCGGTTGGGGCGCGGGCACGGGGGTGGAAGGGGACGAGGAGGAGGACATCGCGATGCGGAGAAGAGCGTTGGAACCAGCGTCGAGGCCGGGGTGGAATGGAGGCGAAACCGGGCGATTCGGGGGAAGGTGGCGGTCAGCGGGCGGCGAGGTGGGCGGCGTGCACGTGGTCGAGCATGGCCTGGCGGGCCCCCGGCCCATCGCCCGCCACCACCGCTCGCGCGATCCGATCGTGTTGCGCCAACGCCGGTGCGAGACCCACGCCGAGCAGCGTGATGCGTCGCGACTCCTTCTCCAGCCCCGCCATCGAGGCCAGCATGAGGGCGAGCACCCGATTCCCGGCGATTTCCGCCAGCGTACGATGAAACTCGAGGTCGGCTTCGACGGAGGCATCGATGCCGGAGGCGTCACCCATCCGCGCATGGACTTCGAGCAGGAGCGGCCGCTGGTCGGCGGTGATGCGTTCGGCGGCGCGGCAGGCGATCTCGGGTTCGACCAGCCTCCGCACTTCTGAAAATTGACGGACGCGCTCGGCCAGGTCCGGCAGTTCCCGCTCCAGGGTCGCCCCCACGGGCGCCTGCGGATTGTTGATCACCCGCATGCCGATCCCGTGCCGCACTTCCAGGAGTCCCTGGATCTCCAATCGCTGCACCGCTTCGCGCAGTGCGGAGCGACTTACGCCCAACCGCTCCGACAGGGTGCGTTCTCCCGGCAACCACTCCGCCTTTCGATGTTCGCGCAGCAGCCGATCACAAATCTCAGTGACCAGCGGGGCGCGGCGCAGGGAAGGTTGCACGGTGGTATGAGGTCAGACCAGTTGATTAAAAGCAATGCTGGAGAGTAAGTTCTGAATTCTGGGAGAGAACGAAGGGAGCCGTCGGGAAACGGCTGAAGGACGCTGACTTCCGTGGCGCCCCGCGCGCGACCAAGCGGGCGGTCAGAGGGGAAACAGCGATTTGACCCGGTCGAGGGCGGCCGGGAGGTCCTCTTCCCGCACGAACACCGCCAGTTTTGAGCCCTCCGGGTAGGTGCCGAGGTAGAGCGCGGCGGTGCGGCCCGGGGCCAGCAGGGCGGAGTGGTCGGCTTCGACCTCGAAGGGAATACCATCGCTCTCCAGCAACGGCAGGAGGCGTTTCGCTTCATTGGGCTCAAAGGCTCCGAGCTGGATGAGGTCAGGCTGGGGGGAGTCCATGACTCAACCTGCGTTTGCTTCGGTGTGCCGTCAACGGGGAGCGAGCGGATCAGGGCAATCCGGACGCCGGAGCGTGGAGTCGGGGGTGGTGGAATCTTTGGAGTGGCCGCGCTGGTGGTTCGCGGTTGTTTTGTCCGTGGTTCCGCAAGCACCTCCCCGGCCCGGCGGGTCAGGGATTCCCTGTTGTTTCCACCCCTTTACTCCATGCAACGTCGTCGCTTCCTCTCGCATTTTGCCGGTGCCGCCGTCCTCGCCTCGACCGGCCTCCCGTCCGCCCCGGCGCAGGAGCGCCGCACGAACCCGCGCCGGGTGCTGCGGCTGGCCCATCTGACTGACACCCACGTGTTGCCGGATCGCGGCGCGGATCTTGGTCTGACAGAGGCGCTGCGGCACGCCCAGGCGCGCCAGCCGGATGTGATCCTCTTTGGCGGCGATCTGATCATGGATGCGCTCAAGAAGGAGAAGGACGACGTGCTGGCGCAGTGGGCCGTGTGGGACCGGGTGATCCAGGCGGAGCTCAAGACACCGAGCCGGGCGTGTTTGGGGAATCACGACATCTGGGGCTGGGGTTTTCGGGACCGCCCCGCCATCACGAGCGATCCCCAGTTTGGCAAGGCCATGGCGCTCGAACGGCTGGCGCTGGCCGACCGGTACTACTCCTACGATCAGGCCGGCTGGCACTTTGTCGTGCTCGATTCCATGCAGCCGCAGACCGCCACGCGGCACACCTATACCGCCCGTCTCGATGACGAGCAGTTTGCCTGGCTGGCGCGGGATCTTGGTGCCGTGCCCGCCACCACACCGGTGTGCGTCCTGTCCCACATCCCGATCCTGGCGGCCTGCACGTTTCTCGATGGCGAAAATGAAAAGACCGGCACGTGGGTTGTACCGGATGCGTGGATGCACCTGGACGCCCGGCGGATCAAGACGCTCTTTCGTCAGCATGCCAATGTGAAGCTCTGCCTGTCCGGCCATGTGCACCTCGCGGACGAGGTCACCTACCTGGGCGTGCGCTATCTCTGCAACGGGGCGGTGTCCGGCGGCTGGTGGAAGGGCCCCTACCAGGAATTCGGCCCGGCTTATGCCGTGGTGGACTTGTTTGAGGACGGGAGCTTCGCCCACCACCTCGAGTATTATCGCGAACCGGTCAAGGTGTGACCGGCCCGACCCGGGTCAGCCGGCGGCCGGCTTGCGGGCGACCCACTGCACCACGGACGCCAGGCCGGTGTGGTAGCGGCCTTCGATGACCGGGCGCTCCACTTCGCGGCCGATCAGGACCTCGAAGTCCGGAAAGTCTTCGCGCAGGGAATCCAGCGTGATGCAAAGATCAGGATCTCGCGGGCCGCCCGTCGGACGCTCGGTTTGGGCCGGCGTGTAGGCTTCCAGCAGATGAAGGCCTCCGGGCCGAAGCGCCTCGCGCACACGGGCATGCAGCCCCCGCCGGAACTCTCGGGGAAAATGCGCATAGATGGCCACCACCGCGCCGTAGCGAGCCTGGCCCAGGTCGTGGTGACCGAGGTCGGCCACCACGGTCTCGAGGGAGACGCCGCGGGCGTGCGCAAGCGCCCGGGCCTTCCGCAAGCCGACGTCGGAACTGTCAATCCCAGTCACCGCCAGACCCTTCCCCGCGAGGAACACCCCGTTTCGTCCTTCGCCCTCAGCGAGACTGAGCACCGGCCCCTGCAACCGGTGCGCCTGCTCCCGGAGGAAGTCATTGGGCTGGGTTCCGTAGGCATAGCCGTCTTCTTCGTAACGCTGATTCCAGGAGGGTTGCATGAGAAAGAGGGAGGAGACGGCGCGCCGATGGCCGCCAGAAGGCAGGATAGCCAGATTGAGCGGGGTTGCCAGTGTCAATTCGCTGGCCCCGCCGTCTGATCTTCGCCTGCCTTGCTGCATGCCCCTGGTCCGCCCCGCCCTGGTCCTGATTTGCGTCGCCGTCACCTGTCTGGGTTACGCCGCCTCTGCCGGCCCTTCTGGACTGGTGAACCCGCTCCTGAGTATTGAGATAGATGTGACAACCGGCGGCTGGACCGCCCGTTGGGTCTCCGGACCCGAGGTGTCGGACGCCCGTTTTGCGGTGGAGGTTGATGGCCGGCAGGTCGTGACCGGTGCGCCGGCGACCGAGCGGCGCGCATTCTCTGATCCGCTGGGTGGGGGCGAGGAGGTGCGGCAGACCTGGCGGCTCGAGGGCCTGCGCGTCGAGCGGGAAATTCGCAGTTATGCCGGGAGCGGCCGTCTTTCGCTGAGCGGACGTGTGGTCAATGAAGGTCCCCGGCCCGTGCGCCTGGGCACCGCCCACCTGCTGGATGCGGCGGGCTGGCAGGTGGGATCGCTCGCGCGGACTCCGGCGGCGCTGGTGGGTTCGAATTGGTCGCAGACCGCCGTGCTTCCCCTGTCCGCGGTGGCCGCCGGAGCTCCACCGACGGCGCAGGAGTACACGGCCAGCGGCGTGTTGACCTGGTTCAACCCGGATCCGGGCGTGGCCTTGACCGTGGCCTACGTGCGGGCGGAGTCGGCTTCGCCGGAATTGACCGCACGGTTTCTGCCGGGTCGCGGCGGGACCGGATTGCGCGCCGTGTCGCGATTCCTGAATCGCGAGCTGCCGGCGGGAGCCACGGTCGAACTGAACCGACTTCGGCTCGACGGCCGGGGCACGGCGTACGAGCAACTCGAGTCGCTCGGCACCGCCCTGGCCCGCCTGGCGCCTCAGCCGGCCCGCACCGGACCGATCGCGTTGTGGTGCTCCTGGTACGCTCACCGGCTCGAGGTCAGCGAAGAGAAGGTGCTGGCCAACGCCGCGGTCGCGGCGCGGCACTTCGGACCGCTTGGGTTCTCGGTCATGCAGGTGGACCACGGCTGGCAACGGCGCGACATCACGGGTGACTGGACGGTCAATGAGCGTTTCCCGCACGGGCTGAAGTGGCTCGCGGCGCAATTACGGGAGCGCCATGGTTTCAAGCTCGGGCTGTGGATCTCGCCGACGGATGTGGCGTCGACGAGCGACCTGTATGCGAAGCATCCCGACTGGATGCTCAAGGGGGAGGATGGGGTTTCGAAGGTGAACTGGCGGTGGTACTGGAAACCGAATCCGGACTGCTACCAGCTCGACGTGTCCCGCCCGGAGGCGTTTGCGCATGTGGCCTCGGTCTTTCGCCATCTCGTCGCCGAGGATGTGGCCTACTTCAAGATCGACTTCATCGCGGGCCAGGCGAAGGAGACGTTTTTTCCGTCCGATCCGACGGTCACGCGAGGCTGGGGTGAGTTTCGCCGCGCGATGGAAGCCGTGCGCGCCGGGGCGGGGGACGCCTGGGTGCGGTACTGTCAGGGGCCGCCCCTGCTCAGCGTCGGACTGGCGGACGGCGCGTATGGCGGGGATGATACGGCCGATGCCGGACAGCCCGGCATGTTCCGCGTGCTCAAGGACAATGCGCGGATCCTCGCGACGAGCTTCTGGCTCAATCAACGTGCCTACCAGCGCGAAGTGTGTGATATGAGCATGCGCATGCAAGCGACCGTCGAGGAGGCGCGTGTGCGCGCGGCGATCATGGCGCTGGCCGGGACGAGCATTTCCTGGAGCGACGAACTCACTTACCTGCCGCCTTCTCGTATTCGCATGATGCAGCAGTGCCTGCCGGCGGGTGCGCCGCCCATGCGGCCGGTGGATCTGTTCGAGCGGACCGTGCCGTCGCTCTGGCATCTCAAGCCCGCGCACGAGGCCGATCAGTGGGACGTGGTCGGCGTGTTCAATTTTGACGAACAACCTGCGGTCCGCAGGGTGCGATTCGACGCCCTCGGGCTCGATCCGAATGTCGACTACGCGGTGTTCGAGTTCTGGGAGGAACGGCACGTGGGCACCGTGCGGGGAGGCCTGGACCTGACGCTGCCGCCCGAGTCATCGCGCATCCTCTCGATCCGACGCGTCACCGGACGTCCCCAGTTGATCGGGACCGACATGCAGGTGCTGCAAGGCTACCATGAGCTCAAGGAGCTGAAATGGGATGAGGCCACGCTCCGCCTCTCCGGCCGTTACCAGCGCATGCCGGGACTGCACCAGCGCGCCTTCTTCCTCGTTCCACCCGGTTATGCGCCCAAATTCGAGTTTCCACTGTCTCCCGCCTCGGCGCGCCTGACACACGTGCACGACGACCTCTGGATGCAGGAAGTGGAATTCGTGGGCCCGGAGGTCAGCTGGACCCTGCCGTTTGAGAAGGCGACGCCACCGGTCGTAAAGAAGGAGCCCAATGCGCCCTGAGGCTGCGTGTTGCCACGAACGGCCGCGCTCCCCCAGCAAATGCACCCTCCTTGTATTCCTGTAACTATTTGATTTTCAGAATGAAAAGTTGCGGATGGGACCGTTCCGCCTAGGCTGGAAATGACTTGGGGCGTGTCCTGCGTTGCCAATGGTCGACAGCTCGTTCACCAAGACCGGCTCTTTTATGTCCTTGGCCCCGGCGACGCACACCTCCTTCCACCTCGGGATCCCCGGAGAGGGGACCTCTGGCGAGGCGGGCCGGGTCGGAGTGCCCGTACTGGCGGGGCCGGAGAGGGAAGCGCTTTTCTCCTTCGGGCGACCAACCGACCACGTCGGCGCATTCTCCGTTTTTCAAACCGGGGAGTGGCGACTCGGGGTCGCGACGCTGGCGGCGGACGAGGATCTGGAAGCGGTGACATGCCGGATTTACCGCGATCTCTTCTCGGCCACGGTTTCCTGGCATCTTGCCCGGGTCTGGAACTATGTTCCGGCGATCAATCAAACCGGACCGGGTGGTTTGGAAAATTACCGGATCTTCTGTCGGGGACGTTCCCTGGCGTTTGAGGGACACCATGGCCGGGGTTACAAGGCGCTGCTGCCGGCGGCCTCGGCGGTGGGCTGCAAGACCCGTCAGCTCACGGTGGTCTTTGCGGCCCGCCGGAGTCTGCCGCGTCATGTGGAGAATCCCCTGCAGGTGCCGGCCTACGATTATCCAACCGACTATGGTCCGCGGGCTCCGAGTTTTGCCCGCGCCACGGTGGTCGGATCCGCCGTGTCGCCCGCATTGTTTGTCTCCGGTACGGCCGCCATTCGCGGGCATGTCACCGTCGCGCCGGGCGACACGCTGCGGCAACTGGATATCACGTTGGAGAACCTTTTCAGCATCTCCGAGGCCTGCGGTT
This sequence comes from Opitutaceae bacterium, assembly GCA_016794625.1. Taxonomy (GTDB): domain Bacteria; phylum Verrucomicrobiota; class Verrucomicrobiia; order Opitutales; family Opitutaceae; genus UBA6669. The sequence continues at coordinate 25,444 of JAEUGY010000001.1, forward strand.
TGGGACGGACCCTCTCCGTTCCGGGCGCGGCGAGACGCCACGTGAAGGTGTACCTGCGGTTCCCTGACGACTTGCCGGCCGTGCGGACCAAGCTGGAGCGGGTCCTGCTGCGCGAGGGTGATGTGGTCAGCTACCTGCATGCCGACATCTGCCGGCAGGCCCTCAATGTCGAGATTGAGTTGACCGCGATCTAGGGTTGAACCGCGGAGTCGGGTGGACCGAACAGACGCTGCCGGATCTGTGCGGCATCGATCTTGCCGCGTTCGGTGATGGGCAGTGCGGGGACGACCACCCATTTCTTTGGGACCTTCCACGCGGGGGTGTCGGCCGCCAGCTCGGCTCGGAGCGCAGCACGGTCGCGCTCCGACGCCACGGCGGCTCCGAGCACGGGTTCACGATCGTCGCTCACGCCCACCCAGACATCGGATACACCGGCGAGCCGGCGGAGCCGCGCGGCCACCTCACCCAAATCGAGCCGCCGTCCGGCCAGTTTCACGGTGGTCCCGCGACGCCCCAACAAACGCACGCGCCCGGAGGCATCGAGGTCCACGCGATCCGCCATCAGCCAGGCACCGTGTCCCTCACGGCGCCGTCGATTGCCCAGGGTCAGCACCGCCGCGCTGCTAACGCTCAGGCGCCGGCCGGGTTGGAGGGTCAGGCGCACGCCCTTCATGGCGGTGCCGACATGACCCTCCAGACCTCCCCGGCCGGTGCGGTCGTAGGTAATGCCACCGGTTTCGCTGGAGCCGTAGAAGCTGTGTAGCGGCTGCCCGAACCGTTGGAGGAAGAGCGCGGCGACCGCCGGATCGAGCGGGGCACCGGCGGAAATCGCGAGCCGGAGTCCGGGCAGCGTCACCTCGGAGGCCGCCAGTGCGCGCCACAGGGCGGGTACACCGGGAAAGACGGACGGCCGCCATCGGGCGAAGTCCGCGGCGATGGCATGGGGCAGCGGGGCACTCCCGATGACCAGGGGGATGCCCTGGACAATGAGGGGGATGCTCAGGTTGCCGAGGCCGTAGGAATGACCGAGCGGGATCAGCGCGTAGTTGAGATCGCGCGACGTGATGCCCATGGTCCCGGTCACCTGGCGGCCATCCGCCGCCATCTGCGCGTCGCTGAAAGGGAGTGGACGCGGGCGCCCCGTGCTGCCGGAGGTGAGTTTGATCAACCGGATCGAGGGGTCCCGAAAGCGTCGCGGCGATGGCAGCGCCTCGAGCCCGGCGCCGTGCCAAAGAAAGCCGGCCCGCAGGTCGGCCGCCAGCCGACGCTGGGCGGTGATCGGTTCGGCCGGGTCCAGGCAGACCACGACGGCCTGGCGGGAGATCAGCCCAAGGAAGATCTCAAACCAGCCCGGCCCCTGGGGGGCCGAAAAGACCACCGCGGTGGAACGCACGGCGTCGCCGATCCCGTCCAGGTGGAGCGCGGCCCAGTGCTCGGCCCGCGTCGCGAGCTCGCGAAACGTGACGCCCGGGCCGTTCTCGGCCAGTTGAATCGCCCGGTCGTCGCTGCGCCGCCGGACCGTGGCCTGCCAGAGCGTGTGCAGGGAAGGGGTCATCGGGACCGGCGCAGTCCGCCGAGATGCTCAAGTTCAATCATCAGCAAGGCCAGGGCGACCATGGCGGCGACCGTCTGACCGAGCGCGCGCACGACCGGGATGCCGCTGAGCGCGAGCACCCCGAACGAGGCGGCGGTGGTCAGGGCCGAGATCCGGACCGAGACGGGCGTCGGCTCGTGGCGGTAGGCGGAGGTGGCCGAAAAGATGGAGTAGTTGTGGGTCAAACACACGCCGAGGAAGGCCCCCAGCAGGTGGAAGAGGTTGAGCGGATGTCCGCTCCAGCCATAGACACCGAACACCCCGAGACAGGCGCCGCCGGGGATGGCGAAGATGCGCACGCCGTCGGCCAGACCGTAGGTGAGGAAGACGCCCAGCCCCACCACGGCGAGCCCGGCCAGGCTCAGCCAGAGGGCGGATTCGCGATAGCGGGCGAAGACCCGATTGAGGGTTTGCAGCTGGCCGGTTGAAATCGTGGCGGCGGTTTCCGGCGGAGCCGTCGTCGGGGCATGGCTGACGAGGGTGACAAACCAGGTGAGCGGCGGTCCCGCATGGAAGAGCAGGCCGATGGGGCCGGTCATCTTCGCGTGCAGCTCCCCCACGGCCGACTCCCAGGCGCGGTCATTGTCCTCCCGCTGGTGCGCCTGGTAGGCGGCGAAGAACGGTGCGAACGCGTCGCTCTCAAAGCCCTCGGCGGCCAGCGCGGTGCGCAGCGCGTCAGGGAATCCAGGGTGTTCGCGCACGAAGGATCTGGCGCGCGCGACCTCGGCTGGTGTGGGTACGACGACGCCGAGCCCGACGGACTGGGTGGCCGGAGTGCCGGCCCGCGGCAGCCAAGCCTCGAACTCGGCCAGGGCCGTGCGCGCGGCCGCGAGCGTCGGCCCGGTGGTGAGATAAACCGTGCGCGAGGATTCATCCCCGAAGCGGGCACGAATCTCGGCGTCGTTTTGTTTCACCCCGGGCGAAGGGATTTCCAAGTCGCGGATATCGTCTCTCCATTCGAGCCACGCCAGGCCCGGCAAGGCGGCGAGACCGAGCACCGCGAGGCCGCGGCGCAATCCTCGGCGGACGCCCTCGGGCAGAGCCTGCGCGCCGCGGAAGGACCGCGACTCGAGGAATGCGTCGCGCACGGTGGAAAAATAGATCACCGCTGCGACGAGGGCGCAGAGCAGTCCGGATCCGACAAAAACGCCCAGCTGCCGGATGAACGGCAGCTCCGAGAATAGGAGCAGGGCGAAGCCCGCCACGGTGGTGAAACAACTCGCGAGCAGCGGCTTGGCCAGTCGCCGGACTTTGTGCCAGTAATCTTCCCCTGGCGTGTCCGGCGGTTGCATATAGAGGTAGAAGCCGTAGTCGATCGCCACGCCCGTGAGCAGGGAGCCGATGATGAAGACCAGCACATGCACCCGGTCGCAGAGCAGCATCACAAACACCCAGGCCCCGAGGATGGAAAGCAGGACCACGGGCACGAGATGAAGCCCGCGATGGACGGAACGGATAAAACTGAATGCGACCAGGAGCACCGCGATGAGCGAGGCGGTGTTGAGCCAGGCGACTTCACGCTCGATGAGGGCGCGGCTGGACGCGGCGAAGCGATTGACTCCGGTGTAACGGACGGTGAGTCCCACGTGCACCTTTCCCACTTCGGCCGCGGCCTTCTCAATCGCGGCGAAGGCGGGAGCCTGCCCGGCCTCGCTCAGGGGCGACGCGGCGAGGCGGGCCCAGACCAGCGAATCGGTGGTGGCATTGCCCGCCGGCTGCACGAGTGCGAGTCCTCCGGCGAGGCGGCCGACCACGCCGGGCAGAAGAAGCAGCGGGTCCGAAGGCACGAGATCCTGGAACGCCAGTGCTTCCGGTGTGGCGAGCGACGTCGAGAGACGGCGGGCGGCATCAGTCGCCAGCCAGGAAGTGAACTCCTCGGGGGGAGCGCCCGCCGCGGCGTGATCGCGTTGTCGCTCCGCCAGCCAGCGCGGGAACAACAGGGTCAGTCGGTGCGCAAACAGGACCTGCCCAAGGGCGTCCCGGCCGGTGGTGTCACCGAGGGCTGCCACCTGATCGAAGGACGGGTCGCGTCGGAGGGTATCGGCGAAGAGCCGGGCCGCCTCGGCCGTTGCCGGGGCTCCGCGCGAACCGTCGAGGGCGATCAACATGGTGCGCGACTCGGCGTCGCTGGCCAGCGACCGCACCAGGGTCAGTTCCGGGCTGCCTTCGCCGGTGGGCACGAGGTCGAGCACGTCGGTGGAGATGTGGGTGGAGAGGTCGAGCCGCAGTAACCAAAATCCACCGACCGCGGCGAGCAGGGCGAGCAGGCTCCAGCCGAGCAGGCGGCGGCGGAAAAGGACGGAGGGGGTCACCGGAAATACCGTTTCAGGTCGTCCGCGGCGAACGGGGCGGGCGGGCGCGGAGGGGAAATCAGGATCTCCACGGATTGCAGGGCGGAGCGGCGGAGCTCGATGCGACGCACGAGGCCGGCTTCGCCGTCGACGCTGATGCGTCCGAGCGTGCGGCGCAGATCGTCGGCGCGGGGCACGAGCACCAGCGACCAGCGGTCGCCCGCGCGGCGACCGAGCAGCTCGAAGTCCTGGGCGAGGGCGGGAAAGTCCAGACGCAGCACGTGCCGCAGCGCCCGGTTGGCGGCGTCGCCCCGGGGATCCGCGGGCGGCGTGCTGTCGCCCGTCGCGTCGCGCAGCAACATGCCCTCGCTGTCGAGGATGACCAGGCGTTCCGTCGGGGTCAGGTATTGGAGACTGAGTCCGCGCGCGGCCGAAACGCGGGAGACGCCGGTCAGCACCACGGGAATCTTGCGGAAGGGAAAGTAGCGATGCTCGGTGAAATCCGCGGTGACCTCGCTCTGCGCCGCAACCATGCGGGCCAGGTCGTCCCACGAGCCAGGGGCAATCGGTATTCGTTCCTCGGCGACAACAGGCTGGGCGGGTTCGGCGGCGCAAAGGCGGCCCGGGCCGGACGGGATTACGCCGAGCATCAGCACCGCGGCCACCCAGCCCGCCCGGCGCCAGGCGCGCCGGTGCCGGAGCAGGGAGGGCCAGCGCAGCAGCAGCAGTTCCGTGATGAGCCGGGCGTGCATCCAGACCAGCCGCACATTGTCCCGGAGGTAGTGAAAGTGGGAGACGCCGCCCTCGGCGCGGGAGAAGTACTTGACGGGCGCCCAGCGGTTGACCGGGGGCACGCCGGACCAGGCCAGCCGCACCGCGGACTCCGTGTCGAAGTCGTACCGCCGCCCTCCCCGCCGGGGGCCGAGGGTCGCGAGCAGCGCGGCGAGGGGATAGACGCGAAAGCCAAAAAGCGGGTCGGCGATGCCGGGTCCCAGGACCAGCAGCCGCACCAGACCGATGCTCAGTTGGCGTCCGTACAGGCGCTCGATCGGGATGTTCGACGGGAAACGGGGGCGTCCGAGGATCTGCGCCTCCGGTTGCTCCCGGGCGGCATCCATGAATTCCGCGATGCTGGCGGCGGGATGCTGGCCGTCGGCATCCATGATCAGGCCGTGGGAAAACCCGTCTGCGAGGGCGGAGCGGGCGCCGGCGAGCACGGCGCCGCCCTTGCCTTCGTTGGCCGGCAGCCGGAGCACCGACAGCCGTGGTTCCGTCCGGGCCAGAGCCTCGAGCGGCACATCGCTGGCGTCCGTGCTCCCGTCGACGATCACCCGAACCGGCCATCCCTGGCGCAACGCCTCCGCCACGACCGCGGCCAGCCGGGGTCCGGTGTTGTAGGAAGGCATGAGGACAAGCGCGGAAAAGGGAGCCATCGTTCAGTGCGGGCGAGAGCCCGTCCGGATCGGCGAGCAGAACGGCTCGGACCCGGCCGCGCAAGCCGAGTTGCCGGCCCGGGCGACGGCGTGGTACCAGGCTTCGACCGCCTGCACGACCTCGACCGTGGAGGCCTGGGGATCGACCTCGACCAAGGGACCGAAAGTGACGTCCTGCGTGCCGGGCAGCGGCGGCAGCTTCCACCAGGCGCGTCCCTTGGAGAGCACCGGTCGCGTGCAGGTGATGTGCACGAGCTGGATCGGCACCCCGGCGCGCCGGGCGATGAGCACGAACCCCGACTTCAACGGCAGCAGCGTCCGGCCGGGCGGGGTGCGGGTGCCCTCGGGAAACACCACCAGGGTGTGGCCGGCGGCGACCTTCGCGGCCGCGAGGCGGATGACATCGTGGCCGCCGTCGTTCGGCACGTAGCCGGCGCGGCGGGCGGCGGCCCCCAGGACCGGATTGCGACGGATGTCCGACTTGAAGATGCACACCGCCTCAGGGATGCGGGCGAGCAGGCAGGTGATGTCGGTCAGTCCCGGGTGATTGGCCACCACGACCAGACCGCGCCGATGCCGGGGCAGGCGCTCGAGACCATGGAACCGCACGTGAAAGAGCCGCGCGAACGAGGTCCAGGCGATGAAGAGCGCAAAATTGCGGTGGATGAGGCGCTGAAAGAAACGCTCCGTCCGGTCGCTCTCCGGCAGGACGCCGGCGAGCCAGCCCACGAGCGACGAGACCAGGCCGAACGCCCCGAACCCGGAGAGGGTCACGTAGTAACCGACAAAAACATACACGGAGCGCGGGCTCATGCGGCAACCGGATTGAGCGGCAGAAAGTTGAACCACAGCCGCGGTTCTGCCCGGAGCAGCACTTCCAGCTCCGTCAACACGGTCTGGAAATGGAGCCGCGCCGCCGCCAGATTCGCGGCCCGGCCGGCGGCCGGATCCGGGTGGAAGGGGAGGGAGGCGTGCAGACACAGCGGATCGCGCGTCGCATCGCGCCCCGGCACCGCGACGCAGAACGCGACGGGCCGGTCGAAGAGCACAGCGAGGTAGTAGATGGTGAACGGGAACAGGCGTCGCGCGCCGAGGAACTGGAAGGCCTCCGTGCGGGCGGCGTATTCGAGACGGTCGCACTTCAAGGCCAGCGACGCGCCGCGTTCGATCGCGTCCTTCAAGTCGAACAGCAGCTTGGTCGGATCGTTGATCCAGAGAAAGGAGACGTGACGCACAAACCGCTCGCCGAGCAGGCGGGTGTCATCGGAATTCCCGACGCGGAGGCGCAGGATCGAGACCTGCCGGCCCCAGTCGGCCAGACGGTAGCCGAGCAGGTCCGAGGCGCCGACGTGGAAGGTGCCGAAAAGAGCGGGCTGGGCGGAGCGGACCAGCGCCTCGAACGCTTCGGCATGTTCCGGAGCCAGCGTGCAGGCGACATCCCGGCCGTGGCCGACATGCATCTTGAGCAGAAGCACCTCGGAGAAGAGCTCGAAGTGACGCACGACGTCCATCCAGCGCGCGGGCCGGCCGAGGGCGACGGTGAGGTACGCGCGGGACTGCCGGCGCTGCTCCGGCAGCAGCACCACGGCCACCGCGTTGCCGACGCGCAGCGCCAGACGAAAAAACCAGCGCGGCCAGTTGCGGTCCGCCCAGCGCAGGAAAGCGAATCCCCACCGCGGGCCCGGATTTCTGGTTTGATCCGGGCGTTCGCTCATGACCACTCGATCCTCCAGCAGGTGCCGGCCGACCGCCACGACAGAGACTGGCGGTCGCGCAAGGCGCGGGCCAGGGTCGCGAGACTGGGACAGGGGTCATCGCCTTCCTCCTCCGGCGAACAGCCGATCCGTCCGATCGCACCGGTCGGATCCGCGCTCACCCGCGCGCAGAAAGCGAACGCGAGGGGCGACGCCATACCGTGGTCGCACAACCAGGTGCCTTTCTCCTCGCCGCCGACCCAGCCGACCCGCGCGGCCGGCTCCAGCAGGACGGCGAGCAGGGATTGTTCGACCAGGCGTTCCCCACCTGCCATCGGCCAGAGCCGTGCGATTGACTGCTGACGCGGGATGAGCACCTGTTGCACGCCCCCCGGATGGATCGAGGTCTGGAAGAGCAGCGGGCTGGCCGCGGGAAAACTGACGAGGTACTCTTCCAGCGCCCGGGCTTCGGCGAACGTGGTGGCGTACACCACGGCATCCGAGGGGCCGAGGTCCGCTCCTTCGAGCACGTGTCCCACCAGCAAACCGAGGTGCGTCATGCGCCGCAGTGCGGTGCGTGGAAAGCGGTCCGCCAGCCGGAGCCGGGCCGTCGCGGCGGTTTCGTCCGGGGACGGCCAATCAACGGTCACATGGTGCAGGTAGCGCTCAAGGGCGGGCATGGTCGGACGCGGCTCAGGTTCAGGCGGCGGACAGGAGCAACGCGGCGTGGGCTCCGCCGAACGCATTGCTGGTCAGGACGGCCCCGTCAAAGGACGCTGCACCAAAAGGCTCCAGGGCGACGGAGTCGACGAAGGTGGGTCCGCTGCTTCCGACGGTTCCGGGAATGCGACCGCCGCGCAAGGCCCGCAGGGCAATCGCGAGTTCGACCAGTCCGCAGCTGCCCAGGGTGTGACCCAGGCTGCCCTTCCATGAAACGAGGGGCGCCTGCGGAAACTGGCGGGCAACGCCCTCCGCTTCGAGCCGGCCTGCCTCCAACGTGCCGGTGCCATGTCCCTTGACCCAAACCCGGCGTCCACCGGTCGCGGTCGCGATGGCGGCGAGGCAGGCGGAAAACCCGGACCCGTCCGGCTGATTTCCGGTCACGTGATACATCTCGTTGAAGAGCGCATGGGCTTCCACGGTGAAACCGCCGGAAGGCGCCGCGCCGCGCCGCAGCACGGCAAAGGCGGCTCCATCTCCCAAACCGATGGACCCCGTTTCCCGGACCGCATAGGGCGCGGGAAAGCCGGTGTTGAGAATCTTCAGGCTGTGGAAACCGCCGGTGACGAAAGGAGAGAGGAAATCAAAGGACAGCACGAGCACCCGGTCCGCCACGCCGGCGTGCAGCAGGCGAGCCGCGTGCGCGAGGCCGAGGTGCGAGGTGACGCAGGCGTGTGAGAAGATCGACAGCTGGTCGCCCCAACCCAGCGAGCGACGGATCAGGTCGACGGCCGCATGCGGAGCGCCCGGCTCAAGATGACGCGGATCTCGTTCCCGCTGATAGGCATAGAGACTCCCGACCCCAAAGTTGCAGCTCGTCACCACGACCGGAGTCCGGCCATGACCCCAGCGACCTTCCGGCCACTGCCCGGCGAGCATCTGAGCCGCTCCGAGCCAGCGCGGCGGCATCGTCTCATCCAAGGAGCCGCGCAAGGCGAGCGGCACCGGGTCGCCCCCGGCCCGACCGAGGACCGGCGTCAATGCGAGGGCCTTCCGGCCGGCGAGCAGTCCGTCCAGGGAGGCCTGGGCATCACCGAAGGCGGTCAAGGCGTCGCACGCCTCGATCTCACACGGAAGAAAATCGGCCGTCGCGCTCACTCGGGCGAGGGATCAGGCGCCGGGCGCGTGCGCCCGGATGAACGCGGCGATGGTGGCGACGCTGGTCAGCGCCTGACGCGATTCCTCGCTGCTCCCGATCTTGACGCCAAACTCCTTTTCCAGGGCCAGAACCAGTTCCAGGGCATCGATCGAATCGAGACCAAACCGCGGCGAGCCGATCAAGGGCTCATCGTCCGGAATTTCCTCCGGACGGACACCCTCCAACTTGAGCGTCGCAACGATCAGGATCTTGAGGCGGTCGATGAGGGGATCGGACATAGGCAGGACAGGCAGAATGAAGGGTGAAGCGGGAAAGGTGAAGGGCGAAAGCGGCAGGGACCGCGAGGGTAGGTGAACACCCCCCATGGCCGCTGCCTTCGCCGGAACCAGGCCACGGGTTAGGGCCCGGCTCGCCGAAGCACATGGCAGACGTTGCTGCCGCCAAACCCGCTGCTGTTGTTCATCACCAGCCCGGGCTGAAGGGCCAGCGTGTGGCGTGGCAGATCCAGCCCTTCGCAGACCGGGTCCGGCTCGACCAGATGCGCCGCACCCGGAATCAGGCCCTCGCTGAGTGCGAGGGTGCAAAACGCCGCCTCCATCGCTCCGGCGAGCGACAAACCATGCCCGGTCAACGCCTTGGTACTGCTGACTTTGGGATGGGCGCCGGTGTGGGTGAAAACGCGATGCAAGGCGAGCGCCTCGGACCGATCGCCGGCCGGTGTCGAGGTCGCGTGGGCATTGACATAGTCGATCTGTCCGGCCGGCACTCCCGCGTCGTCCAGGGCGCGACGCATGGCCTCGGCCAGTCCCGCACCTTCGGGATGGGACGCGGCGACACTGTGGCCGTCGCCGGCCTGACCCCAGCCCACCAGTTCCGCCTGGACACGGGCGCCCCGGGAGCGGGCGAATCCGGCTTCTTCCACGATCAGGGCCACCGCTCCGCCCGTGCCGACAAAACCGTCCCGCCGCCGGTCGAACGGCCGCGATGCCTGATTCGGATCCGCTTGATTGGAAAGGGCCCGCAACGTGGCGAAGGGCAGGATGCTCTCGTCGCACATGTCTTCTGCGCCGACCACCAGCATCCGCCGCTGCCGGCCCAGCCGGATTTCGTCCATCGCGTAGCCGAGTGCGTGGCTGGAGGACGCGCAGGCCGAGACAAAACCGCAGACCGCGCCGGAGATCTTGTAGTGAGCGGCGAGGTTGAAGTTCAACGTGCCCGCAATCGATGAGACAATGCCCATGGGATTGCCCCGTTCGCCCCGGGTCGTGCGCATCTGATCGAGAAAGGCGCCCAGCAGAAACGGCGAACCTGCCGACGCGCAGAACAGCCCGGTGTCGCCTCCGGCCAGGTCGGCCGCCGTCAGACCCGCCTCGGCGAGGGCCTGCTGCACGGCTCCAAGGGCGTAAACCCCGTGGGGCGCGAGCCCGCGGACGAGCTCGCGGTCCACCTGAACCGATTCCGGCCACCGCCAATCCCGCCAGTTTGGAGTCGGGAAGCTGAATCCCTTGACAGTGCCGGCGACTTTGACCGCGAGGGCCGGATTCTGGAAAAAGGTGCGGGGCTCGAAACCATGACGGAGCTCGCGCAGGCTGCGCAGGACCGACGCTCGATCATTGCCGATGCTGGTGATGAACCCCAGTCCCGTGATGACAGGAAGGCGCGGCATGCGGGCGCGAAACGCTCAGACCGGTTTGCGGCCCGGAGCCTTGGCGTGGACGAAGCCACGCAAATCATCCAGCGTCCGCACTTGGAGAATTTCCTCGTTCGCGATGGTGATGCCGAGCAGCTCCTCGGTGAAGAACACCACCTCCGTGATCGCCAGCGAGTCGAAGCCCAGGCCCTCGATCAACAAGGTTGATCCCGGAAACGAACTCAAGGGCTGCTCGGGTTTGTTCGGAATGTAGTCGTTGAGAATCGCGTAGATGACGGGATCGAGGGCGGCGACGTCGCCCGTCGTCTGGTAGCGCACGAATGAGGCGCGCACGTCATCGGGAAAGTGACGGATGCGTTCGAGCGGATTGACGGGTGACGACGAAGGGCCGGAGGAAGACGAGGGCTCGGAAGTCATGGACGGGGACAAGCTCAGGGTTTGACCGCGGTGTACTCGCTGAAGAGCCCGAGCGCGGTGTCGCGTTTGACCGCCGTCAGCCCGGCGGCGCGCAGGGCGTCGAGCACCGTGGCGGGTGGAACGCAGGCGTCCATCGTCTCCCAGTAGTATCGCATCATGTCGCGGGCGTCCTGGCTACGCGTAAAGAGTTGGGTCAGCCAAGGATAGATCCGGCCAAAATAGACCCGGAAAAAGAAGCCAGAAATCCGGCCCGACGGTTTGGTCACCTCGAGAATCAAGAGCTTGCCGCCCGGTTTCAGGACCCGCCGGTATTCGCGGAAGCAGACCTCGAGGTCCATGACATGACGCAGCGCGTAGCCCATGGTGAGAAAGTCGAACGAGTTGTCGGCGAACGGCATGGACTCGGCCCGGCCTTGGACGAAGCGGGCCGCCAGTTTGGTGCGGGCGACCGCGAGCATGCCTTCGCTCGGATCCAGGCACGTGATGTTCTCGGCGGACCCCAGGATTTTGACCGCCGCGGCCGCCACCAGCCCCGTGCCACAAGCGACATCCAGCAGCACTTGGCCCTTCTTTAGACCATGCCGTTCCTGCACCCAGCGACGGTAGGAGGCGCCGCTGCGGAGAAACCCCCAGTCGACCACCCCGTCATAGTACTTCGCCCCTTTGTCGAACAAACGGTTCACATACTCGGGTTTGGCCTCGAGCGTGGTGTAACGATCAGGGAGCGGAGGGTGGGGAAGCACGCTGGTGGTTCATACGCGGCGACCCCAGCGCTGACGAGCCGAAATCCGTGCCCTGGGTTCGAGGGACGGGAAGTGGCCCCTGCGGCCCCTTGACGCGGCCCTGCATTCGGGTTTGGTGGAGGGTCATGAAGGTGAGCCTGGTCTTTCGATGGGCGGTTTTGGGGGTGGCGGCAGCCAGCCTCCATGCGGGCCTGCCAGTCTCCCCGGTGTCACCTTTTCAAGCCCCGGACCAGCCGGCGGCGGCGGCGGCGCCGACCGAAAGTGCACCGATCGAGTTTCGGGGCGTGTTCGTCATCGGTTCCCGCCAACAGTTCAGTTTTTTCGATCCCGGCAAGCGGCAGAGCTTTTGGGTCGGGCTCAATGAAGCCGGCGCCGATTATCGGGTGACCCGGTACGAAGCCGACACGGAGACGGCGACGGTGGAAGGGGGAGGCCGGACCCTTACCCTGACCCTGCACAAGGTGAAGATTGCCTCGGCTCCGGCGCCCGCGAACGTGCCCCCAGCCCCGGCGGCGAATTTTGGCGCTGCCCAGCCTGCGGTTGCTCCACCGCCCGTGGTGCTTAACCCCACCCCCGCCGATGAGGCGAAACGACTCGAAGCCATCGCGGCCGAGGTCCGCCGCCGGCGGGCGCTCCGGCAGCAGACGATGACCACCCCGGAAAAGACCCAGTGAGGCCGGTTGAGCCTGATTGTGTTGTGGGTAGTTGCTGATAGTCGTGGATTTGTACGGTTTTTGCGTCATCTGATCCCGGTCGCCTGAAAAAAAACCGTGCGCTTGCGGGTGGGCTTTCTAGCGTGACCCCTCATGCGCGAGGAGCCGACGCCCGTCACCGCCGCCGCTTCAGTGTCCAACTGGACGCTGATCCGGCGCCTCTGGGGCTTGGCGTGGCGCTACCGGGCGCGCTGCCTGGAGGTGCTGGGTCTGCAACTCGTGCTGCTCACCCTCGGCTTGGGTGGGTTGAGCCTGACCGGGGTGGGGATCGACTACATCCGCCACATCCTCGGCCGGGATCATCCCACCTTGGCGACACCGGCGATTCCGCCGCCGCATCTGAAGTTCGGATTCAGTTTACCGGAGGGCTGGCCGCCACTGCAGGTGATTTTCCTGATCGCCGGCCTGATCCTTGCACTCGCCGTGGTGCGGGCGTTTCTCAACTACGCTTACACCGTATCCATCAACCGCCTTGTTCAGCAGCGCCTCGTCGTCGATCTCCGCGGCGAAATCTACGACAAGCTGCAGCGCCTCAGCTTCCGCTTCTTCGACGCGAACACGACCGGTTCCATCATCACGCGGGTGACCGGGGACGTGCAGAGCGTGCGCATGTTCGTCGATCAGGTGCTGATTCAGAGCCTGATCATGGTCATTTCGCTGACCGTCTACATCATCTACATGGTCAGCCTGCACCCCGGACTGACGCTGGCCTGCCTGGCCAGCACCCCTCTCCTCTGGGTCATGTCCACGATCTTTTCGCGCAAGATCCAGCCGGCCTACGCCCACAACCGGACCCTCGTGGAGCGCATGGTGCAGAATCTGGCGGAGAGCATCCAGGGGATTCAGGTGACCAAAGGGTTTGGCCGCGAGGCGGAGGACCGGGCGCGGTTCTTTGCCAGCAACCAGGCCGTGCTCGAACAGCAGCACAGCATCTTCTGGCGGGTCAGTCTGTTTTCACCGGCCGTCGGATTTCTGACCCGGATCAACATGATGGTGCTGCTCGGGTATGGCGGATGGCTCGTGCTGCGGGGCGAGCTTCCGCTTGGCACCGGTCTCATTGTGTTTGCGGGCCTGCTCGAACAGTTTTCCGGGCAGGTCAACCAGGTGGCGACCGTGGTCAACAGCGTGCAGCAATCCCTCATTGGCGCGCGGCGCGTCTTCGAGATTCTGGATGCGCCGATCGAAGTGAAGAGCCTGCCGGGGGCGCAGTCGCGGCCCCGACTTTCCGGAGCGGTGTCATTTGAAAACGTCAGTTTTGCCTACGATGGCATCGATCCGGTCCTGCGGGAGATCAACCTCGAGGTGCGACCCGGGCAGTGCGTGGCCATCCTTGGCGCCACCGGCGCCGGGAAGAGTGTCTTGATGAGCCTCATCCCCCGCTTCTGGGATCCCACCTCCGGTTGCGTGCGGCTCGATGGCATCGATGCGCGCGAACTCAAGCTCGACGACCTCCGGCGCAACATCGGCCTCGTGTTCCAGGAGAGTTTTCTCTTCTCCAACACCGTGGCGGCGAACATTGCCTTCGGGCACCCCGACGCGACCCCGGCTCAGATCGAGAAGGCGGCCCGAATCGCCGCGGCCCACGACTTCATCGTCAAACTGCCCAAAGGCTACGACACCATCCTCGGCGAGAGCGGCAACAGCCTCTCCGGCGGCCAGCGCCAGCGCCTGGCCATCGCCCGCGCCGTGCTGCTCGAGCCGCCCATCCTGCTGCTCGACGACCCCACGGCCGCGATCGACAGCGAGACCGAGCACGAGATATTCGAAGCCCTCGACCGCGCCATCGCCGGCCGCACCACCTTCATTGTGGCGCACCGCCTCAGCACCCTCCGCCGGGCGGACTTCATCATTGTGATGGAAGACGGGCGGATCGTGCAACGCGGGCGGCATGAGGAGCTGATGCGTGTGCCCGGCCCCTATCTCCGCGTTGCCAACCTGCAGCTTCTCGATGGTCGGGAACTGCAGCAGCAGGCGCTGGGGAAGAAGGGAGGCGAATCGTGAGCCTGCTGCCCGACCCGAACCCCAAGCCCAACCCCGGGCCGAGCGGGCGCAACCTCCTGCTCGTGCAACGCCCGCGCGATGACGATGATGACGAGGAGCAATTCAAGCCGCTGGAGTGGGGACTCATCCGGCGCCTCTTCACGTACGCCAGTCCGATCCGGCGCAAGCTGATCGCCCTCAGTGTGCTCACCGTCATCCGCGCCGCGCAGCTGCCGGCGCTGCCCTGGCTGGTCTCGGCCACCATCGGGCTGATCAGCAAGGGCACGATCACCCGCGAAGAGGATGCCTGGCTTTGGTTGGGGGTGGGTGCGTACGCGTTGCTGGCCCTGTCCACCGACTTCCTCTTCCACTTCCGCCAGCGTTTCGCCCTCGAGGTCGGCGAGACCGTCGTCAACCGGCTCCGGACCGAAATCTTTGAGAAGGTGCAGCGCCAGCCGATGAGCTTCTTCCACCGGGTCAAGCTCGGGCGGATCATCAGCCGCGTCACCAGCGACGTGGAATCCTTGCGCACCGGTATCCAGGACGTGCTCTTTGTCACCGCGATCCAGCTCGGCCAGATGGTCTTCACCGCGGTCATCATGGCGATCTGCGACTGGGTCCTCTTCCTTGTGGTGGTGGCGATGGCGCCCATCATCTGGTCGATCAACCAGCGTTTTCGCATGCGCCTCAGCCAGCTGACGCGGGCCTCGCAGGAGAGTTTCAGCCGTGTGACGGCGACCCTCGCCGAGTCGGTCAACGGCATTCGCGTGACCCAGGGGTTTGTGCGCCAGGACACGAACGCGGGCCTCTTCCGCAGCCTGCTGGCCGATCACTCCCGCTACAACATCGCACTCGCCCAGACCTCGGCGCGGCTCCTGCCGCTGCTCGAGCTCAACAGCCAGTTCTTCATCGCGATCCTGCTGCTCCTCGGCGGCTGGCGGACCTTCCACGGCTACATGGATGTCTCGGACCTCATCCAGTTCTTCTTCCTCGCCAACCTGTTCTTCTCCCCCATCCAGGTCATCGGCAACCAGTACAACCAGGCCCTCGTCGCGATGGCCGGGGCGGAGCGCGTGTTCCGGCTCATTGACACGAAGCCCGACTGGACGGACGCACCCGATGCGACCGACCTGCCCGATCCCCGGCCCCAGGCCGGTCCGCCCGCGGCGGCGCCCGCCCCGTCGGCCGGCCCCGCACCGCCGGGGGTCTGGGGCGCGAAGGTGGAGTTCAAGCAGGTGACATTTGGATACATGCCGGACCGGCCCGTCCTGCACGACGTCTCCTTCACGGCGCGTCCGGGGCAGTCCATCGCCCTCGTCGGCCACACCGGCAGCGGCAAGAGCTCCATCATCAACCTCGTCTCCAAGTTCTACCTGCCGAACGCGGGAGAGATCCTGATCGACGGCCGCGAGATCCGCACCCTGACCAGCCTGTCCCTGCACCGGCAGATGGGCATGGTGCAGCAGCAGAACTTTCTCTTCAGCGGCACGATCCTCGACAACATCCGGATGTCGCGCCCCGGGGCGACCGACGACGAGGTCCGGGAGGCCGCGGCGCGGCTCGACTGCCTCGACGTGCTCGAGGCGCTGCCGCGCGGACTCGCGACCGAGGTGGGCGAGCGTGGTTCCGGGCTGTCGGTCGGGCAGCGGCAGCTCGTCTGTTTCACCCGGGCTCTCCTCGCCGACCCGCGCATCCTCATTCTCGACGAGGCCACGAGCTCGATCGACGCCCTGACCGAGGCGCGCCTGCAGAAGGCGCTGCAGACCCTGCTCGTCGGCCGCACCAGCTTTGTTGTCGCCCACCGTCTCAGCACCATCCGCAGCGCCGACCTCGTGCTCGTGCTCGACCAGGGGCGCGTGGTCGAGCGGGGCACGCACGCGGAGCTGGTGTCATTGGGTGGTCACTACGCAGCGCTCTACGAGCAGTTTGTCCAGGTCGACGACCCCGGTTCCGCGCGCTGAGGACGCGGCGTCCGTCGGTTGTAATGAAAACATGGTGACGCGGCGCCCGCCTCCGGCCGCGGGCCCGCCGGCCCTGCCCGGGCGTCGGCGGGCGGACCGGCCCCGGGGCGTAGTGCACGGAGATGTGCGACTTGCAAAACTTTTCTCCTCTGAAAAGCGTCTCGTTACCTTCGAGAAATTCATTGCTTTTCGAACATCCTGCCCTATGCCTTGGCCTCGATATGGCTAAACGCAAACCCAACGCTGCCTTCCTTAAACCGGTTCAACCAGACGAAGCCCTTTCGGCCGTAGTCGGGTCCAAACCCTTGCCCCGTACCGAGCTCACCAAGAAACTCTGGGACT
>JAEUGY010000010.1 GCA_016794625.1 Opitutaceae bacterium
TTCCCGATTGTCATCACACTGAACAAAAGCCCGGCCCTGGTCTGCCACCTCGCGGTGGTCTCGCCCCGGCCGCCGCTGATCGCGGCGGCCGGAGTCGTGGGCCTGGCGGCCGCCCGACCCGACGGCAAAGGCCCGCGCGTCCTGATCCAGGTCATCGCCGCGCCCCCGGCGCCCGAGGCCCCCCTGCCGTCCCGGTGAGACCGCCCAATTGGCATCGTTGTAGGCGGCCTCGCTGAGGCCGCGACGGGACCACCCGGTGCCGCCTCCGTCGTTCGAGTGCTTCGCGCGACGCCCTTCCCCGCGGGGTCCGCGACCCATAGGCGCTAACTTGTTGGAATGGCCTGAACAGGAGATGCCTCGAGTTTGCCGCCGAGTGTAGGGCCGGCCCTTGCGGCCGTGCCTGGCGTTGCAGATTCAGAAGCTTAGAATCAACTCCGGACCCGCAGGATAGAGTTGGGTGCGATTTCGGTTGCTCGAAGCGATCGGGTTTTCGATGCGAGGCGCGGCCGCAAGGGCCGGCCCTACATCCGGACTCCGTTTCATCACCCCGCCTCGCGGCTCCGCAACCCTCGTCCGCGTTCAAGTTAGCGCTTATGGGTCGTTGACCCCACGGGGAGGGGCGTGGTTCGCCTGGGTGGAGGGCGTCGCTTCGTCGACGCCGGGTGCAGTGACCCTGCGGCCGGGGATGGCGCTGGGGTTGCAAAAACGGGTGGGCTGGGAATAGTATGCCCCTGAACCTGCTCCCACTGATATGAAGACGATGCCTTTCCGTACCCTGTGTCTCGTGATGGCGTTGGCGGCTCCGCTCGGCGGAGTGATGGCGGCTGACGCGAAACCTGCTGCAAAACCCATGGCCAAAGACGCTCTCGAATGTAAACCCGGTGAAATTTCCGCCTGCGGACTCCCTTCCAATGTCGTGATCGACATGAGCAAGGCGAAGATCAAGCGGACCGATGCCGAGTGGAAGGCGATGCTGACCCCAGAGCAGTTTCGAGTAGCCCGGCAGCAGGGCACCGAGCCGCCGTTCCGGAACAAGTACTGGGATCACAAGGAAGACGGCGTGTACTTTTCGGTGTGTTCCGACACCCCGCTGTTCGACAGTCGCGACAAGTTTGACAGTGGCACCGGCTGGCCGAGTTTCACCAAGCCGATCGAGCGGTCCTTCATCGGAGAAAACCGCGACACGAGCCACGGCATGGTCCGCATCGAGGTCCATTGCCTCCAGGACGGCGGTCACCTCGGGCATGTCTTTGACGACGGTCCACATCCGACCGGGCTCCGGTACTGCATCAACAGCGCGTCACTGCGTTTCATGCCCCGCGCCGAGTATGATGCGTGGGTGGCGAAGAACCGCCCGAAGAGCTGATCTTCGCCTGACGTTCCGTCGGTTGTAGCAGGCGGCCTCAGCGAGGCCGCCTACTACCAAACGGGTCACCCGCAGGGTGCACTCCTGGAGGGCGCCGCTCCGTCGGCGCCGGTTGCGCGTGGCGTATGCCAAAACGGTCGGGCGCGGGGATGCGTGGACCGTTCCCCGGCGTCGACGGAGCGACTCCCTTCGACGGGCTCAGCGCATGCTGCCCTCCATCGGAGCCTCCATCCCGATTGATGAGGCAATCGTGCGTCTCGTTCCTCTGACGCGCGAGTATCGGGATGACGGAGCGGCCTCAGCGAGGCCACCTCCAACAAACCGGTGACCCGCAGGGGGCAGCGCGCTTCATCGGCGCTGGTGGGGCGTCGTGCGGCCTCAGCGAGGCCGCCTACAACCAAACGGGTCACCCGCAGGGTGCACTCCTGGAGGGCGCCGCTCCGTCGGCGCCGGTTGCGCGTGGCGTATCCCAAAACGGTCGGGCGCGGGGATGCGTGGACCGTTCCCCGGCGTCGACGGAGCGACGCCCTCCATCGGAGCCTCCATCCCGATTGATGAGGCAATCGTGCGTCTCGTTCCTCTGACGCGCGAGTATCGGGATGACGGAGCGGCCTCAGCGAGGCCACCTCCAACAAACTGGGCGTCGTGCGGCCGCACCCAGGCCCCCGACCAACGGGGGGGTCGGGCGGCCGCCGCGGGCCCCCAAACACGGGGGCATGGGGGGGGGGGGGTTTCCCGCCCCCACTCGCTCAGACCGCGGGGAACTTGACCCACTTGGCGCCGCGCTTGGCGCTTTTGACGGCGGTTTCGATGAAGGCCATGCCGGCCACACCGTCATCGACCGTCGGGAAGTCGTAGCTCTTTTTCAACTTCCGACCGCTGACCTCGTCGGCAATGGCCTCGCCGGCGGCGAGGTAGACATTGGCGAAGGCCTCAATGAAGGCTTCCGGATGGCCGAACGGCGTGCGGCTGTACTTCTGGGCGATGGCCGACAGGTAGGAATTGCCCCGCCGCCAGACTTGGCGCGGCTGGTTCACTTCCTTGACGATCAGCTCATTCGGATCTTCCTGGTGCCACTCCAACGAGCACTTGGTGCCGTAGATGCGGATGTTGATGTTGTTTTCGTCGCCATTCGAAATCTGCGACGCGAACAGCACGCCCTTGGCGCCGCCCTTGTAGCGGACCAGACAGTTGCCGTCGTCGTCCAGCTGCCGCCCGGGAATGTAGGTCGAGAGATCGGCGCAGATTTCCTCGATTTCCAGGCCCGTGATGAAGCGGGCCAGGTTTTCGGCGTGCGTGCCGATGTCGCCCATGCAGTTGGACACCCCCGACACATTCGGGTCCATGCGCCAGTTGGAGATCTTGCTCTCCCCCTTGTTGCCCAGCGCGGTGATGGCGTAGCCCTGCGGATACTCCACGACCACCTTCAGGATCTTGCCGATCTTGCCGGACTGGACCCACTCGCGGGCCTCCTTGACCATCGGATAGCCCGTGTAGTTGTGCGTCAGGGCGAACACCTTGCCGCTCTTGCGCACGACCTCGCGCAGCTTCCGCGCCTCGGCCAGCGAGAACGCGAGCGGCTTGTCGCAGATCACGTTGAACCCCGCCTGGAGAAATGCGGTGGCGACCGGTACGTGCGTATTGTTGCGGGTGACGATGGAGACAAAGTCGATCCGCTGGTCGGCCGGCAGGGCGGCTTCCTTGGCCACCATTTCCTGGTAGGTCGAGTAGACCCGCGACGGATTCAGGTGCAGGTCGGCGCCGGAGAGCCGCGACTTTTCCGGATCGGCGGAGAAACATCCCGCGACCAGTTCGATTTTGCCATCGAGCGAGGCGGCCATGCGGTGCACGGCGCCGATGAAAGCGCCCCGACCACCACCCACCATGCCCATGCGAAGTTTCCGATTCAGATTCATGTGTGGAGAAAGCAGGCTAGATTTTGACGGGTTTGCCGGACGTGGCGGACTTGTAAGTGGCGTCGATGATCTTCATCAGCGCGACCGCCTGGTCCGGGGTGTTCAATGGAGCCTCGACCCCCTCGACCGCCTTGATGAAGTTGGCGGCGGAGCGCAGGCGCCCCATCGACTCGTCGGGCGGCACCACGATCGAGCGGTTGACCGAGCGGCCGTATTCCTGGACATAGAGCTCGCACGTATCGATCGCGGTGTTGTCCAGGCCATCGCTGCCGAATAGCCGCTGCACCAGCCCGCCGGCCTTCGTGCCTTGGAAGGTCACCGAGACCTCCTCGCGCTTGATCATCTCGGCCCAGGAGATCTGCAGGCTGACCACCTGGCCGGACTTGAACTTGATCATGCCGTGGCAGGCGTTCTCGACGTCCGTGACGCCCTTGGCCACGTCGGGAATGCCCCACGGCCCCTTGAAGCCCTTGTCCTGGATGAAGTCGCTGAACGTCTGGGCCATAACGTATTCGGGTTCCGGATAACCCATGAAATACATCGACAGATCCAGCATGTGCAGCAGATCGATGAGCGGACCGCCGCCCGAGAGCGCCTTGGTTGTGAACCAGCCGCCGAAGCCCGGGATGCCGGTGCGCCGGATCCATTTGGCCTGGGCGGAATTGATCCGGCCGACCACGCCCTGGTTGATGTACTCCATCATGGCGTACGACTCCGGGCGGGCGCGGTTGTTGAAGTTGAACATCAACGTCTTCTTCGCCGCCTTGGCCGCGGCCTGCATGGCGACGGCCTCCTTGGCGTTCATCGCCGGCGGCTTCTCGCAGAACACATGCTTGCCGGCCTTCAGGGCCTGCAGGGCGAGCGGGGCGTGGTACTTGTTCGGGACGATGACCGAAACGGCGTCCAGCCCGGGCATCTTCAGCATCTCCTCGACGCTGCCGAAGCTGTTCGGAATGCCCTCGCGGGCGGCGGCCTTCTTGGCCGCCTCCGGGAACGTGTCCGCCACGGCGATGATCTCCGCCCCGGCCGATTTGAAGCCCGCTGCGTGGTAACGCAGCATGCCGCCTGCGCCGATGATGCCAACTTTGATGCTCATGTGCTTGGAAGTTACTGGTTTTTCTTGTCGAAGGCCGCGTCGAAGGCGACGGCGCTGGGCGGGAAGTCGATCTTGCGCACAAACGCGGCGGCTTCGGTGGCGCCGTGCACGCGGTCCATGCGGATATCCTCCCACTCGACGGAGAGCGGGCCGCGGTAGCCGACGTCGTTGAGGGCGACGATGACGTCCTCAAACTTGATGTCGCCATGCCCGAGCGAGCGGAAGTCCCAGAACCGGCGGGCGTCGCCGAAGTTCACGTGACCGCCGAACACGCCGACGCTGCCGTCGCCGTGACCCCACCACACGTCCTTCATGTGGGCGTGGAAGATGCGGTCCGGGAAGGCGCGGATGAACTTGACGTAGTCGACACCCTGATACCCCAGATGAGAGGGGTCGTAGTTGAAGCCGAAGCGCCGGTGGCCGTTGACCGCGGCGACCGCGCGCTGGGCGGAGGCGATGTCGAAGGCGATCTCGGTCGGGTGGACCTCGAGGCCGAAATTGACGTTGAGCTTCTCGTAGGCGTCGAGGATCGGCGTCCAGCGCTTGGCGAAGTCGGCGAAGCCCTTGTCCCAGAACTCCTGCGAGGTTGGCGGGAAGGCGTACAGGGTGTGCCAGATGGACGAGCCGGTGAAGCCGTTGACGATTGCCGCGGAGGTGTCGCCCTCCTTGCGACCCGGCTTGGCATTGAAGAACGCGCGCGCGGCCTTGCCCGTGGCGATCATCTGTTTGGCGGCCCGCTTGCGCACGCCCTCCGGGTCGCCGTCGCCCCAGATGGCGGGGGAGAGGATGGCCTTGTGACGCTCGTCGATCAGGTCACAGACCGCCTGGCCCACGAGGTGATTGGACACAGCGAAGGCAGTCAGGCCGTGGTCCTGGAGGAGCTGCCACTTGTCCGAAAGGTATTTTTTGGACGACAGGGCGGCATCAACATCGAAGTGGTCGCCCCAGCAGGCGAGCTCCACACCGTCGTAGCCCATGCTCTTGACGAGCGGGGCGAGTTTTTCGAGCGACAGATCGGCCCATTGGCCGGTGAACAGGGTGACAGGTCTTGGCATGGCGAAAAAAGGAAGGGGTGAGACCGGGGCGGGGGGAGACCCGACCATCGTGGCCTGCCGGCAATTTTGGCGGCAAGCGGAAAGGGAGTTCACCTATTGCACGAAACGATGCAACCTTGGCGTGAGATGAGTTATCTTCGTGCGTTTTCCTCCCTCGGCTGCCCGCAGGCGACCCTGGACGAGGCGTTGGCCCTGGCGGCGCGGTTTAGCCTCGATGCGGTCGAGCTCCGGTCGCTCGGTGGCACCGTGGAGCTGCCCGCCTACCTGGCGGCCCAGTTTGGTTCGCCCGAGGATCTGGCTGACCGCCTGGCGGCTGGGGTGCCGGGCATACCACGGGTGCGCCTGGCGGCGCTGGGCACCTCCTTTCGCCTGGTTGGAGCGGGGCCGCTCGATCGCGATGCGCTGATTGACTTTGCCGGGTGGGCGGAGGCGCTTGGGGTCAGGTGGCTCCGTGTGTTCGATGGAGGGAAACTGGCTGATGCCGCGGAGCTGGCGGCGGCGTCGGAGGCGGTGCGCTGGTGGCGCGAGGAGCGGGCGCGGCGCGGCTGGAAGACGGACATCATGGTCGAGACCCATGACAGCTTGTTCACCGCCGAGGCCATGGGCCGGGCGGTGGAGGCGATGCCAGGTCTCGCGATCCTTTGGGACTCGCATCATACGTGGAAGAAGGGTGGGGAGGATCCCCTCCACACCTGGGCGCAGATGCGGGCGCACGTGGTGCACGTCCACCTCAAGGACAGCATCTCCGTGCCGAGCAGCCGCCACCCGTACACCTATGTGCTCCCGGGCACCGGAGAGTTTCCGGCCGCGGCGCTGGTGCCGGTGCTGCGCGAACAATTCGAAGGCGTGGTCAGCCTGGAGTGGGAAAAACTCTGGCATCCCAGCCTGCCCCCGCTCGAAGACGCCTTGGCGGCCGCCGCCGAGCGTGCGTGGTGGTAGGGTTTGGAAGTGCGAAGAGTGAAGAGTGAAGAGTGAAATTCGGAATTCCGGAATTCCGAACCACCTCAGCGTTAAGAATTAAGTGTTCGAACGTTTGAGGTGCGCGACGCGCAGCCGGCGCCGACGGAGCGGCGCCCTCCAGGGGAGTGCCCTGCGGGTGACCGGGTTGTTGTAGGCGGCCTCGCTGAGGCCGCGTTTGCGCGTCAGATGAGCGGGACGGAGTTCGTTATTGATTGGGATGGAGGCTCGGATGGAGGGCGTCGCTCCGTCGACGCCGGGGGACGGTCTGCGCGCTACCGCGCCCGAACGTTTGGGGGTGAGCGACGCGCAGCCGGCGCCGACGGAGCGGCGCCCTCCAGGAGAGCACCCTGCGGGTGACCGGGTTGTTGGACATCAGCGATGGCATCGGCCATCGAGGGGTCGAGCACCCTGCGGGTGATCGGGTGGTTGCAGGCGGCCTCGCTGAGGCCGCGTTCGCGTCGAAACAGCCCACGTACGCTCGAAGCTTGCGCCTCTTCATTGGAGCGGGCTCCGTGGGGGGGTGGTTGACTCACACGCCGACCCTGCCTTGCCGGCGCCCGCGGGCGTGCGGGTCCATGTGCTGCCGTGGAACGAGCCGCTGCCGGCGAGTGCGGCGCGCTGGCTGGCCGAAGGCTGGAGCGGGCGGGCGGTGCTGGACCTGTCGCACTGGTGCGTGGTCGTGCCCACGCGTCAATCCGGCCGTCGCCTGCGCGAAGCCCTGGCGGCGCTGGCGGCCGAGCAGGGACAGGCCGTGTTTCCTCCCCGCGTGGTCCTGCCGGAAGGGCTGGCCAGCATGGGAGCCCCCACGGCCGGGGTGGCCAACCGCGCGGAGCAGCAGCTGGCATGGATCGATGTGCTCCAGACGCTCGATCTCGCGGCGTTTCGCGAAGTCTTTCCGGTGGATCCACCGGCGCGCTCCTTCACGTGGGCCCGCGGCCTGGCCTCGCAGCTCATGCGCCTGCAGGCCACGCTGGCGGAGTCCGGTTTGCGGATGGCGGGCGTCCGGGAACGCGCGGTCGCGACCCAGGGTGGATTTCCGGAGGCGGCGCGGTGGCTGCAACTGGCGGAGCTGGAGCGTCGCGTCGACCATGTGCTGGCGTCGCGGGGACTCCGGTCGTTGGAGGCGACCGTGCTGGAAACCGCTGCCGCCCCCGTTTTGCCGCCCCACCTGACCCATCTGGCGCTCGTGGGTACGCCGGATCCTTCCACGCTGTGTTTGCATGCCCTCACGTTCCTCGCGGCCAAAAGGGAAGTCCGGGTGGTGGTGCATGGCCCGGCGGAGGGAGACGATGTGGCCGCGGTGTTTGACGCCTGGGGGCGGCCCCGGACCGACGTGTGGACCCAACGGTGTCTGGACTGGGGAACGTTTGAAGAGCAGGTGCACCTGCATGCCGATCCCGCGTCCCAGGCCCGCCACGTGGTGGAGATGGCGCGCGCCTATGGTGCGCCCGAGGGCCGGCTTGGCGTGGGAGTGGCGGACAGCGATGTGCTCGGCGCGCTGGAGCCCGCGCTGGCGCGGCACGGCCTCCGAGCCTTCAATCCGGCCGGACGCCCCCGCCGGGCGGAAGGGTTGCACGCCGTGTTGTCGGCGCTCGCCGAGCTGGCCCGCGCGCCGTCGTGGTCCGCGTGCGCCACCGTGCTACGCTGCCCGGACGTGCTGACGTGGCTGGCGGACGCGCTTCCCGCGATGGCTGCGCCGGAGCGTCTGCTGGCCGAAGTGGATGCCCTGGGCGAACAACACCTGCCACCCGATCTTACGGCGGCGCTGGTGCAGGCCGCCGCCCACCCCCGTCGCTTCGGCACGGTGAAACCGGCGCTGCAGGCGCTCCACGATTTGCGCCGCCGCCTCGTCGGGGGCACTTTTCCCGCCAATGCGGCGGCTGTGCTGCAGGATCTATTTGCGCGGCGCCGCCTCGACACCGGCTCGGAGCTGTTTGCTGCCGCGGAGGTCTGGACTGAAACCCTGCGTGAGGCGGGCCGGGCGCTGGCCTCGTCCGCCCGGGCGGAGCGCACGCTGGCGGACGCCTGGGAATTCGCCCTCACCCTCTACGGCGAACGCCCCCGTTTCGACGACAAGCCGCCGGGAGCGGTGGAGTTGAACGGCTGGATCGAACTGCTCTGGGAGGACGCCCCCCACGTCGTGGTGGCGGGACTCAATGACGGACGCGTGCCCGAGACGGTGATGGGCGATGTGTTCCTGCCCGAAAGCCTGCGCGCCCGCATTGGCATGCGCACCAACGCGGACCGGTTTGCGCGCGACGCCTACCTCCTGCAGGCCCTGGCGGCGGCCCGCACCTCGGCCGGCCGCCTGGACGTGCTCGTGGGCAAGGTGTCGTCCGAGGGAGATCCCCTGCGGCCCTCGCGCCTGCTCCTCCGCTGTCCCGACGCGGAGCTCCCGCGCCGCGTGGCCTGGCTCTTCCGCGAGGTCGACGCCCCCCAGGCCAGTCTGCCGTGGACCCGGGCCTGGCGCCTGCAGCCCCGGCTGGCGCCGCCTCCCTCCCGCGTATCGGTCACTTCATTACGATCCTGGCTGGCCTGTCCCTTCCGCTTCTACCTGCGCCACGTGCTCCGCATGGAGCGGGTCGAGCCGGGCAAATCCGAGCTCGATGCCCGCGATTTCGGCACGCTCCTGCATGCCGCGCTCCAGCACCTGGCGGACGAGACCGTGCGCGACTGTGTGGACGTGCCCGCGCTGCAGGCGTTCCTGCTGGCGCGTTTCGACGAGGCGGCGCGCGCCCGGTATGGGGAGCTGCTCACGCTTCCGCTCATGATCCAATTCCAGTCGGCGCGCCAGCGCCTGTGCAAGACGGCCGAGATCCAGGCCCGGATCCGGGCCGACGGCTGGCGGATCGATCGGGTGGAGTGGCCCTTTGAACTCGCGCTTTCGGGCCTGACCGTGCGCGGCACCATCGACCGCGTCGACCGTCGCGTCGACGACCCCACGTGCGTGCGCGTGCTCGACTACAAGACCTCCGACACCCCGGCGACCGCTCCCGAGGCGCACCTCCGGTCCGCGCGCGACGACGATGCCGACCGGCCGTCCTGGCAGCGCGTCCGGATCGACGGCAAGGAGCGCGTCTGGACCGACCTCCAGCTCCCGCTCTACCGCCGCGCGATGGCGGCCGAGTTTGGTGAGAAGGTGCAGTGCGGATACATCAACCTGCCCAAGGCGGCCGGCGACGCCGCGCTGGAGGTGTGGGAAGCCCTGACCCCGGACCTGCAGGCCTCCGCGGAACGCTGCGCCGAGGGCGCGGCGGCGGCGATCGTGGCGGGCGAATTCTGGCCGCCGGCGGAGGTTGATCGCGACCGCGACGACTGGGCGGAGCTCTTTCATCAAGGCTGTGCCGACAGCATCGACGCCGGCTGCGTCGCCGGGCTGAGCGCCCGGACGGCCGGGACGAACCCGGGAGGCGCCCCATGACGCCCCTTCGTCACACCATGATCCTGGCGTCGGCCGGATCCGGCAAGACCTACGCCCTGACCAACCGGTACGTGGCCCTGCTGGCCATGGGCGCCCGCCCCGAGCGGATTGTGGCGCTGACCTTCACCCGCAAGGCGGCGGGGGAATTTTTCGACGAGATCCTGAACAAACTCGCGCACGCCGCGGGCGATCCCGCGCAGGCGACCCGCCTGGCCGCCGCGATCGGCCAGCCCGCGCTCGGTCCCGCAGATTTCCTCGGACTGCTCCGCTCGGTCGTCGAGGCCATGCCGCGCCTCAATCTGGGCACCCTCGACAGCTTCTTTGCCCGCATTGTGCGCAGCTTTCCGCTCGAACTCGGCCTGGGGGGCGAATTTGAAATCCTGCAGGAGCACACGGCCCGCCGGGAACGCCGGCGAGTCCTGCGCACCTTGTTCACCGCCAGCGGCGAACCCGATGCGGCGCAGAGCGAGTTCATCGAGGCGTTCAAGCGAGCGACCTTTGGGGTGGAGGAGAAACAGCTCTCGTTCCGCCTGGATTCCTTCCTCGACCAGCATGCCGAGACCTATCTCGCGGCTCCGCGCCTCGAACTCTGGGGCCAGGCCGCGCGCATCTGGCCCGACGGCTGCCCGTGGCTGGAGGCGAGTGAGGACCGGGCGGCGGCGGTCCGGGCCGTGCGGGAGGCGCTGCCCTGGGAGACGCTGAACGAACGCCAGCGGGCGCGGATGGAGGCGTTTTTTGTGGAAGCCGCCGAGTGGAACCCCGGAGCCACCCTGCCGCCGGCGATGACGTATCTCCTCAAAAACCTCTTTGCGATCTGGGACGAGGCTCTCGCCGGGCGCGGCGAGCTCACCCTCGAACGCAAGAAAGTCCCCCTCCACCGCGGCCTCGCCGCTGCGTTGGTGGCGGTGGCGGCGACGCTGATGGGGGCGGACCTCCGCCGCCGCCTCGAGATGACCCAGGGGCTGTTTCGCGTGCTCCGCGGCTATGAGCGTGTCTATGACCTCGCGGTGCGCCGCAGCGGGCGCCTGACGTTCGCGGACATGCAGCGCCTCCTTCAGCCCGATGCCGGCGGCCCGCGCCTTGCGTCCGCCGCGGGCTGCGCGATCGAAGGCGAGAGCCTCGACTCCCGCCTCCTGATCGACTGGCGCCTCGATGCCGAGTTCGACCACTGGCTGCTCGACGAGTTTCAGGACACCAGTTTTGGCCAGTGGAGCGTGCTGCGGAACCTGATCGACGAGGTCGTGCAGGACCCCGAGCAACGCCGCTCCTTTTTCTATGTCGGGGATGTCAAGCAGGCCATTTATGCCTGGCGCGAAGGGGATGCGCGACTCTTCCGCGAGATTTTTCAGCATTACAACCAAGCGTCCGGCGGGGCTATTGAGGAACAGCAACTCAACCAATCCTGGCGCTCCGGCCCTGATATCATCTCCCTGGTCAATAGGGTCTTCGGTGATCAGCAGGCGCTCGCCCAGGTCGTGCCCGCGGAAACGGCCCGGGCTTGGGCGCGGGAATGGCGGCCGCATACCACGGCGCGGGACGGACTCGAGGGTTATGTCTGCCTCGACCATGCCGACGACGAGGAAGGCCGCTTTGCCCGGACCCTCCGGATCCTGCAAGAAACCGATGCCCTCGCGCGCGGCCTGACTGTGGCGGTCCTCGTGCAGAAAAATGACACCGGGGCCCGCCTCGCCGACTACCTTCGCCGCGAAGGCGGTGTGCCGGCGGTGGCGGAGAGCGATCTCCATGTCTGCACGGACAACCCCCTCGGCACGGCGCTCCTTGCCCTGCTCCGGGCGGCGGCCCATCCGGGTGACACCCTGGCGTGGGAGCATGTGGCCATGAGCCCCCTTGGACGCGCTTTGGCCGAACACGGCCTCACGACCCTCGGAGCCGTGGTGTCGCGGGTCCTGGGCGAGGTGCATGCCGACGGATTTGCGATGACCCTCGAGCGGTGGTATCGGGCGGTGGAACCGGTGTTGGATCCGGCCGATGCGTTCAGCCGCGAACGGGCGCGGCAGTTGATTGATGCGGCGTATCGCTTCGACCAGACCGCCAGCCGCGATGTGGCGGAGTTTCTGGAGTATGCCGAACGCTTTACCCTCCGCGACTCCGATACCGCGCGGGTGGTGCGGGTCATGACCGTGCACAAGTCGAAAGGCCTCGGTTTTGACCTCGTCATCCTGCCCGATCTGGAGGGCCGTTCCCTCGGCGAGCGCCGCCGCGGCCTTGCGGTGCAGAAGGCTCCGGACCGGTCGGTCTCCTGGATTCTCGACCTCCCCGTGCAACTCATGGCGGAGCGCGATCCCGTGCTCGGAGCCTACCTCGAGGCCGCCTCGGCGGATGCCGCGTACGAGTCGCTCTGCCTCCTGTACGTCGCCATGACCCGGGCCAAACGGGCGATGTACCTTGTGACCGAGCCCGTGGGCACGTCGGTCTCGCGCAATTTCCCCAGCCTGCTCCAGCAGACCCTCGGTGAAACCCATGCCGAAGGGGATGAGCGCTGGTTTGAGCGGTGTGGCCCCACCGACGCCGAGCCACCCCAGGCGTCGCGACCGCCGACGGTGGTGGCGGGCACCGGACGCGTCCGACTGCCCTCCCGGACCCCCTCAGGGACTGAGCGAGCGACCCTGCCGGGCTCGGTGGTGTTTGCGCTCGAAGCCGGAGGAGGAGCGGAGCACGGCCTGGGCGTCCACGCCTTGCTGGCGGAGATTGAATGGTGGCCCCCCGCGGCGGAGAGGGCGACTATCGGGCCGAGCGCGGTGTGGGCCATGGCGGAGGAGAAGGCCCGGGCGGAAGTGGAGGCCTGCCTCGACTCCGTAGCCGGCGCGACGGTGTTTCGCCATCCCGGTCCAGGCTGGAGTGGCGAAGTCTGGCGCGAACGGGCCTTTGAGATCGTCCTGGACGGAGCCTGGGTGACTGGGGTGTTTGACCGCGTCGTGCTGGAGCGCGACGCCGCCGGGGGTGTTCGCAAGGTTCACGTGTGGGATTTCAAGACCGACCGCGTGGAAGATCGCGCCCAGGCGGAGCGGGCGGCTGCGAGATACTTTGGGCAACTCGATCTCTATCGGTCCGTTGCGGCGCGATTGACAGGAGTTGCTGCGACTGCGGTGGATGCGACCCTCGTGTTCACGGCAATCTCGGTGCTGGTGGGGGTTTCTCCGACCTCTGGAGAGCCCTCCCGGCCGCTACCGGCGGGAAATTGAGCTTTACACCGACGCTCCCGGCGGGCACTTCCTTGACCTTTCACCTTTTAAACCATGGGCAATCTGAAGAAGAAGCGTCGTCTCAAGATGAACAAGCACAAGCGCCGGAAGCGCTTGAAGTCGAACCGTCACAAGAAGCGCACATGGCAGAAGTAGGCCGCGAAGTCCCGGCCCTGGATTTGGCCTGAAACTTCCGATCGCTTTCCCACCCGCCGCCTCACCGCGGCGGGTTTTTCGTTTTTTTGACAGGGGGCTTTCCCCCGCCCGATTTAGGTAGTTTGCCCGGAGAATGCAGGTGGCGTTAAGTTCGTGTAAATAGGGAGGTTACGCAAGGCCAGGAGCCCTATTCGGCTTGCGCTGACCACACGTCCGGAGATTCGTCGTGAGTCCGAATCGAACCGGAAACACCCGATGCGAACCCAGCCAAGTCAAACGAGCCTCACATTTGGGGAACGCGTGCCGAATAGGTCCGCGTAGCGATCGTCATGCTTTTCTCCCAAAAAACCAAAGGCTTCTTCGTTGATTGCAACGAGCATGGGGTGTTTGTCGCCCGGACCAGCGGGTCCAGCGCCCCCTTCGTTGTCGAAGAGCTCCGTGAAGCCCCTCCAGGGGACGCGGCGGCGCTGGCTGAGATTCTCAAGCAGCTTCAGCCGAAGCGCAGTCAGACCGGGTATGTGCACGCCACGGTAGGCATGCATTCGGAGCGCCGCTTGCTGCGTCGCGCCTCCCTCGAAATGAAGCGGATCAAGGACGCGGGTTACCTTGATGAAGTGCTCACAACGCAATTCCGCATCGAGCCGGATAAGTACATGGCGGCCGTGCTGCACGCCTCCGATGGCTCCGAATACGAAGTCGGGACCTCGCAGTCGAAGGATGTGCTGTTCTGTGGCATGCCCCAGGACGAGATCATCTCCTTTCAGGACGGCGTCCTGGAAAAGGGCATCTACCCGGAGCGGCTGGAAATCGGTTCGGTTGCCAGCCTCGGCGCGCTGAACGACTACCTGAGCTTCACCCGCTCGAAAGTCCCGACCCTGCTGCTCGAACTCGGTTTCGAGAGCACGCACTCGTTCATTCTCTCCTCCACGGGCGTCGATTCGTCCCGCCCGATTGCCATCGGACTCTCCTCGATGATCCCGGTGGTGCAGAAGGAGCTGGGCCTCAAGGACGAGGAGTCGGCGAAAAAGCTGTTTTTCTCGAATACCTTCGATTTCACCGGCATGGGCCCGCTGCTGATTCAGCGGCTGCTCAAGGAGCTCCAGTCCTCGATTGGCTTCTACGAAGTGCAGACCGGCCTCACCATCGGGCAGGTCATTTGCACGCAACTTCCCGCCAAACTGGCCTGGATCGCCGATGTCATCGCCGCGCAACTGGCGATCAAGCGGCTCAAGCTCGATTTGGTCACCTGGCTCAACGCCCGTCACATCACCCTGGCTGACGCCGCCCACCCGCTTGCCTCTGATGCACGCTGGCTCGGCGTCTTCAGCCTGATGGTTCACTACCATGCCTCCGCTGCTGAAAAGAAAGCCTGAAAAGGCAGCCGCCCCCCTCGTGCCGGCATGGCATCCGAACTTCCGCAATTTTCAGCGGTTGCCGGACACCAAGGCCGTCCGCACGTCGTTTTTCCTGAACGGTATCGCCGTTGTGGTGACGATCTGCCTGCTGCTGGTGCTTGCGTACCAGGAGTACTCGCTGATGGAACTGCGCCGGCAGGTGACCGAGGCCGAAGCCCGGATCGAGCGCGACCAGCGCCCGAGCAACGAGGCCGTCGCCCTCTACAAGAAATTCCAGGAGGAGGAGAAGAAGATCGTCGAGGTCGACACCTTCCTCAAATCGAACATCGCCTTCTCCGACCTGCTGGTCCACGTGGGCCGCACCCTGCGCGATCGCATCGCACTCCAGGGCATCAACGCCCGGGACAACGGAGTGATCCTCCGCGGTCTGGTGCGTGGCGCGGGCGACCGGGGCAGCGGCGAGGCCAGCGCCTATGTTGAAGCGCTCAAGAAGGACGCCGCCTTCAGCCAGCTCTTCGAGTCGATCACCCAGACGTCGATCAATCGCGATCCCCAGAGCGGACGGATGACGTTCGAACTCTTCCTCAAATTCAAGGGCGCCCCGGCGCCAGCCAAGAAATGAGCATCAAGAACGAAGACGTCGTCTCCGCGCTGAAGAAGTATCCGCTCATCTTCACCTGCGCACTGATCAGCGCGGTCACCATCGCCGCGATCGTCTACCGTCGCGACGAACTCCCGGTGGCCGCGGCCGCGCTCGAAGAGAAGACGAGCCAGAGCGAGCGCCTGAAACTCAACCTGGTCAATTCCGCCCAGCTGGCCGAGCAACGCGATGCGCTGATCGCCGCGAATGCCGCGGTGGCCAAGCGGCTGATCAAGGCGTCGGAGCTGGCCAAGAACCAGCAGTACTTCTACCGGCTCGAGGCCGAGACCGGAACGAAGTACAAGGACCTCAAGCAGCTTCCCCCGACTCCGACCACCAAGGGCGGCGGTAACGCCTACGTGGCGGTGCCCTATCTCATCGTGGTGGAGGGCGGATACTCGCAGCTCCTCAGCTTCATGCGCCGGCTCGAATCGGGCGGCCCCTTCTGCCACGTCAGCAGCGCGAACCTTGCCCGGGAGAGCAGTGAGATCACCAACCAGCTGCTCGTGCTGACCCTGAACCTCGAGCTCCTCGGACAACCTTGATCATGCACCGCCATCGAGTTCGCCCACCGCTTCTCGCGGCCGCCGTCTTCGCGCTGCTCGCCTGTGACCTTTCGGCCCAGGCGGCGCGCTCGCGTTCCGACCTGCTGCCTCCGGGCCGGCGGGCCACCAGTGTTGAACTGGCCAACCGCATCGCGGCCAGCGCCGCGCCGAGCAAGCTGCCCGCCAAGGTCGTCAATCCCTTCAATCCGCCGAGTTGGGACGCACCCGATCCGGAGGAGGCCCGCATGGCCGCCGATGCCGCCGAGGCCGCGCGCCGCGCCGGACTCGCCGCCAACCGCGCCACGAGCCCGCGCGAACTGCTCGCCGCCATCGCCGGCGAAATCCGCCCCACGGGCATGGCCGTCGTCGGAGGGGAATCCATCCTCCTCGTCGGCTCCCGCAAACTCCGGGTCGGCGACCCGGTCACCGCCACCTTCGGCGGCAAACCTTTCACGGTACACATCACCGCGATCGACCGCACCAGTTTCACCCTCCGCCTGAACGGCGAAGAATACACCCGGCCCATTAAATCAGGAAATAACCCATGAGAACCCGCTCGCTGATCCTCGCGCTGCTGGTCAACGCAGCCCTGCCGCTTCTCCGTTCGCAAACGCCGGCGGCGGTGGAATCCGTTGCACCTCCCGCCGCGCCTGCTCCCGCAGTCGCCGCCACCGACACGCCCGCCGCCCCCGCCTCTGGCGTGGGCACCGCGGTCGTGCTGACAACCGAAGCTCCGACCACCATTTCGGAAAAGACCAAGGACACGCTCTCCGTCGACTTCCCCGACGAGGAGATCCGGTCGATCCTCCGCAACGTGGCCGACCTCTTCGAACTGAATCTCGTCGTGCCGGAAACGCTCCAGGGCAAGACGTCGATCAAGCTGCGTGACGTCACGTGGCGCCAGATCTTCCAGGTCACGCTCGCTCCGGTGGGCTACACCTTCGTCGAGGACGGCAACATCATCAAGATCGTCACCGTCGACTCGCTCAACCTCGAGCCGGTCACGACCGACGTTTTCGTCATCAACTACGCCAAGGCCGAGGACATCAAGAAGTCCGTCGAGCCCCTGGTCGAGGCCGCCGCCGGCGGTCGCGTGATCGTTGATACGCGCTCCAACGCACTGGTCATCTCCGAACGTCCGACCCGCCTGACCCGCATCCGCTCCATCGTCGAGCGCCTGGACAAGGCCACCGACCAGGTCATGATCGAGTCGAAGTTCATCGAGGTCACCGACCGCGACGTGAAGAACCTGGGCGTGAAGTGGAATTCGCTCAACGGTTACCAGATCAGCGCCGGTCCGTTCAACCAGACCTTCAACCGTTCCCGCACGGGCAGCTACAACAACGGCAACGACCTCAACAACGGCAGCAGCAATGGTTCGAGCGGCGGCACGAATGCGAGCACGAACTCGACCAACTCGGTCGGTTCCTCGAATCGCAGCGAAGTGTCGTCGACCAATGGTGCGATCAACAGCACCTCCAGCACCGGCACGACGGGCATCCTCGACAACACCGCCTCCAACGGCACGTTCGCCGACACGACCAACTCGTTGACCAACGCACTCAATTCGTTCCAGTCACTCGCCGGCGGCGGCACCACCGGCCGTCTGACGTCCGCGGTGTTCGATGCCGACCAGTTCCAGGTTGTGCTCAGCGCCCTCCAGACCCTGAACGACATCAAGATCGTCTCCAATCCGACGGTCGTGACTCTCAACAACACGGAGTCCTCGATCAACGTGGGTGAAGAGTTCCCGATCCCGAACTACACCTACAACCAGGAACGCGGCACGTTCGAGGTTTCCGGCTTTCAGTACCGCCCGATCGGTATCATCCTCAAGGTGACGCCCCAGGTGAACAGCCAGGGCTTCATCAAACTGAGCGTCGAACCCGAGGTCAGCCAGCGCAACGGCGAGACGTCGTTCGGCGGCGCCGGCGGCGCGACGATTCCGATCATTGCCACCCGCAAGGCGAAGACGCAGGTATCCCTCAAGGACGGGTTCACCATGGGCCTCGGCGGCCTCATCACCGCCCGCTCGGAAAACGGCTCCAGCAAGGTTCCGGTCCTCGGCGACATCCCGGGTCTCGGCCGCGCCTTCCGGTCCAAGAACCGCGACCACTCGACCACCAATCTCCTCATCTTCATCACGGCCAAGACGGTCGCCGCCGACGGCGCCCCGATCACCGAGGTCTTCGATTCCCGCAATCTGCGCTCGATCGGCCTGAAGAAAGAAGAGCTGCCTGGCTACCGCGA
>JAEUGY010000022.1 GCA_016794625.1 Opitutaceae bacterium
TTTTTCCCGCATCTCCTGATCTCACCGAACCACCGCGACCATGGTCTCGTCCAACACCGAACTCACCTATAATACGAAGATAGAAGGCGATGTCGTGGTCACCCAGGCCGATGCCGTGATCAATTGGATCCGCTCCAACTCGGTGTGGCCGATGCCGATGGGCCTGGCCTGTTGCGCGATTGAGCTGATGGCGACGGCGTCGAGCCGGTTCGACATCGCGCGCTTCGGGGCGGAGGTTTTCCGGTTTTCCCCGCGCCAGGCGGACTGCATGATCGTTGCCGGCACGGTGACCTACAAGATGGCTCCGCACCTGCGGCGCATTTACGACCAGATGGCGGAGCCGAAGTGGGTCATCGCCATGGGTGCCTGCGCCAGCTCCGGCGGCATGTATCGGAGTTATGCGACACTCCAGGGCGTCGATCGCATCGTGCCGGTGGACGTCTACATCAGTGGTTGTCCCCCACGTCCCGAAGCGCTGCTCGATGCCTTGATCAAACTGCAGGCCAAAATGCGGACCGACCGTTCCGCCAAGCGTTTGATGACGGCCTGATGGCCGGTTGATTCCGGACCGTCCCGCCCGCCTTTTTCCTATCCGCATTTTTCGATGCCCGCCCTTGCCGACAGCCTCCAGGCGCTCAAACAGGCCTTTCCTCAGGTGACCGACCGCGCCAGCCTCGATCACCCGGCTCTCGACGTGCCGAGCACCCAGGTGGTGGCGGTGCTCGCGTCGCTGCGCGACCACGCTGCGTTCGACTTTCTCGTCGATCTCACCGCGATCGACCAGGGGGAGGGTGTCTCCCCGCGCTTCACCGTGGTGTATCACCTCTACTCCACGCAGGAAAAAGCGTACGTGCGCGTGGCAATGGCCTGCCCCGGAGGCGACGACGCCACCGCGCCGAGCGTCACCTCGCTGTGGCCCGGCGCCAACTGGCACGAGCGCGAGGTGTTCGACATGTTTGGCATCCGCTTCGAGGGCCACCCGGATTTGCGCCGGATTTTGATGTGGGAGGGCTATCCCCACCATCCCTTGCGCAAGGAGTTCCCGCTCGCCGGCGTCGAGACGAATCTGCCCGACCTCGAGGTCGTGGCGGAGACCGGCACCAAGGTCATCGCCGCGCCGATGGCCGGCGGCCCCTTTGTCGCCTCCCCCGGTGAAATCAATCTGACTGACGCCGAACCGCGGGCGAAGGACGAAAGCTGGAACGAGCGGAACGCCAAACCCGAATAACCCTTCCTCTCGATGGCCACCGAATTTGCCTTTCCCGAAGCCGGGGCGAAAGCCGCCTCGGCCGCCGAACAGGAGTTTCAGACCGAGAAGATGTCGCTCTCGATGGGCCCGTCCCATCCGTCGACCCATGGCGTGCTGCGCCTCCAGATGGACCTCGATGGCGAGGTCGTCACCAAGTGCGATCCGGTCATTGGGTATCTGCACCGTGGTGACGAAAAGATCGCGGAGAACATGACGTACAACCAGTTCGTGCCGTACACGGACCGGCTGGATTACCTGGCGCCCCTTGCGAACAATGTCGCCTACGCGATCGCCGTCGAAAAACTCGCGCGACTGGAAGTGCCGGAGCGCTGCCAGGCGATCCGGGTGATCAGCTGCGAACTCGCGCGCATCTCCTCCCATCTGCTCGGGCTGGGCGCCTACGGCATCGATGTCGGCGCGTGGTCGGTCTTCCTCTACAGCTTCACTGAGCGGGAAAAGCTCTACAAACTCTTCGAGGAGCTGACCGGCGCGCGGTTCACCACCAGCTACACCCGCATCGGCGGCGTGGCGCGCGACGTGCCCGAGGGCTGGACCGACCGCGTGAACGCGTTCTGCGACCAGTTTCTGCCGATCCTCGACGAGATCCTCGCCCTCTTGACGCGGAACAAGATTTTCATGGACCGCACGGTGGGCATCGGCGTCATTTCCAAGGCCGACGCCATCGGCTACGGACTGACCGGCCCGAACTTGCGCGGCTCCGGCGTGCCGCTCGATCTGCGCAAGGACAAACCTTACAGCGGCTACCAGAACTACGACTTCGACGTGCCCGTCGGAGCGACGGGCGACTGTTACGACCGCTACCTCGTGCGGGGGGAGGAAATGAAGCAGTCCGTGCGCATCGTGAAACAGGCGATCGCCAAATTCCCCAAAGGGCCCTGGTACGCGACTGAGGCGAAGCGCATCTTTGTGCCGCCGAAGGACAAGGTGCTGTCGTCGATGGAGGAGTTGATCCAGAACTTCATGCTCGTGACCGAAGGCCCCCAGATGCCGGCGGGTGAAGTCTACTTCGAGGCGGAGAACCCCAAGGGGGCGCTCGGCTTCTTTGTCGTGTCGCGCGGCGGCGGCGTGCCCTACCGGCTCAAGATCCGGGCCCCCTCGTTCTGCAATCTCTCCATCCTGCCCAAACTCTGCCTCAACACGATGGTCTCCGACGTGGTGTCCATCCTCGGCTCGCTCGACTTCGTCATGGGCGAGTGCGACCGCTGACCGGCTGGTCCTGGCCCGCTCCTCTCC
>JAEUGY010000062.1 GCA_016794625.1 Opitutaceae bacterium
GCACGACGGCGTCCCCTACTGCGAACAACACTATCTCGACGCCCTCAAACGCCGCGGCTCTCCGCTCGCCGCCGATCTCGCCGCCGCCTAAAAAAGCTTGATTGGAACACCTCAGCATTTGGCTTCGTGTTGGCAATGCTCAGCCAAGGCAGGATCCAGCCAACAAGGCGCCTCTGCCCCCAGACCTCGTTTCGCTCCGCCAAGGGGAAGTAGGGCGTCTTCAATGCCCCGGCCTCGGCGAGGCCAGCTCCAACGGATTATGCGAATGGCGGCGGGATTATAGGGTTTGGGTGTAAGGAATCCCGAAAGGGCGTCGGGATACTTTACAGAATTACGAGACCCCGAGGGCGACTCTCTACGTAGTTGTGCGTTGGTAGTGCTACGTTATCGTAATTGTACTGAAGTAAGCGATAGTAATTGATGGACAGGTGTTAGCATAACATGAAATGTGAACCGAAGGTGCGAGAGTCGCCTAGTTGGGAGCGTGGCATACGGATCGCTAACCTGTGGGGTAACTTCCCTAGCAGATATCCATCATCCCATCCGCTTCATGAAAAAGACCCTCCTTTCCTTGTTCGCTGCTGTTTCACTCGGTGCCTCAAGCTTGCTTGCCTTGCCGACCGTTTCTTTGTCGACGGTGGTCGGCGATTCGAGTGGCGCGCTGGGTGGTGGAGCGTTCAACGCTGCCACGCAGTTCGAAGGTGTTTTCAAGACGTTCTGCCTCGAGTCGCAGGTGACCATGAGACTTGGCACCACCTATTACTACGACTGGTCCAACGTGGTGATGAACCAGAACGACCCGATCTCCATGGCCTCTGCGTTGTTGATGAATCACTACGCACTCGGTCTGTTTGGAGCCAACTATGCCGCCTGGGGTGGTGCGACCGGCCTGCAGCAGGCCTTCTGGTACCTTGAGGGAGAGGCCAATGGCGTGAACAATGCGTTTGTGAACTTCGCGATGACGACCCTGCCCGCCACTTGGAATCAGAATGCCAATGGAGCCTATGGCGTCCGGGTGATGAACCTGTGGTCCAACAGCAATGGCACGGGCGACCGGCAGAGCCAGATCGCCTACTTTGGAGTTCCGGATGCCGGTTCGACCCTGGCTTTGTCCCTGCTTGCGCTGGGAGGTCTGCTGACCCTGGCTCGCCGTCGGAACCAAGGGTAAACGATTTTGATGATGATGATCGGCGCGCCGCATGGGTCGGCGCGCCTTTTTTTTGCACCCATCCGAACCTCAGGGTGCAAAGCGCCGAGGGTCCAATCCGTACGTGCGAACCAGCCGGAAATACCGGGAACGATCGAGGGCGGCAAGGCGTGCCGCCGCGGCCATGTTGCCGCGGGCGAGACGCAATGTCTCTTCCAGGTAGCGGCGTTCGAAGGCGGACTTGGCCTGATGATAGGTACCCTGCAGCGACCGGTCCGCGAGGGAGTCTGCTCGTTGAGACTCGCTGCGAATGCGCTCCGGCAGATCGGCGAGCTCGATCCAGGCCCGATCATGCAGGACGGCGAACCGTTCGACCAGGTGTTCCAGTTCCCTCACGTTGCCGGGCCACGAGTAGGCCTGCAGACAGGCGATGGCTTCGGGAGTGAATCCCTCGGGCGCACTCCGACCCTGGCGGTAGCGGTGGAGGAAAAAGGCCGCGAGCAGCGGAACGTCGACCGCGCGTTTGCGCAGGGGGGGGAGGGTCAAGGAAATGACGTGCAGGCGATAGAACAGGTCGGAGCGAAATCGACCCGTCTCCACTTCCTTCTGTAGATCGCGATTGGTCGCCGCGATCACCCGGGCTTGGGATTGCAGCGTCTCGGTGCCTCCCACGCGGTTGAACTTTCCTCCCTGCAAGACCCGCAGCAGCTTGGATTGCAGCGGGTAACTCATCTCCCCGATTTCATCGAGGAAGAGGGTGCCGGAGCCGGCTTCCTCGAACCGACCGATGCGTCGCCCCGTCGCCCCGGTGAAGGCTCCGGGGTCGTGGCCAAAGAGTTCACTCTCAAGCAGGTTTTCCGGTATGGCGGCGCAGTTCACTTCGACGAATGGCTCGCGGCGTCGAGGACCTTGGGCGTGCAGAGCTTGGGCAATGAGCTGCTTGCCGGTGCCGGTTTCGCCGAGAATGAGCACACGACTGTCGCTCCGCGCCACGGCTTCGACGGTATCAAAAATGGCCTTCATCGCGGGGTCTTCGGAGATCATGCCTTCCCGCGGTGAAAGGGATTCGGCCAACGCGGGGGCGGGGGAGGGCGCCATCAGCTTGGCCAGCCGGGCGAGCAGCTCCTCCGGAACCACGGGCTTTTCGAGGTAGTCGGACACCCCGAGGCGCACCGCTTCAATCGCCGTCTTCTCGTTGCCGTAGCCGGTGATCATCACGATCGGGATACGGCTGCCCTGCCCTCGCAATCGGCGGATGAGTTCAAACCCACCGAGTTCCTTCATCACCAGTGTGGTGATGAGGAGGTCAAACGGCTGTTGCCGGAGCAGCCGCAGGGCTCGCAACGGACTTCCGCACAGGGTCACGCTGGCGCAGTGCGGCTTGAGCACTCCGCGCAACTCCTGGCAGAAGGAGGGTACATCATCCACGATCAGGATGCGTCGCGAAGAGAGTGGGTGACCGGGCACAGCAGGAAAATCCAAGGAATCGTGACCAAGGTGCAACGGCGAACCGTGGCCCACCGTGCCTTCGCGCGACGGCGTCGCGGGCCGCTTCAGTAGCAGGGCAGTTCGAAGACCGCCTTCAATCCAGGACCTTCGTCAGGGGACTCGAGATTGAACCGGCCGCCGGCCAGTTCCGCCACGGATCGCGCGATGGCGAGGCCCAGACCAAGGCCGGGTTGCGCCAGTCGGGCGGTGTGAAACTGCCGGAACGCGCGGATCGATGCTCGCTCCTCGGCCGTCAAACCTGGGCCGCGATCCACCACTTCGATCCGGTAGACAGCGTCGCGGAGGCGTCCGGTCACCTCCACCGGGGTGCCCGCCAGGGAGAACTGGAACGCGTTTTCCACCACCATGCCTACCGCGTCATGCAAATAGACGCTGGGTACACGGAGCAGGCCGTTGGCGAGCCGCAGCCGCAGGTCGGTTTCGCGGCGGGCGCTTCTGGCCATCTTGAGGGAGGCTTCGGCAACGGTGCCTTCATGAGCCGTTCCGTGGTTGAGCGGAGGGCGGAGGCCGGATTTTACCTGCTCCAGATCGAAGTGGCGGACCAGTTTGAGTGAGAGACGCTCCTGACGCTCCGCTCCGGCCCGGATGAGGGCGAGCAGCTTTTTCAGTTCCTCGCGGTCGATCTCGTCGACCTCGCACTCGATCAGATGCAGACCACCGAGCACCCCGGCGAGTGGCGTCATCAATTCATGAGACCAGTCCGCGCCGACCACACATCGCCGTTCCTCCAACAGGTGCTCGATTTTCTCCCGCAGGGTGCGGTGACGGTTCACCCGCGTATTCAAGATATCGAGAATTTCCCGTTCCGAGAACGGCTTCGTCAGGTAGTCGTCCGCCCCGAGGGTCATGCCTCGCCGCTGGTCGGACCGGTCGACCCGGGCGGTCAAAAAGACGAAAGGGATATCCCGGGTGTCGGGCGACCCCTTGAGATGAGTGAGGACGTCATAGCCGTCGAGCCCGGGCATGGCGATGTCGCAAAAGATCAGGTCGGGCGAAGTCGACGCGAGGCGGATGCCCTCGCGTCCATTTTCGGCGGCCAGCGTGGTGTGGCCGTTGACCGTGAGGATGTCCTGCAACGTTTGCCGGACATCCGGTTCATCTTCAATCAACAGGATTTTCATGGAGAGTCGGAACCTGCCGGGGTGGGACCGAGGGGCGCACGAACCGAAGACGGGACCGCTGGCTTGCGTCCTCGTTTACGGTGCGCAGACGTCTGGTTCGAAGGGTGAAGGTCATGGGACCGCTGGCAGGGAAGCGGATTGAGGAAACGAAAGCAGGAAGCGGGAGCCCTGTGTCGTGTCGGGGTCGATCGTGATGGTGCCGCCCATGAGTTCGGTCATGCGCCGGACGATATTTAGGCCAAGTCCGGTGCCCTTGATGACGCCGACATTGGAGCCCCGCTCAAAGGGTTCGAAGATCCGGTTGCGGTCGCCGGCCGGGATGCCGATCCCCTGATCCTCCACGCTCAACACCAGCCGCTCCGCTTCGCCGGAGACCCGGACCGTGACCCGCGTACCGGCCGGAGAGTAGCGAACCGCGTTGCTGAGGAGATTGGAAAGGATGTGGCGCAGCAGGTTCGGATCGGTGGTGAAGGAGACGACGGGCCCGGTGACCGCGGTGTCAAATTCGTGGGCATCCCGATCGCCCAGCCGGATCTCGTC
This sequence comes from Opitutaceae bacterium, assembly GCA_016794625.1. Lineage (GTDB taxonomy): Bacteria > Verrucomicrobiota > Verrucomicrobiia > Opitutales > Opitutaceae > UBA6669. The sequence goes on from JAEUGY010000062.1 coordinate 4,318, forward strand.
GACCACGTCGTGCACCAGCCGTGCGACGTCGATCCGTTCCCACGATACCTGGGTGTGACGAGCCTCCATGCGATTCAGCGTGAGCAGATCGTCGAGCATGTCGGTCATGCGCCGCAGCGAGAGGGTCACCCGCCCATACAGTTCGCTCCGTTTGGCGGGGGAGAGCCGGTCGTGGTGGTTGGCCAGCAGCTCGACTGAGCCGACCGCCGCGGCCATCGGGGTGCGGAATTCATGCGAGGTGACAGAGATGAAGCGCGACTTCATTTCCGATACCTGGCGCTCCCGTTCGAGCATGGCGGCGGTTTTTGCCTCCATGCGCTTCCGGTCCGTGATGTCGCGACCAAAGACCACAAACTCCTCCATGCCGATGGGTGCGGCACGCAATTCGATCGAGCGGGATTCGCCGCCGGCGTCCAGGGCGGTTTCTCCCGTGGCAATGGCATTCTCCGCCAGCGCGCGGCGTCCCAGTTCGATACTGGCCTGCAGCAGCGCTTCGCGCGGGAACGCGGGTGCGGGGCGTCCCTCGTTGTCTGCCAGGCCGTTCAGGACGGAGGCCTCGCGGGCACGTTGTGAGTACAGCACGGTGCCATCCGTCCGGAGACGCATGACCAGGTCCGGCACCGCCAGCAGCAGGGCTTGCAGCTCACGGTGACTGGCGGCCAGTTCGGCGGTGCGCTGCTTCACCTTCTCCTCCAAATCGGCATTGAAGCGCAGGAGTGTCTCACGAGCCGAGATTTGTTCCGAGATGTCCTGCAGAACGCAGATGTGTCCGACGGCCCGACCGGTTGCGTCATGTTCGATCCGGCTGGTGAGCAGCCCCCAGAACTCACGCGTGTCTTTTCGGATACAGCGACGCTTGCGCGGGGAAGTCGGAGGTGGCGGCGGGGACTGGAGGTCGCCGACCGCGGCGACAAAGGAGGACCAGTGTTTTCCCACGAGGGCGGAGGGAGGAACGCCGATGAGATCGCCCAAAAACCGGTTTGCGCGTGTGATCCATCCGGCAGGGGTCGTCTCAAACATGCCGACTTCAGCGTGGTCGAACAGGGCGCGGAAGCGCTCTTCGCTCCGGCGGGTGAGCTCGAAGGACTCGCGTTCGCCCAGAGCAAGACCGACGGTGCGGGCGACGCTTTCCAGCATTTCGCGCTCCTGCACAAAGATGGGGCCGTCGCGCGCAATCGAGAACGGCGTCACGTAGCCGACGGTGATGCTGCCGGCCGGGCGTCCGTCCACGCTGATCATCACGGACATCGCGTCCTGAGCGAGACCGGCGGCGCCTGCCGACACCTCGCGTTCTTCGAGCCGGATTCGTGCGAGCACCCCGCTCGGGTGCCGGGTGGCGTCGGGGAGCTGGTCGACGACCTGTTGGAGCAGGACGGGCAGAGCGGTCTCCCGGTGTTCGACGATCTGGGAAATTGCATGCAGCGCCCGCAGTTCCCGGACCAGCCCCTGGAGTTCGAGCTCCGCCAGTTTGCCCGCGGTCACATCCTGGACCGTGCCGATGCTTCGCACCGGAAGTCCCTCCGCGTCATAGAGAGTCTCGCCGCTCTCCTCGACGTACTTGATCCGGCCGTCCGGCATGATCAGCCGGTGTGCGACCACGTAGCGGGAGTGTTGCTCCACCGACTCGCGGAATGCCCGGTCGACCCGTTCGCGGTCGTCCGGGTGAATACGTTCGATAAAGCGGGAGTAGGTGGCATCGAACTTCAAGGGGTCGACCTCGAAGATCCGGTAGATTTCATCCGACCACGTGAGCCGGTTGCTGACCAGATCCAGGTCCCAGTTGCCCAACCGGGCCATCTGTTCCGCCTTGCTCAACCGATCTCGACTCTCGCGCAGCAGTATTTCTGCCTTCCTCCGTTCCGTGAGATCGACCCAGACGGCGGTGGCGCAGGACAGACCGCGCAGGGTGAGTCCCCGTGCGCTGACCCGGACGGAACGAAGGCCGCCCGTTTTGGTACGGTGCGACGTATCGAACGCCACCGCTTCCCCTTGACGGATCCGATCGAGGTTCTCGCGGATCATAGCGGCATTGTGTTCAGCCTCAATATCGGGGACCGTGAGCTGCTCGAATTCCTCGCGGGTGTATCCGAGGCTCTCGTGGGCAACCTGATTGAATTCGATGAAACGACCGTTGGAGAGATCGACCAGCACGATTGCATCCGCGGCCTGACTGACGATGGCGGAGAACTGTTCTTCCCGCTCACGCAGCAGTCTCTCGGCGGTCCGACGTTCGGTCACATCGAGGAGGAAACCGACGCACTCACGGGGCTGACCGTCCCCGTCGAGCACGAGTTTCACCTCCATCCGCATCCAGACGAAAAGAAGGGTGGGGTGGCGAAAGCGGATTTCCTGCACCAAAGGGGCGCCGGGGCCGAGGAAGGACAGCCCGGTCAGCAGGTCATCGCAGTCTTCACCGGCGACCAGATCCGACCAGACCCCCGGCCGGTCGAGAAGCGAACTGGGAGAACGGCCGAGGGAAGCCTCCACATTGGCGCTGACAAAGGTGAGTGCGTGATCTCCGTCGGGCCGGCAGGTGAAGATGATGACGGGGGTGGCGGAAAGAAGGAATCCCAGCCGATTTTCACTGGAGCGCAGGGCCGCCTCCGCGGCCTGGCGGGCCTGGTTTCGGGCCTCCAATTCGTGGGACAGTGAAATACCCTTCGCGAACTCCTCCAGCAGTGCGATTTCCTCCGCGCTGAATCCTTCACGCTTGCTGTCACCGATCACCAGAAGTCCATCGCTCTGGCCGGACCGATGCAGCGGCAAGGTGACCATTGCCTTCAGGCCGGCCCGTTCGCGCTCGGTCCAGGGCCAGTTGAGTTCGGACATCCGGGCGGCGCTGAACGTCAGGGGCAGCTTCTTCCAGATCTGCGGCGGCGCCGTCGCGGTTCCATGGAGAGGCACGAGATCGAGAGGGGCGTGGATGTGGTCCATCGAGGCGAACTCGCCGTCCTGCACCTCAACGGAGAATTGGAGCCCATCCCCCGCCAGCCAGCCCACCCAGGCGAGGGTGAATCCACCCTCTTCGGCGCAAAGCCGGCAGGTCTCGGCGGCCAGCCAGGCCGGCGTCGGCGTCCTTGCGCTCGACTCATTGAGCTGGCTCAGGGCTCGGTAGAGGTGATTGAGCCGCACCAGTCGCTGCCTTCGTTCCTCGCGCTCCGTGATATCGTGTACGATGCTGATCAGTTCGCAGCCCTGTTCGATCTGGCACCAACGACTGCTGATTTCGACCGGCAGGAAGGACCCATCGGCCCGGCTCAGGATGGATTCCAGAACGAGACTTTCCACGGACGCGGGATCGGAAAGAAATCGACTGAACCGTTCATCACCGGTGAGCCGCAGCAGCTCCGGCCAGTCCCGACTGACCATTTCCTCGGCCGGACAGGCGAACAGATCCGTCGCGCGCTGGTTGACCTGAGTGACACGCCGGTCGGTTCCCACCACCACGATGCCGTCGCTGGCCTGCTGCATGACCCGGCCGAGCCGGGCGGCTGTTTGATTGCGTTCGAGCTCGGCCCGCGCCTGCCGTTCCAGCAGCAGGTTCTGGTGTTTCAACCAGGCGATTCGACCCAGCCAGCCACCGATGAGAATGAGGATCCCTACGCCGCTGGTGACGAAAAGAGCCTCGAGTTGGGAAGGGCCGAACGCCTCGTCAGCGTCGATTTTTGCGACCAGGATCCAAGGCAGGGAATCAAGGACCCGGCTGACGGCGATGATGTCCGTGCCATCGACATCCTTGGCTTCGATCACCCCGGCTTTGCTTCCCAGACGCACCCGGGAGGTGAAGAGGGATGTCTCCTGGAACGGAAGACGCAGTTGGAAACGGCCGTTTTCCGCGTTATGCAGGGTGCTGATCAGCAGGAGTGCATCACCATCCTCACGCAGGAGCACGGTCTCACCCGATTGCGTCGGCGCAGGCCAGTATCTGATTTGCGGATAAAGCGAGGTTTCGGGATCGATTCTGAGCAGGACCGCGCCGAGCGGGTCGCCGGAACCGGTCGCGAACACCGGTGCCGTGATTTCCATGCTGATCCGCCCGTTTGCCCGGGGTGAGAGGTCGCCCGTGCGGACTTGACGAAGTGTCTCGGGCGGGAGCTCAGCGGTGCCGCGAGTCGCGGCGTCCGCGGCGGAGCCCTCGGGCCAGGTCAGCACGGGGCGCAACCGTGCGTCCAGCAGCTGGATCTCAGCGTAGCCATAACCGGTGCGGATCGCCTCCAGATGCGCGATCAAGGCAGGCTCGACCGTCCGTGGACCGGGTTGGGCGAGAAAGCGGGCGACATCGGAGGACTGGGCGACGACCCGTGCGTCACCGAGCCGCTCGTGATGCCACAAGGTGATCTGGCGCGACTTGAGATCGGCGATGGTCTCCAGCGCGGCGGCGGTGTCCTGCCGCACCCGATTGAGCTCGGAGGTCACGTAAAGCGTTCCTCCCAGCAACGTGGCACCCAGCAACCCAATCAGCCCGAACTGCGGAATCGCGGAGCCGGACCTCGACCGGGCGAACAAGCGAGGAGACAGCAGCACGCGGTGCTTCGGGGGTGGTTCCAAGTCGGGCATGACGGCCGGGGGGTGAACGTCTGGGGCAGGGACGAGGGTGCCAGTGCGAGGCGCTTTTCGCCACGCATCGATTGCGAATCACCGGGTGGTTATTGCGAAGCTCGGACGGGGTTCGCCCGCGTCTGCCGGGGCAGTCGCTTTGCAGTATTTTAATGCATCATAGATGCGAAATTAAAGTGGGACGCTGATGCTTGGCCCCTGGTTGGCGCACGGAACGACTTTGCCCGGGGATCCAACAGAACGACGGTGGGGTTTCGTTTTGAGCGCAGCGGAGGAGGCTTCATAAATTATTAAACGGAAGTGAGTTAAGTCGCTAGGGTGTCGAAACGCAAAACGCGTGATCGCGTCGACTCGGACCCAACCCCCTGCCTGCGAGAGGGAATGTGAATAACCTGTTGGCAAATTCCGGGCGAAAACAGGGCTCTTGCCTTGACCTAAGTGGGAAAAAATGGGTTGAAATGGGGTACTTTGGGGGACCGTTCGGTCCTATTCATGGCTATTCTGGGCAAAGCATCCTACACCGGGTTCTTCCGGCACACGCTCGACGACAAGAATCGCATCACGATTCCGTCGGCGTGGAGGGCTGCGCACGCTGAAGGAGAGACCTTCCTGGCGACGCCGCATCCAGATGGATACATCGCCATCCTGCCGCCGGCGGAGGTGGAAAAATTGCATGCGAAATTTGCGCAAGTGCCCCTGTCCGATGGGCCCGCGCAGGATTTTGCGGCCCGGTTCTTTTCCCGGACCCAGGCTCTGACCTTCGACAAACAGGGGCGCATGATGCTCAACGCGGAGCTGCTGGCTTATGCCGGAGTGGAAAAAGAGGCTGTGCTGGTGGGGTCGCTGACCAAGTTCCAGCTCTACAGCCAGGAACGCTGGGCCAAGGTCGAGCAACGCACGGCGGGCGACAACTACGGCGATCTCATGCGCCGGATCGGAATTTGACATGGCCGCTCCCTTTCTCCCGTCCCCCACGCGCCTGTTGGTTCTGACCTCGACGCGTCCTGAGCGGCATGCTCCGACCGTGTTGGTTTCGGCCCGACTGCGGGCCAGTCTGACGCTGCATCGCGTATCCGGTCTGCCCGGCCTCCGCCGACGAGGCGCGAACACCGGGCGCGAGGGGATCGAATCCCTCTTCCACTCCCAGCGGGATCGTCGCGACGATGTACGTCCCGCGGCTTGATCCTCCTCCAGCTCCCATGGCGCCTGGCCATCTTCCGGTTTTGCTGCGTGAGACCCTGGAGCTGTTGTCTCCCCGGCCGGGATACCGTTACGTTGACTGCACGTTCGGAGGTGGCGGTCATACACGGGCCCTGTTGGAAAGCGCGGACGAAGTGAAGGTCGTGGCGCTTGATCGCGATCCTGCGGCGATCGAACGCGCGCAGCCGCTGCTCGCCCAGTTTCCCGGGCGCCTTGTGCTCATCGACCGGGACTTTGGCGGGCTGGACGGCGTCCCGGGCGAGAACTTCAACGGTGTGCTGTTCGATCTGGGGGTCTCTTCGTATCAACTGGACGATACGGCTCGTGGCTTCTCCTTTCGCTCCGACGCCCCGGCAGACATGCGCATGGATCCGCGCACGGGAGTACCGGCCGCCCTCTGGCTGGAGACTGCGACGGAGGCGATGCTCGTGCGGGCGGTCCGCGACTATGGCGAGGAGTCGAACTGGCGCCGGGTGGTGCGCGCCCTGTATGCCGCCCGCGGCTCCGGACGCTTGCAGCGCACCTCCTCGCTGGCGGAGATCATCGCAGACGCGATCCCGCCCAAAGAGCGCCACGCCTCTCGCATCCACCCGGCGACGCGCACGTTTCAGGGTGTGCGCATCGCGGTGAACGACGAATTGGGCGCCCTGGAACGTGCGCTCCCCGCGGCGTTTGCCAAGCTCGCACCGGGTGGCGTGCTCGCTGTCATCGCCTTTCACTCCCTGGAGGATCGTCCGGTGAAACACTACTTCCGCCGTCTCTGCGGCCAGCCGGAGAGCGAGAACGACTCCCGGCCGCAGGATATGCGCGTCAAACTGGCCGAACCTCTCACCCGGCGACCGATCGTGCCGGCGGAGGACGAGATGTCCCGCAATCCGCGCAGTCGCTCCGCCAAGCTGCGGGCCCTGCGCAAACTCTGAACCGCTTCTTTCCATGAACAAGTCCGACAACCACGCCTTTGTGAACCAGCTGCTGGTCTACACGCTCGTCATGATCTGCCTGAGCGGCTCCATCGGCCTCGGGACCGTGTGGATGCGTCACCAGATTTCGGTGACCGCGAATTCGACCCGGCAGATGGAGTCGCGCATTGCCCAGGCGGAACGCAGCCTCGCCGAGACCACCATTCAGGTGGCGGCGGAGGAGTCGCTTGAAGTCCTGACCCGGCGCAACTCCGAATGGAAGCTGGGCCTGCTCCCGCCCGTCGAGTCTCAGGTTGGCCGCCTTGCGGGTTCGCCGGAACGCCGGCTGGCGGCATTGCGCAATCGCGAAGCATTCACCGACCGCACTGGTGCGGAGACCGCTCCGGTCGTTTTCGCATCCGGCAGTCGCGTCCGTCGCTGAGATAACCCGACATGGCGCGAGGATTTGGCTCCAACTATCGCATTGTCCTGCTGGTCGCGACTGTCCTTGCGGCCTTCGGTGGCATTGGCGCGCGCCTCGTCCACCTGCATGTCATCGATCGCGAGCGTCTCGTCACCTTTGTCGACAAGGTCCGCCGCCAGATCGTGGTCGAGCCAGCGCGGCGCGGCGACATTCTGGATGGACGGGGCAAGTTCCTCGCAACGTCCCGCTCGCTCATCTCGCTCGGGGTGGATCCGCAGGTGCTGCGTCCCGAGGACGAGCCCAAATGGCCTGAGCTCGCCCGCTTGATCGGTCTGCCTCTGCGCGAGCTGGAGACGATTTTTCGGACCAAGACCCGGCCGGTGGCCCCGGTCGCCACGTCGACGACGGGAGGACTGGTCATCGATTTGGATGGAGATGAGCCCTCGGAGAACACACCCACGGAACGCAAGATCCAATGGGCCAAGCTGGCCGACTCGGTCGAGGAGTCGGTGTACGAGCAGATCGTCCGGCTCGACATCAAGGGTGTGTACGCTCCGCCGCGAGTCTACACCCGCGCTTATCCGAACAATGAGCTCGCGGCCCACGTGGTCGGGTATGTCAACAAAGAGGGCGTGGCGGTTCAGGGAGTCGAACGCTGGGCGGACTTCTACCTGCGCGGGCAGGATGGCTGGCGCGAGTCTGAGAAGGACGGAAAACGCCAGGAGCTGGCGCAGTTCCGCGCCCGTGAAGTTGCACCGAGCCGGGGCTACGACGTGATGCTGTCGATCGACTCGGTGATTCAACACCGGGTGGAGGCCGAGCTGTCGCGGATCATGACGACCTTCTCGCCCACGAAGGCCACGATCATTGTGAGCGATGCTCGTACCGGCTTCATTCTCGGGCTGGCCAACGCTCCCACGTTCAACCTCAACGCCTACGGAACGGTGTCCGGCGACGATATGAACCGGATGCGCAATGTCGCCGTCGCCGATGTGCTGGAGCCAGGCTCCACCTTCAAGATTGTGGCCGCCTCGGGTGCGCTGCAGGAAGGGCTGGTGCAGCCGAGTGATACCTTCGACTGCACCTTGGAGCGGATCGAGTACAAGGGGCGGTCGCGCGACCTGCCACGGGAGGACCACCACTTTCATCATCCCCTGACGGTCACTGAGATCATTTCCCGCTCGTCGAACAAGGGAGCCGCCCAGTTGGGCATGCTGCTGCAGGAGAAACGGCTTTACGAGTACGCCAAGGCCTTCGGTTTCGGGGAGTACACCGGCTTCTCCTCCATCTATCCGGAGTCGCCGGGCATCTTCGCCCATTACTCGAAGTGGAGCGGTTCGGACATCACGCGCATCCCCATGGGCCACACCGTGGCGGCAACCCCGCTGCAGATTCACTTTGCCATGGGCGTCATCGCCAGCGGAGGCGAATTGCTCCGGCCGCAGATTGTGAAGGAGATCCGGAACGAACAAGGAGAAGCGCTCTATCGATTTGGCAAGGTGGTGCGCCGGCGGGTCATTTCCCAGGCGACGGCGAAGACGGTCGCGGGCATGCTCAGCCGCGTCACGGTCGCCGGCGAAGGCACGGCCGCGGAGGCGGCGATCCCCGGCTATGAAATAGCGGCCAAGACGGGAACGTCGCAGAAGATTGTCGATGGTAAGTATTCAAGCCAGCATCACATTGCCTCCTTCGTGGGCTTCTTCCCGGCCAGCCGTCCCGAGGTCGTCATTTCGGTCATCGTCGATGACGGGCGGTCGCCCGCCGGCGGCACGGGTTACGGGGGAGTCGTGGCCGCACCCGGTTTCAAGCGCATCGCTGAACATTTGATCCAGTATCTCGACATCAAACCGACCGGCCCGGTCCCGGGCCGCCCGTTGTTCGCCCTCGAAGGAGTTCGCCCGTGATCGGCTACCTTACCCACAATCAGGCGTTGGTCCATGCCTTCCAACCGCGCGCACCCGTCGCCGCCGGCCGCGCCCGCCGCGAGTCGGCGGTCTCCCGGCGGGTTTTCTCCATGGCTCCAAAACTCTCCGACCTGATTTTCGAATCAGAAATCGCGGCCTGCCGTGGCTCGCTCGACCGTCCGATCTCGGGTCTGGTGACGGACAGCCGGCGGGTGGTGCCGGGGCAGGTGTTCTTCGCGCTCGCCGGACTGCGGTCGGATGGCGCTCACTACGTCGACGAGGCGGTCAATCGGGGCGCGGTCGCCGTCGTCACCTCCCGCATTCCGACCACGACGCCGTCGCGCGTGACGTTCATTCAGGTGGCGGACCCGCGGGTGGCGCTCGCGCGGATGGCGCAGCGCTACTACAAGTTTCCCGACCGCGACCTGGAGATTGTCGGTGTGACGGGCACCAGCGGCAAGACGACGGTCAGCCACCTGATCAAGCATCTCATGGAAAAGGAGCGGCGGGTGGGCCTGCTGGGAACGATTCACTACGATCTGGGCGCCCGCACCGTGCCGTCATTCAAGACGACGCCGGAGTCGCTCGACATCTTTGGCATGCTCGCGCAGATGCGGGATTCCGGGTGTCGCGAGGCCGTGATGGAGGTCAGTTCCCACGGCATCGACCAGAAACGCGTGCTTGGACTCCAGTTTGGTGCCGTCGTCTTTACCAACCTGACGCACGACCATCTCGATTACCATCGGGACATGGAGCAGTACTTTGAGGTCAAGTCGCGGCTGTTCGCCGGCGATACGGGAGCCCTGCCGAAGGTGGCAGTGATCAACGTTGACGATCCCCGAGGACCCGCGCTGGTGGCGAAGGTGCCCGCGGGTGTCCGCGCCGTGACGTTTGGGGAACATCCCGCCGCGGAGGTGCGTGCGGAGTCGGTGACACTGAACCTGCATCACGCCAGGTTCCGGCTCGTCTGGCCGGAAGGCACGCTGATTGTGGAGTCGCCCCTCGTTGGACGCTACAACGTCAGCAACCTGCTGGCGGCGATTGCGACTCTCTGGGCGCTGGGCCGCGATCCCCGCGTCTTTCTCGGCAAGGTGAGCACGTTCAAGAGCGTGGCGGGCCGGATGGAGCGTGTGGATGACGGGCAGCCCTTCCATGTACTCGTCGATTACGCCCACACCGACGATGCCCTCCGGAATGCGCTTGGCATGCTCCGCTCCATCACCCCGGGGCGGCTGCTCGTCGTCTTTGGCTGCGGAGGTGATCGCGACCGGACGAAACGGGCGCAGATGGTCCGCGAAGTCCAGGCGCATGCAGATTTTGGATTCGCCACCGCAGACAATCCTCGAGGCGAGTCGCTCGAGCAGATTTTCGAGGACATGAAGCCCGGCGTGACAGCTCCGGAGAAGATCGCCTGGATCGACGACCGGCGACGGGCGATCAGCCTCGCCCTCGACATGGCCAAGCCCGGCGACTGCGTGCTGATTGCGGGCAAGGGCCACGAGAGTTATCAGGAATTTTCCGATACGGTGATTCCCTTCGATGATCGCCAGGTGGCGAAGGAGCTGCTCGCTCTCAAGTCGCATCGCTGACGCACGTTCCACCTGCCATGCCGACGTTTACCCCCGAGTTTCTGGTCCGCGCCACCGGTGGACGCTGGACGACACCTCCAACGGAGAAACTCATTGGGTTTACGCAGGACACCCGCCGGTTGACACCAGGCCAGGTCTTTGTGGCCCTGCGCACGCCACAGCGCGACGGCCATGATTTTCTCGCGGAAGCCCGGAAGGCGGGTGCGTCGGCGGCGATCGTGGCCCGTGTGGACGACGGCTGCGCCCTTCCGCAGCTGGTGGTGCCGGATCCACTCCAGGCCTTCCAGGCGATCGCACGGGACCACCGCCGCACCTTCCGCGGACCCGTCATCGCCATCACGGGAAGCGCGGGAAAGACTTCGACCAAGAATCTTTTGGCCGCGCTTCTTGGCAGCGAAACCCGCGTGCTCGCGACGGAAGGGAACCTGAACAATCTGCTGGGCGTTCCCCTGACGCTGGCGCGCATCGACCCCGACCAGCATGCCTATGCTGTGATCGAGGCGGGCATCAGCGAGCCGGGCGAGATGGCGGTTTTAGCGGCGATGATCGAGCCCGATGTCGCCTTGGTGACACTCGTGGCTCCGGCCCATCTGGAGGCACTCGGTTCGGTCGACGGCGTGGCCCGGGAAAAGTCATTGCTCGCCCGGGCGGCGCGCCTTGCGATCCTACCCAAGCCTTTACTCGCGTTTGCCGCCTTTCGATCGCTGGACGTGCGCACGCTGCTGGTCGAACCAGCTGAAGTCATCCGCCCGGACGTGCCGGCGCCGGAGAGCGCGTACTTTGCGGTTTCCCATCGCGAAAACATCACCGCTCTCTCGCTGGCCTATGGGCCACCGCCCCCGCGCATGTTCACCCTGCCCCGCGTCTCGGACGGCATGGCGCAGAATGCGGTCCTGGCGGTGTGCACGGCACTGCGCCTCGGCCTGCCGATCGATACGATCCGCGCCCGTCTGGCGGCGTGGCGCCCGGCCGCGATGCGAGGCGAGCTCCGTCGCGACGGGGAGCGACTCGTGTACCTGGATTGTTATAATGCCAATCCCGCCTCCATGGCGGATGCGCTGGCCAATTTCTACCGTATCACCCCCGTCGAGTCGCCCCGGCTTTTCGTCCTCGGAGGGATGGAGGAACTCGGACCCGATGCCGCGCGCTATCACCGGGCCCTCGGCCGCCAGCTGCAACTCCGCCCCGAGGATGCGTGCTGTGTGATCGGGGACGAGGCGGAGTCCGTGAAGCTGGGCGCGCTGGAGAGCGGCATGCGGGCGGATCAGTTCTTGGTCACGACGACTCTCGAACCCATCGCACGCCGGGTATCCGCGTTCCGCGGATCCGTCTTTATCAAGGGAAGCCGGAAGCACGCGTTGGAGCGCGCGCTCGGACTGGCTCCGCACTGACCGCCATGCTGAGTTATCTGGCCGAGTACGAATCGACGTTTGGACCGCTGCGGCTGCTGCGGTTCATCACCCTGCGGACCCTGCTCGCGGCGATGACCGCCCTGATCCTGGGGTTTGTCATCGGCCCCTGGCTCATCCGACGTCTGAAGCGGCTGAAGTTCGGGCAACACTACGACGACGATCGAACTGGAGACCTGGCCACCAAGTTCGACAAGAAGAACACACCGACGATGGGCGGACTGATGATCTTCTTTGCTGTGGCCGTGAGCACGCTTCTTTGGGCGGTGCCGAATGTCTGGGTGCTGGTGGCCCTCTTTGTCTATGCGGCGCTGACCGCGGTGGGTTTTCGGGACGACTACCTCAAAGTCGTGAAGAAGAACCGCCATGGGATCTCGTCACGAGAAAAGCTGCTCTGGCAGACCGTGGTCACCGCCCTTGCCTTGCTCGCGCTCGTGCAGGATCCGCTCAGCGCGCAGAAGATCCGGGAGCTCTGGGTGCCGTTTCTCAAGGTGCCGGTGCTCGTGGGACTGCCGGTAGTGGCGCTGTTCATCCTGATGTTCTTCTGGGTCGTGGGGTTTTCCAATGCGATCAACCTGACCGATGGTCTGGATGGTCTGGCGATTGGCTGCACCATCACCGTGGCCCTGGTGTATGGGATCATGGCCTACGCGGCCGGAAATGCGAGGATTGCGGATTACCTCCTCATCAGCTTCGTACCTGGAACCGGCGAGCTGGCGATTGTCTGCGGTGCGTTGGTCGGGGCGGGCATGGCCTTCCTGTGGTACAATTCTCATCCGGCGGAGGTGTTCATGGGTGATACCGGGTCGCTGGCCCTGGGCGGATTGATTGGAGTCATTGCCTTTATGGTCCAACAGCCCCTGACGCTGGCCATCGTGGGAGGGGTGTTTGTGGCGGAGGCCGTTTCGGTCATGATCCAGGTGTCCTATTTCAAAGTGACCAAACGCCGCAGTCCGACCGGGGAGGGCAAACGGTTCTTTCTGATGGCTCCCATTCACCATCACTTCCAAAAAAAGGGCTGGCCGGAGACGAAAGTCGTGCTGCGGTTCTGGATTCTCTCGCTCCTGTGTGCGCTGGTTGGGCTGGGGACCCTGAAGCTTCGCTGACACCGCCATGCTCAATCCTCCCGAGTTTCTCCGTTCGCGCCTTGCGCACCCCGTCGCGATCCTGGGTGCGGGACCGAGCGGTCGGGCCGTGTTGGAGCTGCTGGGAGCCCTCGGAGTCGAAGGCACGATGTATGACGAAGCTCCCGGGAAAGCGGCGCAAGCCCCCCTTTGTTTCTCCGCGGCAACGGCCGCGCGGCATCGGCTGGTGGTGTTTTCTCCCGGGTTTTCCCCGCGGCATCCCTGGATTGTGATCGCGCAGACCGCAGGATTGCTCTGCCTCGGAGAAGTCGACTTCGCCTCCATTCTATGGAGAGGCCGGGTCATTGCCGTGACCGGAACCAATGGAAAGACCTCACTCTCCGAACTGATCACCCACGCCCTCCGGGGCATGGGTCGCGATGCCACCGCCACGGGCACCATGGAGTTTCCGTTTTCAAAACTTGTGGCCGAGCGGGGCGGGGGGGCGCCCGATTCGATGGCGATCTGCGAAGTCAGTTCGTCACAAGCGGAGACCCTCGGGTACTTCCGGGCCGACGCTGCCCTCTGGACCAATTTCGCCGAGGACCATCTTGACCACCACCACACCCTGCAGGCGTATTTCCTCGCCAAGTGGCGGCTCTTTGAGCGGGCGGTCGGAGGGGATGTTTTCGCGGGGAGCAGTGTCCAACGGTGGGCGTCTCAGTTCGGCCAGACGCTGCCTCTGAACGCGTTGGTGGCCACGGAGGATCAGCCGGGTGACGTGCTTCTGAGGCAAACCGTGTTCGACACCTATCCCCAGCGGGAAAACTTCCTGCTGGCGGCCGCCTGGTGGCGAGCGGCGGGCCTGCGGGAAAGCGCATTGTATGCGGCGGCGCAGAGTTTTCAGATTGGGCCGCACCGACTGGCCTGCCTGGGCGAACGGGCCGGACGGATGTGGTGGAACGACTCGAAAGCGACCAACTTTCATGCCGTTGAAGGTGCCTTGCATCAGTTCCGGCAACCCGTGTGGATCATCCTCGGAGGCAAGTCGAAGGGTGGGGACGTCGCGGGATTTGTCGGCCGCATTGCGTCGAAGGTCCGCCATGCGTTCCTGTTGGGAGAGGCGGAGCCGGCGTTGGCGGTGGCCTGCCAGCAGTTGGGAGTGCCGTACACGGCCGCGGGCAATCTGGCTCAAGCGGTGGGCGAGGCGGCTTCCCGGACCGCGCCGGGCGACTCGATTCTCTTCAGCCCGGGCTTTTCGAGCCTGGATCAATTTCACGGTTATGACGACCGCGGACGACAGTTTGAACACCTGGTTGGGGAGTTGAACTCCCCACCTGTTTTTAGGTAGCATCCTCAACCTTTTCAAAACACGATCCTAGCTATGAAAATCCTGCACATTTTCGGTGCGGTGGTGGCAGTCCATCTCGCGGTCTTTCTCGTTATTTTTGCTGTTCCCGGTTGCCGATCAACCGGCAAGAGTACCACTGCCGGGACCGGCAGCCCCGAACTGGGTGCGGCGCCGATGGCGGCAGGGGCGCCTGCTCCGTTCAGTCCCGCACCAGGCGAGACTCCGGCGACCGCGAACTCCACCGTCGCGTATCAACCCGACATGGGCGTTCGTTTCAGCCCGACCCGGCCTGGTTCCCCCGTGGCCGCCGTGGTCCAGCCGACCGCTTCGCCGGACGTACTCCCAGCGAGCACATACGTCGTGGCCAAGGGCGACAGCCTATGGAGCATTGCCCACAAACATGGCATCTCGATTGCCGAGTTGACGGCCGCGAATCAACTGCCGGCCAATGCAGCGATCCGCCCGGGTCAGAAACTCATGATCACTGCGAAGAAGGTGCTGGCTGCTGCGGCCACCGCCGCCGCGAGTCCAGGCGAATCCGCCGGGCCGGTACACGTGGTCAAGAGTGGGGAAACCCTGAGCGTCATTGCCAAGCGCCACGGGACCACCATCAACACGCTCCGACGTCTGAACAATCTCAAGTCGGACGTCGTCCGGGTCGGCCAGCAGCTCGCGCTGCCCGACAGCGGGGCCGTCATGCCCGAGGCGACGGCGGGCAAGGCGCCGCCACCTCCGGCGGCCCGCAGTGCGAGCACGCTCAAGCACGTCGTCAAGGCGGGCGAGACGCTGGAGGCAATCGCCCGCCTCTACCGGGTATCCCAGCGCGAAGTGGGCATCGCCAACAACATTGCGAATCCGTCCAAACTCCGTCCGGGACAGGAACTGATCATTCCGGGCAAGTCGGCCGGCAAGCCGGCGAGTCCGGCCGCCAAGCCGGAAGCGGCGCCCGCCCAGGAGGCGGTGGCTCCGGCGGATCCTTTCCTCCCCGTACCATCGGAACCGGAGCCGGCGATCAAGCCGACGCCGGATGTACCTGTGATCCGAATTGAAGATACGCCTCCGGTCGCCGCTGGAGATCCGGGCCGCGCGCCCTGACCTAACTGCAATCGACGAGCGTACGCATGAATGGCGCCGCCATGTCCCACCCAGCCGAAACGGGGCGTTCCCGCATGGCGCTCAATCCTGCGGCGGTCATTGTGGTCTGCGCGGTGGCTCTGACCTTCCTGGGCATCAC
>JAEUGY010000108.1 GCA_016794625.1 Opitutaceae bacterium
GCGATCTCAAGACCGAGTTCCACTACCCCGCCATCCACTTTGTCGGAGACGCGGTCCTCGTGGCCTACAGCTTCAATGTCACCGGCGGACCGCACATGGGCAGCCTGCGCATCCGCCGCCTCACGCTCGACTGGCTGCAGCACTGAACCAGCGCGCGGTTGCCACTTGGCACTGTCGCTGGCAGACCCTTGATCATGGATCGACGTGCTTTTCTCCAGGTGCTTGGCGCGGCCACGGGAACGCTTGTGGGTTTTTCGGCGGAGTCCGACCTGAAGATTCAGACCGTCATGGGTCCGGTGAGCTCGACGACGCTGGGGCTGACGCTGTCCCATGAGCATGTCCTGGTGGACTTCGTGGGGGCCGAACTCGTGGGTCCTCATCGCTATGTGATCGAGGATGTACTCGCAGCCATCCGACCCCACGTTGAGCAAGCGTATCGGTCGGGTGTGCGAGCGATCTTCGAGTGCACTCCCGCCTTTCTCGCCCGGGATGTCCGTTTGCTGCGTCGGCTGAGCGAGGAGACCGGCGTCCATTTTGTCACCAACACCGGTCTCTACGGTGTGCGCAACAACCTGTTCCTGCCACCGTACGCTCACACCGAGACGGCCCGGCAACTGGCCGACCGCTGGATCCGGGAGGCCCGCGTGGGGATCGACGGCAGTGATATCCGGCCCGGATTCATCAAGAGTGGGGTGGATGTGACTCCCCAGCTTAGTCCTCATCACCGAAAGTTGGTCGAGGCGGCGGCGCTGACCCACCGCGAGACAGGATTGACCATCGCGGTGCACACCGGCCGCGGTCCGGGTCTGGAGGCACTGGATGTCTTGAAGGGGGCTGACGTTTCTCCGAACGCCTTCGTCTGGGTCCACGCGCAGAATGCGCTCGACGACGCCTTGTTCGCGGCGGCCGACCGGGGAGCTTGGCTGTCGTTTGACGGAATCAATACCCCCACGCTGACACGGCACCTGCATCTCTGTCGGGAAATGAAGCGACGCGGGCTGTTGGGTCAGGTGTTGATCTCCCATGACGCCGGATGGTTTGATCCCGCGAAACCGGGCGGCGGCAGCTTTCGCCCGTACGATCTTCTTTTCTCGGCTTTCCTGCCCATGCTGCGCGCCGACGGCTTTAGTGAGGATGAAATTCGGCTACTTCTGGTGAGCAACCCCGCCCAGGCTTTTGCCGTGCGGCAGCGGTGAGTATAAATCCAAAGACGTCAGGGGTCCGCCGAAAGAGTCAGCCCCGAATGCTTGTGCTCGAGGAATGGGGATGATGCATCTCTAAATTTAGAGTCTTGCGTCTCGAGGCGCTGCGACCGGTCGATGACGGGAGAAAGACGCCGGGCCGGATGGAATATCCCGTACGGTGGTCGCTCTCATGCTGA
Source organism: Opitutaceae bacterium (assembly GCA_016794625.1). GTDB lineage: Bacteria > Verrucomicrobiota > Verrucomicrobiia > Opitutales > Opitutaceae > UBA6669. Next base: position 1,382 of record JAEUGY010000108.1, read on the forward strand.
CGATGATTGCAAGAGAGACTAGAACCGGAAGGTTGAGCGACTCTGAGCCCAAGGGCCAAAGGGGTGGGCTGCGACTGCTTCTGGCCCTCACTGGGCTGGCGAGCCTTGCGGGGTGCACCGTGGTGCCCGTCAATCAGCAACGCTTGGTGGCGAAACCTGGGATGTTGTTTGCCGATGAAGCCACCCTTTACGCCCGGTCAGCGCTCCGCGGGCAACTCGAGTCCGGTGCGGCCGTTTCCGGCGGGGCCCAAGCCGCCGGATGTACCTCATGTCGCTGATCCGACACGTTTCTTTCGCCAGGACTCCGGGGGCGCACCCGCGGCTGCCGGTGTTCGGCTTGCTGATCGTTCTCACCCTGGCGATCGCACCCGCCGCGCCCGCCTCCGACTCCGTTGCTCTGCCCGCGGCCCGACCAGAGCGGGGCTCCGCGGAACTCGTCGATCTACGCTCGCTGCGCGGCAAGATTGTCGTGCTGGATTTCTTCGCCCACTGGTGCGCGCCGTGTTTGCGTGCGACCCAGCTGATCGAGGACGAGGTCCGCCAGCCGTATGCCCGCAGCGGCGGCACCCGCAATGGCCACCCGGTGGAGGTCATCGCGGTGAACCTCGAGGCCTCGCAAGCCCAGCGAACGGAACGCTTTCTCGAGCGCACTCGTCCCCACCGCGTCGTTGATGATTTTGGCGGTGTCTGGCTCGCGGCGTTCGGGGGCAAGGCGCTTCCGTTTGTCGTCGTGCTCGACGGGACCCGAGCTGACGCAGCCGGAGGCGGGTGGAAGGTGCTCTCGACGAGCGCGGGGTTGGAGAGCGTCGGGGCGCTGGTCGCCACGATTGAGTCAGTTGCCGGACTCCAGCGGGATGACTCGGGAAGTCGCGATCGTCCGGAGGTTCCTATCTCCCAGGACCGGGCGACGGAACGCCGGCTGGAGACCAGTTTTGAACGGCTGTGGGCAGACGACATCGCGGTCAGTCAGGCGTCCCTCCAGGCGCGCACGCGGTGGCAAGGCACGGAGTGGGCCCTGAGCTTTGCCACAACGCGCTACCGGCTCGATTATCAGCCGGTCTCGTTCGACCTCGCAGGCGCCGCCGTCACGCGCGAAGAAGTCAACACCGCGCTGCAACTGAACGCGAAGCGATCGCTCTCCGAACGCTGGACACTGCTGGCCGGCGGGGGAGGCTACCGGGGATTCACCCACTTCCGCACGCTCTGTCTCGATGAGTATTTCCATCAACAATACGGTCGATTCTCCAGCAGCAGCGGAATCCCCGGTCTCGACCGCTACCGTCCTGCCGCGCCCCGGGGGGCGAGCCTGACCACGGGCGCCCGTTGGGAGTACCTGCCGGGGTCGGGATTTGTCCAGGCTTCGGTCTCCTGGTTGACCGACCGTGTTTCGCCTGGCTACGAGATTGATTTTGAAGGCTTGCGGCGAGGCGCAGAAACACTCGTCACTCGTTCGGCCGCGCTCAGCTTCGAAAACGTGCTGTCCCCGCGGCTGCGCACGCTGGTCGAGTTGCGAGCGGCGGAAACCTCGGAAAGGGACCCCCGGCTGGGAGGCGAGGTTTCGGTCAACCTGGCCCTGAGTGAACGCGGCGTGCTGCGCTTTCAGGCCGGGGGATCTCGCGAGGGCGCTGAATTCCGTGCGCGCTACGCAGGCGTCACGCTTGAGTGGGAACTTGACCGAGGCTGGGCCGTCTTCGCTGACGGCCGCTTCTACAAGGACTCCGGTGAGATCGAGAACGCCTTGCTCTTCACCAGCGCTGCTCCCCGCGTGATCCAGCGTCAGGCGGGCCTGGGCCTGCGCTGGGCGGGTGAACGGTCATCGCTGCGGCTTGCGGTGGCGCCCATGCGCACCCGCTACGGCGATGTCGGCACCCAGGTCGATTTTTTCCGAAATCTCTACCGAAGCCGTGACTGGAGCTGGGTCCAGGCCGCGGCCCAGTTCTCTTTCTAACATGAATACGCTCCTTTCGTCCTTTGCCCTGCGAACAGGCTCGTGGCTGACGCTTTGGTTCGTGCTCGCTGGGTTCGTCCCGATGATGTCCGGACAGTCGCGCTATGTCGCGGGCGATCTGGTCCAGCCTTTTAGCCTGACCAATCGAGCTGACGGAAAGCCCGTGAGTCTGAACGACTTTGAGGGCAAGGTGGTTTTCCTGGAATGGTTCGCCTGGTGGTGCCCGTTCTGCCAGGCAGCCGCCTCCCAGATCGAACCTGGGATCGCGGCGTACTATCGCACGCGGAACGGCAACCTCAACGGGGTGCCAGTGATCCATGTTTCGGTTAACCTGCAGAGCGGCCAGGAGGCGCAAACGCAGGACTTCGTCAACCGCTACGGACTGGGGCTGGTGCTCAATGACTTCAACCGGGGCCTGGCGGATCGCTTTCATGCAGGTGGCCAGCCGCTCTTCGCGATCATCAATGGCGTGGCCGGATCTCCCAGTCACCGGCAGTGGGAGCTGATCTACACCCAGCAAGGCTACGGGCAGCTCCAGTTTCCCATCGAAACGTTTCGGCAGGCGATCGATTCGGTCAAGGCGGCCGCCGTCTCTGCGCCAAAAATCCTGACCCAGCCGGCTTCTCAGGCTGTCCCGATTGGATCGCCGGCCTCGTTTTCCGTCGTCGTCGAGGCGTCAGCCGGAACGCCCACGTTTCAGTGGCGACTGCATGGGATCGATCTTGCCGGAGCGACGGCGGCGACCCTCCTCGTATCAAACACGCAGCCCTCCCAGGCCGGGCTCTACTCGGTGGTGGTCACGCAGGCAGGGAACAGCATCGAAAGTGCGCCGGCGGTGCTGGCCCTTTCCAGCTCGGCCAAGCTTGTGGGTTCAGGGCAGGAATTTCCCGACATTCTTCACCCCAGTGGGACCACCTACGATCAGATCCTTCTCGCCGGCACGGCGGCGACGATCACGGCGGACCCGGGCCAGGTCACGCGGCTCTCCTACATCGATCTCAACGACGACATCGTGCAGGTCGAATTCGCTGGAGCTGGCGCGCTTACGATCACGCTCGACGGCGCCACGGGCCCCTCCCTCCCCCTCAAGTACAATCAGGGCACCGCGTACATGAAGGGGCACGCCCGGCTGACCTTGGCGGGGACTACGGCGGACACGTTCCTGAGTGTCTTCTCAGTGGGCCGGTCGAACGCGGTCAACCAGGCCCTTTTCAAGGAGGGTGAGCTCTACGATGGCGTGGCGGACCTTGCCGTGCTCGGAGTGGTCAGCCCCGCCGGACGGCTCGGGGGTGTCCGACTAGCCAATACCGAGTTGTTTGCCAGCCGCGGCTTCGCGGGTATTCTGGCTTCTGGTGTTCGCATTGGCGGCCCTCTCAATCTCCACAATCTGACCGCCTTGGAGGAGGCGTTGCCGATATTGATCAGCGGCCCGATTGACAGCGGGCAGATCTTTCTCACCGGCGGTGATCTCCTTCAGAGCAATGGTCGAACGATCGAGTTCGGCAATGCGCAGAGGGTGGTGATGTCCGCTGGCACCACGTCGCACGGCGTTTTCCAGCCGGCGCAGGCAAACCGCGGCCGGCTGCTTCGCGGCGGGGTGGATGTGACCCAGGAGGTGGTCCAGAACCCTTGAGTTGCGTCCAGGTCCGGGGAGACCCGCGCCCGACTTGGGAGATAACGCTCGAACCGGCCGATACACACGGAATAGGCAGGGCCGCCGACGCTCTCATCCCACAGCTTCCCAGAATTCCTATGAAAAAAAATATCCTGATGCTCCTCGGTGTTGCAGTGGTTTTCGCCCTTGGCACGGCTTGCTTTACGCCGTCGTCCAAGCCCGACACTTCGGCCCCCACCGCCGAGCCGGCCAGGAAGTAGGACCCGCCCATGGCGCGAATCCGGCAGGACGACACGGAGACTCGTTCCGCGCTGGCGACGGCATGGGCGCGCCTGCCCGAGGCGCTCCGCACGCCAACGCAATACCTCGGCCGCCACTACGCCGGCTGCGGCGCCACCATCGGCGCGATGCCCAAGTGCGACTTCGCCTGCGCCGGGTGCTACCTGGGTGAAGACGCTAATCGCGCCCGACCACGCTCCTTGGCGCAGATCAAGTCCCAGCTCCGCGAACTCCGCGCCTGGCTCGGTCCCACGGGGAATGTCCAGCTGACCGACGGCGAGGTTTCCCTCCGCCAAGAGGCCGAAGTCATTGAGCTGATCCGCTACGCCCGCGAAATTGGGCTCGTCCCTATGCTCATGACGCACGGCGAGACATTTCGCCGCAAACCAGGCCTCCTCGAACGTCTCATGGTCGAAGGCGGGCTCACTGAAATCAGCATCCACATCGACACCACGCAGCGCGGCCGGCGCGATCACTTCGCGCGCGTCACCAGCGAATCTGACCTCGATCCGCTGCGCGCAGAGTTCGCGGCGATGATCCGCGGGGCGCGCAAGAGCACCGGCCGCCGTCTCGAAGCCGCCTCGACCGTCACCGTCACGCGCGACAACCTCGCCGAGGTCCCCGGCATCGTCCGCTGCCTGCTCGCGCACGCCGACGCGTTCAAGATGGTCAGCTTCCAACCCCTCGCCGACGTCGGCCGCACCGATCCGAGCCTGCGCGGCGTCCACCCCGACGAACTCTGGGCAAAGATCGCGGAGGGCGTCGGCGATCCAGCCCTCCGCCGAGGCGAAGGCTCACTCGGCCATCCGTCGTGTTCGCGATTTGTGCAGGGTCTCGCCGTCAAAAATCCGACGCCCAACCGCCCGCGACTGTATCCGTTCTACCGCAGCGACCAGCCCGATGAGATCAACGCACTGCAGGAACTGTTCGACCGCGTCGGCGGCATGTCGTTTCGCCTCGATGATCGTTGGACGGCGTTGCGCCGCGCCGGCTGGATGCTGGCGCGCCACGGCGGCTTCGCCCTCACACGCCTCCTCCCGCAAGCGTGGAAACTTTGGCGGCGGGCCGGCACGTTGCGGGGAAACTACTTCGCCATCGTGAGCCACCACTTCATGAGCGCGGCCGAAACCGCCACACCCGAGGGCCGGGAGCGGCTTGACGTGTGCGCGTTCAAGGTCTCGATCAACGGCAAGCTCGAGTCGATGTGCGCCGTCAATGCGCTCGGCCTCCGCGAAGCCTTTTACCGCGAAGGACAACCCGCCGCCGCGCCGTCCACGGTCGTTGCGCTCACATGACGCCCTACGGCTTCTTCGCCGCCGCGGGGGCCGTCACCGCCATCGCCTGGCTGCGCTGGAATCACCGCGCGATGGGTCTTTCCGAGAATGAGTTCTGGGCCGCGCTCTGGCTGATCGTCGCCGGGGCCGTCATGGGCGCGAAGGCACTCTTCGTCCTGCTCGGATGGCCTCACTTCGCGAGTGGCGAGCTGCACTTCTGGGGCGACTTTGGTTCCGGCTTTGTCTTCTTCGGTGGCCTGATCGGCGCGGCGGTTGCCGGCGGCGGTTTTGCATGGCGGCGAAGGTTAGCCTTCTGGCGCGGCGCCGACTATTTTGGCGTCGCGCTGCCCGTGGGCCACGCAATCGGTCGCGTGGGCTGCTTTACGCAAGGCTGCTGCGCCGGCCGCGCGCCGCATCCCGTGCAACTCTACGAGTCCGCCGGTCTGCTCGTGATCGCACTTCTCACTCATCGCGTCCTGCGGGCCGTCACCGCCGGCCAGCTCACGCGCGGCACCGCGTTCTGCACCTACGGCCTGCTCTACGGGGCCCTACGTCTCGTGCTCGACCCGCTCCGCATCGACGGCCGACCGGAACGCTTGCTCGGCCTTTCGCACCAGCAAGGCATCGCCCTCGGCCTGATGCTTGTCGGCGCGGCCGGCATCGCGTGGCTGCGTCGCCCGCACGATCGATCAGGCGCTGGATCCGATCTGGTTTGAGGCTGATGGGCCGCACCAGGAACGACTCCAAACCCGTCAAGCGCTCTGCCCTACTTCTGCACGTTGAGCGACCAATCGTAGTCGGTGAACATGACTTTTACCTGCGCTGGATCGGCAAGCGCGGCGCGCTGCGCCTCGGGCAGAAACGGTTTCACATACGCCGCCAGCGAACCGGCCGGCTTGATGAAGTCGTCGTCATACCACTTGAAGATGGGCGAGAGATGCAGGGTACCCGTCGCCGCGTCGAAACGGTTCTTCGAGGTCTCCGCCAGAAACACTCTGGTCTGGTCGTCAAGCTGGGCGTACAGGCGCGCGCCGACATAGGGCTCGCCTCGCAGGGGCGGACACCCCACCGCCGCGCACACCAGCGCGAAGTGAATGCGCGGCTCATCATACTCCACCCGGATCACTTTGTTTTCGAGGTGACTGAGCGTCATGATCTGGCCGCCCTGCCGCACGATCAACTCCCTCCACGCCGCCCCCGGCAGCAATCCGATGGCGCGAATGCTCTTCACCGGATAGTGGTTGATGATCAGCCGCAGCGTCTGCGCGTTGTAGAGATTGATGAGCAGCGCGAGCCGGTCGGCCTCCGCCCAGCGCGCAAACTCCGCCGCCGGCACCGCCGCGATTTCCTTCAGGTAGTCGTCGAGCTCGGCCGGATCCGTTTTCAGCTTGGCGTAGTCGACGTTCCCATTCTTCACAAACGCGGTGAGCACTCGTCCGAACCGCCCATGATTCTGGTCAAACACGTCGGCGGCGCCCGCGCTCGCAGCCGCGAGGCCGGCCAGCAGCACGGTAAAGAGGAAACGCATAGGCATGTTGAAATGAGAGCGGCTGCAGCGGGAGTTATTCCGTCCGTTCTTGATTCCTCCGCCATCACTTGCGCCCCACTGCCGATAACTTGCAGGAAGGCCCGTTGATGCGATCCGTCCGCAGCGGCGGTGGTTGCCACAACACCGGTCAAGAATCTCGGGCCTCGGATGGAATAGATGACAATTTCCCGCACTCTTATCCCGGTGGACGACTTGGACTACGAACAAGCTGTGGCGCTTTATCACGAAGACCTTCACCGGTTCGCGCTCAGTCTCGCACGCAACCCGGACGACGCCCGCGATCTCACACAGGAGTCCTACTGCCGGCTGCTCGGGAAAAGTGGGCAGCTCCGCGATCGCACAAAAGTGAAGTCCTGGCTTTTCACCACGCTCTACCGCATTTTCCTGGGCTGGAAACGTCACGAGAAGCGCTTCTCTCACCTTGAGTTTTCCGTCGCGGAGCAGCAACTGCCCGCCGTCACCGTCGATCTGGTCGAGAAGATGGACGGAGCCATTGTCATGGAGGCGCTCGATGAAATTGACGAACATCACCGCACGCCGCTCGTACTTTTTTACCTCCAAAGTCTCTCCTACCGTGAAATCGCCGACCTGCTTGAAGTGCCCGTGGGCACGGTGATGTCGCGGCTCTCACGGGCGAAGGCCATCTTGCGCACGCTGGTGAGCGAACGCTCCGCCCGCGATCCGTCTTCCAATGTGATCCCGCTGCCCGCCGCCCGGCGGATCAAATCCCAACCTTAATGAACCGAGAAGAAGCTCAATTCATCCTCGGTGCCTATCGTCCAAACGGCGCCGATGCCCATGATCCACAATTCCAGGACGCGCTTGCCCTCGCGCAACGTGACCCGGAGTTGGGCCGCTGGCTCGCTGAGCAGCAGGCTCTCGACCGTGCCTTCTCGGCCAAGATTCGTAGTCGTCCCTTGCCCGGCGATCTGAAGGCCCAGCTCCTGCTCGCCCGCACCACCGTCCGTCGTGGCGCGTGGTGGCGCAAGCCAGTCTGGCTGGCCACTGCCGCGTGTTTCGCCGTCCTGCTGGTGGCCGGTGGTCTGTTGTTGAGCGGACGCGGTCACACCGCCGAATTCGCCGCCTTTCGTGATGCGATGGCTGCCGCCTCGGCCGATATGGGCGATCATGCCGATGTCTGGGGCCTCGACACCGATGGCTACCGAAAGTGGTTGGCCAAGAACCGCGGCACGTCCGACTTTGTGCTTCCCGCATCGCTGGCCGACCGGGGCATCGCTGCTTGCAAGATCGTCGAGTGGCAGGGCCACCGCGTCACGATGCTCTGCCTGAAGTCCGGCGGCCAACACTTGGACCTGTTTGTCATCAACGCCTCCGAGTTGCCCGGCATTGCCCTGGGCTCGAAGCCGCTGCTTGTCGCCGACAGCGGTGCTACCACCGCCGCGTGGCAGCACAACGGAAACGTCTACTTGCTGGCCGGCACGATTCCGATGGAAGAGTTGCGGCAGTTGCTCTGACCCTGCCGATCCAGAACCGCGGTCGCCAGATACTCGCGGACGATGACGTATCTGCGCTCGTGCGGGTCGACCCAATGGGGTCAAACCGTTTGACGTTTTGAGCTGGGTCGGATGTTCGGACGAGGGATCATGCCATTGCCGCGGCGCACCTTGTCGAAATCTTCAGCGCCGAGTGCGAACGGCGTCGAGCCGATCCCAAGAGCGTTTCTCTGCCAACCGTGCACCTTTCTCGAATCGAACCGTAGTAACACCCTGAACCAGGGCTCGACCCCGCTCAGCGCTGAATGCGTGGCGTGTAGACAAAGGCTTCAAGGTCGACCCGCCGTTCAAGGAAGCGGTGCTCCACGAAAACAGATTGGCACGCCTCCCACTCCTGGCGGGTCATCAACGGCATGATGGAAGAGGCCGGGGTCGGCTGGACGAGGGGCGCGATCTGGCCAAGCGATGCGAGTTGGTAGGCGCGGTCGAGCTTGGGGTTCCACGTCTTGAGTATCAGATCGATCGTGGCCTCCGGGTGCGCGAGGGCAAACGCCCAGCCGCGTCGGCAGGCGGCGAGGAAGCGCTCCACGAGCGCGGGGTGCGCTGCGAGGGTGGCTTCCGTGACAAAGAGCACCTGGGAAGGGGCGAGGTAGCCATGGTCCTTGGCGTGGATGAAGTCGCTCTGCCCCGGCGCGCGCAGCTTGAGGGCGACGTTCTCATCCAGCGAATACCCCTGCATGAGATCGACGGTCCCCTCGAGCAGGACGCGTGGATCGTAACCGACCTCGGTCATGACCACGTCCTTCAGCGTGAGTCCGACACGAGCCAGGGCAACGGCCAAGACCTTCTCCCCGTCATGGTGGATGCCCACTTTGCGGCCGCGGAAGTCCGCGGCGGTCCGAATGCCGCTTTTCTTCAGGACCATCCAACCCATCGGGCTGGAGTGAAACATCGGGGCGAGAGCGACCACGGGCCGGCCCTTCTGGCGCTCCAGCAACAGGACATTGCTCTCCGACACCCCAAACGCCAACCCCGTCGCTGCAACCACCGATTCCACGACTCCCGCGCTTTTCGGCGATTCCTTCAGGTCAACGGCAAAACCCGCTTCTGCAAAGTACCCCTGCTCCACCGCTTGGTAGAGGCCGGCGAACTGTGCGTTGAAGATCCAGTCCAGCTGGACCCTGACCGGCACGGCTTCACGGGCCGTGAGGACCGAACTCAGCCAAAACAGGCACGCAAGACAAAGGAAGTGACGCATGCCGGCGTAGAGCACGAAACGCACCATCGCGTCCGTCCGGCAGCACTTTAGGAACGAACCAGGAGACGCCAGGATAGCCCAACGTCCAAGGCCGGAGCGTCTCGACCGGCTTTAGCGCGCTGATTACGGTCTGGCCGACAAGATCCCCTACCACAGCGTACTCGCCTAGTTTCGCACGTGTTTTGGCGGCGATCGGTTCGAACCGATCCTCTTGCACGTCGCCACGGGTCTCTGCGTTGGGGCCGACGCGATTGGCGGCTGTCGCAAAAAAGGCGTCCAGGTTCGTGCTGGGACGTCGGGTCAGGGTAGTTCGTACACCTCCACGATTGCCACTCCGCCGGTGGCGGTGCCCACGCCGTTCACCACGGCGGTATAGGCACCGGGATCAAGGGTGATCAAGACGGAGGACTCCTTGGTGGATCCGGGCGCATATCCAGACGCGGTGATTTCGGTTGCCCTAGGATTCGTCGTCCAGTCGTCATTCTGCTCAAGCAGCGTCGATCCGCGATACACCTGGAGGCGGGTGTCGGTCAGCACATTCGTCAGTCCAAACGCGGCCAGCGAGGGACCGCGCACATTCACCAACACGGTGACGGGCTGGCTGCCTTGGATCACAAAACCGCTGATCAACACACCTTCGCCGGGCGTCACCAGGCCGCGCGCCGACGTATTCACAATCGCCAGCGCCGGTTCTTTTGGCACCAGCGCCACATCATTCGCTCCAGCCGGGAGCGCGCTCACCAGAGTGGCGGCACCGGTGGACAAATTGATCCGATAAAGTCCGGGGGAACCCCCGACCACGAGCGAAGCGTAGGCGACCCCGGGGGCAAAGATATCAAATCCCACCACCGCGGACGTATCCACTCCGAGTGGTCCCACCGTGCGTAAGACACCGTCATTCGGCGGATTCTGCACCACGAGGACGTCGCGGTCGTAGTCGATGTCATAGAGGGTGGTGGCCGTCGCCAGGCGTCCCGCCACGCTGTTCGTGTAGCCGGCCCCGGCGACCGACGTCGGTCGTCCTGCGCCGCTGTCGTCGGGCGCGTACGCCAGGGCGCCATCGGTGGTCACCGCTCCCGTGTCCACGTTGATCCGGAAATTCTGGCCGGTGTTCGAAATCACACGCAAGCGGTCGGGCACGGGATTGAAGTCCACTCCGAAGGCCGTCCCGGAAAGCGGGGAACTGAGCGTGGAGAGCAAGGTTGCGGCGCCTGTCGCAGGGTTCAGAACGAACAGTCGGCTTTGATTCGTCACTCCGACCAGCGTGCGGTTGACCGGCCGGAAATCGATGCCGACCAACGACTCGCCGACATTCAACCCGGTCACCGGCACCGGGGTGCCCGCCGCAGGCGCCCCGACCGCAAAGGTGGCCAGTGACGTGCCACCGATGAGCGCAACGCCCTGCTGCGCCCGGGCTTGAGACAACATTCCGACACAGAGGAGCAGGCCAAGTCCAAGACTCGTTTTCATGGTATTCATAGGGTTCGAGCGGGAGCGCATGGCAGCCCGTCACAAAAATCTACGACCTGCGATCACCGGCGGATGCGAAAATCTTGCGCCCCCGCCCCGCCGGCCGGATTCGCACCTGCGCCGATCCGACCAGGATGGATCCATCCGACGGCGTCGGTGACCTCGCAGGCTTCGATCCCTATTCGTAGTTGAATCTTACTTACTGCTCAGACTTCGTCCCCGTTGCAACGGCCATGAGCTGAACACCTCGGCGGGTGACCGATCTACGTGATCGGAGATCCCATGAACCTGTGGCGTCTTCGAACCTTTCTGGCGATGTCCGCGCTCGCATGATCAATGCCGTCGACCCTGAGAAAACCTTCTCCGACGCCTCCGGAAAGTTCCGGCTCAATGCGCTCAATGGGACGTTGAACAGCGGAGAAATCATCTCCGACCCCAAGTCGACCGATCGGAAATCGTTCTAGGGCTTCGTCTCGGTCCACGGGCCTGTCACCCGGCCGGTGATGATCTCGCGGGTGCGTTTGAGGATGAGGTGGACGACGCCGGGTTCAACGGGGTCCCAGGCGAACGCCTGGCCTTCGCCGGTCATGGGCACGGTGCCCACCCAGCGGAGCGCGGGTCCGGCCTCGGGGAATTTCAGGATGTAAAACTCGGGTTCATCGTGGCCGGTCACAAAGAGGTGCCCGCCGGGTCCCAGGGCGCCACCGGAAATACTGTAGCCGCGGGATGCGAGTCGGGCGACGAGGTCCGGCGGGAATACCCAGCCCGCACCGGTCGGGCGCCAGGCATCGTCATACTCCACGAGGCGCGTCCACTCGGGTCCGCGGCCGGGTTCGCCTCCTCGTTTGGCATAGTGGACAAAACACGCGAGCCAGCGGTCATTCCGCCGGACAAACCAGGTGAGCGATCCATCGGTCCGGCCGAAACTGTGCGAACCCACGTGGCGGAGGGTGACCGTATCCCAGATCTCAACGGAGCTGAACATGGGTACGCCGGGGTAGTTGGAGTGCGCACAGTAAAGCCGGCCTTGATGCACGACTCCGGCGTTGAGGTGCGTAAGTGGATCGCCTTCGGGACACTCCCAGCGGGCGAGTCGGCGGCCGGTGGCCCGGTCATACTTTCCGAGTTCGTGGTTGCCGATTGCATACAGGGCGTCGGCGGTCGCCGCCACGCCCTGCCGGGCCTCCACCGCCGGGCGGCGGCTGAGCTCCTCGAAGCGCCAGGGATTCGTCCCTTCCACCGCCTTCGTGGGCGGCACCACCGCAGCCAGCGTCAGCCCCAGCAGGGCGAGAAGTCGTTTCATGGTTTCGAGGTTCATGGTTGGACGCTGCGAGTCAAATCGTGCTTCACCCGACGCGCGTTACGTTTCCGTCATGCACGAAGCCGGCAACGGGAGCGTCAGACCAGGAAGAGGCTCAGGACAAACACGGTGGCGATGCCGGTCAGCCCCGCGATCGCCGTGGCGACGGTGACGAGTCGGTAACCTTGGGACACCGAGAGTCCGGACATCTGCGTGATCACCCAGAAGTAGCTGTCGTTGACGTGCGACACCATCATCGCCCCGGTCGCGATCGCCAGCGTGGCGAGCGCCGGTCCCGCCCCGGTGGCCAGGCCCATCGACGGCAGGAGGTGCGACATGAGCGAGGCGGTCGTGATCATGGCCACGGTGGACGAACCGATCGCAGTCTTCAGGCCGACCGCCACAATGAACGGGAGAAGGATGCTGAATCGCCCTAGGTTGAGGGAAGCCAACCCGTCGCCGATCAACGTCGCCATCGGCGTCTCCCGCAGCACTCCGCCCAGCGCGCCTCCGGCAGCCGTGATCAGGATGATCGTGCCCGCATCGCGCAAACCCTCGCCGCACCAGGCACCGAACGCCTCCCGGCCATGGCGTCGCACCACAAACCAGACCAGAAATACGCCCAAGACCAACGCGGTGTTGGGATCGCCCAGCAGGCCAAAGAACGCACGCACAGCTCCATCGCCTAGCGGCCGTCCGGGCAGATCCGAGATCGACTTGAGCGCGATGAGCAAAACCGGAAAGAAAATGGGCCCAAAGGCCGCTTTCACGCCATACGTGGCCCCTTCACCCGCCGGGTTTTCCGGTGGGTTCGCCGCGCGACCGCCGGGGTCCGGGCTGACAAAGATCCGACGGCCGGCATATTGGGCATAGGCATAGGTGGTCGCGAGCACCGGCAACGTCACCAGCAGCCCGAGCAGGATCACCGTGCCGACGTCGGCCCGCAGCTCACCCGCGGTCGCCAGGGGGCCGGGTGTGGGCGGGACGAGGCAGTGCGTGGCATACAGGCCCATGCTCAAAGCGACGGCAAAGGAGGCGAGGGACACGCCGGTCTGGCGAGCCAGCGATCGCGTCAGGGGCGAGAGGATGACGTAGCCGGAATCGCAGAACACGGGGATGGAGACGAGGGCGCCGGTGCAGGACATCGCCAAGACCGACCGGGCGCGGCCGATCAACTTCAACATGGCATTCGCCATCACGATCGCGCATCCGCTCTTTTCCAGGACGGTGCCGATGATGCAGCCGCAGGCAATGACGATGCCAATGTAGCCGACCGTCTTGCCAAATCCGCCTGTCAGCGCCGCCACCGTCTTGGACGGCGACAGTCCCCCGCACAGTCCCATGCCGTAGGCGGTGAGGAGCAGCGCGAGGAACGGGTGCATCTTGTAACGCGTCGTCGCGACCACAATGAAGGCGATGCCGACCGCGAGGGCGACGAAGAGGAGGGGTCCGGAGAACATGGGAAGGGGTGCGAGGTGGACCCAACCTCCCCCCGCACGTACCGGGAGGGGCAACTGATTCGGTCCGGATCAGCAGCCTGCACCGGCACCCGGCGCGGAGGCAAGACCCGCGCTGCCTCAGGCTCCGCCCGCCACGGTCCGCAGCGATTTCCCCGGCGTCCACCGTCCCTCGACATGGATGCGCTGGGGAAACTCCGGCACGCCGCGCTCGCCCCGGTGGATCATCGCGACCAGCACATCGACCGCCACCGCACCAATCTCGGTGGAGCTCTCCACCACACCCGCCACCCGGGGGTCCGGGCGCACCAGATTGGGAAACGCGACGCCCAGATCCTCGGGCACGCGGACTGCGAGCTGCCGCAGATCGCGGAGAATCACGTCCTTGACGGCTCCGACAATGGCGTCCGGACGATGGCGTCGGAGCCAGACTCCCAGCGTGGCGGCATCCTCGTAATTGGCCAGCAGGAGCGGCGGCGGCGGCGGTTCGCCCTCCGCTCCGTATTCATGCACCAGATAGGCAGCCAGGTAGTTGCGGTCGGTGCGGAGGTCGTGATCCTTGGCCAGGACTAGCCCGATCCGGCGGTAGCCGAGTTTCTGCACCTGCTCCAGTGTCAGGCGCATGTCCCGGTACTGGGTCGAGACCACGGTGTGGAGATGGGGCGAGCTCAGCGAGTAGCCGAACGTCACAGTCGAAAAATCCCGCCAGGGAAAGTCGATCACCGTGTCGGAACGGGGCTGCGGACTGAGCAAAAGTCCGGAGATGTTGCGCGCCCGCAGGATCGCTGCGAGCCGGTCGGGCGTCACCTTCGGCTGGTTAAAGTCATACACCTCCAGGCCGAAGCCGTGCCGGCGCGCCCGCGCCACCGCGCCGTCATGAAAGTCGATGAAATGCTGGGTGCGCCGCCAGTTGTGCCCGAAAGCCGAGTTGACCAGCCAGGCGAGCGTGCCGTGGTAGGTCGCTGGGCGGTTTCGGCTGCGATACGCCGCCAGCGCCGAGAGCATCGGATCGGGGGCATACCCCAGCCGGGCCGCGATCCCGGCGATGCGCTTCCGGGTGCGCACCGGAATGCTGGGGTGGTTGTTCAGCGCCATGGACACCGTGGCCCGGGTGACCCCGGCCTTGTCCGCGATGTCCTGCTGGGTTACGCGGGGCTTATCCATGAAGGTCGGAGGCCGGCTTCCGGTAGAGGTCTGCGAATGTCATCGGTCATCCCCCAAACCCGCCACGTAGGCGAGCAGGTCGCGCAATTCGAACCGCGAGAGGGCCGCGGGTACGCCCGTCTGCAGGCAGGCGCCGGGTGCGCCCGCGTCGAGCAGCGCCGTGAGCACGCGTTCGCGGGTCCAGCCGGTCACGGAACCGGTGAGGCGGTGGGGCGGCCCCTCCTCCGTCCTTCCGGATCGCGTGGTGTGACATTGAATACAGCTTGAATTCGCGGGACGCTCGAAGATCACCCGGCCGGCCTCCCGGTCGCCTCCGGCCAGCACCCCGCGGTGCCGCGCCAGTCGCTCGGGGGAAGCCCGCCGGGCGGCCTGCAGCTCGCGGAGCGCCGTGACCACGCCGACGTCGGTGCGTTGTTCCGCCGCGAAGAGCAGTTCGGCCTCCGCGGCCGCCGGCACCTCACCCGCCGCCAGTCGCTGGAGCGCCCGCACGAGCACTTCGTCCGCCCGCGCATCCGCCATCCCGGCGAGAACCAGGTACACGCGGCGCTGCTCCTCGGCCGTTCCGGTCTGGCTCATGGGTTCAAGCAAGGGCAGGCAGACGGCCGGGTGGCGTCGGGCGAGCACGGGAATCGAGGCGAGACGCAATTCGACGCGGGGAGACCGGGCGGCGTGCTGGGCCGCGACTTCCAGCCGGAGGTCATCGAGCGTTTCCAGGGCCTGCAACGCGGCCACGCGCGTGGCCACCGGCCGTGCCTCCTGGTAAACCACGTCCCACAGGGCGTGCCCGGCACCGACCACCCCGAGTCCGGCCACCGCCCGGAGGGTGGCGATCTGGATCTCTTCCGGCGTCCTCGCCGGCATCCGGGAGAGGAAGTCCACAAAGATCTCCCGCGCCGGCGCGGGGTCGCGCGGGGGGAGCGGAGGGAGCGGCCGGCCGTTGACTCGGTCCCGGTCCGGGGGCCGGCCCCAACGTGCGAGGTGGTCGAGCGCTTCTGCCCGGTGCACCACCGGCGCGTTGATCCGGGCGGCGAACTCGGCCAAGGCCCGGGCATTTTCCGGCTGGCCGAGGAGGGCGTGGGCCTGCAAGGCCCTCCTCACCACGGGCTCGTCATCCCAAGGCGACGACTCGAGCTGCGCCGCGAGCGCGGGCCGCGCGGAGGGGAGTTCAAGATCGTGCACCGCAATCACCGCCTCCCGCACCACCTCCGTGTCACCATCCTCGAGGAACCGCGCCACCACCGGGTCTCGCATGCGTCGATAGGCCAGCAGTCCACCCAGGCGCACGGCGCGGGCGGGATCCGTGAGGGTCGCGAGCAGCGCCGGATCGGGACCGAGCCGCGCCAGCGCCACGACGAGAGCATGGCGGACGAGCAGGTCGCGGTCGTCGTTGCGTCGGAGGGTCTCGATCAACGCCGGAATGGCATCGGGACGCCGGAGCTTCCCCAAACTCTGCGCCGCAAAGTAAACGACCCGGGGCGCGGGGTCGCGCAAGGCGGCGCGCAGCGAGCGAAACGCCTCGATACGAAAGGCGTCACCCAGCACTTTCGCGGCCTGCGCCCGGAGTTCGTCGTCGCGGTCCTCCAACAGGGCCGGCACGCGATTGAGCGCCGCCGGCACTGTCTCCGCGAGCTGGCCCAGCGCCCAAAGGGCGTGCCGGCGGGCAAGCGGAGCGGCCTCCACCCGCAGGACAATGGCCTCAAGGCTCGGCACACTGGACGCACCGCGTCGGGCCCATTCGAATTGCGCGGCGAGACGGTCGCGTCGGTCGGTTGCGGCCAGCCACGTGGTCAGTTCCTCCGCGTCAACCCGGGTGAGATCAGCCGCGGGTGGGTGACGAAGGGACGAGGCCGGCTTGGGAAACGAGGCTCCGGCTGCCTCACGCGTCAGCACCCAGATCCGCCCCCCGGGGGTGTCGGCCCCGGCGGTCCGGCGGCCGAGCTCGGCAACGTGCAACGAGCCCTCGTCGGCAAACGCGACACCGGCTGGTTGGAGCCCCGCCACGAGGCACCGGCCCGGTTGGACGGCGAAGCCGGCCCCGTCGGACTTTAGGCAATACGAATGGACCAGGCTCTCCTCGGGCGTCCGGCCGAGATGAGCCACGACGAGAGCGCCGGTCGGATCTGCGGCCCGGTCCGACTTAGGATCGAGGGCGAGCCCGATGGGACCGCCCTCCATCGTGCCCGCCGGGGGCACAATAAACGCGGGCCGCCGGCGATCCGTCCGGTTCCAGCGTCCTTCGCGCATCCACGGACTCGCCTGGGGATCCGGCAGCGCAGCAAACGCTTCCCGCCAGCCGCTGTCGCCTCCCTCCACCACCGGCACGAGGCGCGCCGCGTCGCCCCACCCCGCCTCCGCATCGGTCGTGAACAGGTTGCCGGCATCATCCCACGCCCAGCCTCGGGGACGCCGCAGTCCAACCGCCACCTGTTCGCGCTGCGATCCGTCACGGCGACTGCGCCAGATCTCGACGGACTCCGCATCCGTCGTCCCAGTCTCGTCTCCAACCAAAAAATACAAGCGATCATCCGGACCGATCACAGGCGCAAGCGGCTCAATCGCAGCTGGATGCCCTCTCTCGTGGGTCTCTCCGGCACCACGCTTCGGTCCGTCCGCACGCTCCAGGTTCGCCCCCTGCGGCGGTGGGGTCCGGCGCGTCACCGTCCAACCACGCGCCACCTGAAGTCGACGGGCGGCGGCGGACTCCGCCACGGCCTGCGTCGCATCGGGAGGCGCAGCGGCGAGCTGGAGCCCGGCCGCGAGCAGGAATCCGGCCCGCCATCGCATCCGCGGCACGGAGATGAGGCTCAACGCGGGCATGAGCGGGATCGGGCAGAACGCGCGGCGCTGCGTCGGGTGGACCACGAGAGACGGTCGAGACGCGCGCGGGGCGTGCGGGACAAAGAGAAAGGGCGGAGAATCATGCGGCTTGGGACTCCGGAGGAGGAACGCGGCCAGAAAGAGAGGTCCGGGAAAGAGGGGCTAGGTGCCGGCGGGGTTTCGTCACCGGCACGACGCGGCGCGGCAGAGGAAATGTCCGGCAGCGAGCATCTGTCAAGTGACGAAGCCGGTTCACCCGTCCCTCCCGCGCTCAACGCTGGAAGGACATCGGGAACGTTCGTAGTGCTTTTCTGTTACACACCGACCACCGCTGCCTCGGTGGATCTGCGGCCGTGGTGCTGCAGCGGGCGTCGAAACCCTCGGAGGGACGACACCTGGTTTTACTTTACTGTGTAAGTATCAGCACGGTTGTCCCCGCCCTGGGTTTCTCGCACCACTGGACCCACCTCAGCGCTACCCCCTCTCCGAGCACGCGTTACACGTCGGCGTCTCCTCAACGGTCCTCCCGCACCGTAGCACCTGCTTTCGCCCCTCGATCCGAATTTCCCATGAAACTACTCCACGTCATCCCTCCTCGGGCATGTCGTTCGCCCGATTGTTCGATGCTTCCTCTCCGCTGGCCTGCGCTGGCCCTGCTCTGGAGTGCGCTCTGCATTCCAGCCTCGGTCGAGGCTCAACGCGTCGAGCCTCCGGAGGACGGCAAACCCAAGGGGGAGACCATTGTCCTGTCTCCGTTCGTCATCTCCGAGTCCGGCGCCGTCGGCTACCGTGCCACCAACTCCACCTCGGGCACCAGCCTGAACACACCGCTCAAGGAGCTCCCGATGTCCATCCAGGTCATCACGGAGGAGTTCATGTCCGACATCGGCGCGACGGACTTCACGGAGGCGCTGGCTTACTCCGCCGGCGTGTTCTCGGACACGCAGGAAGCCGAGGGCGGCTCCAATACCAGCAATGCCAACGAGGGTGGAGGTTCGGCGGAGCGCTCGGCCTCGGCCAGCGCCCGCGGTAATCGGTTCGCGAACGTGGTCACCATTCGCGGCTTTGATGTGCCGTTTCAAACCCGGCTCGGCTTCCGTGTCGGCGGTCTGGTCATCACCCCGACGACCAATATCGCACTCGGGGGGCTGCTCGACTCGGTGAACATGGACCGGCTGGAGGTGGTCAAGGGCCCCAACTCGCTGCTCTACGGCGTCGGCGTGCTCTCGGGCATCGTAAACACGATCCCGAAAAAACCGACCTCCGCTCCGCAGTTCGACGCCTCTGTCTCGGTCGGCAGCTACGGCTTCCGTCGCGGCACCCTCGATGCCTCCACTCGTGTGTTCAAACGCGGCGACCACTCGTTGAACGCCCGTGTCGCCGGCTCCTGGGAGGAGCGGGAGCACTACACCGACTGGCAGACCAAAAAACAGCAGTATCAGGTGGGTCAGCTCGATTACTTCTACAAGGACAAGGCCAACGCCTTTTTTGAATTCCAGACATCCCGGTCGAAGCTCAACGGAACCGGCGACCAGTGGATTTTCGACGACGGCGGCGGCTCGGAGCCGTTCTTCCGCAACGAATGGGATGAAGCCTACAATTTCGCCCGCCAGTCCGGACCGATCGCCGGCGTCGGCGAGGTCTCGCGCCGCATCATCACGGTCGACGCCGCGGGTCGCCCGCTGCGCAACCCGCGGGTGGAACTGTTCTACACCGAAGCCGACCCCGCCAAGCGGCGCCTGATGGGCGGAGCCCTGCCTGACTCCACGCGGCTGACCGGACCGGACACGTACGAAAAGCGCGACGAGGACAATCTGTTGTTCAACGTCGATCTCACCCCCACCCAGAATCTCGCCCTCTCCGGCGGGGCCTACTACACGAAGCAGGAGACCGAGGAGTTCGCGCTCAACGTTCTTAACATCAACAACGCGGTGGGTGGCGTGAACCTGCGCAACACCCTCACTGCGATCGGCGACACCGAATTCACCGTCAACGACGTGGTTTCCGTCACCAATCCGTTCTTTGTGACACGCGACCGGCTGAACGCGGCCGACGTCAACCCCTTCGACAATGTCAAACTGACCCGCTACTGGTGGAGCAAGCGTCCCACGTCCAGCGAGTCCTTCCAGTGGCGCCTGCGGGCCACGTATGCGCGCGACATCGACGTGCCGGTCATCGGCGCCAGCAACCACCGCGTCCTGGTGGGCAACCACTTCATCAATGACAAGGTCCGGTTCCTCAATGGGGAGGAAACCGCGGTCCGCGCCTACAATCGCGACACGGCGCTGACTGATAGTCTCTACTTTCGTCCGGTCGACGACTACTCAGTCTTTCGCTACAAGGGCGAGAGCCTGGCCATGCCGGGTACGCGCTACTCGGAGCAGGATATCTGGTTTCGTGGCTACTATGGCGTCTACCAGGGCAAATTCTGGAAGGACAAGATCGGCACGATCCTTGGTCTGCGGTACGATGAGTACAACGCCACCACGCGCGACTTCATCCGTCTTTCGCCGGAGCGGACCGCCGGGCTGACCCAGGCGCAGATTCAGGCGCAGGAAGTCGGCTACGTGAACAACCCGGACAATCTCACCTACGGCACATTCCCCGCGACGGACAACTTTCCGGAGGCGATCAGCAAATGGTCGAAGACGTTCGCCCTCAACTACCAGATCACCGACCAGATCACGGCCTATGGTCTCTACTCGGAGGGCATCGCGCCCAACACGGGCCTGACCGACGGCAATAACGAGTTCATTGAAGCCGAGGAAACCTCGTCCCGGGAGATCGGCGTCAAATTCAGCCTGAAGAACAACCGCCTCTCCGGCAGTGTATCGGTGTATCAAATCAAGCGAAAGAATGCGATTTGGGACTTCGCCTACGCCCCCGCTCCGGCCAAGTGGATCGGCTCCCCCAACCCGCCAGTCAACCTCCAGGTCACCTCGAACCGTTTTGATCCGACCCCGTCGGTCGGACGCCAGGTGCTGACCTACGGCATCAACGCCAAGGAGACCCCGCCGGAATTCCAGAACGCCTACGTCGCCGGCAACTCCTCGACCATCGACCCGAACACCCTGCACAAGACGTACTACATCACGACCCGCGATCCGGCGGGCAACACGATCCGGCAGCAGATCCCCGGGCTGATCGATTTCGCCAACCCGGGCGGCACCGCGAACGATCCGCAGATCTTCTACGTCAAGCACTCGGACATGGATACGCCGTTCGACTTTTCCTACACGGACGCCGGCAAGCTGGTGACCAAGCGCTTCACCTGGCGGCAGTGGTTCGAAAAGGCCTTCTTCAACCGTGCGGTGTCCGGCAGCGTTCCGGGTCAGTACGATCCCATCAATTACACCCGCCAGGAATCCTTCTTCGGCGAGTTCAAGGGGGGCAACAATCCGTCGCTCGACAGCTCGTCCGGCGCCAACGTGACCTTCGATGACGAGGCGCGCGGGGGTGACGTGGAGATCATCTTCCAGCCCAACCCCAACTTCCAGCTGCTGTTCAACTATTCCTACACCGAACGCGCCGCCCAGGGGGCGTTCAACATGGTGGACTATATCTCGCTCGAGGATGGCAATCTCTTCGCCGGCACGGAGTACGATCGCATCGTCCAGGTGTTTGGCCGCGAGGCTTTCGGCATCCAGTCGAAGGACACCAATGGGGACGGCTTCGCCGACGAGTTCCTCGACCGGAACGGCCGCGAGATCAACGAGCAGAACCCGTTGCGCCCGAGCGACGCCATCTCCGGGATCGACGGCGTCAGCCTGTTTTTCAACCCGGCCCATCAGGTGACCGTTTGGGGCAAATATGATTTCACCGCCGGCCGATTGAAGAACCTGGGTTTGGGCCTGGGCGTCAACTATTCCAGTGGCGCGCCGACCTCGATCACGATTGGCGGCCGGAGAATCGGCGAGAATCTCTTCCCGACGCCCAATACGCCCGAGAATTGGACGGTGAACTCCGGACTCTATTACAAGTTCAAGGCCGGTCCCACCCGCTGGCGGCTGCGGCTGAACGTCAACAATCTGCTCGACGACCGCGTCGATGGCACCACCGCCTCCTACACCGACGCGTTCAACAACCGCACGGTGAACAAGCGCACCGAGATCTTCCGCTACCCCCGTTCCATCCGTTTCTCCGCTTCCGTCGACTACTGAAGCCCTGTCCTCCGCCCGTCACGCCACCGCGCCCCGACGGCGCGAGGCCCCTGCCTTGTCTCTTTTTCCAGTCACACCCATCCATCCATGAAAACACGCACGCTTGCGACCCTCACCCTCCCACTCTGCCTTGCCCTGAACGTCCAGGCCCAATGGCAGAAATTCGACGACTTCCAGGGAGGCAACCTCAACAAATGGACGTTCACCCAGAGTGACGTCGGCACCACGGCCGATTCCAGCGTCGAGATCGTCAACGATCCCGACACCGCCGCCGCGGCCGCCGGCAACAAGGTCATGCGGATGAATCCGGGTTCCCCCTACGCGAGCGACCATCGCAGCCGGCTCATCGGACGCGTGCCTCCGATCAACTACGGAACGACCGGCACCCTGTTCTTCCGCTGGTACACCGCGACCGTGACGATCAATGGGACCAAGTTCGCGCCGGAGATCGACATGGTGGTCGGCATGTCCGCGGTCGACATCCCCACGCAGTACAACGAGTATGGACCCCTGACCGGCTTCGATGTGGGTGAGCAGCAGTACCGCGCCTACAACGGTGACGCCAATCCCCTCACTCCGGCCTCGGTCATCGGCTTCCAGAACATTCTGGCCAACAACCGGCCGAACGATGTCTGGGTTTCCCAGTGGTTCTATGTGCGCAATCTCGACGTGGCCAACCAGCGCCAGGACTATCAGGTCTACAATCGCGTGGGAGCCACCGGCACACCGGTGCTCGTCTATCCCTTCGAAGCGGGCGAGTTTGCCGGTTTTCGCGCCAAACCCGACGGCGATCTTGACCGGGCCAACGCCCATCTTGATGTGTTTGCCTTCACCAATAGCGCCGGCACCATCGCCGTCCCGCAGGCGCTCGACGCCGCCTACTATGCGGATGACGTCTACGTCGACCAAAACGGGCTGAATCTCTCGGATCCCGCCGCTCCGGGTGGCACCCCGGTGCCGAGCACGGCTCCGAAACTGGTCAATATCGCTACGCGTGGCGAGGTTCTGACGGGGGACAAGATCCTCATCGCCGGCTTCACCATCTCCGGTTCTTCACCGCAGCAAGTGCTGATCCGCGCGGTCGGTCCCACACTCGGCGGCTTCGGTGTCGCCGGAACGCTCCAGGCTCCCGTTCTGACCCTTTTCACCTCGGCCGGCGCCCAGCTCAACACCAACACCCGATGGGGCACGGCGACCAACGCCGCCGCCATCCCGGCGGCCGCCGCCTCGGTCGGCGCCTTCCCGCTGACCGCCGGATCGGCCGACAGCTGTCTGCTGGTCACCCTGCCGCCGGGCGGCTACAGTGCCCAAGTCAGCGGTGCGGGCGGCACGACCGGCGTCGTCCTGGCCGAAGTCTACTCCATCTCCCAATAACCCTCCCCTTCCCATGTCCCAACTCTCCTCCCGCCGAGATTTCTTCAAGCGTTCGGCGAGCCTCTCCCTGGTCGCCGCCGCCGGTCTCGGTCTTCCCGTCGTGTCCTCTTTCGGGCAAACCCCGTTTCGTCGTCGCGGCGGACCCAAACTGAAATCCAGTCTGAACGCCTACTCGTTCAGCGACGCCCTCACCGCGCGCGATGGCAAGCCCGCGGAGATGACGCTCTTCAACCTGCTGGATTTCTGCGCCGACCAGAATTTCGACGCCATCGACCCAACCGGTTACTTCTTCCCGGGGTACCCGAAGGTGCCGACCGACGCCTACATCGCCACCTTCAAGCGACGCGCGCACGAGCTGGGCCTGGCCATCAGCGGGACTGGCATCCGCAACAACTTCGCCCAGGCCGACAAGGCTGCCCGTGCGGTCGATGTGCAGCGGGCCAAGGACTGGATCGAAGCCGCCGCCAAGATGGGCGCCCCGGTTCTCCGCGTCTTCGCTGGACACGAGGACAAGGACGCCAAACGCGACGAGGTCGCCAAGTGGATGGCGGAGGACCTGCAGACGTGCTGTGAGCACGGTAAAAAATTCGGCGTCATGGTGGGTGTGCAAAACCACGGCGACTTCCTCAAGACCGCCGAGCAGACGATCGACATGGTCAAGCGGGTCAACTCCGAGTGGCTCGGGGTGATTTTGGATACTGGCAATTACCCGACGGACCCGTACCGTGAGATCGCCGCGGTCCTGCCCTACACGGTCAATTTCCAGATCAAGGAGAGCCCATACGGCAAGGACAGTCCGATCCGCCTCGACCTCAACCGGTTCGTCAAGATCGTGCGCGACGCGGGGTATCGCGGCTACCTGCCGATCGAAACCCTGCCCGTCGTGAACGTGAAGTACGAGCCGCTCAAGGTCGTGCCGCGCTTCCACGCCGAAGTCCAGGCGGCGTTCAACCGCAGTTGATCCTCAGCCCGAGCCCGCCGTCCACCCCGTGGACGGCGGGTTTGCGTCGGACCGCCCTTTCGTCCCGTATCTGTGTCGCCCTTCCTTCCCGCCCGTCCGATGTTCCGCTTTCTGCTGACTCTTCTGCTGTGCGCCGGTTCTCTCCGGGCGCAGACCCCCGTTCCGCGTGGCTCCGGTCCGGAACTGGAGCGCAATCTGCCGGCCGGGTTCAAACGGCTCGAGCTCGGCGCCGCCGCGCCCGCCTTTCGTCTGCTCGGGGTGGATGATCGCCACTACACGCTGGCTGACTTTGCCCAGTACAAGTACCTGCTGGTTGTTTTCCTCTCCAATCATTGTCCCTACTCCCACGCCGCCGAGACGCGCATGATCCCCTGGATCAATCGTATGAAGTCAGCGGGTCTTGGCGTGGTGGCCATCCAGCCCAACCACCCGGACGCGGTCACGGTGGACGAACTCGGCTACAGCAAGTACAACGACAGCTTCGAGGAGATGAAGCTCTACGCCGCCGAGAATCACTTCACGTTCCCCTACCTCTACGATGGCGAGACCCAGGCCGTTGCACAGGCCTACGGCGCACTCGCCACGCCGGACTTGTTCCTGTTCGACGAGAACCGGAAGCTGCGGTACTCGGGTCGCTTCGACGATTCCCGGTTTGAAGAGGCCTCCACGGTGACCCGTCACGACGCCATTGCCGCCTTTGACGATCTGCGCGCCGGACGACCGGTCGCAACCCCCTACGCCCGTCCGATGGGTTGCGCCGTGAAGTGGCTGACCAAACTGGAGAAAGCCACCACAGTCACCCGTGAGACCAAGTGGGAGCACGATCCCATCACCCTCGCACCCATCGACGCCGCCGGCGTGGCCGCCCTGGTCAAGAACCCCACGAACAAACTCCGGTTGATCAATGTGTGGGCCACCTGGTGCGCGCCCTGCGTCGCTGAATTTCCCGAACTCGCCAAGTTCTCCCGCCGCCTACGGCGCCGCGACTTTGAGGTGATCACGATCAGCCTCGACGTCCCCAAGGATCAGGCGAAAGCCCTGGCCTTTCTCCAGGCCCAGCACGCCGGCATGCCCGCGCGCATCACCGCCACCCTCAAGGCGGAGGGACGCACCACCAACAATTACCTCTACACCGCCAGCAGCACCGACGCCCTCGTCCAGGCCCTCGACCCCGAGTGGCCGGGCCCGATCCCGCACACCGTCCTCGTCGCCCCCGGGGGCAAGATCCTCTGGCGCTACAACGGCCCCTTCGACGCCACCACCCTCGGCCGCCGCATCCTCGACGAACTCGGCGGCTTCTACCCCCTCGAGTGACCCTCCCCCTTTCTCCTTTACATTCCAAAAGCCCCCCCAATCTCCGTCATTCGTCATTCGTCATTCGTCATTCGTCATTCGTCATTCGTCATTCGTCATTCGTCATTCGTCATTCGTCATTCGTCATGCTCCTTCGATCCTTTCTCCCGCGCCTGCTCGCCGCCGCCCTGCTCACCGCCTGCCTGCACCACCCGGCCATGGCGGCCGCTGACGCGCCGAAAAAGGTCCTGTTCTTCAGCAAGTCCTCCAACTTCGAGCACTCGGTCATCAAGCGGTTCAACGGACAGCCGAGCTGGGTCGAAAACGTGCTTTCGGAACAGGGTCCGCGGCGCGGCATCGACTTTGTCTTTTCCAAGGACGGCAGTCTTTTCACCGCGGAGTACCTGGCCCAGTTCGACGGATTCATGTTCTATACGAGCGGCGAACTGACCGCAGTGGGTCGCGACGGCAATCCGCCGATGACTCCGGCAGGCAAGGCCGCCTTCCTCGACGCCATTTACAAGGGCAAGGGCTTCGTGGGGGTGCACTCGGCCGGCGACACGTTTCACACCGGCGAAACCGCCGCGACGGTGACGAGTCAGGCCCGCACCTGGCGGTACAAACACCATGGCGACCAAGCCGACCCCTACATCCGCATGCTCGGGGGCGAATTGATCGTGCATGGCACGCAGCAGATCGCGAAGTCGCGGGTGGTCGATCCGGGATTCCCCGGTTTCGCCTACCTGGGAGCGACCTTTCCGATGATGGAGGAGTGGTACTCCATGACCGACTTCTCCCCTGACATGCATGTCATCCTCGTTCTGGAAACCGCTTCGATGCGGGATCCCAACGCCGGCCCCAACTGGCCGCCTCCCGGCGGCTATATTCCGTATCAGCGTCCCGACTATCCCACGACCTGGGCCCGCATGCATGGCGAGGGACGAGTCTTCTACACCGCCATCGGGCATCGGGAGGACACGTGGACGAATCCGATTTTCCACGACATGCTTTTTGGCGGGCTCGCCTGGTCCGTGCGCAAGGCGGAGGCGGCCGTCACGCCCAACCTCAAACAGGTAGCCCCCGGAGCCTACGAGCTCCCGCCGGTCTCCGCCCCCGTGGGCGGCCTCCCGCCGGTGAAGAAGTAACGCCCGGCACGCGCGTCCGAGGATTCCGACCCACCGCGCTGCCCCATGAATCCCCGTCGGTTCGATCCTTCCCGGCGCGCCTTCTTCCCGACCGCCGGGAGCCTGTTCCTCGCCGCGGCCGCCACTCCGGCGACTCTGCCGGCGCAGACTCCGCTCTCGCTCCCTGATCAACTCTACACCACGGAGGATCCGACACACGGCAAGCGGCGGTTGTTTGACGGCAGCCCCTTGCGGGGCTGGTGGGCCATTCCGAGGCTGGACCCCGGGCCCGTGTTGGGTGAGGACGACCCGACGGTTACCGACCTCACAGCACGCACGCTCGCGCACGCCCAGAAGCGAAGGCGATGTTGGAGCACACCAGTTCCTGGACCGTAGTCGATGGCGCCGTCGTCGGAGGCCAGCAACCCGCCGGCGCGGTCGGGGAATAAGAAGGCCTGGTGGAGGCTCTCACGTGGGTGCCGATCCCGGCCGTCACTCGTCCTCCCTATGAAAATTGCCCTGCTCTCCCTCGCCTCCTCCCTCTTCGTCGCCTGTCTCCCGGCAGCCGAACCTTCCGCCACCACCGCCGAACCGGGGCCCAAGGTGGGCCAGGCTGCGGCGGCCTTCACGCTGCCGGCGCCCGCCGGCGGTGATGTCTCCCTGGCATCGTTGACGGCCGCCGGGCCGGTGGCCGTGGTGTTTGTCCGTTCGGCCGATTGGTGTCCCTTCTGCCGGAAGCAGCTGGAGGAGCTGCAGAAGGAACTGCCCTCGCTGCAATCCGCCGGGATCCAGGTGGTCGCGATCAGCTACGACTCGCCGACGGTCAATCTGGCCGCGACCAAGAAGCTGGGCCTGACCTACCCCCTGCTTTCCGATTCCGGGAGCAAGATCATCGATGCCTATGGGCTCCGCAACGAGCAGGCCAAGGGGCGGGCTGAGGGCGTGCCGCATCCCGCCATCCTCGTTGTTGACCGCAAGGGCATCATTCGCAGCAAGCTCATGCGGGAAAACTACCGCGACCGCCCGGCGGCCAGCGAAATTCTCGCCGCCGCCCGAAGCCTGAAATGAGGTCGAACGCGGCGCGTCTCAGTCCCCGCGCGCCTTCAACTGCTTGGCCCCGCGGGCCACAATCTCAGGATCGACGTTGATCCCGGCCTTGGCGAGAGAGGCATCGAGGATCACTTCGCCCGGCAGGTAGCCGATGACGATGTCGACCACCTTGCCACTGCGATCGATGATGAACTGCGTGGGAATGCCGCGCACCCCGTAGAGTTTGTTCGAAGCGCGATCCGCACCGCGCTCCGCCTTGTCATGGGTCCAGAGGATGTCGGGATACTTGGCGGCGTTGGCCTTGACCCACGACTCGAACTTGGTGCGCACATCGTTGGTGCAGGAGCCGAGGACCACCACGCCCTGATCCTTGTACTGGGCGGCCACCTGCTGGGTGTGCGGCATGGCCGCCATGCAGGGACCGCACCACGTGGCCCAAAAGTCGAGGATGACGACCTTGCCCTTGAAGTCGGAGAGCTTCACGTCCTTGCCGTCGAGAGTCTGGGTAGTGAAATCCGGTGCCATCGCGCCGACCTTGAGCTCCTGACCACGCGGCTCGGGTGCCTTGGGTTTGGTTTCCTCGGCCGTCCACACCTTCTTCGGCTGGTCGGCCGCCGCCAGTTCGAGCCCGGCGCGGAGGAAGAGGTTGCCCAAGCCTTCGGAGTATTGGTCGCCAAATCCGGGGATCCAGCCCACCATCCGGCCCGCGGCGTCGATCACCACGGTGGAAGGCACCGGAGGCATGACACCCGCGGTCTTCACGGTGAAGAGGTTGTCGTAGTGGTTGCGAGATGCCTTGCGGAATTCAGCTTTTTCGTCGTCGGTCATCTCCTCCATCGTCTTGTCCGGCCGCGGCGGCCGGCCCGTGGGATCGGCGAAGAGGGGGAAATTCACCTTCGACTGATTGGCAGTCAGCCACTCCTGGGTTTCGGCGAGGGTGGCGAAGCCACTCAGGCCGATAAAGGCGACACCGGGGTAGCGGGCGCTCCACGACTTCCACGCCGCGAGGTAGGCGTCGCCCGGCCCGTTGGCCCCGCTCCAGATGCCGATCACGGTCAGCTTGCCGGGGGCTAGAGTGGAATATTTGACCGGCGAACCGTCAAGTTTGAGCAGGTCTCCGTCCACCATCGGATCGCCCGGTTTGAGTTTGCCGAAGCCTTCATAAAACGGCGCGCGCGGAATCGCGGCCGCGGCGGCGCGTTCCTTTTCCTCCGCCTCCGCCTGGGCGATCTGGGCTTTGCCCTTGGCCACGGTGGCCGCATCCACGGTGACGCCGGCCGCCGCCAGCGCCGCCTCGGTGCGGGCGTCGTCGGCGCCGCCATTGCCGACGACCACGCTGACGATCTTCCCATCCCGGCCGATGATGAACTGAGTCGGGATGCCGGAGACGCCGTAGAGACGGTTGGAGGCGCGCGCCTCGAACGTGGCCCCGCCGCGTTCGTTCGGGTCAAATGCCCAGATCAGACCGGGGTATTTTGGCGCGTTGACGGGTATCCATTTCTTAAAGGCGGCAACGGTGTCGCTCGTGCCCGAAGCCAGCACCACCACGCCCTGATCCTGATAGCGGGTCGCGATCTTCGAGGTGTGCGGGAACGAGGCGATGCAGGGGCCGCACCACGTGGCCCAGAAGTCGAGGATCACCACCTTGCCCTTGAAGTCGGAGAGTTTCACCTCGGCGCCGTCCACGGTGAGCGCCGTGAAGTCGGGCGCCACCGCGCCGGCGGCGAGCGTCGCCTTGCGCACGGCGGGCGCGGCCGCTCCACCGGCGGGCGCGGCAACGGTGGCCGCGGCCATCATACCGCCCGCGGCCATCGCCGGAGCCGGCTTGGCGGCAGGCGCGGACGCTGGCGCCGATGCACTGGCCGCCGCAGCCGCAGCCGGAGCGGCGGCGGCGTTGGCCTTGGGACGTGGCGTGGGCTCCGGGGGCAGGTGCGCGGTGGGAATGGAGAGTCCGGCCTTCGCGAGCAGACGGGTGACCGCAGGATTTTCCTTATCGCCACCGCCGCCGGCGCGGCCGACGACGCGACCGTCGCGGCCCACCACAAAAATGCTGGGGAACATGGAGGCGCCCCAGTTATTCCGGAACACGGAGTTGGCAAAGTCCTTGCCCGCGCTGTCGTGGGCGGTGGTGAACTTGAACGCCGCCCCCGTGCGCTTCACCCAGGCGTCATAGTTTTCGCGGGTATCCGAGGCACAGACGGCCAGCACCACGAGCCCTTCGGCCGCGTAGGTTTCCGCCATTTTGCTGTTGTGCGGCATGGCCGCGATGCAGGGGCCGCACCAGGTCGCCCAGATGTCGAGCAGCACGATCTTGCCGCGGTAATCGGAGAGTTTCACGTCGGCGCCATCGGGGCCCTGAACCGTGAAATCAGGGGCCAGATCACCCGGCTTCGGACCCGTAGGCATGCGTTTCACCGCGCCTGCCGCCGGAGGGGTGGCCGCGGCGCTGGCAGGCGTTGGCGCGGTCGCCGGATCAGCGGCCTGCGAGGATGCCACCCACGACAGACCGAGCGCGGCAGACAAAAGGAGAAGGGACGATTTCATGGAGGAGAAGGATTCGCGCGGCACGGGGCCTGGCGGGCCGGATGCGCGGCCTGACCTGAACCCATCCGACCGCCCCTCCGGGGAGGAACCACACTGGCGGACGGAAAAAGGGCCGCAAGGTGTTTAACATGCGGCAGCTGGGGAAACCTCGTTTGGGCAATCGTGCCTATCCCGAGGCCAGGCTCGGACCCTCCTACAGAGGCGGACGCGCCGGCGCCGCAGCCGCCCCGGTTCTGCTCCGGTAGAGGGCGGAGGCGGTACCGAGGGTCCCGTCGCGGCCTCAGCGAGGCCACCTCCAACGGGAACCGCAGGGTGCTATCCTGGAGGGCGCCGCTCCGTCGGCGCCGGGTGCGCGTCGCGTGCACCCAAACGGCCGGGCGTGGAGATTCGTGGGACCGTCCCCGTGGCGTCGACGGAGCGACGCCCTCACTTCCAATAGGCCGGCACAAACACATAGGCTCCCGCACGCTGTTCCCAATGCGCAGCCACATAGGTGGTCGCAGCGGGGGGAGGGACTTCCCAGCGTCCTTTCAACCAGCTGTAACCGCGACCGTCCCAGGACCAATAGCCGGGAATCCAGATCGCGTGGGGCGACGGAGCCGCGGTGATCGGTCCTTCCGCCTGCGGGGGCGGCGGGGCCGGAGGCTCGGGCATGGTGCGGTGGCGCGGGGGCGGCTGGGACCCATAAATCGTGCCTTCGCGGTGATCAACGCCATTGCCAATGGCCCCGCCCGTCACCGCACCTGCCACCCCGCCGATGATCGCGCCGCCGAGGGCATCTCCCCCGCGGCTGTTGTGCCCGATCACCGCTCCGGCGATCGCACCCAACGTACCTCCAACGACCGCACCTTGCTCGGTGCGGGGACCGGAACCGACGCAGCCGGTGAACAGAGTCGCCAACGCGGCTCCGGAAGCGAGAATGAGCGATTTATTCATAGGTCAGCCTGAAAAGGAGGGTTGTGCCCACAGCCCATGCGGCCCGACCGCCATCGGCGGGCCCACGAGGTCGGACGTCCCGCATCGGCTCGGGTTCGGCCCATCGGCCGCGTTCCGCTCCGACCGCAGGAACACGCTGTCAGCGGCGGTAATGGCCTCGTCCACCCCACCGTCCGTATCCCACCCCCAAATGCACGGACACCGGCGGGTACCAGCGGTAGGGATACGTCCAATAATCCGGATAGTCATCGTAGTAGATCACGCGCGGCGCCGGACGGTACACCACGGTGCGCCTCTCGGTCACCACCGTCGGCGTGGTCGGCGTGCCGGACGGCGGCATCACTTGATAGACCACGGTGTTGGTGCTGCCGTTCGGCGCCCGAAACACGGCCAGAACTTGAACGTCGGTTTGCTCAATGCGCTCCAGGGTCAGGCCCTGCGCCGCGGCCGCTTCCGACAGCTCTTTGCCGGTCGGCAGGCGGGGCGTGTGCACGATCTGTTGGGGAGCCGCCGCCGGGGGAGCGGCGGGCGCCATTGTCACGACCGGGGCCGTCGCCGCCGCCGCCTGCGCCGGAGTCAGGGACTGGGCCTGCATCGTGGTCACCGCCGCGGTGGCCAGGGCAAGCGTGAGGGAGAAGGGGGTGGTGTTCATAGGCAGAGGAAGGGAAGCGCTCGGCTAACGATACGCTCCAGGGTGCTTGACCGCAACGGGTTCACGCGGGTTCCGTCCGCCCCCCAGCGGTGGCCTCGACTCACTGAACCTACGGTTCATCAAGGATCTACCACACTCGTCCCGCCGCGACCCGCCCACGCAGGTCGTCGGCAAGAACCCGCGGGGCAGCCTGGTCGAGGACGGCGCCACCGCCTCCCGGGGGTGGGCGCGTTTCGAAACCGGGCTCCCCCAAACGGGTTAGGAAACCAGGGTCACTTTTGACATGGTTCGGTCTCGCGTCTTCACACTCGGTCCCATGAGCACCGCACCGACCGAGCTTCCCTCCAGTTTGTTGCAATCCTGGATCTCCGAGTTGAACCGCGACTTGGGCTGGGAGGGTAAAGTCGACGACGAGGGGTTCTGCGTCTTCAACGGCAAGGATGGACAAGTGGTCGTCGTGCAGGCCGACGACCGGACGGGCGGCCTGCGGTTTTCCGCCGAGGTCGGCGGTCCGGTGGCGGCCGGGGACACCGTCCTGCCCGCCACGCTGCTGACGGCCAACTACCGCGGCGCGAGCGTCGGCGCCGCCTTCTTCTCGCTCCACCCGGAAGACCGGCGTATCCAGCTGGAATTGGTCTGGAGCGATCCGGACCGCGGCGGTATCGATCGATTCGCTACGCTGGCGGCACGCTTCAGTCAACTCGCCGACCTCAGCCGGCAGCGCATCTCCAACGGTACGCTGGGCGAAATCTGGGCCGTGGTGGACGATCCCGGAAGCCGCGCGGCCGGCGACATGATCCGCGCCTGACCAGGGCCGTTCCCTCCCCGCCATGTTCAACAACGTCAGTCCCAACAACGTCGCCAACACGTACGATGCCGTCAAAGGCATCAAGGACACGTACGACACCTTCCAAAAAGGCTCGACCGTCGACAAGGGTTTCGCCGCCACCAAACTCGCCTCCACCTTTCTTGGCATGCTGCCGGGCAAGTACGGCCTCATGGGAAGCATCTCGAGCATGCACCTGAATGCGGCGGAAAACATGCGAAATCCATCCATCAAGGGATTCGTCGACCTGGGCTTCGACGTCGCCAAAACCGCGACCTCCTTCCACCCCGGCGCCAATCTGGTCGTCCGCGGCACGGAGGTGGTGAAGGACTCCTTCGTCTACTGCTACAACAATCCCAAGGAATTCCGCGCCCACCTCGCCCTGTCGCCCTACCACCCGGATCGCGCCAGCTTCACGGAGTGACCGGCTCCGCACTCGGGCGGGTTCGGCGCTGCCGGCGGGAGACATAGAAGATCAGTCCGGCGGAGACCAGGAGATTGACCGCCGCAAACTGGAAAATCAGGCGCACGTCCACGTGGGCGTCGCGCAGCACGCCGCCGGCATAGATGCCGAGTCCGCCGACAATCGCGCTGAAGAAACTGGATACACCCCAGCTCGTGGCGCGGTAGCGGGGGTCCACCAGCAGGCAGAGCATGGGCATGAGGTTGGCGTCAGCCATGTAACGCGCCGCCCCGTACGCTGCGAGGCCGCCCAGGGCCCACCCGAGCGTCGGCGCCTGCGTGAGCACCAGCACGGCCGGCGCCGCCGCGCACAGCCCGATCACCGGCACGAGAAACCGGGCCTGCTCCCGGGTGCGGCTCCAGCGGTCCGCCCAGAGGCCGCCCCCCACGAGTCCGACCAGCGCCGCAAGGTTGAGGCAAAGGGTCGTCGCCAGCCCGGCCTGGCCCTGGGCGAGCGAGAACTGCTCCTTGATGTAGGTGGGCATCCATCCGATGACCGACCAGCCGACCACACCCAGCACGCAGGAAAACACGAGCAGGACGACGTAGTCGCGCTGGCCGAACAGGCTGCGCAGCGCCTCGCCCAAACGCACCGGCGCCTCCGTCGTCGTCGTGGCGGCGGGCGGCACCGCCGGGTCGCGCAGGCCCACGGCGAGCACCATGGAAAACGCGAGGCCGATCACGCCGAACAGCTGAAACGCCACCTTCCACCCGGGACCCTCCGCCAGCCAGCCGCCCACCCCGCTCAGCGCGGCACCGGTCATCGCCCCGCTGAGCAACAGTCCGGAGGCGAGCGACCGCGTGGGTCCGCGGTGGTACTCGACCACGAGCGCCACCGAGGCCGGCACACAGGCCACCTGGGCGAGCGCGAGCAGGGCACGCAGGGTGACGAGCTGGCCGAAGGTGGTGGCGTAGGCGGTCAGAAAGGTGACGAGGGACCACGCGAGCAGGGTGACAAAAATGACTTTGCTGCGGCTGAACCGGTCCGCGAGGAATCCGGCCAGGGGGCTGCACACGCCATAGACGACCAGCACCACCGAGGTGAGCAGTCCGAACTGGGCCTCGGTCATCGGGATCGCCTCCTTGATCGACCCGCGCATGGTCGTGATCATCAGGCGGTCGATGTAGTTCAATACGCCCGTGATCCAGAGCAGCACCACCACGACCCAGGCCCGCGTGCTCACGGTTTCAGTCGACGTCATGGCGTGGCAGCAGGGTTCATCGTCCGACCAGTTGCTCCGCGGTCCAGCGGTCCTCGCGTCCGTCCAGCGCGACGACCAGACTTCCCTCGTCGCCAAACGTGACCGCACGCACCCGGGGTGCCTCGAGGTAGGGGTGAAACAACGCCAGCAGGACCGTTCGCGTCGCCCGCCGTCGGCGCAGAACAAATCCATGCCGGCGAGTCGGCGGGTTGGCCGGCGAGGTGCCGGTCACGATCCGCTCCCCTGTCGCCGGTGGCAGCCAGAGTCGCAGCCCCCACGCCGCCTCGCGCCACTCGAATCCCGCGGTGCCGGTCAGCGTGCGCTCCTGCAGGTCGGCGAGGTGCGCATAGGCGTTCCCGCCTGCGAGCGAGCTTAGCGGCCGGGCCCGGGCGTCCGCAGTCAGCACGCCCGCACCGTGAAAAATCCAGTCCACCTCGCGGTCCGCCGCACACTCCACCGTCACCACATCGACAAAGTACTCCGCGCGGGTCTGCACCGCGCGGCGCATCTGCACCCCTTCCCAAGCGACCGAGGCCACCACGGAGTCGGGCGCAAACCGCTCGATCCGGCCCGCCACGGACGGCTGCGACGCTCCATCGATCAGCACGGTATTGTGGCTCAACGTCTGCCGGTACCAGGTTTCGAGCGACGCCACGCCGTAGCCCGGCGTGCCCAGATCGGGTGAAAACCGCCAGCCGTGCGCCCAACCGGTCAGGCTGAGTTTGTCGGGATGCCCGTGGTGGCCGCCGTGCGGTCCGGATTTCACCAGGATGTCCACGTCGGCGGCCGGCCGCAGGACCGCCAGTCCGGACTCCGGCAGCAGGACACTGGTCCGCGCCGCCGCCGGCGGGTCCGGCAGCTCCTCCGCGCCGAAGAGCAGGGCAAACACACTGTCGCGCGGAACCGCCCGGTAGGCCCGCTGCAGCACCCCGGCGAAGGCCGGTTCACCGAGCAACGCATAGCCGATCTCGTAGAAATCGGGGGCCGGGGGCACGCCGTGACAGCAGGGACCGAGCAGGCTCGTAAAATACCAGCAATCATTGGTCGCCGGCAACGTGCCGTCCGGGTGCGCGCAGGCGATGGGGGCGAGCAGACCCGCCCGCACCGGCGGGAGGTGAGTGATTGTAGTGGTAGGATCGTGACGAAACGCCACCGCCGACATCAGGATCGCCCACACGGAATAGAAGTGGTAGCTCATCGATCCCTCGAACCAAAGCCCGTCCCCGAGCATGCCCTCGCGTAACTGGGACCGCTGACCCAGCGCGCCCTCCAGGGCAAACGCGATGAAGTCGGCCCGCCCGGCCACGCGGCCCAGGGTGGCGATGGCGGCATTGTGCCAGCAGGTGAAGTTGTGGATGGCGCCATAGCGCCGCCGCATCAGGTGTTCCGCGGCGGGCACAAACAGCCGCGCGAGGATGCGCTCCCGCTCGTCGGGGGCCAGGGTGTCTTCGATCAGCGAATACGCCCAGGCCAGCGGGATGCTCCAGACGGACTCGTCCAGCGTGGTGTAGGTGGCGACCCCGGGGTTGATGCCGGTGCGGGCGCAGCCCTGGTAAAAGGCATACCGGTCGGCGTATCCGAGCAGGATGCCGCGCACGGTGGCGGCCGGGGCGGGGTCCTCCTCCGCGCACGACAGCACCGCCAGCCGGAGCGCGGCCTCGGCGAGGTGGTGGTTGGCGAACCAGCGCCAGGCGGCGTCGAACTTGTCGCCCTCGAAACGCGCTCCGTCGACCGGGCAGCGATGTTCGGTCGGCCGGTGCGCGTCGAAGCGCAGTTCGACGCCGTGTTCGGGGCAGATGAAGTCGTGATAGTACCCGCCGGGGAGCTCCGGCACGGACAGCCGCAATGCGGCAAACGCGGCGGCGTCGCGACGGAGACGCGCCAGCGCCGGCTGGAACGCCACGCTCCGGGCCCGGGCGGGCAGGCGCCTGCGTTCCTCCGCGGTGAGCAGGGACCTAGGCACGGTACGCCTCCAGGGTGGTGCGCGCGATGCCGTCCCATGAGAGCTCGCGAAGGCGTTGGTCAATGCCCGGGCGCAACGCGTCGCGCCGTATCCCCTGCGCCTGTTCGAGCGCGCGGCGCAGGCCGCCCTCGGCCCCGGGCTCGTAGAGCGCCCCGACGGTGGGGTCGACCAGCTCGGGCAGGCAGCCGATCGCGGGCACGAGCACCGGGCAGTGGAAGGAAAGCGCGGTGATGGCGGAACCCGAGGTCAGGATGTCGGTGAACGGGAACACGGCCACGTCGGCGGCGTTGAAGAACCACTGGAATTCCTCGTTCGCGTAGAAGGACGATTCCCGCAGCACGATCCGCGGGTCGGCCTCGCGCGCCCGCGCCACCACCCGCGCTCCGTAATCGCTGCAGATGCGCGCGGCGAAGAGGAAACGCAGGTGTTCACCCGGGAGCTGGAGAAAACTCTCCAGCAGGGTGTCGACGCCTTTGTTCGCACGCACATTGCCGAAAAAGAGATAGACGAACTGGTGGGGCTCGAAGCCGAAACGCGCCCGTGCCTCGGCCGGGCTGACGTGGTTGGGATACGCGTCGCAAAAGTGGCCGTGGGGCGCGAGGTAGACCGCGTCGGAACGGTGAAACGTCGTGCGCAGCAAGGTTCGCGCCCGTTCGCAATGGACGATCACCGCGCTCGCCGTGGCGGTCAGGGCGAGCCGGGCGAGGTGATCGAGGTCCGGGGTGACGCTGTCGTGAGGATACAGGTTGTGCATGGTCCACACGACCTTGTAGCCCAGACTGCGCGCCAGCCGGAGTGCGTCCATCAGAGCGGCGCAGCGACGTGTGCTCTCCTCCAGACTGCCCGCCGCATAAAGCGCCCAGGGCCAATGGAGATGGAGGACCGAATAGGTGTCGCGGTGAGCCCGCAGCCAGTCCGGCGTCAGGTTTTCCTTGAAACCGGCCTCAAGCCGCACTCCCAGCGGGGCCATCGAGCGGGCCAGCAGGGCGGCATAGGGATTGGCCCGGTCGAGGGAAAGTCCGGCGGGTTCCCAAAACACGAGAGCGTTCATGCTGGGGTGACCGGCTCGTGGTCAGCGAAGCGAGCGCCGAAGCAGCCCGGTGGCTGAACGCGACTCAAGCGGGGATGAGAGCTCGCATGGCATCGGGAACGACCATCCCCGCGGCACGTGGCTTGGCAACGGTGGGCGAGGCTGGCATTTTTTTTGTCAGGCTCCCGCTCAGCGCGGCCAGTCGCCACCGACAAAGTCCCGCCCCACCAGACCCGCCGGATCCACCACCACATGCCGGATGCGCTGGCGCTTCCACGTGTAGGTGATGTGGACCCGGCCGTCGGCCGTCTGGATCAGGGCAGGATAGCTGTATTCGCCTGGCTCATGTTCCAGCACCAGCGCGGCCTGCCACGTGTGGCCGTCGCGGGACACGGCCACATTCAACGGCGTGCGTTTGCCGCCCCACTTGCCCGGCTCACCCGGCACGTGATTGTAAACGATCAGGTGGCGGCCGTCCCGCAACGTCACGGCATCGGTGCCGGAGTTCGGATTCGGCAGCGTGCCCAACCGAAGGGGTTCCCACGTGGTGCCGAGGTCATTCGAGGCGACCTCGAAGATGCGATTCTGGCGCGAGCGCCCGATCGCGAGCAGCCGGTTGCCGCCGAGAAACAGGATGCTGGGCTGGATGGCTTGAATGGCGACACCGTCATTCACCGGTCCGATCAACTCCCACGTCTTTCCGAGGTCGCGGGTGCGCTCGAAATGCACCGACCACCGGCTTGGCCGCTCCGGCGTTTCGTTGCTCACCGGAGAGAGGATGTCGCCATTGGGCAGCTGCACCGGCTTGTTCTTGATCGGCCCCAGAATCCCCTCGGGCAGCCGGCGCGGGGTCGACCAGGTTCGTCCGCCATCGGTCGACTCCGTCAGCATGCCCCACCAGGTTTCCGGCGTCGGACCCACCTTGTAGAACAAGAGCAAGGGCCCGTTCGCGGGCTGGAACAGGACCGGGTTCCAGGTCGGGTGACGCTGCACGGAACCGTCGGGCCGGCGGAACTGAATGCCATTCGCCACCTCGACCGAAGGTGTCCAGCGTCCTCCTTCGCGACGGGCGACCCAGATGCCGACGTCGGGGTCCTTCTCCTTCGTGCCACCAAACCACGCCGCCACCAATCCGTGGGGCGTTTCCGCCAAGGTCGACGCGTGGACCTGTGGGTACGGTGCGGATTCGAAAATGAATTCCCGCATCACTTCAGTCGCCACGGCCGGGGTCCCCAGCAGCCCCCCGAGGAACGTCAGGCACCGGAGCAGTCGAGAAAAGCGGGGAGACAAAGGCATCAGAGGAAGAGAGGGGAGCCGCTCGTGATATCCACGACATCAGCCAAGTCAGCCCAGAAAACAAAACCATCCACCGAGCGCCCCCGTTGGAGGTGGCCTCGCTGAGGCCGCGACGGGACCCACCGGTCCCGCCTCTGACGTTCCTTGGTTGCCGCGATGCCAATCCTCGCGGCCTCGGCGAGGCCACCTCCAACAGAAGTTTTCCGCCGTGGTTTTAGGGCGTCCTCGGGGAGGCCGCCTACCTACCTGAGACCCGAAGGGTCAGGCGTTGAGGGCGAGGGAGGCGGCCTCGAAGGACGCCTCGGTCTTGACGATGGCAGGTTCGAAATCGGCTTCCGTCAGCCCCACCACGGCCAGCTTCTCCGGCGTGATCGTCCAGAGATTCTCTTCGCCTTGAAAACTGCGACAGACGAAACGGGCCATGCCGTTCGCAACGTTGATCAGGACCCCGAGCGCATTCTCCTGTTCGCCCGGCTCCGTGACGTAGTGGTTGCGGATCGCCGCGCCCATTTCCGGCGGGAAATTCCATTCCTCGAGCAGCAGCGCCGTGACCTCACAACTGGAAATCCCAAACACCCGCTTTTCCCAGGTCAGGTAATCCGGCCAGCGTGATGGCGCAAAGAGCGGCGCGGACGCCGAGTCGCCCCGTCCCACCCGATCGAGGACCATCAGGCCCACCGACCGCAACAAACCCGTGCTGT
The DNA here is from genome assembly GCA_016794625.1 of Opitutaceae bacterium. GTDB lineage: Bacteria > Verrucomicrobiota > Verrucomicrobiia > Opitutales > Opitutaceae > UBA6669. Next base: position 40,541 of record JAEUGY010000108.1, read on the forward strand.
AGGCAATCCGCGGATCGATTCCCGCGGGGCGTGCGAGCGCTTCCGCCGCCAACGCTCCATAAAGCATGTTGTCGCGCAGCAGTTTCGCACTGATGTCGTAACACTGCAGGGTGTTCTCGCTCAAACGAGCCGCCGTGGCGGAGCCCACCAGCTTCAAAATCTGGCCGAAGCCTACGCACTTCACCGCTTCTTCCGTCGTGGCGATGCTGCGGCCGCGACCAAAGAGCGGGCTGTTGCTGATGCGGACAATCTTCGCGGCGAGGGTCACATCCCGGCGCAACAACTCCGCAATTTCATCCAGGTCACTGTCGACGTTCTGCAACAGCTCCGTCAGCTGGGACAACACCCGGATATCAGCCGGGAGCGTGCGCGCGATTTCGATGATACGTTCGCGAGACAACGAGGGGGATTCGGTTAGGCAGGTGCTCACGTTGGAGACCCTCTCGGCTCAAGTGTCTTTCGACCTAAGAAATATTCTGAGATATTTCATGAAAGCCGAACGCCATCGTTTGCATCTACATAGGTATTGCCATTACTCCGTAGTGCACTCGTAGAACCTCCGCGCAGCCGGTCAGCGACGCGTCGCGCGCGCGTCGAGCAGGGCCCGCAGAGCTCGCCTGCGATCCTGCGCGGCGGCGAGCCCGGTGGCACCCAGTCGCTGCCGCAGGGTGTCGGCATAGGCGCGGGCTTGCGGATGTCCGGCCTCCGCCGCCAGCTCGAACCACGCAAACGCCTCGACCTCGTCCTGCCTGGTCCCTTCGCCCGTCGCCAGACAGACGCCAAGTTCGAACTGCGCGGCCCGATGCCCCTGTTCGGCCGCCCGCTGGAACCACGGCACGGCCTCGGCGGCATCCGCCGGCCCGCCCGCGCCCTCGGCCACCATCACCCCAAGATTGTACTGCGCTTCGGCCACGCCCTGTTCAGCGGCCCGCCGAAACCAACGGCGGGCCTCCGTCGGCTGCTTCGACGCGCCGCGGCCGATGGCAAACATGAATCCGAGATGCGCCTGGGAGTCCGGGTTGCCCGCCTCCGCCTTGGCGCGTTCCACATCGAGCACGGTCACCGCGCGCTCCACCCGCCCGGACGGACTAACGTACAGCATCGGAGCATAGTCGCCGATGTCCTCCCGTTTCCAAAATGCGCCCGTGCGACGCCACGTCTCCAGGTCCGTAAACCTGAGCCGGTAAAGTCGCATGCGGAGGAGCGTGGGCGGGCGGTCTGGAAAGGGATTCTCGGCGAAGAGACCGACGACGCGGGTGTTGCCGGCGAGGAGGTGTGAGGCCACCAGCGGGATCAACGGCTGTTCCTGACCAGTTGAACCGACGATCTGCAGGGTCGCTTCAAATCGCAGAAAACGGGGTGCGATGAACCCGGCGACGCGATGCTCGTCCTGCGGAAGGTGGTGGTACCGGTAAGGTCGCCACGTCTTCCCGGCATCATTGGAGCCGGCAAACTCCACCGTCAGGCGTTGCTGGAGGAAGGTCTCGTAGAGCGTGTAGGAATTCGCGCACTTGAAATCGAGAAACGCATACCGGAGGGGACGTGCGGTATCGTAGGAAAAATCCGCCACCGGTCGGCTCAGGCCGAGGCCAAAGACATACCACGTCAGGCCAAAATGGGTCCACAACCCCGCGTACAGCAGTCGGGTCCGCCAGGCCGGACGAGGGAGCGAGACCACCCCCGGGGCCGACGTTTGCGCGAGCCAGGCGGCGAGACGGCGGAGGCGCAATCGCTCCGCCGCCTGGGTCATCATCTGATCATCGAGCAGGAGCAGTCCCAGCCCTGCCGCCGCCGTGTTCAACCAGCCAAAGTTGGCCGTGGCCTGGATGCCCCCTTGCAGCGCCCACCACAAGCCGAGCGCAATCCAACGGCCGCGCCGTCCCGCAAACACCGCCAGGAGCGGCGCCAGCAGCTCCGCCAAAAACGTCAGACCGATCTCGAAGAGGTGATAGGTGTGAGACAGCTGGTGATCCAAAAACCCCAGAATCGTGGGAAAGGGCGCGGTTTCATACATGACCTCCATCGCCGTAAAGTCCCGCCAGCGGGGCTCTCCGGACAACAGCTTCACCAAACCATCCTCAAACATGACGCGGAAGAGGAGCCAGCGCACCATGAACAGGACCAAGGGCGACGGCGGTGACTGCGCCCCCAACCCCGGCCGCAGCCCGCGCGGGGCGTACGGGATGCACACCAGCGCGGTTTCAATCATCAGCCCATCCATCTGCGTCGGGGAAAACACGTGGTAGACCGACACAAAGGACAGCAGGACCAGCCAGCAGAGAAACAGAGCCAGCCGCGGCCAAAGGTTGCAGACCAACGCCACCGCCGCGGCAAGTCCCAGCCATGCCAGTCCCGCCAGCGCCACCGGACCCGAGTCGATCCAGAACAGGCTGGGACACCGCAGCACGGCTGCCCCTAGGCTTCCATGCGTCGTCCGGACATGCTCGAGGAATCCGGTCAGGGGCGCGACGCCGTCCGGGCCGATCAGCGCCGGGGCCTCCGTCACCACCCCGGAAAACACCACGACGAACACCGCTCCCACCGCCCGCAAAACGAGCCATCGCGGCCACAGGTGGCTGGCCCCCGGCGCCACGCCGGCAAAATCCAGCAGCCTGCCCCAGACCCATCGGAACCAAGACCGCGAGACGGGGACCGGCACAGGGGAGGTTCGAGGGGACGATGGGTGCGACATAGCTCCGACGCCCCCAAGCGTCACCACCGCGCCCTTCAAGTCAGGCACAATCCGAAGAGACCAACCACCCCGCCTCTGCGCCAAAATCGCTACTTTGCGCGATCGGTTGAACTTCTAGGCCTGACTTCGACCCATTTTCGGTCCCTTCTGGCACTCTACATGCAGCGACGGCTTCGGCAATTTTGTTGCCTTTAAGCATCCTGCGGCGGCCCGCGCCGTCTTCATTTCACCCAAGCCACCAACACCCAATGACCATCAGACAACTCGGTAAGCCAACGACCCTGGCTTCGATCCTCGGGGTCCTGACCTCGATTCCCCTGGCGCTCGCCCAATCCGTCACTCCACCGGCCTCCGCGCTCAAACCCGAGCAGGACATCAAACTGGAGAAGTTCGTTGTGACCGGTTCGCTGATCAAGCGCATCGCCGGCGAAAGCGCCCTGCCGGTGCAGACGATCACGATCGAAGAGATCGAGCAGCAAGGCATCACCAGCGCCGAGCAGCTCATCAGCACGATGAACATCAACGGCAACGGCCTGGACAACCTCGCCAGCAATGCCGACGTCGTCTCCGGCGCCGCCCGCGGCAATAACGGCGCCACCTCCGCGAACCTCCGCGGCCAGGGTGCCGGCGCGACCCTCGTGCTGCTGAACGGCCGCCGCGTCGCCTCGCACGGCCTGAACGGCGGCGTGGTCGACCTGAACTCGATCCCCTTCGCGGCGATCGAACGCGTCGAAACCCTCAAGGACGGCGCCTCCGCCATCTACGGCACCGACGCGGTCGGCGGCGTGATCAATTTCATCCTCAAGACGAACTACCAGGGCGTGACCTTGAGCGGCGCGACCGACATCACGGAGGACGGCGGCGGCAACATCCACCGCTTCTCCCTGCTCGCCGGCATCGGCGACCTCGAAAAGGACAAGTTCAATGTCATGACCTCGCTCGCCGTGTCCGACCACAAGGTCCTCCGCGGCGACCAGCGTGACTTTGTGAATACGTTCCAGCCGGATCGCGGCCTTTCCGTCGACACCCGCGGCACGCCCATCGCCACGATCTTCCCGCTGACGACGCTCTACACGGCGATCAGTCGCGACAACATCGACAACACCGGCCGCGGCACCGGCCCGGCCGACCCGCAGAATCCCACGGTGCGCATGAGCGGCGGCATCAACATTGTCGACCTGCCCGGCGGCGTGGGCTACGCCGGACTCGACGGCATGGGGCCCTACGATGAACTGCTCTGGGCCACGCCCACGGCCAAGTATGCATCGGCCTGGGACACCGGACGCGCCGCCGTGCTGCAGCAACCCGTGCGCAATTCCAACCTCGTCACCCGGGGCACGGTCAAACTCGGCGAACACCGCCTGATCGGCGAAGCCGTCATCGGCCGTTCCGAGTCGATGAAAAGCTTCTCCGCGAATCAGATCACCAGCGCCGTCGGCACCTCCAACATCAGCCTGCCCAACGGCACGGTCGTGCCGAATCCCTTCCGCAATCTCGCCTACCCGAGCACCGGAGCGGACTACAACCGCGTCTTCAACGCCCTGCTCGCCTACTTCCCCGCCATCGCGCCCAACCGAGGCCAGCCGCTCGCCTTCCGCTGGCGCGCCACCCCGGCCGGCAATCGCGAGATCGAGACGCGAAGCGACACGCAGCGGTTCCTCGTCGGTCTGGAAGGCCCCCTCACGTTCCTCGACAACTGGGACTACCGCCTTGGCGTGACCCGGGCGGAGAGCAAGAGCAAGTCGAAGCTCGTCAATGGTTACTTCTACACCCAGGGCTTCGCCAATCTCATCAACACCGGCGTGCTCAATCCGTTCTCCTACACGCAGACGCCCGATGCCCTCGCGGCGCTGGACAAGGTCAGGGCCAATGGCGTTGAACTCTACGGCGGCACCTTCACCTCGGAGAACGCCGACTTCACCGCCTCCGGTCCGCTCTTCCAGCTGCCGGCGGGAGAAATGGTCGGCGCGGTGGGAATCGACTGGCGCGTGGAAAAATATTTCTTCGCCGGCGACCAGCGTCCGAATGCCAACACCATTGAAGCCGTCGTCTTCAATGCACCCTTCGACAACGCCCTCGCCACCGCGGGCACGCTCAAGCGCACGATCAAGTCCGCCTTCGCCGAGGTACAGATCCCGCTCCTCAAGGGGCTTGATCTGAATCCCGCCGTGCGTCTGGACGAATACACGGGTTTCGGCCGGACGACCAACCCCAAGGTCACACTCCGCTACGCGCCCTCCGACAAATTCCTGGTGCGCAGCACCTACAGCACCGGTTTCCGCGTGCCGACCTTCAAGCAGATGTTCGACCCGACCACGCGGTCGACCTATGCCGGCAATGACTTCCCCGATCCCGCACTGGGCACCAACGGCGTGATCACCCCCACGGCTCCGGCGGTCAAACCCGACATCCTGGGCGGCGGCAAAGCCGACCTGCAGCCCGAAGAAGCCGTCATGTACTCGGCCGGCGTGGTGTTCGCGCCCAACAAGAACATCAGCGGCAACATCGACTGGTGGTCGGTCGAGCGCGACGGGCAGGTGCAGATCCTCAGTCTCACCCAGCTCGCCCGCAACTACGACCTGTTCAAGGACCGCTTCCTGCGCGACACCGCGGGCAATCTGCTCGCCGTCGACACCCGCTGGCTCAACAGCGGCGAGACCGTCACCAAGGGCCTGGAATTCGGCCTGCGTGGCGACACCGACGCCCTCAAGGGCAAGATCTCCGGTGGGTTCGACCTCTCCTACCTGCTGGAGAAGAAGTCGCGCCTGCTCGCCAACGCTCCGTTTGGTCCAAGCGAGGTGGGCCAATGGACGCGCTCCAACGATCTCGGTATCCGGATCAAGCACACCGCCTTCATCAGTTACCGCAAGGGCAACTGGACCGGCATGGTGCACCAGATCTACCGCGGCGGCTACGTGGACCAGGTCCTCCCGGGTGTCGCCAACGGCACGATCAAGCCCGTCAATTGGAACCCCAAGGTGGACGCCTACCAGACGTATAACCTGAGCGTCACCTATCGCGGCATCAAAAACATCACGATCATCGCGGGCATCAAAAACATCCTCAACACGGACCCGCCCTTCTCCGTCGCCTACGACAGCAACTCCGGCGCCGGCAGCAGCTGGGAGCCCCGGGTCGCCGATCCCCGCGGCCGCTCGTTCTCCCTGCGCGTGGACTACCGCTTCCGCTAGTCCGTCCACCCCCCGTCCCTCCCCCACCCGCCCCTCCGCCGCCCGCCGGCCGAGGGGCTTTTTCTTGTCCGCGCCCCACCTCCAAAACGCCCCTCTGCCCCCTCCGTTGGAGGTGGCCTCGCTGAGGCCGCGTGTTTCGCACCAGCACACCCTTCAGGGTGCGCCCGTTGGAGGTGGCCTCGCTGAGGCCGCATGGCTTTTTGGAGGCTCCCCACGACCTCTGTGGAATGGGATTGGCCTCAGGTGGAGGGCGTCGCTCCGTCGACGCCGCGGGGACGGTCCACATATTTCCGCGCCAGACCGTTTTGGGAAACGCGACGCGCAACCGGCGCCGACGGAGCGGCGCCCTCCAGGAGAGAACCCTGCAGGTGCCCGTTGTTGTAGGCGGCCTCGCCGAGGCCGCATTTTTCGCACCACCACGCCCTGGAGGTGCGCCCGTTGGAGGTGGCCTCGCCGAGGCCGCGACGGGACCCTCGGTCCCGCCTCCGCCTTCCGCACAGCTCCGACCGACGATCATCTGATGTCCTCCGACCCTTCACGGCCACCGTTCTTTCAAACGAGAAGCAGTTACCCCCTGAAACCGGAACTTCAGCCGAGCTGGAAATGTGAGGGATCGTTGTAATCCAGTCCTCCTTGCACGCAGTGGAGCTACGGATACTCAAACCGCGGACCCTGTTGTCTCATCAACCCTCTGCATTCCAGCATGAAAACCCGTTACACCTCCCTGCTCCTCGCCCTGCTTTCACTGGGGGCCAGCCAAGTCTTCGCCGCGGCCAAAGGCGGACCGCCCCCGATCACCGTCGAACAATTGCACGCCGCTAAACAGGCATGGTGCGACGCCCTTCTGCTCATCAGCAAGACCAACCGCACGGGCGGCGATGCCCGCGCCGTGGCCGAGAAGGTCATCGACGGGGCCTACAACTACGCGGCCGCGCCGGTGCTCTTCAAACCCACCCTGGCGTATGGCAAGAACACATTCCGCACCACCCGAGAGAGCGCGTTGACCTACTTCGTCGGCAACAACCCGAAGTTCCCGGAGGACTCCGGCTTTGCACTCAAGCCCTGGACGGAAGCATCCTTCAAAATCGCGGGGACCTATATCGAAGGCCCGATTGGCATCACCATGGGCCACGTGACGCTCACCGACAACGCGGGCAAGCAGACCACCGTGGAAAAGACGTTCGTCTTCCGCCACGGGGATGACGGCAAACTGCGCATCGTGCTGCACAAGTCTGCCATCCCCTACGCTCCGGCGAAGACCTGACGCCCGGCTTCGTCTCCCGACCAAATCCGGATGGGAGACGTCGCGGTCCGCCCGACCCGGGTGATGGCGGTTTCAGGCATGGGTGGCTTCCTTGAGTTCAAGGAACATCCGTCGGACCTGGATCTCAAACTCCGCCATCTTGAACCCGGGAAACAGGCGCGGGCGGATCGCCGTCCAGGCCTGGGTCTGCTCGATCGCGGGCGCGCTGCGCTCGGCGAGCTCGCCATCGTGTCCGATGTGGTGATACAAACACAGCTCGCGCGCGAGAGCGATGGCGCAGACGAGCTCGCCCGCCTCCCCGAGCGCGGCCTCGAGGGGGCGCTCGGCCAAACGGATCACCGTGCAGAAACGTTCGGGCAGGCCGATCCGCCGCGCGAGTTTCTCACCCAGGTCCCGGCTCTCCGCTCCGAGGTAGCGGCGCTCCGCCACCGCCAGCGGCACTTTGAAGGTGCGGGCATGGCGCACCGTGGCCTCGATCGCATAGGGATGGAGGTGGCAGAGCACGAGCTTGCCCAGGTCGTGCATCAATCCGGCCTGATACGCGACCGCCGCAGCGTTCTTGAACTGGAGGTACTCGCAAATGACCCGGGCCAGGCGGCCCACCCCGACCTGAAACCGCCAGAATTGCGGCCAGGTGAGCGGAGGAACAAAGAACGACTCCTCTTTCGCCATGGGGATCTGTTTGGCCAGCGTCGCCAGGCGCTCGCTTCCCATCAAGCTGACCGCGCCCGCGAGGTCTTCAATCGCGGTCATGTCGTCATGGCGGAGCTGATTCGCCGCCGCCAGCACTGTGCACGCCAGTCCGGGATCCTGGACCACGAGGTCGACCACGTGTTGCACGTGCGTGCCCGCCCGGTCCGCCGCCATCTGAAAGGACGCGAGCACGGAATCAATGACGGGGCACGCGGTCAGTTTCTCCGTCTCCGCCTCGAGCACACCCGCCCCCAGCATGGGTCCGCCCTGAATCACATCGGCCTCGAGCCAAAGGGCGCGTCGCTGGGCTTCCTCGGCGGCGTGGCGGTCGTCTTCGCCAAAGCCCGTCGTGTGCAGCATGCCGGGATGCAGGTGTTCAAAGATCAGTTGTCCCATCCAGGCAAAATCCTTCTCCGCTGTCCGCAGCATCGACCAGTCACCCCGCTCCGCGCCGGCCTGCACGGCCGCGAGGTACTCGGCCACGGCCCACACCCCTGCCGCCTCGGCTTTCTCGCTCAAGGCCAGGACCTGCCGGAGCACCTCCGCATGGGCCGGCTGCTCCTGACCGAACTGGCTGCCCAGGAAGCGTCCGGTCGGCTCCATCGCTCCCTCCAGCTCGACCCGGCGACGCCGCAGCTCGGCCGGATCGAGCTGGAGCTGGGCGCAGAACGATTTCTCCTCCTCAAAGTGCATCGCACGCCACGGGGTTTTGAGCGCCTTCTCCAGCTCGCGATACACCACCTCCTCCCGGTACGGCTTCACGAGGTAGTTCTGTACGCCAACGCCAAGCACGGCTTTGACCACCTTGGGATCGCCGACCGCGGTGTAGACAATCACCGGGATCTTCTTGAGCAGGGTATCCGACCGCAGGCGCTGGAGCAGCCGCACGCCGTTTTCGCCGGTGAGGGTCAATTCCAGCACGACGAGGTCAAAGGCGACAAAATCGCGCAGGAGCTTCCAACCCTCCTCGGCCGTGGTCGCGACCGCACACCGATGCGATCCTCGGCTCAAAAGGCCGCGCAGCGCCCGGTGCGCCACTTCGTTCGAATCCACCAAAAGAAGATTGGCCATGGGGTAATAGGAGGCTGTACGAGCTCAACCTTTCAGCGGCGCGGGGCTCGCGCAAGAATCGAGTGCGGCCGCGGGCAGGGTGACCACACGTGGGCTTGGCGCGAGGGAGGGTCCGTGGTAGAGACAGGAAATCGGCCTGTCCCTTCCTGCCCCTACCCCATGAAATCACGTCCCGCCTTTCTCCTCCTGCTGCTCCTCCTCCTGCCCGGATTTGCCCTGGCCGTGACGCCCGACCCGGCCGCGGCCTGGCGGTCGGCCGACGACGCCCGGGTCGCGGCGATGCTCTCCGCTTCCCCGACCCAGCTCGACGCGGTCTTCTCCGATGAACTGCTCTACGTCCACTCGAACGGTGCCGCCGATACCAAGGCCTCCTTCATCGCGGCGCTGACCGGTGGGAAAACCCAGTACCGTTCCATCACCTACGAGCAACGCGACTTTCGCGAAGTGGTGCCCGGATTGGTCCTGGTCAACGGACGCTGCCGGGTCGTCGTGGGGAGCAAGGAACCCTTCAACGACCTGCAGCTCAGCTTCCTCGCCGCCTATCGCCTGGAACGAGGCGTCTGGCGTTTCCTCGCCTGGCAATCCTGCCG
>JAEUGY010000076.1 GCA_016794625.1 Opitutaceae bacterium
GCGGTGAATGATTCCCTTCTGGTGGGCGTGCTGCACGGCGTGGCAGACTTGGATGAACAGTTCCAGCCGCGCCTGCATGGTCAACTGTGCGTCGCTGCAGTAGCGGGTGATGGGAACGCCTCGGACAAGTTCCATCACAAAGTAGGGCCTGCCGGTGTCGGTTTCGCCCCCATCCAGAACCTTGGCGATGTTCGGATGATCCATCAGGGCAAGCGCCTGGCGCTCGCCCTCGAACCGAGCGACCGTGGAGGCGGTGTCCATACCCAGCTTGATCACCTTGAGGGCCACCTGCCGGCGCACGGGTTCCTCCTGTTCCGCCAGATAAACAACGCCAAAACCTCCCTCGCCGATTCGTTCGATCAACCGGTAGCGGCCGATGTGCGTAGGCGTGGCGGCGGGGGGTGGGTCGGCGAGAAACGTTCCCGCTCGATCGTGAGCGGCCAGCAATGCCTCCACTCGGCGAGCGAGGGATGGATCGACGTTGCCCAGTTTCGCGAGCAAGGCAGTCCGCTCCGGCGCGGACAATTCGACCGCTTCGGCAAAAACGTCCCAGTCGCGGAGGGTGGGCTCGGGCATGGCTTGGCTTGGGACTACAACGAGATTTTACCGCAAACCGGGCCAGTGGGCGGGAAACTTAGCCCTGGGCCTGCATCGATTCGAAGAGCCAGGCGCGTGCGTAGGCCCAGAGTCGCTTGGCCGTGCGTTCGGACACCCCAAGGATCTCGGACGCTTCGGCCAGGGAGAAACCGGCGAAGAACCTCAGCTTCACCAATTCGGCGGCCTGGGCGTGGTGTTTCTCGAACTTTTCGAGCGATTCGTTCAACTGGGCGATCTTGTCGTCGGGGGTCTCCGTCGCCACGACGATGTCGTTGAGGTCCACCCGCTGGAGAGCGCCCCCGTGCCGAATCGCCGCTTTGCGCCGGGCCCGATCGACCAAAATGCAGCGCATCGCCTCCGCCGCCGCGGCAAAATAATGGCGTCGGTCATGCCACGTGCGATCGCCGTCACCCCCCAGGCGCAGGTAGGCCTCGTGCACGAGCGCGGTCGCCTGGAGCGTGTGCCCCGGCGGTTGTTGCGCCATCTTGGCAGCGGCCAGCCGCCTGAGCTCCTCGTACACCAGAGGCAGCAGACCCTCCGCCTCTTGGAGGTTGCCGGCGTTGGCGGCCCGCAGGAGTTGCGTGATTTCGCTCACCGCCGCCAAACGAACCGGTTCGGTCGCCCGTGGCAACCTTGCGCTAACGGCTCCCCATTTTCCCTCGGGGGGACGCGGGTGCCGGGCTTGAGCGTTGAGAACTGGGAGGCGTAAGAGCGCCACCCGCAACGCAGACTCCTGGGTGGCTGGCAGACTTGAATGTGCGTCCTTACTTTGTGGAGCACGAAGCTGGCCCCCCCCCGCCCTGCCTCAGCTCGCACCCTTGGCCTTGAGCAGCGCTGCGAGTTCGACCGGGTCCGCCACTCCTTTGACCGTATTGAGGTGGCTCAAGACCACCATCCGGTCGCCGGGTCCGCACGTGGAAATCTCGATCATCCAGTCTTCCGTCTTGGGAGCCGACACGATCACTTCATCCGCCCAGGCGATCACCTCCGAAGCCTCCACGAAACCTTGGGTGATGCCCTTGATGTAGTACTCCGCCTTCGTCCGGTAATTCATCCGGTAGGTAAGCCACAGCCCGCAATCCCTGCCAAGTTCAATCCCCGATGCCGGGGGCGCGACGTTCCGCTAGCCGATCGGCGTACCGACGCCCACCTTTCCGGCTCCGCCGCAGCGACGCTCACCGACCGCTCACGACCTCGCTGATCTGGACCACCGGCTGGATCGAGGTGTAGTTCGGGATGTCGGCCATGATTTCGTTCATGTGGGGCGCAAAGGCCGCCTGGAATGCCGGGACGGAATCAAACGTGAAGTGGATCAGCGCGACAAACGGCGCGGGTGACCCCGGAGCGCCTCCACCCAGTCCCTTTTCGACGGAGGTCGCCTTGAGCGCCGCGCCAAACCGCTGCACGACCATCGGGACGTGAGATCGAGTGTAGTAAGACCAATCAAAACGCGCACCGTCGACGTGAGGATAGAGAACGCTGACTCGAATCATGGGTGTGGGGGGTTGTTCCCAAAAGGCGTACCCACGAAAACACCCACGGCGAGCCAGAACTCCCCAGCATCCCCACCCTCCGCCCCTAGCCCGCCAGCCGAAAACCAAAGTCCCTCGAACCAAGCGTAAACTTCTCCACTTGGTTCTTGTTGCCTCGCCGGCATCTGGGGCAGGCTAAACGGCGATGTCGCAGTCCTTCGCGCGCTTCGTCTTTGTCCTGACCGCTGCCTTCTTCGCCGCGTTCTTTCTCTGGCCGATCTTTCAGATCCTGAAGGGTGGTTTCATCGATGCCGACGGCCATCTGACATTTGCCTATTTCACTGCCCTGCTGGCAGATCCGACATACCGCGATGGCCTGAAGAACTCCTTTCTGCTCGCCTGCGCCACCACCACCCTCGCCGTGGGAATCGCGCTGCCCCTCGCCTTCATTAGCGATCGTTTTGTCTTTCCCGCCAAGGCCGCCCTGGGCTCATTGATCCTGATCCCGATGATCCTGCCGCCCTTCGTGGGCGCGATCGGGATCAAGCAGATCTTTGGTCAATATGGCGCCTTCAACGCCTTCCTGATCCAGCTGGGTCTGCGGCCGGAAGGCTGGACCTTCGACTGGTTTGCCTTGCACCAGTTCTGGGGCATCGCGGTGGTCAATGCGCTCTCGCTGTACCCGATCATCTATCTGAACGCCGTCGCCGCGCTGGCCAATATCGATCCAGCCATGGAGGAAGCGGCCCAGAATCTCGGCTGCACCGGCTTCCGTCGGTTCTTCAAGATCACGCTGCCCCTGATCAAGCCGGGCATGTTCGCGGGCGGCACGATTGTCTTCATCTGGGCGTTCACCGAACTGGGCACACCCTTGGTCTTCGACTACCCGCGAGTGACCAGTGTGCAGATTTTTTATGGGCTGAAGGACATCGGCGGCAACCCGTTCCCCTACGCCTTGGTCGCGGTCATGCTGCTCTCCACCACGGCCCTCTACGCCATCGGCAAGGGTCTCTTCGGCCGCCAGTCCTACGCCATGATGGCCAAGGCCACCTCCAGCGGCGGACCGCGCGCGCTGCCATTGCTGCCGTCGCTGCTCTGCACGTTCGCGTTCGCAGGAGTGACGTTTCTCGCGGTGCTGCCGCACATTGGCGTGGTCTTGGTGGCCTTTTCGAGCGACTGGTACGCGACGGTGCTGCCGCGGAGCTTCACGCTCGACAACTTCAACATCGCGCTGGGTCACGACCTGACGGTGCCGGCCATCGCCAACAGTCTGAAGTTCGCCAGCATTTCCACGATCATCGACATCGTGCTCGGCATCGCGATCGCCTACGTGGTCGTGCGCTCGAAAATCCGGGGGCGGCAGATCCTCGACTTTCTCGCCATGCTGCCATTGGCCGTGCCGGGATTGGTACTGGCGTTCGGATACCTCGCCATGTCGCAGGACGGCAAGTTCTTCGCCTTCCTCAATCCGACCAAGGACCCGACCATCCTGCTGATCATCGCCTATTCGGTGCGTCGTCTGCCCTACGTGGTCCGCTCGGCCGCGGCCGGGTTCCAGCAGACGAGTGAAACCTTGGAGGAGGCCGCGCAGAATCTGGGCTGTCCGCCGCTGCGCTCCATGATCCGGGTGACGCTGCCGCTGATCACCGCGAACTTGATCGCCGGGGGTCTGCTCGCCTTCGCGTTCGCCATGCTTGAGGTGAGCGACTCGCTCATCCTCGCCCAAAAACAGGTCTACTACCCGATCACCAAGGCCATCCTCGAATTGTTCCAGCTGCTGGGCGACGGCAAGTTCATCGCCAGCGCCCTCGGCGTGTGGGCGATGGTCTTTCTCGGCGTCACCATCGTCGGCCTGAGCCTCATGTTGGGCAAAAAGCTGGGCGCGATTTTCCGGGTCTAGCGGGACGCCGCTCCGCCCACCCCGAACCGAGACGTCATGCTCCTGCTGCTGTTCGTCTCTTTCATCTGGGCGTTCTCCTTTGGGTTGATCAAGGGACGTCTCGCCGGACTCGATCCTGTCGCCATCGCTGCGGTCCGGCTCGCCATCGCCGGACTGGTCTTTGCACCCTGGATCCTGCGTACCCGTTCCGCGGGTACCTTGCGCTGGAAGCTCGCCGCGATCGGCGCCGTGCAGTTCGGGATCATGTACATCGCCTACCTGGGCGCCTTCGCCCATCTGCAGGCCTACGAAGTCGCCCTGTTCACGATCTTCACCCCGCTTTACCTCACGTTGATCGACGCGCTGCTGGAGCGACGCTGGCAGGGCCGGCACCTGCTCGCCGCGGCGCTCGCGGTCGTCGGCGCCGGCGTCGTGCTGTGGCGACAGTCGGCCGGCAGCGCGGTGGTGACCGGGTTCCTGCTTGTGCAGGTCTCGAACCTTTGTTTCGCCGCGGGCCAGCTCGCCTACCGCCGCCTGCGGCCGAGTTTTCCGGAGGGACTGACGGACCAGAAGGCGTTCGGCTGGCTTTGCCTTGGGGGCTGCCTCACGACCGTTCTGGCCTCGGTGCCGTTCGCCTCGTGGTCCGAGTTTCACCCGACGGGGATCCAATGGGTGGTCCTCATTTACTTGGGCGGGGTCTCTTCAGGGCTGGGTTTCTACCTGTGGACCCTCGGCTCCGTTCAGGTCAACGCCGGCACCCTCGCCGCGTTCAACAACGCCAAGGTGCCGCTCGGCGTCGCCTGCTCGCTCCTCTTCTTTCGAGAATCCGCCCATGTGCCGCGACTTGTGATCAGTCTGTTGCTGCTCGGGCTCGCCATTTGGATCGCGGAACGACCGGCGCGCGGCGCCCGGCCCGCCTGACGCGGGTGTCACGCCGATTATTTCCCTCTCACTTCCCTCCCTTCACATCACCCCTTCCATGTCGCTGACACCGGCCCGTCTCACCGCCCTGCAGTCCACGTATCGCCAGGGTTTACTCGAAAGCACGATTCCCTTCTGGCTGAAACACGGGCCGGACCGCATCCACGGCGGGCTGCTAACCGGTTTGGGCGAGGACGGCACGCTCATCGACACGGACAAGGCGATCTGGCTGCAGGGCCGCGCCGCGTGGACCCTCGCCACGCTGGTCCTGACGGTGGAGCGAAAGGCGGAATGGCTGGACCTCTCGCGCAGCTGTCTGGACTTCATCCGCACCCACGGACGCGGGCCCGAGGGCAAGCTGTACTTCACGGTGACCCGCGAGGGCAAACCCCTGCGCATGCGGCGCTATGTGTACAGCGAGTGTTTCGCCACCATCGGCAGCGCCGCGTATGCGCGGGCGACAGGTGACGCCCGCGCGGCCACCGAAGCGGTCGCCTACTTCGAGACCTACCTGCGGCACAGCTTCACTCCCGGAGTCATGCCACCCAAGACCGATCCGGAAACGCGGCCAATGAAGGGCGTCGCCCCGCTCATGATCGCCATCGTAACCGCCCAGGAAGTCCGCGCTCTGCTCGGCGACCTCACCGTCGGCGGACGGACGTGCACCGGCTGGATCGACCACGCCATTGCCGAAATCGAGGCCCACTTCTACAAACCGGATCTCGGCGCGCTGCTCGAAGTGGCGTCACCGGACGGGGGCGTCATCGACCATTTCGACGGCCGCACCCTCAATCCCGGCCATGCCATTGAGTGCGCGTGGTTCATCCTGCACGAAGCCAAGCTGCGCGGCCGCGATCCGCGCCTGCTCAAACTCGGTCTCGGCATTCTCGATTGCATGTGGGCGCGCGGTTGGGACCAGGAATTCGGCGGCCTGCTCTACTTCACCGATCTGCACGGCAAACCCGTGCAGGAATACTGGGCCGAAATGAAGTTCTGGTGGCCGCACAACGAGGCGGAAATCGCGACCCTGCTGGCGTATCAGTTGACCGGCGACGCCCGCTATGCCGCCTGGCACACGCAGGTGCATGACTGGTCGCACCGCGTGTTTGCCGATCCGGTCCACGGCGAATGGTTCGGGTACGCGCACCGCGACGGCCGCATCTCCACCCGGCTCAAGGGCAACACCTGGAAGGGTCCGTTCCATCTGCCGCGCATGCAGGCGTATTGCGGACGTCTGACCACGGAGTTGCTGGCGCAGCCGGCGTAGCAAGGCGCACCCGTCACCGCAGTCCCCTTCTCCGGCCCCCCCCAGAACTCCGCCTTCAGCCCAAGCCGTTGTCGCCGATAAGCATGACAATCGCTCGCGCATGCGGAATTCACTTCTCATCGGTCTGGGATTGGGTGGCTACGTCGTCGCCTTCATGGCGGCGGTGGCCTATGTCGGCGCGCGCCAGCGACGCGGCCAGTCGGCTCCTACACCGTTGCAGTTCAAACTCTTGCGTGGCCCGGGAGAGACCCGGCGACGCCAGGTGCGAGCCTTCGAGGACCGGCTGATCGTCTATACCCTCGGTGCCGCCTTCGCCCCGCTCCTGGTCGCCGCGCTGCTCCAGGCCGTCTTGGATGCGGTCGGCTCCGACGCGGGTTTGCGGCCCGGCTGGCATTTCGCGCTCTACCTTGCCGCCGGCATCGGGACGCTCGTCCTTTCGGGCGGCTGGTACTGGCGCCGGCTGCAAGAAAATGGCAATCGCCACCTGGATTACCTCGCCGAGCGCGCCGTGGCGGAGGAACTGAACAAACTGAGCAGCCAGGGTTTTCGTATTTTTCATGACGTGCCCGCCGAAACCGGCGAGCGCGCCTTTAATCTCAACCATGTGGCCGTGGGACCCACCGGAGTGTATGCGATCGAGACCAATACCCAGCGCAAGTCGTGGGCCCGCCCCGGTTTCGAGGAGCACGAGGTGGTGTTCGACGGCAAACGCCTCATCTGGCCCTGGGGTGAAAGCGAGACGGAACTGATTCAGATCAAGGCGCAGGCCCGCTGGCTCTACGCCTGGATTCAGCAGGCAACCGGCCTGACCATTCCCATCCGTCCCATCCTGGCGATCCCCGGCTGGAGCGTGCTTGAGCGCGACGTGAACAGCATCCGCGTCCTCCCGCCCAAACTCCTGCCCCCCGCCGTGCTCGCCCACCCCGACCGGCAACTTTCGGACGACCAGGTCGACCTCATCGCCCGCCAGCTCGAACACCGCTGCCGCGACATCACCGACTGACCCCGCGCAGTCGGGGAAACACGGCCTCCGGCGATTTCAGGCCGAGAATGCCCAGCGGAGTCGTGGCCGTCCGCCGGCTGGCGACGGCAGGAGTCAGGCCTTCTTCCAGGTGTCCCTGGGCGATTCGCATCAGATCGTTGATCGACGCCTGCACGGATTGATCGGGAATCGGCAGGTACTGGATCCCGCTCATTTCCGTCTGTACCCATAATTCAAACACCTTTGCTCCCGGGGTGGGACGCAGCGTCGCCTCGGCCGCCATGATGAAGTTGAACAACAGGGCCTCTCCGTCGGTCACGCCCTGCTTCAATGCGATCACCGGATAGAGCGACGGGGTGTTGCAGTACAGCAGGTAGGTCCGCCGGGCGGCCCGGAATTCCTGCACACACCAATCCGCCGCCCGGTTCGCAATCGCCGGGATCGTCGCGGACAGACTCAAATCCAGTTTTTTGGCCAGAGCAGCGGTGGGTCGAAACGTGATCATGAAGGAGGCGGGAGCCCGGCCGGACGCCTTGCTCCTGGTCCTCCACAGTCAGAATTTCTTCCGGTCAGGCAAGCCCACGCCAAGTTGGATCCCGGACCACGACCGGCCGGCCCGTTCTGCACGTGCTCGCATGTCTCCTTCCCACAGGCGCCGCCCGCTGACTGCCGTTGGCGCTGACCGTCTAGGCCCGGATGCGGCGCACACGGATCGTCCGCACCGCCGGCAGCTGCCGGGAGATCGTGATCGCGTTGAGGTGGGCGGTCTCAATGAAGAAATCGATGCCGGAGCTGGTGTTGCGGATCTTGGTCATCTTGCCATCCGGCGAGGCGTACATCACCCAATACTGTTCGACCTTGCCCTTGCACACGATCGAAACCAGCTCGCCTTCCGCCGCCGAGGCGAGGCTGACCACAAAAAACAACACGAGGGCTTTGATGGTTTTCATGGTCTCTGGATGACTTCGCCGCTTCGTGACCCTCTCTTGACGGGCGCCATTCTAGCGCTTTTCCCGCCGGCGCGCCATCAGGCAATCGCCTAGGCAAGACTCCCCTCCGAGGGACGCCCTCCCGCCCCCCGATCTACACCCCGGCGTCCCTGCTCTTCCCCTGCACCGCTCGCACATCAACAAGTTACACCTCGACCCACCCACCCACCCTCGGGCAGTTTCCCCGAGGACTCTCCCCCACATCCTTCAAACCCACCGCACCCTCAAAACTCAGCTCTCGTCAACCTTTTTCCAGTCCCCACCTCCGCCCCTCCCGCCCCTCTCCGCCGAGGCCCCTCTCGACCACGGTCCACCTCTTCCGATTCCAGCCCCTGTCGCCCGCCCCCGCCGCATGACTGGCGCAGTCTTATAAAATCCACTACACGCCCCATTCCATCGTCCAACTGCCCTCCGACCCATTCGTCATTCGACATTCGTCATTCGTCATTTCCGCCCTCCCTCCCCATGTCCTCCGCCGAACTCGCCGCCGCGCTCCTGCTGGCCGTGCAGGCCCAACACTTTGAACTGACCCCGGATCGGCTGCTGCGCGACGCACCCGTTGAGGCGTTTCCATCCATCGACCTCGCGGTGGTCGTCTTCCCCGAGCGGGGAGCACCGGTCGGCGCCAACGTCCTTTTCTCCCGGGATCATCCGCGGGGCCGGGTGGCCGAACTGGCCCCCGGCTTCGGCGCGGTGACCAATGTCCATTTTCTCGCCGATCAACGCGACGCCAAGAACGACTCGATCGCCTGGCTGCCCGGATCGAATTGGGACGCGATGACGTGGAAGACTCTCTCCGGCCAGCGTCACCTGCCACGCTTCGTCGCACCCTACCCCGCTTCCCTGATCAAGCTCATGGTGCTGGTTGGGGTGGCGCGCGAGATCGACGCCGGTCGCGCCACCTGGGAGGGGGCGTGGACGCACGCCGGCGAAACACGTCCCGTGGTGGCCTGGGCCGACGCCATGATCGTCGTCAGCAGCAACGAAGCCACGACCGCTCTGGTGGCGCTGCTCCATCACCACGGCGCCATCGTGCGCGATGACACCGGGGAGCGACACAATGCCCTCGATGCCACGTTCGCCCGCTACGGACTCGGCACCTTGCGTCTGAACAACACTCGCAGCAACGGCGGGTGGATGAACCGCGACGGCGCCGGTGTCGGTGATCTCCAAATGACCGCCTGGGACACTGCCCGCCTGCTCTGGCTGCTCGACGCCGACGCCCCTCCCGCGCCCTGGGTCGAACGCGGGTTGCCGCCCTTGCTCTCCGCGGCCAGCCGTGCGCAGGTGCGGCGCCTGCTGGAGTCCCAGGCCCTGCACGAGGTGCTCTCCAGCACCGCCCTGGCCGGCACCCCGGACTGGCAGGCCGGCATCCCTGCGCAAGTCCCCGCGCGTTGGATCACTCCGGACGGGCGGGTCGATACAGGCGGAAAGGTGTATCCGGGCGACATCCGTCCGACCAACGCCACCGCCCAGGTGCGTTTCGCCCACAAGACCGGCACCACGGAAAACTTTCTCTCCGACGCCGGCATTGTCGTCGGCCTCCCGCCGGCGCGCCGACACTACGTGATCGCCCTCACAAGCAACCTCGGCACCCGCTACGCCCCGGGTCCCCTCAGCGCCACCACGTGGCGCATCCCGCAGCTCGGCGCGGCGGTCGACCGCTACCTCCAACAGCAGCTCGACGCCGGCACTGCGCCATGACCCTCCCCCCAGCTCCATGGCTGCCCGCACGCCCTCGCGCTCACTCCTGACCATGCCGTCAAACGTCCTTCCCCTGCCGACCCTTCGACCCGGAGCGCTGATCGCTGTGGTCGCCCCGGCCGGTCCCGCCCCGGCCGAGGCGGTCGCGCGGGTGCCCGCCGTGATCGAGTCCATGGGCTACCGCGCTCGCCTGTATCCCGGTTGCCACGAACGCCTGCCCTTCCTCGCCGGGCCGGATGCCCGTCGGCGGCAGGACCTCATGGACGCATTCGCCGATCCGGAAATCGACGCCGTCTTCTGCCTGCGCGGCGGCTACGGGAGCGGACGGCTGCTCGACCAGATCGACTGGCAGGCTGTGCTCTCCCGTCCGAAACCCTTCATTGGCTACAGTGACATCACTGCGCTGCAGGCTCAATTCACCAACGCCGGACTCGTAACCTTCCATGGGCCGATGCTAACGTCCGACCTCGTGCGTTCGACCCTGTCCCCCGAGGCCCACGGATATGGAATTCTCCGGGACGGCCTGGTCGCCGGTACCGTCTGGCAGCCCGCACTTGAGCCGTCGCTACTCACCGTCCCGGGCCGGGCCAGCGGCAAACTGGTGGGCGGCAACCTCAACCTCATCGTCTCGCTGCTTGGCACTCCGTATGCCCTCGATCTGCGCGACAGCCTGCTCTTTCTCGAGGAAGTCGGCGAAGCGCCTTACCGTGTCGACCGGTTCCTGCAGCAACTCCGCCTGTCCGGGGCCCTGGCCCTGCCGCGCGGCTTCGTCCTGGGCCGCTTCAGCGACGCTGAAAGTCCGGCCGACGTGCTCGCCGACTACCTCACCCCGCTGGGAAAACCGGTGCTCGGTGGCTGGCCGGCCGGCCATGGTCCCGGCGCCACGGTTCTGCCACTGGGCGCGGACATGACGATCGACGCCCACGCCGGCACCCTGACCTTCCTCCAGACAGTGCTCGCCCCAGCTCCGGCCGCGGCGCAGGCTTCGTGAGCCCGGCCCGCCGGCCGCGTCCCTCCTGGCACCATGGTCCTCAATTACCTCTGGGTCTGTTTCTTCGCCGTCGGTTTTCTCGCCGCACTCGCGCAGTGGCTCTTCACCGGCAATGCCGACGTCTTCAAGACCGTCGTGGACGGGACGTTCACGTCCTCGAAAATGGCCGTGATGGACATCGCACTGCCGCTGGCGGGCGTGATGACGCTGTGGCTCGGATTTCTTTCCGTGGCGGAGAAGGCGGGCGCCGTGCAGGCGGTGTCCCGGATCATCGGCCCGTTCTTTTCCCGAATTTTTCCCGAAGTGCCCAAGGATCATCCCGCCACGGGACACATGATGATGAACTTCTCGGCGAACATGCTCGGACTCGACAATGCCGCGACCCCGATGGGACTGAAGGCCATGGAAAGCCTGCAATCGATCAACCCGAACAAGGACGAGGCCTCCAATGCCCAGATCATGTTTCTCGTGCTGCAGACGTCGGGCCTCACCCTCATCCCGATCGCGATCATCGCCCAGCGCGCCATCCTCGGCGCGGCCAATCCGGCGGACGTGTTCATTCCCATTCTGATCGCGACCTACGTGGCCACCCTGACCGCCTTGATCGCGGTGGCGGTGCGACAAAAGATCAATCTGCTGGATCGCGTCATCTTTGGCTGGGTCGGCGGAGCCACCGCCGCTCTGGCCGGCTTCGTCTGGTACCTCGACCAGCACCTGACACGGGCCGAGATCGAGACCTTTTCCAAAATCGCGGCGAACGTCACCCTGCTCACCCTCATCGCCGGCCTTCTCGTCGGAGCGGCGATCCGCAAGGTGAATGTCTATGAGGCGTTCATCGAAGGCGCCAAGGGCGGTATCCAAACTTCGCTCACCATCATTCCCTACCTCGTGGCCATGCTCGTGGCGATCGGCGTGCTCCGCAACGCCGGGGTCCTCGGCCTGCTCGTTTCCGGCTGCGATTGGGTGCTGCTGCAGCTCGGCTGGCCGACCGATTTCACGCCCGCCCTGCCCACCGCCCTGATGAAACCCCTCTCGGGCAGCGGCGCGCGGGCGATGATGGTGGACGCCATGACCACCTACGGGGCTGATTCCTTCGTCGGCCGACTCGCCTGCATCTTCCAGGGCGCGACGGACACCACGTTCTACATCGTGGCGCTCTACTTCGGATCCGTCGGAGTCAAACGCACCCGCTACGCCATCACCTACGGCCTGCTCGCCGACCTCGCGGGTGTCATCGCAGCCATCTTCGTCGCCTACCTGTTTTTCGGTTGATTTCAGGATCGAGACCTGACCTTCAGACTTTGCGATGACTTCCGTCAGCCGCGTCAGGTTTGCCACGATACGGTTCCCTTTCCCCTCCTCCGCTCTCCCTCCCCATCCATGAAGACTCAGGTTGAATTCCGTTCATCGAAATTTCCTCCCTACGACGGCGAAGAGGAGGAAATCAACCCCGGTCTATGGGGAAAGCGACTCACCGAATACCTCGCGGCCAAGCTCGCCGAGCGGGGCATCGCATCAGACGAGATGGCGGTGGAGGACTGGGGCTGCTACCTGCCCATCCGCAACGAGGGATTCCGGCTGGGCCTCTGCTGCGGACACCAGAACGGGGATGACGATCAGTTTGTCTGCTTCACCGAACCCGCCACGCCCAAGATAAAGAAGCTCTTCCGGACCATCGACGCCACGCCCCAGCTCACCCGCCTGCTCGACGCCCTCCGGCAGATCCTCGAGTCCGATCCAGAAATCCGGGAGATCGTGTGGTCGGGTCCGCCGTAGATGGACTGAAGTGGAACAAGGTGCAGCGGTGGACGCCACGTGCCTCGTTCGGTGGAGGGCGCCGCTCCGTCGGCGCCGCGGGGCCGCGCACCGTAGGCCCGCGCCGGCTCGTTTGTCCTCGTCATGAAGAAACACCTTGGACCGGGAGGGAATCGACACGCGCAACCGGCGCCGACGGAGCGGCGCCCTCCAAGCGATCCAACTTGCCATCAACGTAGGGCTGGCCCTCGCGGCCACGCCTGGTTTTTTTCACGCTTCACCTTTCGACCTTCACTCTTCACCGCTCCGCGGTGCGGGCGTGCCCGCAAGGAGCAGCCCGACAAGAGGCCGCTTCGCCTTCATCGGCTGGCGGTCCCGTGCGGCCTCGGCGAGGCCGCCTACGACAACGGATGAGGGCGCCGGGCGGATACAGGCTCGACGCCTGGCCGGGCTTCTTGCATGGGTATCAGGATGAACCCCGCGCAAAATCCCGTTGGATGGTTTGAGATCTACGTGCAGGACATGGCCCGGGCCCGGGCCTTTTACGAAGGTGTGTTTCAGTTGACGCTCCAGGAACTGCCCAGCCCGGCTATCAAGATGCTGGCCTTTCCCATGGGGCCCGAACTGCCCGGCGCGGGTGGAGCCCTCGTCCACTACCCGGGCAAACCGTCGGGCGATGGCGGTACGCTGATCTATTTCAACTGCGCCGATTGCGCGGTCGAGGCCGCACGCGCCGCTGCGCGCGGCGGTCGCGTGTTCAAAGAGAAGTTCTCAATTGGTCCCTACGGCTTCATCGCCCTCGTGATCGACACCGAGGAGAACATGATCGGCCTGCACTCCCAGGCGTGATCGAGCCTCCGTCAGAATCGCGACCCGACACCTCGGCACCGCCGGCGCCGCGGAGACTGGGCGGCGCCTGTCTTTGCCGGGCCCTTCGTTACACGGTGGAGGACGCCTTTCGCTACGCCGCCTGCTGCCATTGCTCCGACTGCCGCCGTGCCACCGGCTCGGCCTTCAAGCCGTTCGCCGGCATCGAGCGGAAGAAACTCCGTCTGACCCAGGGAGAGGAGCAACGGCTGATCTACGGCGACGAACAGGCGAATCACGACGTGCACTGCCGGACCTGCGGATCGCTTCTGTATTCAGTCGTGAGCGACGGGGCCTTCGTCCACGTGACCCTCGGATCCCTGGAGGACGAGCCGGCCATCCGCCCCTCCGCCCACATCTTTGTCGGGGACAAGGCGGCCTGGCACACCATCACCGACACGCTGCCGCAGTTCGAGGGCCACGTGACCTGAGGCAGGCGCAACGCCCGAGCGTCCTATCCGCGGGCGATGGCGAGGAGGTCCGGGAGTTCGACGCGTTTCTCGTACAGGGCCTTGCCGACAATCACGCCATCGAGGTTCGCATAACGCCGGGCGAGGGCCGCCAAGGCGATCACATCCTCGCGGCGGCTCACACCACCACTGGCGATGACCCGGCAGCGGACCGCCTGCAGCATCGCCTCCTGCGCCGCCAGATTGGGCCCGGTCAGCATGCCATCCGTGCCAATATCCGTATAAATCAGCGTCCGCACGCCGCACGCGTCCATCCTCCGGGCCAAGGCGAGCGCCCCGGTGCCCGTGGTATCGACCCAGCCTTTGACCGCGACCTGGCCATTTTTTGCATCGATGCCCACGGCGATCTTGTCGCCATGCGCCTGCACCAACTCGGCGACAAAGGCTTCGCTTTCTGCCGCCCGGGTCCCGATGACCACCCGCGACACGCCCAGCGCCAACGCCCGATCCACCGACGCGCGATTCCGCAGGCCGCCACCCAGCTCCACCCGTAAGCCGGCTTTCATAATCGCCTCCACACTAACGAGATTCCTCGGCTCGCCTTCGAAAGCCCCATCGAGATCCACCACATGCACCCACGTGCTGCCGGCGGCGGCGAACTCCGCCGCCATGGCCGCGGGATTTTCTCCGTAAACCGTCTCTTGGTCGGCCCGGCCCTGGGTCAGGCGGACGCAGCGGCCGTTCTTGATGTCGATAGCGGGATAGATCGTCATTCGAAAAATTGATTTTGGATTTTCGAGTTTCGATTTCACCATGAGTCTGACGCAAACCTCGTTTTTGCGAATCTCTCCATGAGCAAACCCTATACGCCTCCACCCTTCTTGATCGACCTGCTCAATGCCCGCTCTCCCTCCGGCTACGAAGCCGAGGCCCAGCGGGTGTTCGACCTGCATGTCAAACCGAGCGCCGACGCCTATGCCCACGATGCCATGGGCAACCGTCTGGCGACGCTCAACCCCAAGGGCGATCCCACGCTCATGCTTGCGGGGCACATCGATGAACTCGGTCTCATCATCACCTACATCAACGACAAGGGTTTCCTCTACTTCGACACCATCGGCGGCCAGGACCGGAGTCTGATCCCCGGCCGGCGCGTGATCATTCAGACGGCCCAGGGTCCGGTCAAAGGTGTGACCGGCAAACGGGCCCTGCATCTGATGGACGAGGCGGACCGCAAGAAGGTGCCGGAGCTGCATGAACTCTGGATGGACATCGGCGCGAAGTCCAAGAAGGAGGCCCTGGAACGCGTCGGCATCGGCGATGTCGCCACCCTCGACCACGGCTTCGAGCTGATCCACGGCACCATCGGCGCGGCGCGGGCGTTTGATGACAAGGTCGGCGCCTACATCGTCGGCGAAACCCTCATCCGCCTCGCCAAACAGAAGAAAAAACTGGCAGCCAAGGTCGTCAGTGTGGCCACCACCCAGGAGGAGATCGGCGTGCGTGGCGCCACCACCGCCGTGTATGGCGTGAATCCCCACATCGCCGTCGCCGTCGACGTGGGACATGCCACCGATCATCCCGATTGCGACAACCGCAAGTTCGGCGAAACCAAACTCGGCGGCGGTCCGATGCTCTGCCGCGGCGCCAATATCAATCCCAAGGTTTTCGACCGCCTGCTCGCCGCCGCCAAACGACTCGAGATCCCCTACCAGATCGAAGCCGATCCGCGCCCCACCGGCACGGACGCACGCGCGATCCAGGTCGGCCGGGCCGGTGTCGCCACCGGCTTGGTCAGTGTGCCGCTGCGGTACATGCACACACCCAGCGAGATGGTCGACCTGGTGGACGTGGAGCTCTGCGTCCAGCTCCTCGTCGAATTTGCTCTCGGGCTGGAAAAGGGCGACTACGCCCACTGGTAAGGGCGGGCGAGCGAGGGGCGGGACCGAAGCGTCCCGTCGCGGTCTCAGCGAGGCCACCTCCATCGGAGCGTGGCCGCGGGCAGGTCGCGGCTCCGCGCCGCTGGAGAAAGAAAGAGGCCGCCGGTTGCCCGGCGGCCTTTTTGTTGGTGGGTAGTCTGTGTAGTCCGAAAATCAGAACTTGAACTTCGCCGTGAATTCCAGGCGCACGGGCAGCTCGGCCACGATGGACTCGTTGCCGTAGACCGCGTTCGGTGCGCTCCAGTTTTCCTCGTCGGTGGCGTTCAGCACGGCGAGTCTGAACTCATAGCTCTTCGCCGCGTAGAACAACGTCAGGTCGATCGTGTATTGATCAGGAATGACGATCGTGCCGGCGACATTGTTGTTGATGTTGCTTGCCCAGACCGCACTGCCCGACACACCAAAGCCGCTGTCGAGCTTGTAGGTGGCGAGGAGGTTGACCGAGTTGCGCGGCACGCCCTGCCGGCGCAGCCAGGTGTTGGCCGGCTGCAGGAAGTAACGCTCGAGCGGCGAGGTCAGGGAGGTATTGCCCACGTCGAACGCGGGAGCGTTCACCGTGGCGTCGATGTAGGAATAACCCGCGATCAGGTAGAAGTTACGATTCGGCTGGTAGTTCGCCTCGACCTCAATGCCCGTGCCCTTGAGTTTCACCACCGACCGGTCCTGCTGCAGGTCGGCGCGGCTCTGGCTGAAGAGCGAGGTGGAGACGTAGAACTTGCCGTCGGCCGAGGTCTTTTTCAGACCGACTTCCATCAGCTCGGATTCATTGCGTAGGTTGGCCACCGCAAAGTTCGCCGCGCCCGCGGTCGTGAGCCCGCCACCGTTGCCGGTCGATCCCACGGGATTCTGACTCCAGTTATAGGTCGCATAGGCGCTGAGCGTGGGCGTGATCTTGTAGTTTACGCTGCCATTGTAGTTGGGCAGTCCGACCGTGGTCTTGTCGCCCGGCAGGAAACCCGCCGGATCGCTGTAGCTGATGCTCAGGAGGTCGACCCGGGCACCACCGAGGAAGGAAAGTGCGTCATTGATCTGCCACTCCACCTGGGCAAAGGGCGAGAAGTACATCGCCTTCGAGATACCCGAGTCGCCGTTGTCCGGGGTGTAATAGCGGCCCGGCCAGCCCGGGACCGGCACCTGGGTGAAGGGACTCGGAGAATTGACCGAGTTGAAGTAGTTCGCGAAGCGCAGATCCCTCGTCAAGTCCCAGACATTGGCCGGCTCGTTGAAGAAGTCGTTGTAGGCCTTGACCTGCTGGTAGCGCAGGGAGAGGCCGCTGTTGACGAACAGCTTGTCGAACTTCTGCTGGAACTCGGTGCGGTTCTCGAAGCTGAAGCTCGGATCGATGATTTCCGAATAGGAGTAGCTCGAAAGTGTATTGCGGCTGACGTAGCGGAAGAACGAGTTGTTGCTGATCGTCAGGTCCGGCTTGGGGGTGAACGTCTGGATGACTTGGGCGTTGATCGCCACGCCCTCGGAGTCATCGCCCGGTCGCAGCAGGCGCTTCTTGCGGTCGATCGTGACCTTGGGGCCGAGCACAATGCGATTGACCGCCGGGAAACCGGAGACCACCCAGCGCGAGTTCTGCGCGTCGGAGACCGGGGCGGCCGTGCCACCCACCACATTGATGTTGGAGAACGTAATCGGCGCGCCGGTGGCGTCCTTGTACCCGAGAAAGGCACCGCCACTGAAGTCCGGAGCGGGATTGTTGTTGATGCCCGTCTGGTAGATGCCGCGGTCGATCAGCTCCTGCGTCGGCCGGTTGATGCCGAAGTTCTCGGTGTAGTCGGCGCCGAAAATCTCCGCATTGGCAAAGACGCGGTACGAGTCGCTCTTGAGATGCAAGACCGCCGCGTAGAGAGCCTGGGTGTTCTTCTTGCCGTTCTCGTAGTAGCCCTTGGATTGCTCACCCGAGTAGGAAATGCGGTAGGCGGTCTTTTCGTTGACCGGCACATTGTAGTCCGCCGTCCAGCGGTAGACATCGTAGCTGCCCACGGTGAAAGCGAAGGAGCCTTTGCGTCCGTCAAAGGTCGGCTGCTTCGAAGCAAGGTCGGCGTAGCCGCCCACATATTGGGAGGCTCCGTACACCGCGGTCGCGGGACCCTTCAGGATGGTGACCGACTCGACCGAGTTGAAATTGATCGGCAGACCGTTGCCGTTGGACGACAGGCCGATGCGCATGCCGTTGAGGAACATGTCGGCAATCTGGCCGCGCAGGTCGGGCGTGGTGGGTGCGCCGAAATTCGAGCGCGTGTACGAGCTCGCCGTCAGTTTGGAGAAATCGCGCACATCCTGGATTGAGACGGCGGTCAATTGCTCGCGCGAAATGATCGTCGCGGACCGGGGCGTATCGAGCAGCGACCGTTCGCTGCCGTAAATCGAACTGATCGGCCGGGACGTCGGAATGACGTTCTGCTCGATCGGAACATCGCTCACCTCAAACTTTTCCATCTTCACCGTTTCCTCGTCCGGTGGTTTAGGGGCGGTTTGGGCCGCCAGGGGTTGCACCGCGGCCAGGGCCGGCAGCGCGGTAACCGCAATCAAAAAGCGTTTATTCATGGTGGGTGTTGGTGTTCACCCCGCAGCAGACGATGTGCCATCGCATGCACGGAGTTAATGAGGATTGGAAGATCGTGAGAGCTCCCAAAGCCAGCCAAATTCCCGCGACAACGCGCATGCGGCGACGCCAGCACCAAACACCCGAAGGACCCTGCCGCGACCCCCTTAAGCCCGCCTCGCTGTAGGCGGCCTCGCCGAGGCCGCTCCGACACCGCGCGAGCGCCCCCAAGCAAAGCTCGCCCCCTGAATCGAGTAAACCAAATCCAAGATCACCAGCCACTTCCGACCCCAACACCCCTTCAGCGTCAAAAGTTCAGCATTCGGCGTTCAGCGTTCAGCCCCCCCCTCCTGCCGCGCCCCTCCCTCACCCGCGGACGAGCATGGGGCTCCGCCATTTGTGCAGCGGAATCAGCGCGAGCGCGATGAGCAGCAGCTGGCTGGCCACAAACCCAATGAGCGCAAAGAACGCCGAGTCCATGAATCCGTAACTGTGCAAGCCCACGCCCAGCATGTTCGTGCCGAACCAGCTCCAGCTGGTCACAATGTTGCCAAAAATGGCCATCGCCATGAAGCCGCGCTCGCGCACGAGTCCACCGAGGCGGGCGTGAAGGAGCACCGCGTTCCAGATCACAATGATCAACGCTCCGTTCTCCTTGGGATCCCAGCCCCAGAAGCGGCCCCAGGATTGATCCGCCCAGATGCCGCCGAGCACGGTGCCGGTAAGACTGAAGAGGGTGGCAAAACAAACGACGCCGTAGACCATGCGCATCAAGGAGTCGGCCGTGGCGCGATCGAGGGACTTCGACATCACCCCGCGCAATACGTAAATGATGGCCAGGAATCCGGCGAGGTAGGTGGCCGAATAGCCGGCCGTGATCACCACCACGTGGGTGGCGAGCCAGAAGTTGGAATCGAGCACCGCCCGCATCATCTCGAGGGTGTCGCCCCCGACGGACAAGTGATGCGCGATCACGAGGGTCGCCAGGCCGATCATGCCGCCCGCGACCGTGCCAACGGCATTGCGGTGAAAGCGTTCAAGGATGAGGCAGAGCAGGACGGCAGCCCAGCCGACGAAGAGCGCGGACGAATACAAATTCGTCACCGGCGGGCGTCCTTCGAGCCACATGCGGGTGGCAATGCCGAGGGTGCTGGCGACGAAGGCGAGCGACATCAAACCGACCGCGCTGCGCCGGGCAAAGTCACCGGTCGACAGCCAGGAGGCCACGCCGAAGAGAAACGCCGCCACGTACAGCACCGCGCTGCTGTAGAAAGGCTGCGCTCCGTTGAAGCGGGCTTCGATGTCGCTCTTGCGCATGGCCACCGGGTAACGCACGCCCAGATCGTCATGCAGGCGCCGGGTGATTTCATTGAAGCGCCCGGCATCCCGCGTGCGCCAGGCATCACCAATCGAGGCATAGTCGACCGCCCAGCGATGCAACGTGCCGGTCAACAGCGAATCGGACAGCGTGCCGCCCATGGTCGACCAGTGGGTCGGGTCGGCATCCTTGGCATCCGGCGGCACGGTGCGCAGGTATCCCAGTTGATTCATGTAGGCGAAGCGGTCGGCTTCGACGCGGGCCGCCTTGAGCAGTTCCACATCGTGGGTTTGCCCGGCCTTCTCGGCGCGAAACGCCGCGACGATGGCCGGGAGCTTTTTCTCGAGGTCGAGCAATTCGCGGTAAAAATCCTTCGAGTCCGGCGGCTGCAACGTGGCCGTGAGCTGCAGGTAAAGGACCACGCGGGAACGGACGGCCACCACCTGACGCTGAAACGGCGTCCGCAGCGGGGCCTCCACCGCTTCCGCCAGCCGGGCCTGCCGATCGAGTTCCGGCGCTTTCGCGCGGATCTGAGAGTAGGAGAAGCGTTTGCCGTTGTCGCCTTGCTCGGGGGAGAGTCCGAGCAGGTCGAGCACTTCGCGGTTTTCAATCAGGAAGTGCCGGTAGTGGTCCGCCACCGACGGCGAGAAAAGCACGTCGGCCAGCCAGGCGGCCGGTGAAAGGGTCTGGCCGTCCGGGGTCTTGACCGTTTGGCGTCCCTGCATCGTCAGGATCGAAGTTCGCGCCACGGTGTCGAGGGGCTTGATCCGGCCGTTGACGAGAACCGGCACGCGTCCGAACGCCGCGAGGTCAAAGGGCTTCTGGGGGGCGGACTCGCGCAGGGTCGAGCCGAGGTAGGCCAGAGCCAGCACTACCATGAGGAGGGGAAGGTGGCGTTTCATCGGGCGGGGGCGGAGACGGTTGCGCTCGCCGTGGCGGCGCGCTGACGTTTGCGGAACATGCCGGCCAGGCTGAACCCGAACTGAATCATCAAGCCCACAAACATGAGCACGCAGGAGATGTAGGGCAGGAGCCAGCTGGGGTTGCGCACGACCTGGAGAATCGTGGTGGTGTCGTTATTGTCGAAACCGGCCTGATAGAACGTGAGGCCGCGATAGCGGAGCGGATTGTTCATGAGGATCAGGACCTCGCGATCATCCTCCCCGTCCTTGCTCTTCACCTGCACGAGACTGGAGAAATTGCGCGGAATCTCCGTGCCGGGATACTTGTCGTGGCTGAACTTCTTCAGCGTGAGCGTGAATGGGTGATACGTGCGTTTGGAACGCAGCTGGATCTGCCAGGTGCGACCCTGATAGGAAAAGGTCTGGGGCTCCGCGAGCTGGAGGGAGACCATCCAGGTGCCGATCGACCCTTCCGCGCCGGTCAACTCGACCAAGGCGCCCGGCGAGTTGCGCTCGTTGTGTTTGTACGTGATCGGAATGGGGATGAGCGCGAGCTGGAG
This sequence comes from Opitutaceae bacterium, assembly GCA_016794625.1. Lineage (GTDB taxonomy): Bacteria > Verrucomicrobiota > Verrucomicrobiia > Opitutales > Opitutaceae > UBA6669. The sequence continues at coordinate 21,109 of JAEUGY010000076.1, forward strand.
CCCGGCCCCGGTGGTCGCCGCTGCCGTCGTCGTGGCGGGCGGATTGTTCGGGTTGCGCATCTGCAGGGTCGCGTTGGGATAGTACGTCTTGATCTCCAGGCGGAACGGGAGCGCGGGATGCTGCAGCCCATTCTTCTCCTCCAGCCGTGCCTCGGGGATGGCCACGACGCGGTTGGAGTCCGCCTCGGTCGTATCCACCAACACCATCTCCACCGCATGGAAGGACTCGGAGTAGGACTTGGTCTCTCCTTGATCCATGCGGAGATAACTCTCGCGCTGCCAAAGTCCGGTGAAAAACTCACCCAGGAGGAGGAGAATCAGGCCGCCGTGCGCCAGTTGGATGCCGAGCTTCCTCCAGGTCAGGGCAAAGCGATAGAGATGGGCGCAGACGAGATTGATCAGGAGGAGTCCCCCAATGACGTACCCACCCGGGAAAATCGGGATGGCGAGACCGGAATCAGGAAAGGTCCAGAACACAATCGCGCTGCGGAAGTACTTTTCCTGCACCGCCCAAATGCCCAGGTTGACCTGGTCGATCGTCGCCACGAAGACGAGGAGCATCGACAGGATGAGCAGCGCCACCGTGAGGTGGAGCGAAACGAAGAAGGAACGGAGATTTTCGAGGTAGGCTTTCACAGGTCAGGGCACTTCGATGGTGCGGAGGAATGCGGTGAAGGCGGCCCGTTCGGCGGCGACCACCGGTTCGGGTCCCACCATTTTGAAAAACCAAGTCTGTCCTTGATGCGGCACGATCGCCCCCAGGAGCCGGACCGGACCGGTCTGGCCTTTGCCCGTCACATCCACCACATCCATGTGCAGGCCATTGACGTCGAGGTGTTCAAGCGCGGCCTCGATCTGCGCCTGCGTCTGCTCCCCGAGCCCGACCTGCGAGCGCCAGCGGTTCACATTGGCCACGAGTCCACCCGTGTCTCCCGGAAACGCCGTGATCGCCATGTCAGCTTCGGCTCCACCCGCCCCCACCACTTTGTAACTTCCTTTGCGCACGGAACCGGCGGGCTTGATCTGCCACTGGGCCGGGGCCTTCCACCGCAGCGCGAGACCGGTCGCTATTTGCGGCTGGATGTCGCTGCCCGCCATGGGAGCCGCCGCCGCCGGCGCCGCTCCTCCTGGGATCGGGGGATGTCCGGGCGGCAGACCGCCCGGTGCCGCCGGCTCAGCGGCCGGCGGGGGCGTGACCACCGCGTCCTTCGGAGCTTGGTAGACCGCGACCTCGCGGTCGCGGCAACCCGTGGTCAACGCGGAATAGGCCAGAAGGAGCGGGACGACAGCCAAGAGGTGGGGGATTCGCATGGGATACCGCGAAATCCAACCCGCTTCCGTTGGCAATCGAAAGCATAGAAATGTCCCTCCCACGGCCAAACGTGGACAAATAATGCGCAGTGACTTAGTTTTACACTCACAATCCGCGCAGCCGCTCGCCGATCTGGCGCTCCAAGTCCCGCCACTGGCGCCAGTGCGCCGCCGGCAGGCCCGAGGTGTGCAGCATCCGGTTCGCCTGCGTCCGGAGTTCGCTCAACCGGAGGCGGTAGGCGTCGGGCGTTTCGTCGCCCTTTTCAAGGACGCCCGTGGAAGGGCAGGCCGGCCACCGTGACTCCACCGCCGGCATCGTCAGGGTCGCCGTCGCCGCCCCGGCGGAAGCCAGGCCCGGAGTCGTCTGGCTCTGGCTGGCCCGGGCCAGCCCACTCCCCAGCGGGGGCGTGCTGGGAACCGGGGTCAAAAGCGCACCGCAAAGCCAGTCGGGACTGACCGCGAGCACTCCGGCGATCGCCCGCACTTCCGACGTCGTCGCATCCAGATAGCCCAACTCCAACCGGGAGGCATGTCGCTCGGTGAAGTACCTCAAACCCGCCGCCGCCAGATGTTCGGCGAGATCGGCTTGGGAAAGGCGGGGTTGCTTCTGGGCACGCGCCTGCTTGAGGGCTTTCGCGATGCGCCACCTTCGGGGTTCCGTTTCAGGCATGGTCGGGAGCAAAACGTCCCCTCCGCGGGAAAGGAGGTCGGACCGCTGGTTCCTCACCGTTGCCACCGGAGATGGCAACCCGATTTGTCACAAAGCGATTCGGCAAATTTCTTGCTACGCGAGGCATTGTCGGGGCCCCGGCCGGGCCGCGACATTCACTTGCGGCCAATTAGGAACCCTTGGCACTGCGTTCGCCCGGCACGGACCGGGAAAGCAGCTCGGTCGCGAGCTGAGCCCACTCGGTCGCAAGGGACACCGTACTTGGAGGCATGCGGCGGCCGGCGCGTGCATACCAGTAGCCGGCATTGCTCAGATCGCCTTCCTTGCGGTGGAGGTAGGCATGCACCCAGTCACCTTCGCGATTGCCCGCCGTCTGACAGCAGGTGTGAGCCTCGTCCCAATCGCCCCGCGCGTCGTGCCACAGGGCCTGCAGGGCGGGTGCGAGGCCTTGGGGGGATTCCAAGGTCTTGAGCGCATCGGGGGTCATCATGGTCGGAATGGAGAAGCGGGCGGGCAGCGTGGGCCAGGCGGCGTCAATCAAAGGCGCAGACGCGCTCGACGTCGGCGGCGGAACCATCGCGCAGCCACCCATCGAGCTGGGCCTGATCCTTGAGCTGCTGCCCGCGGCGTCGGGGCACGGCGAGATAACGGACGCGGGCATCGGGCAGGCTCGTCATGTCGCCCCAGAGTTTCTCAAACTGGGCCACAGGCAGGATGTCTTCCTGGCCATTGCCCCACCGGCGTTTGACGTCCTTCAACGTCACATAACTGGGCATGCGCGCCGCCAGCGCCCGGACGCCGGTGGTGACGCGCGAGGCGTCGTCGAGTCCGGCGCGGTCGAGTCCGAAGAGGGCGAGCAGGGAGTCGATGCGCATCCAGAAGGTCGCCGTATTGTAATAGGTGAGACGGAATTCGTCGTCATCGCGCGGCATCGCCAGCCCTTCCACGAGCCGGAGCTGTCCGTTGACGCGCGCCAGGCCGCCCCCGCGGTCCTCGATTCGGCGGCGGATGACCTCGACGCTCAGGTCCGCGCCTTCGCGCAGGTGCCGGCCAAAGAGTCCGGGATCGAGCTGTGCGCCCAGCGTGTCGATGTTGTGCAGGAGCAGGTGTTCCAGGCGGGGCTGCGCGCGCAGCAGGGCCGCCAGCGTGCCGTTGCGCAGGAGGTTCGCCACTTCGTACCAATGGCCCACCGGATGGAGGCATTGCAGGGGAAGATTGTCGGTGTAGTCCGTCGCCTCCCCGGCCGCGAGCGCCCACTCGACCGCCGCCTTCTGGCCGCTGCGGCGCATCTTCTCCTTCTGCGGGTCGAGCTGCTGGTGCACCACCTCCTCAAAGGCAAAGCGGAGGTCGCGCGCGGTCGGCACCAGCCGCAGGCCGATCGAGCGGCCCGGGGAGAGGATGACGGGGCCGGTGTATCCAAACTGCGCTGACTCGCGCAGGAACGCCTCGGTCGGCCCGTGCGTGAGATAGCTGGTGGTGAACAGGTGCGGCACCTCGATCCCGTGGCGGCGTCCGGTCGCCCGGCTCTTCGCCAGGTGGGTCTCGAGAAAACTGCGGTGGCGGCCCGCCAGGCGGGCAAAGGGATGGAGCGCCTTGACCGTGCCGGCTCCCTGGGTCCAGCGGCTGCCCGAGCCGGCCGCCAGGGTCACCACGGCGATCCGCCCTTCGCGCAAGGCAAGTTCGCCGCGATCGCGGTCCTCGTCGTCAATGGCAAGCGTGGAGATCACGTCCCCGGTGCGCACATCCTCGATGGTGGCCGACGAGGGCAGGCGGTTCTGCGCCAGTCCGATGCGCCCGGCCCGAAGATCCTCGCGGATGCGTTCGTGCTGCACCGGATCAAATCCATTCGCGGCGAGGAGCTGCCCCAGCGTTCCGGCCTGTCCGGCGACCGCCCGGGTCTCGGGCTTGGGAAAGATCCGTCCAATGAGGGGCTCGACCCAGGTGCGCTCTCCGGTGAAGAGGCGGCTGCCGGCAAAGCGGTCCATCTCGGCCCGCACGGGCGCCGGCAGGGAGCGGGGGTCCTGGCGCAGCCAGCGGGGCACCATCATGAGGTAGTACTCGGGCGACATCATCGCCGTCTCGCCGGAGCGCAGGGCGGCGAAGGACCCGCGCTCGTTGAGCGTGAAGTCGTACACCACCGGCTCCATCGCATAGGGGAGCGCGTGCTCCAAAGCCCGTTTGGTGCGCTGAAGAATCTCCAGGATACGCGCGCGGCAGCGGTCCTTGTGCGCGGGGTCGACCCAGAAGCCCATGCCTCCGCCGGACATGCCGCCCAGCATGACAAACCCCCGGAAGGCATCGCCCAGCTCTGCGCGGATCTCCGCGATGAGCCGCTCGGTGTACGCGTTCGACGCCCACGGGATGATGGTCTGGAGGGGACCAAAGAAATTGCGGGTGGTCAGCCCCGCCACGCGGGCGACATCCCCAGCCTTCAGCGCCGTCACGATGTCGGCCAGGATCTGCTGCGCCTCCTGGCGCGCGGCCCATTCCCGTTCCAGTTTGAGCAGGTACTTCTCCGTCACCATCTCCAGGATCGGTCCGACATTCTGCGACATGCCTCCATGCACGAGGATGAGGCTGTCCTCGATCGCCTTGCGGGTCGCGGGCGTCACGACGTCCTCGCCGAGGAGGCGGTGACGGGGAAGCAGGCGTCCGCGCGACACGCCGTGTTCGGTGTCTCCGACCGCCGCCGGTTCGCCTTCGATCAGCTTGATGCCGGGCCAGACACCCCCGCTGTCCTGCCAGCCGCCGCCCGATCCGCCGAGCCATTCGCCGAGGATCGCCCGGCTGGCGATGGTCCGGCGTTCGGTTTCGTCGAGCGCGCCGGTCAAGGCGCGGGTCTGTCCGGTGGCCCGCATGAGCAGCGAGATCAAACATCCGAGCAGGTTCGTGGATACAGCGAGCCGGGAACCCTTGGGGATGTCGCGCACCTGCGAAACGATCTCGAGTCCGCGCCCCGCTCCGACGAGCCGTTGCAGGATGGCGGCCAGGTCGTGCCCGGAACCCTCGAGGCCGGGCGGAATGAGCCCGGAGGCGATGACCGCCGCCTTGAGCAGGCCGAGGTAGTCCTTGGCGAAATCGAACACCTCGCCCAGGGTCGAGACGTCGGCGCTCACACCGAGGTCGACACTGACGAGGCGGAGCACGGGTTCGTCAATCACGCGAAGAAAGGCGCAGACCGGCGGCCGCGTCTCCTGGTCGCGACCGTGCACGCCCAGATTCACCGAGAGATTGAGCACTTTCGCCCCCTCGGGGTAGTCCATGCCGAGGAAAAAGATGTCGCTCCAGGCCGAGTGGCTGAGATCGAGTCGGACCGCCGTCTCCTCGACCAGCAGGGGCACGGGCTCGTCCCCACCTCGTCGCGGCACCAGTTCGTTCCGCAGGCGGAGCGGATAATCGAGAGGATGGCCCGTGCGAAACATCCACTGGTTTCCGCGCACGGAGCGCACGGTCTTCTGGACCTGCTGCGCCAGGGTCTTGAACGCGAGGCCATGATACGCCGCCGCCAACGCACTCGACAGCGCGTCCGAGGTGCCGGCGCGCGCCTGATGGGCCCGGTACAATGCCACCGCTTCCTCAAAGCGCCGCCCCAGCGCAAGGCGGTGGCCCTCGTAGGGAATCGAACCCGTGGTCTCGACCGGATAATGCGGGGGCAGAAAATAGCGGTGAATGGCCGCGAGAAAGAACACGGCGCGCACCCGGTGATAGAAATTTCCCGCCGTCCGGCGATAGACCTCGAGCGCCTCGGCCATGGCCTCCAGACCCGCTCGATCGGCCGCCCGACACCGTTGTTCAAACGAGGTGCCGGTGACATCCCGGCCTTCCACCAACGCCAGCAATCCGTCGTCCATGGTCACCGGGGGTTAGCGTCGGCCCGTGGCATCCTGCGCCAGTTCTTCGGTCAACAGGGCGAGCACCTCATCGCGCGCGGGTCCGTTGAGCCCGAGCGCCAGCTGGGCCCGAAACACCCCGAAGGGTGCCTCGAGGTCCGCTCGCCGCCCCGACAACTCCGTGGCCACATAGGTCTCTCTCGTTGCCAGCACCGAAAGCGCGGCCGACAAGCCGAGCCTCAGACCGGGGGCCGCCGCCCATTCGTCGGCGAGGAGTGTGAAGACGGTCGGGGTCAAGACATGCATGCCAAAAAAACACAGGTAGTGGCCGCTGCGCAGGCCCGGAACCACGCAGGTCTGCTCGGCCAGCGTTGGCGTGGGCTTTTCGATCACATGATCAATCTGATAAACGCCTCGCCGACCGGGCAGCAAGGTGCCGGCCACGGTGCCGTAGTACCGAAGCTGGGTCTCAGGCGTCGACTGCACGGCCGACACGGCGCAGGTTTCCGCCTCGGCCACTGCCAGGAGCTGGCGCGTGCAGCTCTCCGCGGCTCCACTAACGTAGAGGTGGTCACTCACCTGCAGCAGAAACGACGCTCCCTGCGTGAACTCCCGGCCGCAGAGCACGGCATGCCCGTAGCCGGAGGGCTCGTTTTGCTCGATCAGGGTCACCGCACCGCCAAAGCCCGCCAGCACCGTCTGGTAGGCTTCGCGGTCCCCGGGTCGGATGATCACACCAACGTGGTCGACGCCGGCCGCGAGAATCTCGTCAATCTGGATCGCAATCGCGGGTTTCCACGATCCGGTCCGGTCGTAGAGGGACTGCAAGGGGAGCCGCCGGGCGTCCGGGCCGGCGGCGGTGATGAGGGCATGGTGAATCTTCACGGCCATGGAGAGGGAACCCGACGGTGCGTTGCGCTGACTTGAAAAACAAGCCCCACGTGTGTCGAGTGGGGGCAAACATGCCCGCTTCGCCCGAACGCCTCCTGCAACGCCTGACCTGGGATGACTTGGATCTCACCCACCTGCGTCGCCTCGTCGAAATGGCACGGGACGAGGATCTTGCCGGATTGGGACTGCGACAACGACCGGCGCGTACGGGCGACGCCTCGACCGCCAGCGTGGCCGGTGGCCCGCGTTCCAGTGAAGCCGACCTCGTCGCCCGGCAAGACCTGGTGGTCTGCTGCCTGCCCGTGGTTCCTTTGGTGCTTTCCGCTTACGGTGGCCGCGCCACCTTCCAGCCACGCGCCAAGGACGGGGCCCGGCTCAAGGCCGGCGCCGTGCTCGGCACCCTCGCGGGCGACCCCCGGACTCTGTTATCCGCCGAACGCATCGTCCTGAACTTCCTGCAGCGGCTCTCTGGCGTGGCCACCCAAACCGCGCGTTATGTCGCGGCTCTCGGGTCCGGCCGGACCCGGCTGCTGGACACCCGCAAAACGACCCCGGGCTACCGTATGTTGGAAAAATACGCGGTGGCCTGCGGGGGCGGCTGGAATCACCGGCTGGGGCTGTTTGATCGAGTCATGTTGAAGGATAACCACCTCGCCCTGCTCGGGGCCGGACAGCCGGTCGGCGGGCACAGTCTCGCCGGCGCACCCGGACGGCGACTGGCCGATGCCGTGCGCCGGGCCCGGACTTCGGCTCCGGAGCTGCCGGTCGAAGTCGAAGTGGACGCGCTGGATCAGATCCCAGCGGTGCTCGCAGCCGGCGCCGACGTCATCCTGCTCGACAATTTTACACCGGCCCAGCTGAAGAAAGCGGTGGCCTTGATCGCCGGACGGGCATTCACCGAGGCAAGCGGGGGCATCACACTGAAGTCCCTGCCCCGGCTTGCTCCGCTCGGCTTGGATTTTGTCTCCACCGGCGCCCTTGTGCATCAGAGCATCTGGGTCGATATCGGTCTGGACTGGAAGTCGCGCGCATGAACTCGCCTGAAACCTTGATCCTTCGCGAGCTGCTCGCCCACGACCAGGCGTTTGTTTCCGGCACCGCACTCGCCGCCAAGGCCGGCATGAGTCGGGTGGCGATCTGGCAGCACATGGAAAAACTTCGGCTGCAGGGTTTCGAGTTCGAAGCCGTGCGCTCGCGGGGGTACCGGCTCGCCGCTCGGCCGGAAGGACTCAACGCGACCTTGATCCGCGCCTTTCTGCCACTACGGGATCGCGGGCTGACCATCAGTCTGCTCGACCATGTCGACTCCACCAACGACGAGGCCGCTCGGGAACTCGCCAACGGTCGATCGGATCCCTTTCTCATCCTCGCCCACCGGCAACTCGGCGGGCGGGGACGTTTCGGCCGGCGGTGGCTGAGCGACCCCAATGGCAACCTCTACGCCAGCTTCGCCTTCCGCCCCCGGGTCGAGCCGGTCCGCATGCCGACCTTCACGCTCTGGATGGGCGCCAATCTCTGCGATCTGATCGCGAACTTCTTCCGGGTCACGCCGGGGCTGAAGTGGCCCAACGACCTGCTCTTCGACGGACGCAAAGCCGGCGGCATGCTGACCGAGGCGCGCATTGATGCGGATCAGATTCGCGATCTGGTTTTTGGCCTGGGTCTGAACTTGCGCACCCCGGCCGGCGGCTGGCCCGGGGAACTCGCCCAGCGCGCCACGGCTCTGGACGCCCATGTCGGTCTGCCGATCGACATCAATAAGTTCACCGCCGCGCTCGCGGGACGCGTATTGCTGACCTACGAACGTTTTCTGCGGGGCGATCATACGCGGACCCTCGGGGCGCTTTGGAATCGGTACGACGTGCTTCGCGGTCAACGCGTCACCGGGCTGCAGGGGGAACAGCGCCTGACCGGCATCGCTTCCGGCATCGACGACGAGGGATGTCTCCTGCTGCGCACGGAACGGGGCGGCATCGAACGCTTGCGCGCCGGGGAAGTGACGCTGGAAAAGCAAGCGCCGTCCTGAACCGGTTTGACCCGGCCGGACCACCGTCAGGCTTGCCTCTCCCGGCCCGGTTTGAACCATACGTGGGCGACATGCCTTGTTTTTGCATCGATATCGGGAACACGCACACGCACTTCGGGGTGGTGCCCGCGGCGGGTTCCATGGTGCCTTCCCGGCTTCCTACCCGGTTGATCGACCACCCGATCGACGGCATTGCGCCCGCGTTCTGGCGCGAGATCAGCACCCACGGTCCGGTCGCCGGTATCTCATTCTGCTCCGTCGTGCCGGCCGCCTCGCCCCTGCTGCGTCGGGTGCTCGAGCTGCAAGGGATCCAGGTTCCGGTCTTCCAATTGACGCACACGGCGAAACTCGGCGTGCCCATCTCGTACCCGCGTCCCGCCGAAATCGGACAAGATCGTCTGGCCAACACGGCCGGCGCCCACGCGCTCTTCGGCACGCCCGCGGTGGTCATCGACCTGGGCACCGCCGTGACCTTCGACGTGATCACGCCCTCCCGCGGCTATGAGGGGGGTGTCATCGCGCCGGGCATCGAGATCATGCGGAGCTACCTGCACGAGAAAACGGCCCAGTTGCCCTTGCTCGACGACACGACGGACATCACCGGGGCCATCGGCCAGTCGACCTTGGAAGCGATGCGCATCGGAACGGTGATCGGATTTGCGGGTCTGATCCAAGCGCTGCTCGACGCAATCGTCGCCGAATTGCACCAGCGCGGTGAACCTGCGCCCCGCGTGCTTTGCACCGGCGGCGCCGCAGGTCGGATCGCGGGTCGGATCCGTCCGGATCCGGTTTCGGTCCCCGACCTGACATTGCAGGGGCTTGCCGCCGCCTTCCGCCTGAACCAACCTGACCGCACATGACCGCCCGCGCGCCCGACGCCACGCCTCCAGCCATCGAAGTCGTCAATCTGGTCAAGGCCTACAACGGCGTTCCCGCGGTCAACGACATCAGCTTTACGGTGGAACGGGGAGAAATCCTCGGCTTCCTCGGACCGAATGGCGCGGGCAAGTCGACGACCATGCGGATCCTGACGGGCTACCTCCCGGCCACGAAAGGAACGGTGCGCGTGTTCGGCATCCCGGTGGCCTCCCAGCCGGAGGAGGTGAAACGGATCATCGGCTATATGCCGGAAAACAATCCGCTGCCCGAGGACATGCGGGTGTCCGAGTACCTCTACTACCGGGGTCGCTTGAAGGAGATCCCCCGCTCCCGACTCGGCTCCCGACTCGATGAAGTGCTGGAGCTGTGCGACCTGACCCGGGTGCGTCACCGGATCATGGGGCAGTTGTCCAAAGGCAATCGGCAGCGCGTGGGCATCGCCGAGGCCATCCTCGCCGAGCCGCCGGTGATCATCATGGACGAACCGACCATCGGTCTCGATCCCCATCAGATTCTCATTGTGCGCGACCTGATCGCCAGCCTGCGCGGTCGGATGACGGTCATCATTTCATCGCATATCCTGCCGGAGATCGAAATGACCTGCGATCGGGTGCTGATCATCAACCGGGGCCGGGTCGTTGCCCAAGGCACCCCCAACGCCCTGCGTCGCGAGTTTCTCGGTCAGTCGCGTTACGAGCTCGAGATTGCCGGCGACCTCTCCCTCCTGCCGGACGTGCTCCAGGCAGTCGACCCTTCACTCCGGCTGGAGCCCTCCCACCCGGTCCACACTGCGCCCGATGCGATCGCACCGGTGGAGCCGGCGGGCGACTCCCGGTTTCACCGCATCCTGCTCACCACGGAACGCGAGGATGAGCTAGGAGATGCGCTGCTGCACGCCGTCGCCGCCGACCGTCGATTCCGCCTGCGCTCACTGGTCCGCGCCCATCCGAGTCTGGAGGATGTCTTTCTCGCGGCCACCAAACGGAGCTGGGATGTGGTCGACGCGCCGGCTCCGCGGAAGTAACCATTCCCACCCCCGCCGCGCCCGCGTCCCGGTACGTTAGCGCGGCCCCTCCCCTTCCCTCCACACCTTTCCCGCCCTCCGACCGTCTTTCATGCGCCACTTTCTGACCATCCTCAACCAGGAGATCCGCATGCTGCTGGTCAACCCCAGCACCTACATCGCCGCGGTCCTCTTCCTAGCCGTGATGGGGTTCGTTTTCACCGGCATTCTCGAAAACTACAGCGCCTCCCCGCAGGAGGCCTCCCCCGCCATCGTCTTCTTCCAGTACTTCTGGCTGCCGGTCTTCTTTATGGTGCCCCTGCTGACGATGAAGTGCCTGGCCGAGGAACGGCGTCTCGGCACGCTCGAAACCCTGCTGACCACCCCGGTCACCACCACCGAGGTGGTGCTGGGCAAGTTCGGCGCCGCCTATTTTCTCTACCTGCTGCTCTGGGCGTCGACCGGGGGGTTCTTCTACATTCTGTATCGCTTTGCCGGTGACGTGCGCTTTCTCGACCACGGCCCCCTGATCGGGGGCTACGTGTTCGTCGCGGTCTCCGGCATGCTCTTCATCAGCATCGGCGTCTTTGCCAGCTCGCTTTCGCGCAACCAGGCGGTGGCCGGCATCGGCTCCTTCGCCCTGCTCTTCGGCCTGATCAGCGGGCTGAGTTTTCTGCACGGCATGGCCGTGCTCGACCTCGAGATGTTGCAGCCGGTCAAGGCTGCGGTCGACTACGCCCAGATCTTCCAGCACCTCGACGACTTCACGCGCGGCGTGGTCGACACCCGCCAACTGCTCTTCTACGTCAGTGGCACGGTCCTCGCCCTCATTTTCAGCATCCTCGGAGTCGAGGCCAAGCTGCTCCAGGGTTGATCCCCCGCACGATGAGCCTCGCCGACAGTTTTCGCGCCGCCCGCTGGATCCGCACCGTCAACCTGGTGCTCCAGGCCGTGCTCTTCACCGCCTTGTTCAGCGGCCTGAACTACCTCGCCCTGCACTACGCCTGGCGCTACGACCTGACGCAACACCGGCGGCATTCCCTCTCGCCCGAGACCCTGTCCTATCTGAAGGGTTTGCGCTCCCCGGTCCAGATTGTGGTCACTGTGACCGACGATTCTGAAAACGACGACGTGGCCCAAATCTATCGCGACATCAGCGGGCTGCTGCGCGAGTACGTTTACGCCTCCGCCGGCAACCGGCCCTCCGACGACGGCGGCAGTTACGACGGGCGTGTCACCGTCCGCTACCTCGACGTCTTCCGCCAGCGGCGCGAAGCCGAGACCCTCGGCATCGAGCAGACGAACGTCATCCTCGTGATGAGCGGAAACAACCGGCGCACGGTCGGGATCGAGGAACTCTACCGGTTTGAAAAACAGCAGAAGAAGGAGTTTCGCGGCGAACAGGCCCTGACGGCCGCCATCCTCGATGTCGACAACTCGGAACCGACGAAGATCTACTTTCTGCTCGGTCACGGCGAAATGCGGCCGGACGATGCCGACGCCCTGCGTGGCCTCTCCGACCTGCGCGACGCGCTCCGGGCCCGCAACTTTGATCTCCTGGGCGTCGACCTGTCGCAACGCAAGAGCATCCCCGAGGATGCCGCCCTGCTCATCATCGCCGCCCCGCAGGGACCCTACGACCCGTTCGAGGTGGAACTGATCCGCGCGTGGATGACGCGCAGCCCGCCGGGCCGGCTCATCATTCTGCTCGCTCCGGGATACCGTCACGGGCTGGAAAACCTGCTCTCCGACTGGGGTCTGGTTTCGGACGACGTCCGCGTGCACGACGAAGGTCCCTCGGGTCAGGATGAGGCGGGCAATCTCATCCTGCGCAGCTTGAGCAAGGAGAGCCCGATCACCGCCGTTTTTCTCGCCAACGAGATACCGCTGCGTTTCGGGTCGGCGCGGGCCGCGCGACCGGATCCAGGTCGCGCGCGCGACGGCGGCTTCGATGTCAAACCCCTCATCGCCACCACGGAGACCGCCTGGGGCGAACGCGGTTACCGCTCCAGCCAGGCGCCGCGCTACGATGTCGGCGTCGATCTGCCTGGTCCGGTGGTTGTCGCCGCCTCTTCGGAACGTGTGACCCCGCCCAACGACGATGTCCTGCCGTTCAGCGTGCGCGGCGGCCGGGTCGTGCTTTTCGGCGGCGCCGATTTCGTTGCCAACGGTCGGCTGTCCAACACGGGCAATCTCGGCGTTTTCCTCAATGCCGTAAACTGGACCTCCGACCGCGACACCCAGCTCAACATCCCGCCCCGTCCAATCGAGCGGTTTCAACTTTCCCTCAGCCAGGATGAGCTGGTCCGCCTGCGCTACAGCCTGCTCCTCGGCGTGCCGGGCGCCGCCGCCCTCTTCGGCCTCATCGTGTACTGGACCCGCCGTCGCTGATCCGCGGCCCTCCACCGGAACCCTCGCCCCCCGCCATGCGCACCAAAGTCACGCTCGTTCTCATCTTCCTGAACGTCGCGCTCTTCTTCTTCATTTTCCACTTCGAGTGGAAGTGGCGGCAGGAGGGCCGGATCAAGGACACCCGTCTCCGCGTGCTCGACGCCAGTGCGGCCAACATCCAGAAACTGGAGATCGCCGGGCTCGCCGACCCGATCAAGCTGGAACGCCAGGGCGATGACTGGATGCTGCTCTCCCCGTTCGAATGGCCGGCCAATCCGCACGTGGTCAAACGGATCCTCAACGAGCTGCTCTTTCTGGAACGCGAGGCGTTCTTCACCCTGGCCGAGCTGGAGAAGGCCGGCGTGACCCTCGCCGACTACGGCCTCGACAAACCTGCGCTCACGCTGACGTTCACGCCCGGCAATGCCACCGGCGGCGCAGGCCCGGGTCTGCCGCCGGTTGTACTGCGCATCGGGGCGGAAAAGGCCGCCGGCAACCGGCTGTATCTGCTTTCTCCGGACGGCGAGCGGGTCCTCATCGTCAAGCGCAGCCTGGTCGACAGCCTGCGGCTGACGCTCGACGAGCTGCGCGATCCCGCGCTCTTCAAGATCCAGCCTTTCGAGGCGCGCTCGATCAGCGTGCAGTCAGCCGCCGCGAACAACCTGCGCGTGCGCCTGCGGCACGAGGGCAGCCGGTGGTCGCTCGAGACTCCCATTCTCGCCCGGGCCAGCCGCAGCGGGACGGATCTCGCTCTCAACAACCTCACAACTCTCTCCGCCTTGCAGTTTCCCGCCCCGGGCACGCTCGACCCCGCGCGCACGGGCTTGGGCAACCCGGCTCTGCGCATCATGCTGGAAGGCAACAAGCGGACTGAAACCCTGCTCGTCGGTGCGCGGACGGGGGACAAAGCCGCGGACGCCGACGAATCGGTTTACTACGCAAAACTGGAGGACCGGGACGCCGTCTTCACCACCGCCATTCCCGACTCCCTGGTCGACACCCTGCGCAACGCCCAGGAGAAGCTGCGCGATCCACTGGTGCTCGACCTCGAGGGCCGGGATGTCTCCGGCATCACCCTGCGTTCCGCCGACCGGCGGGAGCTGACGCTGCAGCGCCTGGAAACCGGCGCCGCCCCGGGCGAGGTCGGCACGTGGCAGATCGTGCGTCGCGACAGCAGCGCTTCCGGCTCGCCCACGCTGCCGGCCGATCCCACGGCGGTCGCGCGCCTGCTGCAGCACCTGGCGTTGCTCTCCGCCGAGGAGTTCCGGAGCGACGCGCCGAGCGCCGCCGATCTCGAGAACTGGGGCTTCAATCTGCCGGAGCGCCGCATCGCCCTGACCGTGTCCCCGCTCACTCCGGGTGCCCGGGGAGCCGCGACCACGACGCAGATGGTGCTCGACCTCGGTCTGTCGACGGAAGGCGGCGGCGCCGTCTACGCGAAATTGGAGAATCAGGATTTTGTCTACAAGGTGCGTCCCTCCATCCTGGCGGAGATTCCGGTGGTGGACCGGGTGTTTCGCGACAAACGGCTGCGCGAACTGCCCGCCGGCGCCCAGATCAAGGGCCTGTCATTGGTGCGCATCGCCAACGGCAATGTGATCTACGCTCGAACCCTCGCCGAAAATGAGACCTGGAAGTCAGCCCTGACCGGTGAACCCGCGGTGCGGCAGGTGGCGATTGAGGGCCTGCTCCAGCATCTGCGCACGCTGCGGGCCAAGAGCATCGAAGCCACGTCATTCCCGCCAATGATCTCGCTCGACGGGGTCGAACAGCCCTGGACCTACCGACTGGAAGTGTCCGTCGCCCTGGTGGCGGGGGCCGGCGCCCAGACGACCACCTCGACGCTCTTCCTGAGCGAACGCACCGGCGGTGGCACGCAGATCATCGGCTCGCCCGACCTCGACGTGGTCTTTCAGGCCGAACAGGCCCTGCTCGACGTCTTCTGGGCGCTGATTTACGGACCGCGCGATGAAGGGGCGCCCGCCCCGGCGGTCGAGACTCCCCCGGCCGCTCCCGTCCCGGCCACGCCCGCCCCATGATCGGCCGTCGCCGCGTCACACCGGCACCGGTCCCAGGTGCGCCCAGGCTTCGCCGTCGGCCATGAAGCCCGTGCTCGACGCGTGCTGGACCGGGTTGTGCGGCTGCCTGCGGGCGGGCTGGGCGGTCATCCTTTGGTCGGTCTGGCTGCTGCTCACGATCCTGCTCATCGCCCAGATCACCTTGCTGGTGCGCCGGGAGTTGAGTGTGCCGGCGTGGATACGACGCGACCTCGAGGCCCGGCTGGAACCCCTCGGCCTCCGCGCCGATTGTCGGAAAATCACCTTTGATCCCGCGGGCAGAATCCTGCTCGAGGACGTGTCGCTGAGCACTCCCGCCCTGCGGGAACCGCTCGCCACCGCACGCGCCCTCTACCTGCGGGTGGACCCGTGGTTGCTGCTCGCCGGGCACCTGGAGGTGCGGGAGCTGGATCTGTCCGGCGGCAGCCTGCGGTCGCCCACGCTGCTTTCTCCCTCCGGCCGGAACGAGGCGGTGGTCCGCGACCTCGCTGCGACCGCCCGCTTTGATCGCGACCATTGGACGGTGGACTCGCTCACGGCGCGCCTGGGCCGGGTCGAACTCTCCCTGCGCGGCGACGTCCTGCCTCCGCCGCGGGGCGCCGGTGCCACCCCTCCCGCCACCCGGATCAAGGAGACGGTGCAGGCGTTCCTGAGGGCGGGTCAGGCAACGCTGGCCCGGTTCCCGGACCTGGAGCGGCTGGAGGCGCCTCGCATCGAAATTGAACTCCACCAAACCCAGGCGGGGCGCTTCCGCGTGGACGCGCAGGTGCTCGTGGAACGCGTTTCGGCTCCACCGGCCTGGCTGCCGGGAGCCTCGAGTGACACCGAACTCGCCGGGCTGCGGCTTTCGACCGGCCTGGAACTCGCCGCCGGCGCATCCGTCCCGGTTGAACTCGGCATCGCGGTCGAGCGCATCACCGGTGAGCAGGGCCTGCTCGTGCGCGATCTTCGGGCGCGGCTGAGCGGGCGGCTCGCCCCGGACGGGCGCGCCTTCACCCCCGTGGCGATCGACGTGAGTGCGGCGGAAGCCCGGCGGGGCCCGCTCGCCCTGCGGCATCTCACGACCCGCTCCCCGCTGCCCGCTCTGGCGCCCGACATCTCAGCTCTCTGGGGCGGACAGCCGTGGTCCCTCCGACTGCACGATCTGGATCGCGCCACGGGTGGCGTGAGGTTCGAGGCCGCCGGCGGAGTGACCCCTGATCACCTCACCTTTGTCGACCGGGTCGTGGGCCGGACGCTCTCGGACCAGGTGCAGCTCGCCTCCACGCCGTCGCTGGCCGTCTCCGGCCGGCTCGGTCCAGGTTGGAAACCGGCCGTCATCGAAGGGCGGCTCGAGGCGGGTGCCGTCACCGCCCGCACGGTTCCGCTCGACGGCGCGAGCGCCACGTTCTTGCTCCGCGGCTCCACCCTGCGATTCGACGACATCGTCCTGCGGACCCGGGCCAGCCTGGCCCGGGGCAGCTACGAGATGGATACATCGAATAGGGAGTTTCGTTTTCTACTGGAGGGTAAACTGCAGCCCGCCGACATCGCCGGCTGGTTCCGGGACTGGTGGCCCCGGCTCTGGAGCACCTTCGACTTCACGGAGTCGCTGCCGAGCGCAGATGTGGACGTCCGCGGCCGCTGGGGTTCACCGGAACAGACCACGGTGTTCGTCGCCGCCTCCAATGGGCGCACCGGGCTGCGGGGCACGACCTTCGACACCGCCCGCACCCGCGTTTTCGTCCGTCCCCAATTCTACGACGTGCTGCATTTTCACGTGACCCAGAAGGAGCGGTTTGCGCGCGGCACGTTCGCGCGACGGGTGGACCTCGACAAAAAGGACTGGCGCTCCATGGAGTTTGATGCGTTCTCCGACCTCGATCTGCTGGAGGGGGCACGCATCATCGGACCCGACATCATCGACGTCGTCGCGCCCTTCAAGTTCACCCAGCCCGCCCAGCTCCGGGTGAGCGGACGATTCGACGGACCCGCCGCGCCCGGCGGACCGCGGCGGTCGCTCGATCTGGCGGTCTATTCGAAAGGACCGTTTACGTATTTCGAGTTCCCCTTGAGCGACCTCAATGCCGCCGGACAGGTGCGCGACGACGACATTGTGCTCGACCCGATTTCAGTCGGTTTTGCCGGCGGCGTGGCCAACGGACGCATCCACTTGTCCGGCACGGGCGCCAACCGCCGGCTGGGTTTCGATTACCGCTTGAGCCGGGCGCGGCTCGGCGAGTCCATTCGATCACTTGAAGAGTTCGGCGCCCGCCGCCGCGGCGAGCCTCCGCCCAAGCAAAACCGCTTTCAGGAAAAGATCGCCTCCGGCCTGCTCGCGGTGGACGTATCGGCCGACGGCCGGTTTGACGACCTGTTCAGCTATCGCGGGCAGGGCAACGCCGTGTTGACCGGAGCCGATCTCGGTGAGGTGCGCCTGCTCTGGGTGCTCTCCCAACTCCTCGACCGCACCTTCCTCGATTTCAGCACCCTCAAGCTCGACACGGTGCAGGCCAACTTTGCCGTCGCCGGCTCCAAGCTGGCCTTTTCCGAGGTCCGGATCACCGGTCCTCGCGCGGCCATTGAAGCCCAGGGCGACTACCACCTCGACCGGAAAACCCTCGACATGAAGGCCAAACTTTTTCCGTTCGAGGAGAGCCGAAGCTTGTTCGGCGCCGCCGCCGGGCTGGTGCTCTCGCCGTTTTCGCAAGCCTTTGAATTCAAGCTGACTGGAGCATTGGACAAGCCGTCATGGACGTTCGTCTACGGTCCGACCAACTTTTTACGAACTATTACCGGCTCAAACGACAAAGCCGCGGAAACGCCACCTCCCCCACGGTAAATCAAGGGTTTACAGCGAAGACAAAACCCATTGAGCGCTCATTTCGTTATAGTTAGGGCGAGATTCGTTCCGTATATAGACATCATGTCCCGACCCGCACCAAGGAAACACCCCAGCCTGAAGCTCCGCCGTCCGATCGGCCTGCGACACAGGCAAGGGTGCGACGCATAACCCCTGCGCGCCCCAGGCGAACCTCCGTTTCCACCCCTTTCTCATCCCACCGACGTTCTACCGCCTCGATGGCCCAACTGTCCACGCTGCCCGCTGTGCCTTGGTTCAAGCGACTTGCCGTCGTCTTGTCCGGACTGCTGGTCGTGCTCGGACTGGCGGTGTTTGCGGGATTGCTGCTCGAGTCGAGCCCTACGAGCGGACTGCGTGACCCCTGGGCCGGTCTGCGCGCCAACGCCGGCGCGTGCCTGATCGCCTACGGGCTGATCCTGCTGCTGATGGAATTCGACCTGCGGCGCGCCGCCTGGGCCGCCGCCGTGCCTCTCGTCTTGAGTGCGCTGGTCCTGATCGAGCATGCCAGCGGCCGTTCGCTCGGCATCGACGGGCTTCTCATCCAGGATCCGCTCGCCGGCATGGGCGTGTCCGCGGGGCGCATGCCTCCGCTGCTCGCTTCCGGTTTCTTTCTGTCGGGCATCGGGCTCATCTCGATGGTCGCGGGTATCCCGTCCCGGTTGCGCAATCCGGCCCTCGCACTGATCGGATCGACGCTTTTCGCCGTGGGTTCCGCCACGGTTTTGGGTTACGCGCTCAAACTGCCGACGGTCTACACGTGGGGTACTCCACCCGTCACCGCGCGTCTGACCGGAGTCGCACTGGTGGCCCTGGGAGCCGCCTTCATGGGTCTGGCCTGGCGCGAAGCCAACCGCCGTCGTGCGGGCGCGCCGGCCTGGCTGCCCTTGCCGGTCATGATGGCGTCCGCCACGCTGACGCTTGTCTTCGCCCTCGGTCTGCGGGGGCGGGAAGTGGAATTCACCGGCACCACCACCGAAATCCAAATCAACGGACTCGCCAGTGCGATCAACCTCGAGCTGGAACGGCAGATCAATGCCTTTGACCGGCTGGGACGGCGATGGAGTGAATCTCCCGACATCACCGAAACGGTGCGCGACGTCGATGGGGGTGCACAGCTTCAGGAATGTCCGGCCAGCCACTCCCTGGCCCTGGTCAATCTGGAGCGGCAAACGGTGTGGCACTACCCCAAGCGCAATCCCAACGGCACGCCGCGCCTGCGCGTCGCCCACCCGCTGGAACCGGCCCGGCTGGAGGCCATGGACTCGGTTCGGCGCAATCTGGGCGCCGTGCTCTCCGCCACCGTGCTGCAGTCCGGCCTTGGGCCGGGCTTCGCCATTTACGCCCCGGTCATGCGCAATGGGCAGCTCAACGGCTATGTTGCCGGCGAGTTCACCTACCGCCGCTTCTTCGCCGGGCTGGAACAGCGGCTGAAGTTGGCCAGCCACTACCTTTGCTCCATCGAGGTGGGCGGAGTCCGCGTCTTCGAGGCGGGCGGCGATGCCTCTTCGGAAGGCGACGCGATCGAAAAGGTCTTCACCCTGCACGGCCGGCGAATCCGGATCGCCCTCGCGCCGAACGCGGAGCACACGCGGCTCAATCGTCGCTTCCTGCCCGAACTCGCCCTCGCCGCGGGTTTCGGCATCACCGTGCTGCTCGGTCTCTCCGTCCATCTTGCCCGTACGTCCAGCACCGGACTGCGCGCCGCGGAAACCTACAACAAGCGGCTGATCGCCGAAAACGAGGAACGACGCCGGGTCGAGGCCATGCTCAAGGTGTCCGACGAGCGGCTGCGGCTCGCCATCGAATCGACCGATATCGGCATCTTCGAGTGGCAGCAGACCGGCGATCGCGTGTTCTACAGCCCGGGCGTCTGGTCCATTCTGGGCTACGATCCCGCCACTCATCCGCTGACGCTCGACGTCTGGTCGGGCCTGGTCCATCCGGACGACCACGAGCGCTACCAGACCGCCTGGGATCGGCAGCTGCGGGGCGACGTGCTTTTCATCGATCCCGAATATCGCATCCGCACCGCCGACGGCGCGTGGCGCTGGATCTACGTGCGCTCGCGCGGGTTCAGCGGTCCGGGGCCGACGCGTGCTCCGACCCGCATCGTCGGCACCATCCAGGACATTTCCGAACGCAAGCTGGCGGAACAGGCCCTGCGCGAAAGTCAGTCCACGACGCGGAAACTGTCCCTCGTCGCCTCGCGCACCGACAACCTGGTCATCATCGCCCGACCCGACGGCACGATCGAGTGGGTCAATGAGTCCTTTGCCCGGGTGATGGAGTACTCCCTGGCGGAGATCACCGGCAAACACCCGGAGGTCTTCCTCAGCGGTCCGGACGCCGACGGGCGCATCCTACGGCGCGTCAAGTCCGCCCTGGACCGGGGCGAGGGCATCTCAACCGACCTCGTCAACTACTCGAAGTCGGGGCGCAAATACTACGTCCATCTCGAAATCCAGCCGGTGCGCAACGACAAGGGCGAACTGGAGAATTTCATCGCGATCGAGACCGACATCACCGCCCGCGTCGAAACCGAAACGGCCCTGCGTCGCGCGAAGCTGGAGGCGGACGCCGCCTCGCGCGCAAAGAGCGAGTTCCTCGCCTCCATGTCGCACGAGATCCGCACGCCGATGAACGGGGTCATCGGCATGACCAGTCTGCTCTTGGAAACGCCGCTGAATCCGGAACAGCGCGACTACCTCGCCACCATCCGCACCTCGGGCGAGGCGCTGCTCACGATCATCAACGACATCCTCGACTTCTCCAAAATCGAGTCGGGCAAGATGGAGATCGAGAATCACCCGGTCGACCTTCCGACCTGCATCGAGGAGGCCCTCGATCTCTTCTCGCTTTCCGCCGCTTCGAAGAAACTCGAACTGGCCTACTGCATCAATGAGGGCGTGCCGGACTGGATCGTCAGCGACATCACGCGGCTGCGGCAGATCCTCGCCAATCTCATCAACAACGCCGTCAAGTTCACCTCCGCCGGCAGCGTTTCCATCGAGGTGCAGTCGATCCGTCCGGGACCCGAGGCGGGCGCCGAACCAGGTGCGCTGCGGCTGCAATTTACGGTGCGCGACACGGGCATCGGCATCCCCGCCGACCGCGTGGACCGGCTGTTCAAGCCCTTCAGCCAGGTCGATTCGTCCACCACGCGCAAATACGGTGGCACGGGCCTCGGCCTCGCTATCTGTCAGCGCCTGAGCGCACTCATGGGTGGCGATATCCGGGTCGAGAGCGAAGCAGGTCGTGGTTCGGCCTTCATCTTCACCATCCAGACCTCGCCCGCTCCCGTTCCACCCGAGAGTGTGCTGCCGACGCTGCCGGAGTCGTTCCGCGGACGTCCGGTATTGTGCATCGAGGACCACGTGGTCACGCAACGCCGTCTGGTGCGGCTGATCCGGGACTTGGGTTCGAGACCGGTGCCGGTCTCCTCGGTCAACGAAGCGGTCCAACTGCTCGTCCGCAGCGAAGCCCCCGCGGCCGTCGTGCTCGATCTGCCCATGATCGAGGCGTCGGAGGGCCGCGTCCTGCGCGATCACATCACTTCGCTGCAAATCCCGACCGTACTGCTCCTGCCTTTGGGACAAACCTCGGTCAGCGCCTTCGGTGAGCGGCGTCTTTTCTCCACCGCCGCCAAGCCGCTAAAGACGCAATCCTTGATCCGCGCGCTCCGCGCCCTGGGTCAGTCGCTGCCGCGCAAGGACCTGCCTCCCGCCTCGGTCATCCCGGAGAACCGTCTGCTGGCCCAGGATTATCCGCTCGACGTGCTCGTCGTGGAGGACAATCCGGTCAACCAAAAGGTGGCCATCCGTTTCCTCGAACGGCTGGGCTACCGGTCCACCACGGCCGACAATGGCGTGCAAGCGATCATCGCCTTGGAGTCGCGGGAATTCGATCTGGTGTTCATGGACTTGCAGATGCCGGAGATGGACGGCTTCGAGGCCAGCCGGCAGATCCGTCAGCGCTTTGCCCTGACCCGTCAGCCCAAGATCGTCGCCCTCACGGCGAATGCCCTGCAGGGGGATCGGGAATTGTGTCTCGCCGCGGGGATGGATGACTACATCACCAAACCGGTGAAAATGACGGATATCGCCGCGGTGATCCAAAAGCAGTTCGCCAAGGCGGCACCGCAGGAAACGTAACCCTCCCCAACTTCCGGTCGCATGGGGAGCATCGGGGTCGCGACCGTTGACGAGGCAGTTTCGCAGAATGGCTCTCGACGTCAGGCGGGCCAATCTGCTTAACGTTCTGCTGCCGCCTCATGCGCCGACACTCTTCCGGTCCTTCCCTGCGTGCCATCGCCACCCGTGCCGGTGTCTCGGTCGCCGCTGTGTCCATGGCCCTGCGCAATCACCCGCGCATTCCCGCGGCCACCCGGATCCGGATCCAGCGGCTGGCCATCGAACTGGGATGGAAACCGAATCCGCTTCTGGC
The DNA here is from genome assembly GCA_016794625.1 of Opitutaceae bacterium. Lineage (GTDB taxonomy): Bacteria > Verrucomicrobiota > Verrucomicrobiia > Opitutales > Opitutaceae > UBA6669. The sequence goes on from JAEUGY010000076.1 coordinate 43,452, forward strand.
CGAGGCCATGAGCGCCATTCGCGCAGGCCAGCCGGTGGCCGACCGGGTGACGCTGGCCTGGGTCACCGCGCACTCGCGCCGCGACAACTGGAAACGGGTGCCGTTCTTCCGGAGGAGTTACGAAGGAGCCGCCGCCCGCGCCGCCGCCGCCGGCTATCGTCTGGATCACTTCTGGCTGGGCGACGCGGATGGCCATGCTTCGCGCCTGAGCGACATCCTTATCGCCCGTGGCATCGTCGGAGTGCTGGTGGCACCGCTGCCCAAACCGACGTCGCTCGCGCTCGATTGGACCCAGTTTTCCGCCGTGGCCATTGCCTATTCGCTGACCGCGCCGCGGCTGCACCGGGCAAGCGACAATCATGTCTCCTCCGCCCGGCTGGCCGTCAGCTCCCTCGCCGCCGCCGGCCGGCGGCGCATCGGCCTGGCATTGAACCAGACCTACGATCGCCGGGTGAACGGACTGTGGACCGCCGGCTACCTGCTCCAGACCCATGATGACGGTCGCGCCGATCCCGCGCTCATGCACCGGCCGGTGGAGCTGGATGAAGGGGCTTTCATCGATTGGGTGCGTCGCTCGCGGGCGGACGCCGTCATTGGCACCGATTCACGCGTCCTCGGTTGGTTGAAACGGGCCGGTTTACGTGTGCCCGACGATGTCGCCTACGCCGACCTCGATGTGTCGTCGGCCGACGGCACCATGGCGGGCATCTACCAGGATGCCGAAGGTATCGGCGCAGCCGCTCTCGATCTGGTGGCGGGGCAATTGCTGCGCCATGAACGCGGCCTGCCGGACAAACCCAAGGCGGTCCTGATCGAAAGTCGCTGGGTCGGCGGCGCCACGGTGTCGGACGCCACACCGGCGCGTTCGGTCGTCGTGCCTCCGCCCGAGCGTCCGCACTCCGAATGGCCCACCGAGCCGGTCGCCGCCATCGCCCGCCCGGTCTCGTTCGATTGAACACGCGACGACCGGACCGGGGCGGAAAGTACGGCCCAATAGCCGCGTCCGCCTTGTCCTTTGTTCCGATTTGATTATCCGACTTACCGGCCACGCGGCCCTTCCTCGACGTATGACCTTACCCGCAATGCCCTCCTCCGGCCTCGGTCACGTGGCCGCTTCCTTGTTTGCTGACTCCCGGGCCGCCGCCGTGCTCTTTTCGTAATGGATGCCTCGACTTTTCTCCGGTCAGCCTGCCGGTGGGTGCTGGCGCTTGGTCTGACCGGGTTGCCGCTGTCCCTGCGGGCGCTCGAAGCCACCGCCCCGGTCGTGGCCACCGCGCTGCCTCCCGGGGAAATCCTGCAGGAACTGCACGCCTTGCAACAGCGAGGCCGGGTGCTGTACGTCGCAGCTCACCCGGACGACGAAAACACCCGCCTGCTCGCCACGTTTGCCAAGGGCCGGGGCTACCTGACGGGATACCTGTCGCTGACGCGCGGGGATGGCGGCCAAAACCTGATCGGACCGGAGCTGCGCGATCAGCTGGGCGTGATCCGCACGCAGGAACTGCTCGCGGCGCGGCGAATCGACGGCGCCATCCAGTTCTTCACGCGAGCCAATGACTTCGGTTTCTCCAAGCACCCCAACGAGACCTTCCGGATTTGGGACCGGACGCAGATTCTGTCCGACGTGGTCCGCGTGATCCGGACGTTCCGTCCTCAGGTGTTGATCACGCGCTTTTCGCCCGAGCCGGGCACCACGCATGGGCATCACACGGCCTCGGCCCAGCTTGCACTGGAGGCCTTCCAAAAGGCCGGGGATCCCTCGGCCTTCCCGGAGCAACTGGCCGACGGTCGGCTGCTTCCGTGGTCTCCCACCCGCGTCCTTTGGAACTCGTTCCCGGCTGCGTTTCGCGGCGGTAATCGTAAAGCCGGTGACACCGCCCCCGCCACGCTCCAGATGGATTCCGGGGTCTACAACCCGCTCCTGGGTGAGTCATTCGGCGAAATTGCGGCCCGCAGCCGGACCCAGCACAAGAGCCAGGGATTCGGTACGCTGGCAACCCGCGGCACCAACGCCGAATACTTCCAGGTGCTGGCCGGAGCCCCCGCCTCCCGGGATCCCTTCGATGGTGTGGACCTTTCCTGGACGAGCCTGCCGGAGGGACCCGCCTTGTTGACGGAGATCGAAACGATCTTCCGCGCCTTCGATCCCCGTCAACCCGCCGCGAGCGTGCCCGCCCTGCTGGCACTGCGCCGCCGGCTGCCGGCCACTCCCGATGGACCGGGCAACCGGGAACTGTGGGAAAAGCGAAACCAGGTGGATCGCGTGGTGGCGGCCTGTCTGGGTCTGCATCTCGGCACGAGCGCGCCCCGGGCCGAGGTCGTCCCGGGCGAATCGCTCGCGCTGAAGGCGACGGCCGTGGTCCGCGCCGCCCCTTCCGATCTCGCGATCCGGTGGGTCGAAAGTCGTTTCCCCGTCACCGGCACCACCCTCGCCGGTCCCGGCTTGCTGACCGTGAACCGCGTGTCCGAAGCCAGTGGCACCGCCCTGCTCCCTGCCGGCACGCCGCCTTCGACGCCCTATTGGCTGCGCGAGCCGGGCACGGAAGGCGTCTTCCGCGTCGACGACTCCGCCCTGATCGGTCGGCCGGAAAATCCTCCCGTTTTCCCGGTCGAACACCACCTGGAGATCGGCGGGCAATCCTTCACGTTTCTGGACCGCGCGGTGGAGATCATCGACGATCCGGTCCGGGGTGAGATTCGCCGGCCGTTGCAGGTCATTTCTCCGGTTTCGCTGCAGTTTCCGCAGGACTTGGAGCTCTTCGCCCCAGGATCGCAGCGCACGGTGGCGGTCGAGGTGACCGCGGCGCGGGGGGATCTCGAGGGCGCACTCCTCCTCGCCACCCCGGACGGATGGACTGCCTTGCCGGCATCGCAAAACTTCAAGCTCGCACAGGCCGGCGCCCGGACGCGCCTGCTCTTCACCGTCACCGCTCCGGCCTCCACGGGCTCGGCCCAGCTCGGCGCCGTCGCCCGGGTGGCGGGCCAGACCTTTTTGACGGGACGGGTCGATCTGCGCTACGAGCACATTCCCAGCCAGCTGCTGCAGCCACGGGCCCAGGCCCGCGTCGTCAGTCTCGATCTCGCCGTGCGCGCCCGGTCCGTGGGCTATCTGCCCGGGGCGGGGGATCTTGTCGCTGAAGGGCTGGTGCGCATGGGCTGCCAGGTCACCACACTCGGGGCTGGCGACCTGACGGCGGAACGGCTGGCCGGCTTCGACGCCATCGTGCTCGGTGTCCGCGCTCTCAATACACGCCCGGAGCTGGTGCCGCTCCTGCCCGCCCTCTTTGCCTATGCGGAGCGGGGCGGCACGGTGGTCATGCAATACAACACGACGGCGGATCTGCTCACGGACCGGCTCGCCCCGTATCCGCTCAAGATCTCCCGCGACCGCGTGACCGATGAGTCCGCCCCCGTCACCCTGCTGGCTCCAAACCATCCCGCGCTGACCACCCCCAACCGGATCACCTCGGCCGATTTCGACGGATGGGTCCAGGAGCGGGGTCTGTATTTCCCGAACGAGTGGGACCCCCGCTTCACTCCGCTGCTGGCCAGCGCCGACGCCGGCGAGCCTCCGCGGCAGGGTTCGCTGCTGGTCGCCCGGCATGGACAGGGGCACTTTGTCTACACGGGCCTGTCGTTCTTCCGCGAACTGCCAGCCGGAGTGCCCGGAGCCTACCGTCTCTTCGCCAACCTCGTCTCGCTCAGCCGTCCATGAAGGCTCCCACCCAGACCCCGCCACCGCCTCCGGACGAAGCCCCCGATGTTCCCGGCCTGCGTTCCTGGGGCGGGGTTTATCGGGCCGTGATCATCCTCTTCGTGCTCATGGTGGGGCTGCTGGCCCTGCTGCCGGTCGTCTTCTCATGAGCCCTCTCGACTACGGTGTACTGGTCGCCACGATGCTGGGCATCGCGTTCTACGGGATGTGGAAAACCCGGGGCCAGCGGACATTTCAAGATTACGTCAAAGGTGAGTCCCGGGTCAGTTGGGGCACCATCGGGCTCGGTGTCATGGCCACGCAGGCCAGCGCCATCACCTTCCTTTCCACGCCGGGCCAGGGTTTTGAAAGTGGTCTGGGGTTCGTTCAGAATTACTTCGGGATGCCGTTCGCCCTCATCGTCGTCGCCGCGTTGTTCCTGCCGTTCTATCAGCGGCTCAAGGTCCTGACCGCCTACGAATACCTGGGGCGGCGGTTCGATGGCAAAACCCGGCTGCTCGGCGCCTGTCTCTTCCTGCTGCAGCGCGGACTCGCCTCGGGCATCACCATCTACGCCCCGGCCATCGTACTCTCGACGGTGTTCGGGTGGAACCTCGATCTGACCATCCTCGCCACCGGCGCGCTGGCCATTGTTTACACCGTCTCCGGCGGCAACACCGCGGTCAGCATCACGCAGAAGTACCAGATGCTCGTGATCTTCGCCGGCATGGCGACGGCCTTCATCATTATGCTGCTGCGCCTGCCGGCCGGGGTGTCGACGGTCGACGCACTGCACATCGCGGGAGGGTTCGAGAAACTCAACGCGGTCAATTTCTCCTTCGACCTCAACGAGCGCTACACGCTCTGGTCGGGGATCTTCGGGGGCTTTTTTCTCTCGCTCTCGTACTTCGGCACGGACCAGTCCCAGGTCGGTCGCTACCTGTCGGGCACGTCCCTGCGCGAGAGCCGGCTGGGGTTGATGTTCAACGCCGTATTCAAGATTCCCATGCAGGCGTTCATCCTGCTGCTGGGGGTGCTGCTGTTTGTCTTCTACCAGTTCGCCCCGGCCCCCGTCTTTTTCGACCGCGCCACGTGGCGGCAGCACGTCGCGGCTCCGGGCGGGGAGGCCCTGCAGGCGATAGAAGCTCGCTACACGGTGCTGGTCGGGGAGAAGCGGGCTGCGCTCGAAGCCTGGATGAAGGCCCGCGCCGATGGCGCTTCGGCGGCGGAAATCGCCGCCGCCCGGGACGTCGTGCGTGCGGCTCACACTCGCAGCGAGGCGGTGCGCAAGGAGGCCAAGGAGGCCCTGCGGGCCGCTGATCCGGGGGTCAAGGTGAAGGACTCGGACTACGTCTTCATCACCTTCATTCTCGAGCAACTGCCGGTCGGTGTCGTCGGTCTGCTCATCGCCGTGATCTTTGCCGCCGCCCTCAGCTCGGTCGCCGCGGAGTTGAGCGCCCTGGGCTCGACCACGGTGGTCGATCTTTACCGGCATGTGTTCCGGCCCACCTCCGGGGATGGTCATGGGGTGGTGATGTCGAAGGTGTTCACCGCGTTCTGGGGGCTGGTCGCGATCAGCTTCGCCCTCTTTGCCCGTCTGGCCGAGAATTTGATCGAGGCCGTCAACATCCTCGGTTCGCTCTTTTACGGGGTCGTGCTGGGGCTTTTCCTCGTCGCCTTCCTGCTGCGCCGGGTGGGCGGCACCGCGGTGTTCACGGGCGCCCTGCTTTCCCAGGCCACGGTCCTGGTCTGCTACTTCACCTTGGACCGCGTGGGCTACCTCTGGTACAACCTCATCGGCTGCGCGCTTTGCGTGCTCACGAGCGCCCTGCTCCAGCCGCTCATCGGTGGTCGTTCGCCTGGCCGGCCGGCCTCGCCTGTCGCATGAGCTCCTCCCCGATCATCGCCTTCGGACAACAGCCGTGCGGCATTTTTCCGCGACGCTTCCTTTACGCCAAGATTGCCACCGCCCGTCGGCTGCGTGCGGAGATGGGCGGCGAAATCGTCTTCTTTTACCACGACAGCGACCACGATCCGCGGGAAACCCAGACGGGGCTGCGCCACCGGACGACCGACGCGGTGCAATGGTTCAACTTTACCTTCGAGAACAAGGTCCAGCGGAAGTATTCACCGCTCCACCTCAAACGGATCCCGGCCGGCTGGCGGGAACAAACCGTACGGCAGCTGCCGGCGTTCGTCAGTCCCGCCGCCGTGCAGGCGGTGCGGGCCTGCTCCGCCGGTTTTGTCGCCGACTTCTGCCTCGACGTCATGCGGAGCCAGGGGTTGCTCGAAGGCGTGCGGGTGGTGCGGTCGAGCGACCCGGCCGTGCGCACCGCCGCCTGCGATCTGGCCGACTTTTTTGTCGATGTGCCGCACGAGGGGGAAATCGTGCGGGCGCGGTGTCATGAGGGAAAACTGAGCCTGCATGAGGGCGGCAGTTCATGGCTCGCCCTGCCCGACACGACATGGACCAAGGCCCAGGTCAGTCCGTCCCGCGACAGCCGGCTGCGGTGGATGCAATCGGTGCTGCACTGCACCCACTACATTGCCGGCGCGGGGGAACAGGCCTACCTGAACCGGGACGACGCCCCGGAGATCACATTCGTCAATCGTGACACCATCGACCGTTCCGACGAAGCCTATGCCGACTTCCCCGTCTGAGCCTCCGCGCCTGCTGGCCATTGGCGCCCATCCCGACGACATCGAGTTCGGTGTCGGGGGCATCATCGCCCACCACACGCAATCCGGCGGCAGCGCTCATTTCGTCCTTTGTTCCCGAGGCGAATCGGCCACCCACGGCACACCCGCGGAACGGGAGTCTGAAGCCATCGAGGCCGCCCGGTTGCTCGGCGCCTCGCTTGAGTTTGTCGATCTGGGTGGAGACGCCCACCTCGCCCCCGGCGTGCCGCACGTGCTCACCCTCGCCGCCCTCCTTCGGCGGCATCGTCCCCGCTGGGTCCTGGCGCCGACCACCCAGACGGGCCAGCATCCCGACCACACCGTGGTCGGCGGACTGGTCCGCGACGCCGCCCGTCTGGCCCGTTACGGGGGCGTGCACGAGCTGCGCGAACTCCCTCCCCACACGATTGACCAGCTGTTGCATTATGCGGTCGGGCCGGAAGGCGAACCCGATGGAGACGCGCCGGTCTGGTTCGACGTGTCCGAACCGGCCGTGCTCGCCGCCTGGACCGCCGCCATGAAAACCCACGCCACCCAGGCGCGTTCCCGTGACTACGTCGAGTTACAACTCACTCGCGCCCGGCTGCTTGGCCTGCGTGCCGGCACGTCTCACGCCCAGGCCCTCTACCCCGCGGAGCCGATGGTGATGACGTCCATGGAACAACTGGGACGCGGAGCGCGTCGTTTCTGATTCCTGTGCAGCGCCTTTCCCTTTCCCGTACCTGACCTGGCATGACTGAACCCTCCCTCCGCATCGGCATCGCCTGTTACCCGTCGGTGGGAGGCAGCGGCATTCTCGCCACCGCCCTTGGGGTCGACCTGGCTCGACGCGGACACGAGGTGCACTTCATCTCCTACGAGCGACCGTTCCGGCTGCCCCCCGACGAGCCGCGCGTCACCTTTCACCCGGTGCACATTCAGGGCTACGGGCTGTTCAAGCACCCCGACTACACCCTGCCCCTCGCCGTGAAAATGACCGAGGTGGTGCGGGAACGCCGGCTGCACATCCTGCATGCCCACTACGCCGTGCCCCACGCCACCGCGGCCGTGCTCGCGCGCGACTGGCTGCCGGAGGAGCTCCGTCCCGGGGTGGTGGCCACGCTGCATGGTACGGACACGACGCTGCTCGGGCGCGATCCCGGCTACGCCCCCGCCATCCGCCACGCGCTGGGCAAGGTCGACGCCATCACCACGGTATCGGAATTTCTGCGTCGCGACACCGCCCGGCTGGTCGACATCGACCACCCCATCCAGGTCATCCCAAACTTCTTCACGCCGCGCCGCCCGCACCGCAGCCGCCGCGCCGTGCGCGCCGAGCTGGGACTGTGCGACCGCGAGGCCATGATCCTGCACATGTCGAATCTGCGGCCGGTCAAACGCATCGACCTACTGCTCGAGGCCACGGCCCGCATCCGACCGCGCGAATCGTTCCGGCTCGTGGTCATCGCCGGCGGCGACTTCGCCCCCTTCCGCGAACAGGTGCGGCGCCTCGGCCTCGAGGACCGCGTCGTCGTGCGGGAGAACGTGAGCCTGATCGAGGACTACGTCGCCGCCGCCGACCTCAGCCTCATCACCTCGGAGTCGGAGAGCTTCTGCCTCAGTATCCTTGAGGCCATGACGTTTGGCTGTCCCACCGTCGCCACCGCCGTCGGCGGCATCCCCGAGGTGATCGAACACGGAAAGTCCGGGCTGCTCGTGCCTTTCGGCGATGCAGAGGGACTGGCCCGCGAGGTCGAGACGCTCATCGCCAGCCCCCGCCTGCGCACCACCCTCGGTCGCGCCGCGCAGACCCGCGCCCGCGACCTCTTCACCGCCGACCGGGTCGTGCCCGCCTACGTCGACCTCTACCACCGCGTCCGCGCCCACCGCGACGCCATCGCCGCCCACCCCACCCTCCCCCAGATCTAGGGCCAACGCGCGCCAGCCCCGGGGGGCTGGAAGTGCGAAGTGCGAAGGGCGAAGTTCGAAGAGTGAAATTGAAGAAAGTGGCTGCGGCTTTAGCCGCATGATCTTAAGCGACCGCAGACAAAACGTATGGATTGGCCTCCGGTGGAGGGCGCCGCTCCGTCGGCGCCATTCGCGGTTTGCCCCCGAGTTCCGAGAGACCCATCCGCACTTCAGCATTAAAAGTTAAGCGTTCGGCGTTCAGCGTTCCCCTCTTCGTTCAGCGTTCCCCTCGTACACCCTTCCTTCCTTCCTTCTCATTGTAGGGCTGGCCCTAGCGGCCACGCCTTCACCGCGTGAGCGGTGAAATTTGAAGGGCGAAGAGTGAACGACGAGAAGTCCGCAGTCAGAAATCAGCCGTCAGTGTCCGAGAACCGGATAGTATATCTTGGTAGCACCCTTCCGCACTTCAGCGTTCCGCGTTAAGAGTTCAGCGTTCAGCGTTCCGCGTTCCGCGGTCCCCCGCCCCGCTCACGCCCCGGCCAATATCTCCTCAATGCGGCCTTCCTCGTCCGAACCGAGCGGCGATTGCGACAGTCCGGCGTGGAGGTCTTCGATTTGCGACACCTTGCTCGCCCCGATCAGCACGGTCGTGATCTCGGAGCGGCGCAGCAGCCAGAGCATCGCGAGTTGTGCGAGGGTCGAGCCCCGTGCCTCCGCGACCTCGTTGAGAGCCCGGATTTTCTTCAGAAGCTCCGGAGTAATACGGTCACTCTTGAGAAAACCGGTCGGCTTGCCGGCGCGCGAGTCGGTCGGGATGCCGGCCAGGTACCGGTTGGTCAGCAATCCCTGCGCAAGGGGCGAGAACGGAATGCAGCCCACCCCGAGTTCTGCCAGCGAGGGCAGGAGCTCAGGCTCCACCCAGCGATTGAGCATATTGTAGACCGGCTGGTGAATAAGCAGTGGCACCCCGGCCTCGCGCAGGAGCATCGCCGCACGGCGGGTCATGTCGGCGGGATAGTTCGAAACCCCGGCATAGAGCGCTTTGCCGCTCCGCACCGCCTGCACCAAAGCACCCATCGTCTCTTCGAGCGGGGTCTCGGTGTCGGGACGATGGGAATAAAAGATGTCCACATACTCCAGGCCCATGCGCTTCAGGCTCTGGTCGAGTGAGGCGAGCAGGTACTTGCGCGACCCCATTTCGCCATAGGGCCCCGGCCACATGCGGTACCCGGCCTTGGTCGAAATGATCAGCTCATCGCGCAGGCCGCCAAAGTCCTCCTGCAGCAGGCGGCCAAAGTTCTCCTCCGCCGATCCCGGGGGCGGTCCGTAGTTGTTGGCCAAATCAAAGTGGGTGATGCCCAGGTCGAAGGCCCGGCGCAGCAGGAGTCGCTGGTTCTCCAGGGTGTCGACGCCTCCAAAGTTATGCCAGAGCCCGAGCGAGAGCCGGGGGAGCAGCAGTCCCGAGCGTCCGCAGCGCGCATAGGGGGTGGTCGAGTAGCGATCCGGGTGAGGTGAATAGAAGGCCATGGGACGAATCGTTTTGTCATGCCCGAGTGGCACCGGCATGACTAGCGCGTTTTTCAACCTTCGCCACCTGTCATGACCCTCGCCGAAGCCCAACCGGTCGATCTGCCCACCCCCAAAGGTCCCATGCGGACCTACGTCTACGCCCCGACGGCCCCCGGAAACTACCCGGGAATCCTCCTCTTCTCGGAGATTTTTCAGGTCACTGCACCGATCCGGCGCACCGCCGCCTTTCTTGCCGGCCACGGTTTCATCGTCGCGGTGCCGGAAATCTACCACGAATTTCTCCCGCCCGGGTCGGTTCTCGCCTACGATCAGGCCGGCGCCGACCAAGGCAACGCCCTCAAAACCACCAAAGAACTAGCCAGCTACGACGACGATGCCCGAGCGGTCATCGCCTACCTCCGCCAACATCCCCAAGGCACCGGCCACGTCGGCGTGCTCGGCATCTGCATCGGTGGGCACCTCGCCTTCCGCGCCGCGATGAACCCGGAGGTCTCCGCGTCGGTCTGCTTCTACGCCACCGACATCCACAAGCGCGGCCTGGGGAAAGGGATGCAGGACAACTCGCTCGATCGGGTGGGCGAGATCCGCGGTGAACTCATGATGATCTACGGCCGCCAGGATCCCCATGTTCCGGGCGAGGGGCGCGCCAAGGTCTACGCCGCTCTGGCCTCCGCCGGCACCCACTTCACCTGGCATGAATTCAACGGTGCCCACGCCTTCCTGCGCGACGAAGGCTACCGCTACGACCCCGAACTCGCCCACCTGACGATGGGCATGGCCGTCGCCCTCTTCCGCCGCAAACTCGGGCCGGGCGACACCCGAGCCCCCGCCCCCACCACCCCCTCCGAGTCCCGCCACTAGGCGGGCGATCCGCACTTCAGCGTTAAAAGTGGAGCGTTCCGCGTTCAGCGTTCCCTCCTCTCTCTTCCCGTCGGTGCCTTCGGGCTCCCCCCGAGTCTCCATCCGGTCGGTCCGAACCCCTTCAGCGTTAGAAGTTGAGCGTTCCGCGTTCAGCGTTCCTCCCTCCCCCGCTCCGCTTCGTCTCCCAATCGTAACATCGCTCCGCTCGCCCCCGGCGACCCGGTCTGACATGCCCCATGCATGCGTGTCATCCTCACGTCACACGGTTCAACGGGCGACATCTACCCGCTGATCGGCCTCGCAGTCGCGCTGCAGCGCGCCGGACACTCCGTGCGCTTCGCGACCATCCCGCACTACCGGGACGAGGTGCAGGCGGCAGGAGTTGAGTTCTATCCGCTCTGTCCCAACTGGGAACAGGCGGACCTGAGCTACTGGATGGGTCGTCTCCAAAAAATCCGCACGCCGATCTACCAGCTCCGCGAGCTCTATGTGGGCGCACGCGCGCACATTCCGGAGATGCTCATCCGCATGGACGCCGCCCTCGCCGACGCCGATGTCCTCGTTTCCAGCTACCTCTTCCCCATGAACAAGGGGCTGGCGGACCGCCGCGGCGTTCCCTTCGCGACCTTTGCGTTCGCTCCCCACGTCATTCCCTCACCGGATTATCCACCGGAGAACCTGCCTTCGCCCGCCTGGCTGGGTCGGACCGTGCGACGCGCGTGGAACCGATGGTTGTGGAAATCCGCCAATGCCGTGGTTGACCGCGTGATCAACTCGGCCGTCGCCGAGCCGCTGCGACAGGCGCGCCTGCCCAAAGTCCGCAACTTTTTCTCCAAACCCGCCGACTGCGTGCTGGTAGGGGTGTCCGATCTGCTCAAGCCTGTACACGCGGAGATCGACCCGCGCTTTCATTTCACCGGGTATTGTCGCTGGCAGGCGCCCGAGAGTGCCTCCCTCGAAACCGAACTTCGAGCCTTCACGCGCGGTGAACAGGTTCCCGTGCTCACCTTTGGCAGCATGGTCTATGACAATCCCGGCGAAACCATGGAGCGCTTCGTGCGCGCCTGGCCCCGCGATCGCAAGATCATCGTCCAGCGCGGCTGGGCCCAGTTTCCAGCGCTCGGTGACGGCAGTCAAATTCGCGTCATCGGCAAGGTATCGCACGACCAGCTGTTTCGTCACGCCTCGGCCGTGATACATCATGGCGGCGCCGGCACCACCGCCAGCGCCCTGCATGCGGGAGTACCCCAGATCGTGGTTCCCCACATCGGCGACCAGACCTTTTTCGGCGGCGAGGTCGAACGTCTCGGCTGCGGATTCCGCCTCTCCAAACGCCGCTGGCCCGAACACCTCGCTGCCGCGCTCGATCGCCTCCTCGCCGCGCCCCAGCACGCCACCAGTGCCCTCCGCGTCCGCCAGCACCTCGCCAGCGAAAACGGACCCGCCCAAGCCATCGCCGTGCTCGAGCGCTTTGTGGACCTGGCCGGTTCCGATCACCCGAGGGGAGCCACCCTGAGCCCCGCGCGCTGATTCCAAGGGATCACCGCTGCCCGGCCGGTGCGACCCCGAGCCGGCCCGGATTCGCACCGGATTTAACGCTAGTACCTTACTTCAATGGAGTTATCTCCAATCAGAGCGAATGCGCCCCGATCTTTCCAAAACAGCTCTTGACTCAGGTACCCACGAACCTAACGTCCGCGCTCTTTCCCAATTTCGGGGTGGTAGCTCAGCTGGTTAGAGCGTCTGCCTGTCACGCAGAAGGTCGCGGGTTCGAGTCCCGTCCATCCCGCC